>NZ_JAQFVG010000024.1:9613-37638 GCF_029439455.1 Caballeronia sp. BR00000012568055 | reverse complement strand
CTTGGCGTTGGTGCAATGAACGCGGAAGGCGCGCGCAAGGTGATACGGGAAACTCGCGCATTGACGGACAAGCCATTCAACATCAACGTGTTTTGCCATCAACCGGCGCAGGCGAATGCGGTTGTCGAAAAGAGCTGGACCGAATGGCTTGCGCCGCTGTTCGCGCAATACGACGCTAAACCGCCGCAAGCGTTGAGCGAGATCTATACGAGCTTTGTCGTGGATGAAGCCATGCTTCAGGTTTTCATCGAGGAGAAGCCTGCGGTCGTGAGTTTTCATTTCGGACTCCCTTCTAAGCGCTATATGGATGCTTTGCGCGCTGCGGGCATCAAGCTGTTCGCATCGGCGACGAATGTGCGTGAAGCGGAGCAAGTGGCCGCTGCCGGTGTCGATGCGATCGTTGCGCAAGGTATCGAAGCGGGCGGGCATCGCGGTATCTTCGACCCGCAAGCGCGTGACGATGGTCTCGGCATCTTCGCGTTGACGCGTCTGCTGGCATCGAAATTCGATATTCCCGTGATTGCAGCGGGCGGCATCATGGACGGCGCGGGCATTGCGGCTGCGCTCGCTTTGGGCGCGCAGGCCGCGCAATTGGGCACTGCATTCGTGCCTTGCACGGAGACATCGATCGATGCGGGATATCGCCGCGCCATTCTCGGCGATGCAGCGAATCACACTACGTTCACCGCCGCCATTTCCGGCCGCACGGCGCGGAGCATGGTCAACAAGTTCACCGAACTGGGCGAGGGCGCGGACGCGCCGCAAGTGCCCGACTATCCCATTACTTACGATGCAGGCAAAGCCTTGCACGCAGCCGCTAAAGCGCAGGGCGAATTTGGTTATGGCGCGCAATGGGCGGGGCAAGCGGCGGCGCTAGCGCGCGAATTACCCGCTGCCGAATTGATGGCACGCCTTAAGACAGAACTTACCGCAAGCATCGAAAGCCTAAACGTAATGACACATACGCTGTAAAGCTTAGTCGAATCGCTTCGTTGGATTGGCAGGGAACGGATGCTTCAATGTTTTGACCGCGTGAAATGCTTCATCGCACAGCACGCGGAAAACCGCTTCCCCGCCATCCAACGGAGCCTATTCGATGTCCGATACCGCCACGCTCGTCTCACAACGAAACGACGCCGCCAGCCAGGCCGTCTCATCCAACGAACCGTTTCAAGTGCGGCCGATCGGCGGCAATATCGGCGCCGAAGTACGCGGCGTAACGCTTTCCGGCGACATCGACAGCGCGTCGCTCGAGGCCATCAACGCCGCGCTGCTCAAGCATAAGGTGCTGTTTTTCCGCGGCCAGTCGCATCTCGACGACACCGAGCAGGAAGCCTTCGCCGCGCGTTTCGGCGAGACCGTCGCGCATCCGACGGTGCCGTCGAAAGAGGGCACGAGTCGCCTGCTCGAACTCGATTCAAAGCACGGCACGCGCGCCAATTCATGGCACACCGACGTCACTTTCGTTGATGCTTATCCGAAGATTTCCATTCTGCGCGGTGTGGTAATTCCGCCCGCTGGCGGCGACACCGTATGGGCCAACACGGCCACCGCTTATACGAATTTGCCCGACGCGTTGCGCAATCTCGCCGACGAATTGTGGGCCTTGCATTCGAACGTCTACGACTACGCGGCCACGCGCAACACACCTTCGACCGATAACGAATCCGAGCGCGAATACCGCAAGCAATTCACTTCCACGCTCTATGAAACCGAGCATCCGGTGGTGCGCGTGCATCCGGAAACGGGCGAACGAACGCTCGTGCTTGGGCATTTCGTGCAGCGCTTCGTCGGCTTGTCGCAACGCGATTCGGACCGTCTGCAAGCGCTTTTCCACGATCACGTCACGCGCCTGGAAAACACCGTGCGCTGGCGCTGGACGCAAGGCGATGTCGCGATCTGGGACAACCGCGCGACACAGCATTACGCCGTGGCCGATTACGGCGATGCGCATCGCGTGGTGCGCCGCGCGACGGTGCATGGTGATGTGCCCGTGGGTATCGACGGACGCAAGAGCCGGATCGTCAGGCAAGAGACGCGTGCTTAAAGCCGCGCCCTTAATCGCACTCGCTTATTTAAACGATGACCTTAGGCTTAGCAAAATTAAAGCACGCTTTAAGCGTGACATTGATTGCTCTGTTCGTCACGCAGGCGCACGCGGCAGAACCTTCCGTTGTGCGAATCGGTGTGGCGCAACAGGGCGCGGGCGATCCGCCCACGTTCGGCGGCTCGCCCGCTGCGACCGCGCAATTGCAGCATCGCGTTGAAGATGCGTTGCAGCCCGACCACATCAAGGTCGAGTGGATTTTCTTCAAGGGCGCGGGACCGGCCGTGAACGAAGCGCTCGCGAACAAGCAGATCGATTTTGCTTATCAGGGCGATCTGCCTTCGGTGCTGGGCCGCGCGAACGGACTGAAGACGCATCTGCTGCTGGCGTCGAACGTGCGTGCGGGCGTGTATGTCGCCGTGCCGCCCGATTCCGATATCAAGAGCGTGAAGGATCTGAAGGGAAAACACGTCGGAATATTTCGAGGTACGAATCTTCAGCTTGTCGCCGATAACGTGCTGAAGGAAAACGGCCTTACCGAACGCGACCTGCGCGTGATCAATCTCGATACGGCTGCGGCGCAGGCCGCGCTCGCATCGAAGGGAATCGATGCGGTGTTCCTCGACTATTCGCTGTTCAAACTGCAACGTCAGGGTCTTGCGAAGATCGTCTACGCCTCGCGCGATGGCGGCGCGCAGCTCACGCGTCAGGCGCATTTGCTGGTGCTGGACGACTTCGAAACCGCGCATCCCGATGTGGTGCAGAAAGTGGTGACGTCGGTGGTGCAGGCGGCGCAGTGGCAGTCGGATGCGGCCAATCGCGAGGCGACCTTCGGTTTGTGGGCGAAAAGCGGCGTGCCGGTCGAATCGTGGCGTGACGAGTATCCGAGTCAGCAATTGAAGGAGCGCAGTTCGCCGCTGATCGATCCGTTTCTCGTCGCACGTTATCAGGCCGTTGCCAATGATGCGCTGCGCCTGAATCTGATCCGTCAGCCCGTCAGTATCGATGGCTGGTTCGAGCCGAAGTATCTCGATCAGGCCTTGAAGACGCTCAAGCTCGAAAGCTACTGGCCGCGCTTCGATGCGTCGGGCAAACCGCTCGCTTAACCGGAGTTTCCATTCATGGCCAACGCGCTGTCCCGTGTGTTCTTGCCTGCGGATCGCACCGCACGTCCCGTCTCTTTCGATGCCGCGCGCAGTATCGGCTGGTCGTTGCTGCCTTGGTTCGTGCCCGTTGCGTGTGCGTTGCTGTGGGTGCTCGGTTCGCGCTATGGATGGATCTCCGCGCAAGTGCTGCCGCCGCCCGCACTCGTCTTCGACACGCTCGGCGCGCTCGCAAAAAGCGGCGAATTGTGGATGCACCTCACCGCAAGCATGACGCGTGTGGCGGTGGGCTTCGGCGGCGGCGTGGTGCTGGGTGTATTGCTTGGCGGCGCGCTTGGCTTGTCGCGTACGCTTGAGTCATACGTTCTGCCAAGCTTTAACGCGATCGTGCAAGTGCCCGTGCTCGGCTGGCTGCCGTTTCTGATGATCGTGGTAGGCATTGGCGAGCCGCTCAAGTATCTCCTGATCGGTCACGCTGCGCTCGTGCCCGTCACGCTGTCCACGCTGCAAGGTTTCCGCGATACACCGAAGGGCTTGAGCGAAGTGGCATCGGCTTATCGCTATACGCGCTGGCAAGTGATTGCGCATGTCACGCTGCCTGCTGCGGTTCCGGTGATCGGCACTGGCATTCGTTTGGCGTTCACCAAGGCGTGGCTCACGCTGGTGGTGGTGGAACTGGTGGCATCGTCGGAAGGTTTGGGTTATCTGATCGTCTATGGCCGACAGCTCTTTCAACTCGATCTGGTGCTCGCTTCGGTGCTGATCGTCGGTTTGATCGGCTATCTCGCGGACCGCGTGCTCAATGTGCTCGAACGCAGGCTGCGCCGTGGTCGCACGAACTGAAGGATACCGAAATGTCTGATGTATCTCTCGAACTGCAACGCGCACCGCGTGAATCGAACGGTGGCACGCGCTGGCGGGGCTTCGTGCTTCCCATTGTTGCAATTGCGGTCTGGTGGATCTTGACGCGCGATGTGCAAGGCGGTCACGGCATTGTCGTGTCGCCTGCACAGGTGTTGCATACGGCAATCGAACAGGCGCGCAGCGGTGCGCTGGTCCGTGCGATGTCGGCATCGCTGGCGCGTGAGTTGACGGGCTTTGTGATCGGCACAAGTCTCGGGCTTGCTTTGGGTGCGTTGCTAGGTGTATCGAAGATTGCGGACCGCGCCATTGCGCCGAGCTTCAACACGTTCAAGCAAGTGTCGCTTTTCGCGTGGATTCCGCTGATTTCCGTGTGGTTCGGCCTGGGCGATGTCGCGAAGGTCGTGTTTCTTTCGCTCGCGGCGCTGGTGCCTGTCGTCGTGCATACGAGCGATGGCATTCGCAACGTGCCGCCGCGGTTGCTGGAAGTGGCGCGTGCGTATCGCTATAACAGGCTGCAAACGCTGGCTTATGTGGTGTTGCCCGCTGCCTTGCCGACGATCTTCACCGGCGTCTATCTCGCGCTGATCTATTCGTGGCTGGCAACGTTAGGCGCGGAATATTTGTTGGTCGCGGGAAGCGGAATCGGCAATACGCTTGTTGACGGCAGCGGGCAGTTCCGCATGGATCTCGTGCTGTTCGGCGTGATCGTGGTCGGTATCACGGGTTGGGCCTTGAATGCGTTGGCGCGCGCAATACAGCACCGCTATTTCGGATCGAGAGGGAGCATTTAAACGATGGCAACGAACGAAGGACTCGCGCTGCGGCATATCAGCAAGCGCTATGAAGGCGATGCCGGCGCGCCCGTGCTCGAACATGTCGATCTGTCGATCCGAAGCGGCGAGTTCGTGAGCATCGTCGGTGCGAGCGGATGCGGAAAATCTACTTTGCTGAGGCTGATTGCGGGACTCGACAGCAGCTTCGACGGCGAGATCGATTTCGATGGCGAGCGTGTGGTCTCGACGGATTTGTCGCGCGGTATCGTGTTTCAGGATCATCGGCTGTTTCCGTGGCTCGATGTCGAACAGAACGTCGCGGTCGCCTTGCGTAATGCGCCATTAAATAAGCACGACAAAGCGCGCGCGATTGCTGAGCATATCGAACTAGTTGGTTTGCGTGGATATGAGCGGCACTTTCCGCATCAATTGTCGGGCGGCATGGCGCAGCGCGTGGCGATTGCGCGCGGACTGGTGAATCGTCCGCGTCTGCTGCTGCTCGACGAGCCGTTCGGCGCACTCGATGCCTTGACGCGTAGCCGCCTGCAAAGCGAATTGCAGCGCATCTGGGCGCACGAGCGCATCACGATGGTGCTCGTCACGCACGACGTGGACGAAGCGGTGCTGCTGTCCGATCGCGTGGTGGTGATGCAGGCGGGGCCGGGACGTATCGGCGAAATCGTGGATATTCCGCTGCCGAGGCCGCGCGATCGCAGTCATGCCGATGTCACGCGCATTCGCGATGAAATCGTCGCCCGCTACTTTTCCGAAGCCGCATAACTCCTGCTGACGCGCGCCGCCTATACTTCGAATGCTCCCGCATTCGAAGAGGCCGGTCCATGTCAGAAGATTGGAAACGCCGCGTCAGATTATTCGTGCTGCGCTTCTGGCAACCCGCAAGCGCGTGCATGACCTGCATGCCGGGAAGCTGGACCAATATCATGAGCGCGGCGCATTGGGTCATCGCGGTGCGTACAGGCTTGATAACCGGTGCGCTCGCGGTGCTGCTGACATTCACGCCCGCCGCGAAACTCTATTCCAATCGATACGGCAACGCGCTGATCGTCGGCTTGCTCACCATGCTGGGCGACACGCTTTCGCATCCGGATCACTATCACGGGCTGCTGCCCGAGCCGGTCCGAACCGGCGTGATTTCGGGCCTGCTGGCGCTTGCCGCCTCCTATCTTCTCGAAGGCCGCGCGCGCCGTTTAAGGGCTGCGTGGGCCTGGATCAGCACAAAACGTTATGGATAAATGCCCTGACTAGGGCATTCCCTAGCAAGCCTCCTCAAGCCAATCCAGAAATTCGCTAAGAAAAGTGATCGCAATGATCATTTGACCGGCCGCTAAGCCGCGCCGGCCTTGGGCTTTAGCATTAATTCCCTAAGCGATTCCCTTTTTAAGTGCTTGCTGCGCTGTCGCGTTGCATTACCAGAAGTATCGAAAAGGGCTCAGAAAATGTCGGTGGATGACTGAAATTGGACAGGTACGCTTCATTCAACAGTTAAGCCAAGCAAATCAGCCACGACTCTTTCCAGGTGAATTGCCCCGATGATGCCGAATCTGACTCTCACACCGGACGATGTTGCCAAGCCGGCCTCAGCGCCTGCGGGAAGTGCCGCGCAGGCGCGATCTGCGGTTGCTTCCGGAACCGAAATTCTCACGGTCAAGAATCTTTCAAAGATTTTTGGCGCTAAGCCCGAACGCGCCGCCGAATTGCTTAAACAAGGTTTGGGCCGCAACGATATCTTTGCGCAGACCGGCAATATGGTCGCGGTCGATGACGTAAGCCTGAGCGTCAATGCAGGCGAAATCTTCGTCATCATGGGCCTGTCCGGTTCCGGCAAATCGACGCTGGTGCGCTTGCTTAATCGCCTGATCGAACCGACTTCGGGTCAGGTGATTCTCGAAGGCCGCGATATCGCGCCGATGAGCGTGCCCGAACTGCGCGCGGTGCGCCGCCAGAAAATGGCGATGGTGTTTCAGTCGTTCGCACTGCTGCCGAACCGCTCAGTGATCGACAACATTGCGTACGGGTTGGAAGTGGCCGGTCAAAAGAAGGCCGATCGCTATGAAGTGGCGCGCGCCGCGCTGACACGCGTGGGCCTCGGTTCGTATGAAAAGCTCTTGCCCAGCGAACTTTCCGGCGGCATGCAGCAACGTGTGGGCCTTGCGCGCGCGCTTGCGGTGAACCCTGCCGTGCTGCTGATGGACGAGGCCTTCTCCGCGCTCGATCCGCTGATTCGCTTCGAGATGCAAAATGAATTGCTGCGTTTGCAGAAGGAAGAGCAACGCACCATCGTGTTTATTTCGCACGATATCGAAGAAGCGGTGAAGATCGGCGGGCGCATTGGCATCATGAAAGACGGGCGTTTGATCCAGGTGGGCACGCCCGCAGAACTCATTCAATCTCCCGTCGATGACTACGTGCGCGACTTCTTCCGCAACGTGGACGTCTCGCGCTTTCTCGAAGCATCGAGTCTGCTGACAAAAGTACAGCGCGGCGTGATCGCATGCGACACGAGCGCACCGGCCGAGCGCTATCTGAATAGCCTGATCGACAGCGGTATGGACTGCGGCTACGTCTGCGACGAAGCGGGCCGTTATCAAGGCTGCGTGACGCCTGCATCCTTGCACAAGATCGGCACGCGTCCGATCCGCGAAGCGCTGATTCACGATGTTGAATCTGTCACGCTCGACGCCGATCTGCATCAGCTTGCGAGCATCGCGTTGAATCAGGAGCACGACGTGCCCGTCACCGATGAAGACGGCCGCCTGGCCGGCGTGGTGTCGTGCCGGACCATTCTCAGGCAGGTGATGCAACGGAGGGCAGCAGCATGAATTCGAATTCTTCAATCTTCGGACAGTTCGCCGAAGACGCAGTGAACTTTCTGTTTTCGCACTTTCGCGGCGGTTTCGACGCGTTTTCTGCGGCATTGGGCGCGGTCATCAAGTTGCTCGAAGACGGGCTCGCCTCCGTCCCGTTCATCGCGATGCTGGTCCTTCTGATGGCGTTGGCCTTGTGGCGTCGTGGCGTCTTGTTCTCCGCCTTCGTCGGCGTTGCGCTGTACGCGATTCATTACATGGGCCTGTGGGCGCAGACCGTATCGACGCTTGCGCTTGTTATTGCAGCCACCGTGTTCAGTCTGATCATCGGCGTGCCGCTTGGCATTTGGGGCGCGCGCAATAGCCGCGTAGGCGTCGTGCTGCGCTCATTGCTCGATTTCATGCAGACCATGCCTGCGTTCGTGTATCTGATTCCTGCGGTGATTTTATTCGGTCTCGGACGCGTGCCCGCCGTGATCGCCACCATCGTATTTGCGATGCCGCCTGTCGTGCGCCTCACCACGCTTGGCATTCGTCAGGTACGCGAAGAATTGCTCGAAGCAGGCCGCGCCTTCGGCAGCACGGATATGCAATTGTTGTGGAAGATTCAGTTGCCGAATGCCTTGCCGTCGATCATGGCAGGCGTGAATCAGACCATCATGATGGCGCTGTCGATGGTCGTGGTCGCTTCGATGATCGGTGCCGGCGGACTGGGCGAATACGTGCTGAGCGGCATTCAGCGGCTGGATATCGGTATCGGCTTCGAAGGTGGTCTGGGCGTGGTCCTGCTGGCGATCATTCTCGACCGTCTGACCGAGAGCTTTGGCGTCAAATCGAAGAAAAGGAAGAAAGTCGTGAGCACGCCGGTCAAGGGCGCGGCCACGGCCAAGACCGCACAGACCTGAGACCACGCGTTGCACGTTGCACGAGTTGCACATAAATTTCGAAGAACCACGCAGCATCATTCGGACTACTACCATCATGAAGATGAACACCATCAAGGCATTCCTTGCCAGAGTCATTACGCCGGCCGTCGTCGCATTCACCGTGAGCACGGGGCCGGTCATGTCGGCGGAACCGATCAAGGTTGCGGTCACCAACTGGGCCGACGTGCTGGCGGTGGCGAACGTTGCGAAATACGTGCTTGAAACGCAGCTCAAGCAACCCGTGCAATTCGTTCAGGCGGATATCGGCATTCAGTATCAGGGCGTGGCGCGAGGCGATCTGGACATCATGGTCGGCGGCTGGCTGCCGGTGACGCATGGCATGTATTACTCGCGCTACAAGGATCAGATGGAAGACGTCGGCATTATTTATACCGGCGGCAAGAATGGCTGGGCAGTGCCTGCATACGTGCCGGAATCGCAGGTTTCCAGCATTGCCGATCTCGCCAAGCCCGATGTGCAGAAGCAGATGAACGGCACGATTCAGGGTATCGAACCGGGCGGCGGTTTGATGCAGGCATCGGAAAAGACCATCAAGGCGTATGACTTGTCGGGCTATCACCTGCAATCCTCGAGTGAAGCAGGCATGCTGGCTTCGATTCAGCGTGCGTACCAGTCCAAGCAATGGACAGTGGTAACCGTATGGAGTCCGCACTGGTTGTTCCAGAAGTGGCAGATGCGCTATCTGAAAGACCCGAAGGGCACGCTTGGCGGTGAGGAGCAGATTCACGGCTTTGCATCGAAGCAGTTCGCCGGCAAATTCCCGCGCGCCGATGTGTTCTTCAAGCACTTCAAGCTCACGCTCGCCGATGTCGAAGCGATCGAGTTCGAAGGCAACAGCACCAACGACTACGCCACCGCCGCGAAGAAGTTCGTCGATTCGCATCCGGACAAGCTGAAAGCGTGGCTGCAACAGTAATACTCAAGAAATGAACGGAGTGATCCCGTGAACGAAAACGCGCGTTTTTTTTCCGAAAGCCTGCAGAGTCATGATCCCGTCATCGCGGCGGAGATTTCGCTGGAACTGCGCCGTCAGCAAACGCAAATCGAGCTGATCGCGTCAGAGAACATTGTTTCGTCGGCCGTGATGGAAGCGCAGGGCACCGTGCTGACCAACAAGTATGCGGAAGGCTATCCGTCGAAGCGTTATTACGGCGGCTGCGAACATGTGGACCGTATCGAAGCCCTGGCGATCGATCGCGTTCGTGCCTTGTTCGAAGCGGAATTCGCCAATGTGCAGCCGCATTCGGGCGCACAGGCGAACGGCGCGGTCATGCTCGCACTCGCTAAACCCGGCGATACGGTGATGGGCATGTCGCTCGATGCAGGCGGTCATCTCACGCACGGTGCGCGTCCCGCGCTGTCGGGCAAGTGGTTCAACGCCGTGCAGTATGGCGTGCGTCCGGACACCTTGCGCATCGACTATGAGCAAGTGCAAAAGCTCGCCGAAGCGCATCGTCCGAAGCTGATTATTGCGGGTTATTCCGCGTATCCGCGTGCGCTCGATTTCGCGAAGTTCCGTGAGATCGCGGACAGCGTCGGCGCGTTGTTGATGGTGGATATGGCGCATATCGCGGGTATCGTCGCGGCAGGAAGGCATCAGAATCCGGTGCCGTTTGCTGACGTGGTGACCTCGACCACGCACAAAACCCTGCGCGGTCCGCGCGGCGGATTTATCCTCACCAATAACGGCGATATTGCCAAGAAGATCAATTCGGCGGTGTTTCCCGGCTTGCAAGGCGGACCGCTCATGCACGTGATCGCAGGCAAGGCAGTGGCCTTCGGTGAAGCGTTGAGGCCTGAATTTACGGCGTATATTGAACGTGTACTGGAGAACGCGCAGGCGCTGGGCCGCGTATTGCAAGCGGGCGGTCTGAGCCTCGTCACGGGCGGCACGGACAACCATCTGTTGCTGGTCGATTTGCGCGGCAAGCATCTTACCGGCACGCAAGCGGAGAAGGCGCTGGAACGCGCGGGTATCACGTGCAACAAAAACGGCATTCCGTTCGATACGGAAAACCCGATGGTCACCTCCGGCATTCGTCTGGGCACGCCTGCGGGCACCACGCGCGGCTTCGGTATTGCGCAGTTCGAACAAGTGGGCGAGATGATTCTGGAAGTCCTGTCCGCGCTCGAAAAAGAGCCTGCGGGCGACGAGCAGGTCGAACGCACCGTGCGCGCGCGAGTGCGCGAGTTGTGCAACCAGTTCCCGATTTATTCGCATGCCGAAGCGTTGGCCTGAGCCGCGCCGCGCATCGATACAACACAGAGAGAATTGATATGAGCTTCGAAGGCGTACATACCCCGCTGGTCACCCCGTTCAAGGCCGACGGCGAAATTGATCACGATTTGCTCGGCAAGCACGCCGCGAATCTCGCGGGACGTGTCTCAGGTCTGGGCGTAGGCGGCACAACGGGCGAATACTACGCGCTGAGTTTCGACGAGCGCGTGAAAACATTCGATACGGTGGCGCAGGCAGCGGGCGGCAAGACCTATCTCACCGCCGGCATCAACGCGACGACCACGGCCGAAGTGCTGCGTTTAGGGCATGAAGCCAAGCGCGCGGGTCTTGATGCGTTGCTGATCGCCGCGCCCTACTACGTGCAGCCGACGCAGGAAGAGTTGCTGACGCATCTGAAGAAAGTGGACGATGCGCTCGACATGCCGATCATGCTGTACAACTTCCCCGCACGCACCGGCACCGCGATTGGCGATGAAGTGCTCGAAGCCTTGCTCGAGCGCCCCAACTTCCAGGCGATGAAAGAAAGCACGGGCGATATCGCCCATCTGCATCATCTGGCGACGCATTTGCCGGAGCGTTTCGTGCTCAGTTGCGGCATGGACGATCAGGCGCTCGAATTCTTCGCGTGGGGCGTGAAAAGCTGGGTCGCGGGTGCATCGAACTTCTTGCCGGAAGCGCACGTCGATCTGTTGAACGCTTGCCTGAAGGGTGATTTCACGCAAGGCCGCAAGCTGATGACGCAATTGCTGCCCGTGCTCGAACTGCTGGAACGTAGCGGCAAGTTCATTCAATACGTTCGATACGGCTGCGAACTCGCAGGCACGCGTGTCGGTCAGGCGCGCGCACCGCTCGGCGGGCTTGATGAAGCGGAACGTACCGTTTTTGCCAAGATCATTCAGCCTTTGATTCGCAACGCTAACTAAATAATAAAACGTGCATGGCCTCGAAACTGGACTTCGTGCGCTTTCCCGCGCCTGATGGCGTGAACGGCTGGTGGGAAAGCCTGCCGCCCGCATCGCCTGCTGTCAGTGTGACGGGCGTGCATCGCTTCGATTATGTCGTCGTCGGTGGCGGCATAACGGGGTTGTGCGCGGCGCGGCGGCTGGCGGAACTTGCGCCGGATGCGTCGGTGGCTTTGGTGGAGGCCGATCGGGTCGGCCGATCGACGGCGGGACGCAATTCGGGCTTCTTCGTCGATCTGCCGCACGACATCAGCAGTGAAAGCTATTCGCGCAGCGTCGAGGCCGACAAGGCGGATGTGCGTCTGCAACGCCACGGCATCGACTATGTGCGCGCGACGGTGAAGCAGCATGGCATCGAATGCGACTGGCGCGATGACGGCAAGTTTCACGCGTCGGTGAACAAGAAGGGCCACGCGGCGCTGACGCACTTTGCCGAAGGGCTGGATCGGATCGACGAAGCCTGTACGTGGCTCGATGAAAGCGCGATTGCGAAAGTGACGGGCACGGGCTTCTACAAGAGCGCGTTGTTCACGCCGGGATGCAGCACGGTTCAGCCTGCCGCGCTGATGCGCGGTCTTGCGGCCACGCAGCCCGCAAACGTGAAAGTGTTCGAAATGAGCGCTGTTAAAGGCATGGAAACGCGTGGACAGACAAAAACGCTTCGCTTTGTTAACGGATCGATTGAAGCGAAGCGTGTCGTGCTGTGCACCAACGCCTATGCGGCCACGTTCGGTGGACATCCGAACGGCTTGCTGCCGGTGTACACGTTCGCCTCGATGTCGCGTGTCATGAATGACGATGAAATACGCGCGCTCGGTGGCCAGAACTCATGGTCGCTGATTCCCGCCGATCCGATGGGCACCACGGTGCGGCGTCTGGCGACCAATCGCATCTGCGTACGCAATCACTTCGCGTTCAGGCCGAATCTGTCGGTATCGGACAGTGATCTGGCGAAGTCGAAGCAACTGCATCAACGTTCTTTCGACCGGCGTTTCCCGATGCTGAAGGACGTGGAATTGCAGTACACGTGGGGCGGCGCGCTGTGTCTGTCGGCGAATAACGGTGCGTTGTTCGGCCAGCGCGAAGAGGGCGTGTTTGAAGCAGTCGGATGCAACGGTCTGGGTCTGAGTCGCGGATCGTCGGCAGGCAAGTTGATCGCCGAATATGCGCTCGGGCAAAAGAACGCGTTGATCGATCAGTTGCTGCAACAGCCGCATCCGCGTTCGTTGCCGATGCGGCCGATCGCGGACGTCGCGGTATCGGCGGCAATTTGGATGAAGGAATTCTCGGCGGGCGCCGAACTTTAATTTTCGAGGACACGACATGACGACGCATCAGGAATGGAAGCAACGAGCAGAAAGCCTGTCGCTCGACGGGCGCGCGTTTATCGATGGCAAGCGGTGCGCGGCGGCATCGAACGAAACTTTCGATACGCTGAATCCTTCGACGGGAAAGGTGCTTGCCGAGATTGCCAAATGCGATGCGAAGGATATTGACCGTGCCGTGGTCGCCGCGCGCAATGCGTTCGAATCGGGCGTGTGGTCGAAGGCCGCGCCCGCGCAACGAAAGGCAACCTTGCTGCGTCTCGCGCAATTGATCGATGACAACGCCGAGGAACTCGCGCTGCTCGAAGCGCTGGAAGCAGGCAAGCCGATCAGCGAATGTCTCGGGTTGGATATTCCCGAATCAGCATCATGTATTCGTTGGCACGCCGAAGTAACGGACAAGCGTTACGACGCGCTGTCGCCTTCTGGCGCGAGCGTGGTGAGCATGATTACGCGCGAGCCGATCGGCGTGGTCGGCGCGGTTTTGCCGTGGAATTTCCCGGCGTTGATGCTCGCATGGAAGATCGGCCCGGCGCTGTCGGTGGGCAATAGCGTGATCGTCAAGCCTGCGGAGCAGACTTCCTTGTCCACGCTGCGTATCGCAGAACTGGCGGCGGAAGCGGGCATCCCCGCAGGCGTATTCAGCGTGGTGACGGGTTTCGGCGAAAGCGCAGGCCACGCTATCGGTGTGCACGCGGATATCGATCTCGTTGCGTTCACGGGTTCCACGGAAACGGGCAAGCGCTTCCTGCGCTATTCCGCCGATACGAACCTCAAGCGAGTGGTGCTCGAGTGCGGTGGCAAAAACCCGCAAGTCGTCTTGCCCGATGTCGCCAATCTCGATGCCGTCGCGGAACAGGCGGTTGCCGCCGCGTTCTGGAACATGGGCGAAAATTGCAGCGCAGGCTCGCGCATTCTGGTGCATACGAGCCAAAAGGCTGCCTTGCTGGAAAAAGTGCAGGCCGTGCTGGAAGGCTGGAGAACCGGCGATCCGCTCGATCCCGATGTGAAGCTCGGTTCGCTGATCGAAGAAAAGCATTATCAGAAGGTGCTGGGTCATATCGAACAGGCCAAGTCCGAAGGCGCGCACGTGGCATGCGGCGGACGCGCAACGCTTACAGAAACCGGTGGCTGGTTCGTAGAGCCAACTATTTTCGATAACGTCACGCCGGAGATGAGCATTGCGCGCGACGAAGTGTTCGGGCCGGTGGTCTGCTTTATCGAATACTCGGATATCGATGAAGCCGTGCGTATTGCCAACGACACGTGCTACGGACTCGCGGCGTCGCTGTGGACGGACAATGTGAATCACGCGCACAAGATCGCGGCGCGCATTCGGGCGGGCACGGTCACAGTGAATTGCTTCGGCGAAGGCGATTTATCGACGCCGTTCGGTGGTTTCAAGCAGTCGGGTTTCGGCGGAAGAGACAAGTCTGTCTACGCGCACGATCAATACTGCGAGTTGAAGACCACCTGGCTCAAACTCGACTAAAAGCCCTTGTATCATGCGGTAAAGACGAGCCACGGCGAAGGTCGTGGCTCGTTCGATTTTGTCGGGCTATCATGTGCATGGCGCCACCGGGCGGTGCCGATACAACAACGACAATCAGCCAGGCGACACGAAGGTCATTCACATGCAGAAGAAACAACAGTTCGCGGATCGGCTGCTCGCGCAGATGCCGTCGTTGCGCGCGTTACGGTGCTTCGTGACGGCCGCGCGCTATGAGAGCTTCACGCAGGCGGCCGAAGTCCTGTGCGTCACGCAGGCGGCGGTGGGCCGTCAGATTAAGGAACTGGAAGACACGCTCGAAGTTGCCCTGTTCGAGCGCACCGGGCGGCATATCGCGCTCACGGATGCGGGGCGCATTCTGTACAACGCGTCGTATCTGTCGATCATGAATATCGCGGAAGCGGCGCAGGCGGTGCGAAGGATCGATCGTCACGCGCTGACCATCTGCATATCGCATACGTTTTCGGCGCTGTGGTTATCGTTCAGATTGCCCGAGTTTCGCAGGCGTTTTCCGACTATTCGCCTTCATGTGATGGTCACGGAGAACTTCATGGAACTCGATGAACTGATGGAGCCGGATGTCATCATCACCAAGATTCCGCCGCGCGAAGCGGAATACGAAGTCGAGCCGCTGTTTCATGACATCGTTTATCCGGTGTGCAGTGTGCAGTTTCACGAGCGGCATTTTCATGGACGCACGCTCAAGCCGCTCGATTTGCTGGCGCATCCTACCTTGAGCCTTTCCTTGCTCGGGCGCGCGCAAGTGTGTGAACACGTCGATTGGCGTGTGTGGAAAAACTGGTATCAGCAGGGCGATGGCTCGGACCGGCTCGATCAGCATGAACATCTCGAGAGTAACGATTACCGCTTGCTGGTGGCGCAGGCCGAGGCGGGTGAAGGTACGTTGCTCGGGTGGCATCATCTGGTGCATCGGCAGGTCGAGCAGAAGAAGCTGGTGCGGCCGGTGGAAGATGCGCTGGTGTTTCATGACCGGCATCATTATCTATGCACGCATCGCAATGCGAAGACGCGCGACGAGTATGGCCAGTTCAGGGAATGGCTGACCGAGGAAGTGGGTGTGATGATGCGCGGGTGGCCGGTGGAGCAGGGGAAGGTGGCGCAGTGAGGGTTCGCTTTCATAAGATCAGAGCCGCGCACGCTGCCTGAATCCCTGCAAAAATCGTAATACCATCGAGGGCGACGCGCGCGCCAAACGCGCCCATCCCCCTGAAGGAGCCAACAATGCCGACGATGCACGCAGTGCAGGTAACGAAAGCAGGCGGTCCTCTCGAACTGGTAGAGCGCGATATTCCCGAACCTTCCTATGGTCATGTGCTGATCAAAGTACAGGCCTGCGGAATCTGCCATAGCGATTCACTCACCAAAGAAGGCCTCTGGCCCGGCCTGCAACTCCCGCGCGTGCCGGGCCATGAAATAGCAGGCGTGATCGAAAAGACAGGTGCGGGCGTCGAAGGATGGGAAGTGGGGCAACGTATCGGTGTGGGCTGGCACGGCGGGCATTGCGGCCATTGCGAGCATTGCCGGCACGGTGACTTCGTGTTGTGCAAACACGCGCTCGTACCCGGCATCAGCTATGACGGCGGTTACGCGGATTACATGATCGCGCCGCAGGAAGCGCTGGCGCGCATGCCAGACGATCTCAACGATATCGACGCCGCGCCGTTGCTGTGCGCGGGCATCACCACCTTCAACGCGTTGCGCAACAGCGGCGCGCGCGCAGGCGATGTCGCCGCGATTCTCGGCATCGGCGGATTGGGTCATCTGGGCGTGCAGTTCGCGCGCAAGATGGGCTTTGTGACGGTGGCGATCGCGCGTGGTCAGGACAAGGCGCCGCTTGCGAAGGAACTCGGCGCGCATCATTACATCGACAGTGAAACGCAGAATGTGGCTGAAGCGCTTCAGGCACTCGGCGGGGCGCGCGTGATTCTGGCGACGGCCACCAGCGGCAAAGCGATGAGCGCGGCGATCGGCGGGCTGGGTTTGAACGGCAAGATGATCATGGTCGGCATTTCCGAAGAGCCGGTGGAAGTGCCGATCACGCAGTTCATCATGGGCCGCAATTCGGTGCAGGGATGGCCGTCCGGCACGGCAGCGGATTCGCAGGAAACGCTCGCGTTCAGCGCCTTATCGGGCGTGAAGCCCATGACCGAGGAGTATCCGCTGTCGCGTGCGGCCGAAGCGTACGACCGCATGATGAGCGGCAAGGCGCGCTTTCGCGTGGTATTGAAGCCAGGTCAATAAGCCTTGAATCAGGGCGCCGATGCAGCCGTCGGCGCTTTGTCTTCCTTGGTCGTAGCAACTTTCGTTGGAGTAGGAGCCGGAGCCGGCGCACGCTGTTGCGCGACATATTGTTCGAGCAGCGCGCGGTCCTCTGCATCGCCTTGTTCGGCTTGCGCGTGAATCGCAAATGAGGCGAGAAGCGCCAGTGACAGCAAGACGATCAGCTTCATGACGATCCTCTCTGAAGTAAGTGGTTCGGTGCGCCTCTGCACCGCACCACTACACTTCTTTTATAGCGAGAAAATCAGCCGATGCAACTGCCATCTGTTCAGCAGCGTATGCGTAATTCAGGATATCGAACGAATGGATTATCATTCACGCATCGCGCGACGCAGCGGCCTGCGAAGACACGAAACCTTGTAAGTAAGCGCTCAGATCTTCCACCGTCGGACGCGTGCCCCAGCCGCTCTCCTGACTGATCGATGCCATCGCAAGCCACGAGTCAGGCGGGCGCAGCGCCTGCAAAATTTTCGCGCCCTCGGTAATGCGTAACTGACCGGACGATGCATGGAAGCTCGCGATAATCTCGCGATCGCCTAGTTTCAAACGGGCCATAACGGGCTTGGATGCTCGCATGAAGGCCTCTGATCGAAGAATGAGATGCTGCGATGCAGCAAGACTCACGCCAGCTTTCTTCTGATAAAACATCGTTAATCAAGCCCTTTTATTCAATTGGATCGCTGTTATCAAAACCTATGAGCCACAAACACACGCGTCCACGCAAGACACCGCAGCAGTCGCGCGCGGAAGACACCGTGGCATCCATCGTCGAAGCTGCCGCGCAAGTGCTCGAAGCGGATGGTTTCGAAGGCTTCAATACGAACGCGGTGGCGCGTCGCGCGGGCGTCAGTATCGGCTCGTTGTATCAGTACTTTCCGGGCAAGGACGCGTTGACAGTCGCGCTGATTCACCGTGAAACACAGCGTTTTCATGCCGATGCGTCCATCGCGCTCTCCAAACGCAGCGGCAAGGCGGCGCTCGAATATCTGATCGGCGCGGCCGTACGTCAGCAATTGCAACGGCCTATGCTTGCGCGTCTGCTCGATCTCGAAGAAGCGCGTCCGGGCCTGCGCGATGCCGTATCGAAGAAGGAACTCGAAGGCGTGTTTATCGATGTGATGGCACGCGCCGCGCCGCGTCATCCGCGCCCGGACGTAGCGATCAACGATGTGCTCGCGATCATTCGCGGCATGGTCGATGCAGCGGGCGAACGCGGCGAAAACGATATCGAAGACCTCGAACGGCGGCTGCGCGCAGCGGTATTCGGCTACCTCGCACGCACCAGCGATTAGCGCCGAATGTGAGCAGGGCGCGTGTGGATGTATCGAAAACATGCCGCCGAAAGCCGCGCCGCGCGGGCTTCGCGCCGCGCATCTAAAGCGAGTAGTCGAATGTGAGCTTTTGCTTATATTCTTCAGTCATCGGGCAACGCATGGTGCGCCGCCCTTCTCAAGAGAACGATGATGACTGATATCACCCAGAGCATGAAGCTCAATCACCTCAGCTTTCCTTCCGCCGATGTCCCCGCGACCGCTGGCTTTTTCGAGCGTTATCTCGGCTTCACCGTGTCGAGCACGCGGGAAGGCTCGGCCATTCTCAAACGTCCCGGTTTCGATGTCGTGATCGATCATGTCAGAGACGCCGTGCCGGAATATCCGCGCGCGTTCCACGCAGGTTTCGAGCTCGCGACATTCGACGATGTACAGGCGCTTTACGATCGCTTCGTTGCAGAAGGCGTGGAAATGGAAACGGGCATCTTCAACAACGGACGCGGATCGCGATTCTTCTGCCGCGCGCCGGGCGGCGTGATGTTCGAACTCAACACGCGTGCGGATGCGTCGCCGGAATATCGCGCGATATTCGAGTGATCAGCCCATAACGCTGATGATTGTCCTTGCAACCCGGCCACTTTCTTTCTAAATTACTTTCAGCTTTATTTCGCACGCCTTCCTCGCACTTGCCCCGATGTCCGGTCCAACTCGTGGTTCAACGGAGAAGTCATGTCAACGCGCTACCCGATCGTTTATATCCGCGGTTATGCAATGACGGTGTCCGAACGAAACGAAACCGCCGCCGATCCGTTCTGCGGCTTCAACGTCGGTTCGACCTTGTACCGCGCGACCAACGCGTTGGACCGGCGTGCGGCCAAGTTCGTGTTCGAGTCGCCGATCGTGCGGCTGGCGTCGGAATATCAGTATCAGCATGCGTATCAGGATGGCTACGACATCATGGATCCGGACTGGCGGCCGCGCCGGGATGATAAGGGTAACGAAATTCCCGGCTTGCCGCCTGCATCGATTGTGATCTACCGCTATTACGACGATGGATCGGACGCGCTGGGCGACGGTAAATCCAGAAACATCACGGTTTATGCAGCAGGCCTGAACGATTTGCTCAAGCGCGTGAAGGAACTGGTGCTTCAGCATCAGCCTGCAGATGGCAGCGAGCCGATGAAAGAGGAAGACTTCGGTTATCACCTCGTCGCGCATTCGATGGGCGGTCTCGTCGCGCGCGCGTTTTTGCAAAGCGCGAACCCGGACTTCGTTCCCATGCGCAAGGGCATCAAGCGCTTTTTCACGTTTGCGACACCGCACAATGGTATCGATGTGCTCGGCATCAACGTGCCTTCGTGGCTCACGGCGGAGCAGGCGTACACCTTCAATCGTGACCAGATGACGACGTATCTGAATCTCGGCGCGATCTCGCCGAGGTTCAATAACCGCGTCGATCTGATTCCGCAAAGCGCCATTTCTGCCGACAACATTTTCTGCATGGTCGGCACGAATCGCGGCGATTATGAAGTGGCGCAGGGCGTGGTGCGCGCTTTCGTCGGTAATGGCAGCGACGGGTTGGTGCGGATCGATAACGCATCGCTCTGGGGTGTCGATGACACCGGCGACGCGCCGCCCACACAGGTGGCGACGGCGTATGCGTTCCGCTCGCACTCGGGCTATTACGGCATCGTCAATTCGGAGGAGGCGTATCAGAATCTGGTGCGCTTTCTGTTCGGCGATGTGCGCGTGGATATCTGGGTGGATGTCGAATCGGTCACGCTGCCTGCCGAGCTTGAGAAAGATGCGGACAAGGTCACGGCGCTGTATCAGTTCGAGATGTGCGCCTCGCCGCGCGGCAAGCGATGGTTTCTCACACGGCGCAAGTCCGTGGAGGATTCGCCGGCCATCCGCACGCATCAGCAACTCACCGGCGACGATCAAGGCGCGAAAACCGTCTATATGTCGAGCGTGTTTTTGTCGAAGCGATCGCGCGTGGATGTCAGCTCACAAACGCTGTCTTACGCGATGATCTTCGCCGTAAAAGTACCGGACTACGAAATAGAAAAGCGCTTCTGGCCCGACGGCCATTTTGAAGGCACCGATCTCTTCAGCGGCACCGCGATTGTGCGCGTCTCGCCGCCGCCCGATACCGATCCGCTCGGCCCGTGGCGCGCGGACTTCGGCTGGAACGACGGCGACACGCAGAATCAGGCCATCGACCTGCTGAACAACAAGACGGCGTCTGTGTCGATTCCGTTCGATAGCGGCGGGAAGCCCGGCATCAAGGGCGCGTTGCGGCTGGTGGTGCGCCCCTGGTAACAGCGCCTTTTATGCTGCGATCAGCCTAATCGTCCAGTAGTCCGATGAAAGTTGCGTGTCGGTGAGATAGGCGTACGGAATCGTGCCGTAGCCCTTCTTGCCCCAGCCGGGACCGTATGAATTGCGGAAGATGAAATGCTGCGCGGCATCGTCGTAACCGACTGCGAGCACGCAATGACCGCCGAGGATAGACTCGGACATCGTGGGCAAGGGCACGTTGCCGCTTGATTTGACGGCGGGGCTGTCGAAGCTGTCGTAGACCACGAAGCCGAACACGAACGGGAAGCCATCCGCGAGACAGCCTTTCATTTGACTGAGCGTCTGCACGAGCCGCTGATATTGCACGGTCTTGTATTTGAGCGCTTCCTTGTAGCACTTGGCGGTGGGTTTGTCGGCAAACTTGCTGAGATCATAGGGCCAGCTCGTTTCCGGACAATCACCTTGTTTGGATACCGACTTGATACCGTCACGAATCATCGCGCCATTGTCCGATGCGACGGAGTGTTCGATCACCCGTTCGTTGTAGTAGATGAATAGCCGCGACGGCACGAAATCCGGTTTGAGCCCTTGTTTCATGCGCTCGAATTGCAAAGCACCGGCAATGCCATTACCCGTGCAACTGCCGAGATCGCCCTGATCGTAGACGGGCGGGCACTTGCTGCGCAGATCGACTTTTGGCGGCAAGGTGGCGAGCGCGGCCTGCGGCGCCGAATAAAGATGATCCCGATGATCGGGCAGATCGCGCAGCCATCCGAAGCGCTTGGTCATATAAGCCATCTCACTCTCCTTCTGAGGAATCGCGCGGGCGGGCGCGTGCCTTGAAAGCATAGTGTTCGTATCGATGTAGGCGTTATGACGATCTTGCTGTCTTGCGCGAAAACGATATCGATACCTGCTGAAGCAGGGACCGCGGCCCTGCAAGCTGCGGGTTGAGGCATACGCGCTCAAGGTTCAACGTATGGACAGCACGAGGGAGCGACGATCATGACGCAGATGCGAGAAGGATCGGACCGGCAGGCGCTGCGCACGTCGCGCGCCGTTTCATATATCGCCGAGCATTACGCAGGCCGAATCCTGCTCAGCGACGTTGCCGCTGCATGCAGGCTGAGCGCATCGCAGTTTTGTCGGACCTTCAGGAAAGAGCATCAGGCAAGCTTCGGCCAGTATTTGTTGCGTTATCGCATGGCGCGGGCGCGCGAGCGGCTGGTTTCATCGGATGCGCTGGTGAAAGAGGTCGCTTATGAAGTCGGGTTCAATGACCTCTCGTATTTCACGCGCTCGTTCCGCCGCGCGTTCGGCGTCTGCCCCAGCGCGATGATCAACGCGTGTCCAACGCGCTCTTGACATCACCGGCGGCATGGCCGCATGCAAAATTCGGAGTCGGGTGATGCGCGGATTATCAGAAGCGCCATGACATGCTGAAGAATGCATTTCGCATAAACGAGCCTATTTTCCAACGGTTCGTTCGACCGCGAGCACGTTCCACTTGCCGTTCGCTTCCTCATAAAGTGTAGCCGATGCATCGCGCAGATCGCCCGTGGACGTGAACGCAATCGGGCCGGTGACGCCGTCGAATGAGCGAGTCTTCAGTGAACCTAAATATTGATTCGGGTCGGTGGATTCAGCGGCTTTCATCGCGTTGATCATCGCCCATGCGGCGTCGTATGCAAGCGGCGCAAATTGCACGATGCCTACGCCAAAGCGCGCCTTCAATTTGGCATCGAGTTCGGCCGCACGCGGCATGCGATCGCGCGGCAATCCGTACTCCCAGCTAAGCATACCTTTCGCGCCTTGCCCCGCAAGCGGAAGGAAATGCTCGTTGGTGAATCCGCCTTCGCCCATGAATTTAGCCCTTATTCCCAACTGCCGAATCCGTTTGGCGAGACCAGCCGCCTGGATATCCTGACCGACATACAAAATCAGATCGGGATTCAGCCCTTTGATGGTCGTCAGCAGCGCGCGGAAGTCGATCGAACTGGGCGTCGTGTATTGCCATGAGACCATTTGCGCACCTTGTTTCTGAATGAGCTTGACGTATTCCGTAACGAGGTTCGTGCCGTAATCCGTGCTGTCGTCGATCACGGCAATACGCTTGGCGCCGAGCGTTTCGACCGAATATTTAGCCGCCAGCGAAGCCATTTGATCGTCATTGCTGATGGTGCGAAACGTGGTCTCGAAACCTTGCGCCGTGTACGAAGGCGAACTCGATGTCGGCGAAATCTGCACGATTCCCGCTCGCCGATACACCGCCGACGCCGCCACCGAACACCCCGAATTGTAATGGCCGATCACACCGCTCACGCCTTCATCGACGAAGCGTTGTGCGATCAGCACGGCGGTTTTGGGATCGGCTGCGTCGTCCTGAGCGTCGATATCGAACACGATCTTTTTGCCGCCAATCACGAGTCCTTGCGCGTTCGCCTCTTCAAACGCGAGCCGCGCCGCGTTCTCGACATCCTTTCCATTCGATGCGGAAAATCCCGTGAGCGGCGCGGCGATCCCGATTTTGACCACTTGCGACGACGTGTTCTGCGCGCCGACGGCCATCGAAAGTAAGGACATGAACGCGAGAACAAAAAAGCGAAAGCGCATGACGGCTCCACGAACGAGTTTTACGCACTCAAACAAGAGTACAATTGTCGGCATTACGTCGACAAGGGTCCGAACAATTTTCGGCTCAAGTCGAAAGACAAAGCGGAACAGCAAAATGGCAAAAGAACCGGTAGCAGACATTCAAGGCGCCAAGGAAACCGGCACGGCGCGCGTCTATGTCACTCTGCGCAACGAAATCCTCACGATGAAACTCGCGCCGGGCACGCACCTCGACGAGCAGGGCGTGGCCGAACGCTTCGGCGTGTCGCGCTCGCCGGTGCGTGAGGCGCTGGTGCGTTTGTCGGCCGAAGGGCTGGTCAATATTCTGCCGAATCGCGGCAACGTGGTCGCGCCGATGGACTTTGCCCGCGTGCCGGAGTTTCTCGATGCGCTGGATCTGCTGCAACGCGTGACCACGCGGCTCGCCGCATTGCATCGCACGGACGAGGATATTCAGACTATCCGGCTGGCCGCCAAGGTGTACGAGAAAGCGGCGGCGGCGAGCATCAGAAAGCGCAATAGCCTGGATATGATCGAGAAAAACTACGAGTTCCATATGGCCGTCGCGCGCGCTGCAAAGAACGTCTATTTCGCCGATATCTACCGCCGCTTGCTCGAAGAAGGCCGGCGCATGCTCAACCTTCACTTCCAGTTCCAGACGCTCGCGAACATGGGCCCCGAGGAAATGGCGAGCGACCACACGGATATGGTCGCCGCTATCGAAGCGGGCGATGCGGACTGGGCCGAAGCCTCCGCGCATCAGCACGCGGTGCAGTTCAAGGGCCGCTTCATGCAGTTCCTCGACCGCAATCTCACCGCGCAAATGCCACTCGACTATCCGGCCAGCAAACGCGCATGACATGACGAAACCCGGCGGCAAAGTCTCGCTTTGCCGCCGGGTTTTTCTTTACCGCGATTCAGCCTTGCTCGGCTTGCGCGCTCGCGTGACCCGAGACCAGCCGGCCACCCACCGCCCAACTCGCGTGGGCTTTTTCATCGAACACGATCTGCACATCCGCCTGTGAACAACGGGTGATGCGCGCAGTCTCGCGCGTCAATACTTCGGCGAGTTCGGATTTTTGCTCCAGCGTTCTGCCAGCGAGCATTTGCACTTGAATGATGGGCATTGCAGTCCTTGTCATTAATTTGGATTACTGAGGTTGTGAGGCGTAAGCCTGATATGCCGTCGTCACGAGCCATCCGCAATCGATCGGCAGCGTGACGCCCGTGATCGCGGCGGCATCGTTCGAGCAGAGAAAGCTGATCGCGTCCGCGACTTCGGAGGGCTTCACGAAGCGGCGCAGCGCCGAACGTTCGATCACCGCATCCGGATCGCGTTGCCCGCTGTCGATGCGCGCCTGCATGGCCTGCGTGAGCGTATAGCCCGGCGCGACCGCATTCACGCGCACGCCGCGCGGTCCCCATTCCGCCGCCATGCTTTCCGTCAGCCCCCTGAGCCCCGACTTGCCGACGGTGTAAGCCACTTGCGCGGACGAGCGGAACGTCGTCAGCGAACAAAGATTGATGATCGATCCGCGCCCCGCTTCGCACATGGCCGCGCCGAATGCCCGCGATGCCAGCAGCGTGCCGCGCACATTGATCTGGAACAAGCGGTCGAATTCCGCGATCTCCATGTCGAGCACGCGCACCGCGTTTTGCAGAATGCCGCCCGCATTCACAAGCGCGTGCGGCGCGCCATGCTCCGCAATCACCGCCGCCGCGAACGCGCTCACGTTCTCTTCGCTCGACAGATCGACCTGCCGGAAATGCGCGTCGAGCTTTTCATCGCGCAATTCGTCGGCGATCCGCGCACCGCCTGCCGCGTTCACATCCGCCAGCACCACGCAATATCCATCGCGCGCAAAGCGCAGCGCACACGCCTCGCCAATACCGCTCGCCGCGCCCGTGACGACAACCGTTTCCTTGTCCGGCATATTTCCCTCCCGATAGATAAATATCGTCGATCTAATGACGACAATGCTCACATCGTCACGACGGGATGTCAAGAAATCGGACGGGAAAAGCCTGATGCATGTTTACCCTCATTAGCACCGTAAAGCCATACTGGATAAGGATTTAAGCGCGAGTTGCGCGGCGAATTATTTTTTCCTCGTTGACATTGTCGTTTTTTGATCGACAATGCGATGCATGGATGAGATGCACTGAATGCGACGAAAACGCTGTAGAGGCTGTGTCGACAATCGCAGCCAAATGTCGTCGCGAATCATCCATTCCATACCTTCAACTTGGAACCGAGCCAGCAACACGGCCTGACGGCGCCGGTGGCTCGAACGATCGGGAATCAATATGGCAAGCGCGAGAATTGGTGTCGACATCGGCGGCACTTTCACGGACCTTGTGTTGCTCGACGACAAGGGATATGTGACCTTCACCAAGGTCTCTTCGACGCCCGCAGCGCCCGAAGAGGCGGTATTGACGGGCGTGCAGCGCATCCTCGAACAGGCGGGCATGAAGACGTCCGATGTGACCGAGGTGCTGCACGGCACCACGGTCGGTTCGAACACCATGCTGCAAAAGGTCGGCGCGAAATGCGGCCTGATCACCACGAAGGGCTTCCGCGATGTGCTCGAAATCGGCCGGGTGCGCACACCGACCATGTTCGATCTGTCGTGGGACAAGCCGGTGCCGCTGGTCGAGCGCCGCTATCGTCTGGAGATCGACGAGCGCGTGCTCGCGTCGGGCGACGTGCTGCGTGCCACGCCGATTGATCAGGTGATCGAAGCAGGCAAATTCTTCCAGAACGAAGGCGTCGAGTCGGTGGCGATCTGCTTTATCAACTCGTACAAGAACGGCGCGAATGAAAAGGCCGCGCTCGAAGCCTGTCAGGAAGCGTTTCCGGATATCAGCGTGACGGCGTCGATTTCGGTGCTGCCTGAATTGCGCGAATACGAACGTACGTCCACGACCGTGGTGAATGCCTACGTGCTGCCCGCGCTGCGGACGTATCTGCAACGTTTGGAGTCCGGATTAAAGCGCATCGGTGTCAATGCGCCGCTGCTGGTAAGCAATTCGAACGGCGGCTTGTCGAGCGCGCGCATCGCGCAGGATACGCCGGTGTTCTTTATCTCGTCGGGGCGATCGGCGGGCGTGGTCGGCGCGGGCCGTCTGGGCGATGCAATCAGCGAGAAAGAACTTGTCGTATTCGATATGGGCGGCACAACGGCATCGGCTTCGCTGATTCACGACGGGCAACTCGCGCGCACCAACGAATACGAGTTCCGCGCGGGCATTTCCACGCCGAGCCGCTTTATCAAGGCGGGCGGCTACATGATGCGCGTGCCGACTATCGACGTGGCCGAAGTGGGCAGCGGCGCGGGTTCGATTGCCTGGACCGATGCGGGCGGTCTGCTGAACGTCGGTCCCGTGTCAGCGGGCGCGTATCCGGGGCCGGTGTGCTATGGCATCGGCGGGGAAAAGCCGACCGTGACCGATGCGAACGCCATTCTCGGCTTCCTGCCGCAGAAGCTCGCAGGCGGCACGATGGAGCTGAATATCCAGGCCGCTCGCGATGCTGTGAATACGCTGCTCGCCGAGCCGCTGGGTATCGGTATCGAAGAGACGGCGGTGGGTATTCGCGAAGTGGTGAACGTGAACATGGCGCGCACCATCAAGGCCGTGACGGTGGAACGCGGCGTCGATCCGCGCGATTTCACGCTGGTCGCGTTCGGCGGTTCTGGCCCGGTGCATGCGTGCGATCTGGCGCGCGCGCTCGATATGAAGCGCGTGGTGTTCCCAGCCGCACCCGGTGTGTTCACTGCAATGGGCATGCTGGCCGGTGCCGTCGAACGCTATTTCGTGCGTCCGTCGCTGAGTCTGCTCGATACGTTGAACATCGATGCGCTCGCGGGCGTAGTGGCGGAAATGCGCGAGGACGCGCGCAAGGCACTCGCTGAGGAAGGCTATTCGGCGGATCGCATCGAATATGTATTCGATTTGGACATGCGCTTCAAAGGACAGGATTACGAAATACCCGTGCGCCTTCCGGATCACTTCAGCGAAGACTTGCGCGAAACACTGCGTCAAGGCTTCCGCGATGCCTACGCCGCGATCTACGGTTACGCCTCCAACGATGCGATCGAATGCGCCAACGTGCGTCTGCTCGCGCGCGGTGTGGCGACCAGCACGCTCGATTTCAACGATATCCGTAGCGCTAAATCAGCGGGAAGCACCGCAGAAAAGAGCACGCGTCGCGTCTATTTCGATCGCAAAACCGGCTGGATCGACACGCCGATTGTGCCGCGCGCGAAGCTCGACAAGCCGCTCACAGGACCGGTGATTCTCGAAAGCTCCGACACCACCATCGTGATTCCGCCGGGCTGGCGCGTGAGCACGGACAAGGTCGGCAGCGTGATCGCCTCTCTCGACTGATTTCACCGGATTCCACTGGAGTAGTCATGACCCAACGTAACGTTGACCCGATCACTTTCGCGGTTGTCAAAAACGCGCTCGACACCATTGTGGACGACATGGCCTTCGCCGTGATGCGCACCGCCCGTTCGCCGATCATCCGCGACGTGCTCGATTATTCCGTCACGATGTGCGACGCCAAAGGCCGCATTCTCGCGCAGGCAAAAACGGTGGCGCTGCATCTGGGCGCGGTGCCCGATGCGGTAGATGTCATCATCGAAAAATACGCGGCGACGGTCGAGCCCGGCGACGTCATCATCCTGAACGATCCGTATGAAGGCGGCATGCACTTGCCGGATATCTTCATGTTCAAGCCAATCTTTCATGAGAAGCGTTTGCAAGGGTTTTCGGTGGTGATCGCTCACCATTGCGATGTCGGTGGCCGCGTGCCGGGTTCGAACGCAGCGGACTCGACCGAGATCTTCCAGGAAGGCATTCGCATTCCGCCGACCAAGCTGTATGTGCGCGGCGAGCCGAACGAAACGCTCATCAACATCATCAAGAAAAACGTGCGTC
>NZ_JAQFVG010000024.1:0-9593 GCF_029439455.1 Caballeronia sp. BR00000012568055 | reverse complement strand
TGATGGGCGATCTCGATGCGCAGCTTGCAACCTGCAATATCGGTGAGCGTGAACTGCTGCGTATGATCGGCCGATACGGCGAAGAGAATCTGCAAAGCTATTTCGATGAACTGCTCGATTACGGTGAAAGACTTACGCGTCAGGCCATCGAAGCGTGGCCCGATGGCGTGTATCGCTTCACGGATTACATCGACAACGACGGTTTTTCCGAAGACGCGATTCCAATTCAATGCGCGATCACGGTGGAAGGATCGAAGGTCAGTGTGGACTTCGCGGGATCGTCGCCGCAAGTGCGCGGCGCGATCAACTCGACATTGTCGTTCGTTAAGTCTGCTACCTATCTCAGCGTACGCTGCGCACTCGAAGCCGATGTGCCGAACAACGCGGGCGTGTATCGCTGCATTGAAATCACCGCGCCTGAAGGCTCAATTCTCAATCCGCGTATGCCCGCGCCCGTGGCCGCACGTGCTTTGACGGGGTATCGCGTGGTGGATTGCGTGCTCGGTGCATTGGCACAGATTGCACCGAAGAAAGTGATGGCGGCAGGCGAAGGCGGCAACACGGTGATCGCGCTGAGCGGCTATGCAAAGGGCGCGAGCGAGCCGTTCATTCTGGTGGACATGATCAACGGCGCGTGGGGCGGACGCTTCAACAAGGACGGCATGGAAGGCGTGACGAATCCATCGCAGAACATGTCGAATATGCCGATCGAAACGCTCGAAGCGCGTTATCCGATCGTGATGGAAGCGTATGGCTTTGCCGAGGATTCGGGCGGCGCGGGTGAGTATCGCGGCGGGCTGGGGCTGGTGCGCGAGTATCGGATCGAAGCGGAAGAAGTGGTCGCGCAGATTCGGTCGGATCGCGCCAATCACGCGCCTTATGGCTTGTTTGGCGGTGGATCGGGTGCGTGCTCGGCCAACTATCTGCGCTCGGACGATGGCTTGTCGCCGCTGCCCAGCAAGTTCACGCGCACGCTGCATCGCGGCGCGATCATTCGTCACGAACAGGCCGGCGGCGGCGGTTATGGCGATCCGCTCAAGCGAACGCTGGAAGGTATCGAAGCCGATCTCGCCAACGGAAAGATCACGCGCGAGTATGCGGAACAGCGCCACAAGGTCGTGTTCGACGGTGACAAGATCGATCGCGCTCGTTCGAACACGGCACGAAATGCGAAGTAATCCGAAGGAGTTTAAGAAATGAATTCGAGTCTCAAGGAACGCTTGCAGGAACTCGGTATCGCGTTGCCGCAATCCGCACCGAAACCCGGCGCGAATTTCCTGCCGGTGAAGAAGGTCGGCAATCTGCTGTACGTGTCGGGGCAAGTGCCGGTGCTGGATGGCGTCGATCATTACGTCGGCAAGCTTGGCAAGAACGTATCGCTCGAAGATGGACAAGCGGCGGCGCGACTTTGTGCCGTGAACATGCTAGCGCAGGTGGATCGTGCGGTGGAGGGCGACTTCAATCGCGTCGCGGGATGCGTGCGGCTGGGCGGTTTTGTCAACGCGACCGACGACTTCACCGATCACCCGAAGGTCATCAATGGCGCATCCGATCTCATGGTCGCCGTGCTCGGCCATGCAGGCCGCCACACGCGTGCGGCAGTTGGCTGCATCTCGTTGCCGCGCGGCGTGGCGGTCGAACTTGAAGGCATTTTTGAATTGAAGTAAGGCATTGGCGCGCAGCAAAAAAGCATCGTCGTATATCGGAAATTGGAACCCTTATTTGCAGAGGTTGATCATGTTGAAGATGTCTGGAATGCTCGGTCGCGCTTTAATCGGCGCAACGATTTTCGGCGCGCTGGCCGCCAGTTCGGTTGCATACGCGCAGGACAATACGTGGCAGGACGTACGCAAGGCGGGCGTGCTGCGCTGTGGTATCGCCACGTCGCCGCCGTACACCATGAAGGACCCGAAGACGGGAACCTACAGCGGCGTGTTTCCTGACCTGTGCCGTCAGTTCGGTGAACAAGTGCTGAAGGTGAAAGTGGAGTACGTGGATACGACGTGGGACAACATCGTCGCGGGTCTGCAATCCGAGAAGTGGGATATGTCGCTGTCGCTGAATGACACGCCGGAACGCCGCAAAGCTATTTCGTTTTCCGAACCAGTGGTCGATTACAGCGTGACCTTCACGTACAACAAGAACAACCCGAAGGTGCCGAAGCAGATTCACGCCATCGCCGATATCGACAAACCCGGCACCACGGTCACGGTGATGTCCGGTACGGCGCAGGACAAGGCCATTTCGTCCGTGCTCAAGCAAGCGACCATCATGCGCTTGCCTGGCTTCGATGAAACGCGTCTCGCGCTTATGTCCAAGCGCGCCGATCTGCTCGCCGACGACAACATGACGAACCTGCTGCTCGTGCGCGCCCATCCCGACTGGGCCGAAGTGTTCAAGCCGAATCCGCTGCTCGCGCAACAGGGCATTGCCTTCGGTATCCGCAAGGAAACGCCTGCTGCCGACGTCGCCGTGTTGAATCAGTTCATCGAAAAGCAGAAACAATCGGGCACGGTGAACAGCCTGGTCGATGCCTCGGTGAAAGAGACTGTAGCCAGTACTAAATAATCGGATTTGAGTCGATGGAAGCCGTGCTTCTTGCGGCTTCCCCTCGTACGTTTGAACGAAGACGTGAGCGCCAGCGATGCGCTCCGCGGAGGAAGTCCTCATGTTGCTATCTCAGACTCAGGCACAACCGGTGTCGAATCCGACCTACGGGGCGAAGGTCTCGTCGCTGTCGGCCGCAGCGGGCGATTTCGTGCAGTTGCGGAACGTGTACAAGTCATATGGCGAGAATCTGGTCGTGATGGATCGCATGAGTCTCGACATGCGCGCCGATGACCGGCTGGTGGTGATCGGACCGAGCGGCAGTGGCAAGAGTTCGCTGCTGCGCGTGTTGATGGGTCTCGAAGGCGTGCAGGGCGGCGAGATCATGTTTCAGGGCAAGCCGTATATTCGCGGTGCGGATCAGAGCGGCTCGAAGCGGATCGATGCGAAGCTGCAAAAGCAGATCGGCATGGTGTTTCAGCACTACACGCTGTTCCCGCATCTTTCCGTGCTGGGCAATCTGATTCTCGCGCCGGTCAAAGTGCTCGGCTTGAATAAAGCCGATGCCACCGAACGCGCGCGCAAGTATCTCGCGCGGCTCGGCCTTGAAAGCAAGCTCAATGCATATCCGAGCCAGCTTTCCGGTGGTCAGAAACAGCGCGTGGCAATCGCACGCGCCCTGATGCTCGAACCCAAGCTGATGCTGTTCGACGAAGTGACTTCAGCGCTCGACCCCGAGATGGTCATCGAAGTCCAGAACGTGATGTTGCAACTGGCCGAGCAGAAAATGGCGATGATTATCGTCACGCACGACATGCACTTCGCACGCGATATCGCCACACGCGTGGTGTTCTGCGCCAGCGGCAAGGTCGTGGAAGAAGGCGCACCCGCCGATATGTTCAAGTGTCCGAAGGAAACACGCACACGCGAGTTTCTGGAAAAAGTCCTTTATCTGGATTGAGCGAGGCGGATCATGGGCTATCAGTTTGATTTCAGCTTTCTGAAGGGAAGCGTCGAGACGTTGTTGCAAGGCTTGCGCGTGACGCTGGAACTGGCGCTCGCCGCCAATGTCATGGGCCTCGTATGCGGCTTCTTTCTGTGTCTGATGGTGATGAGCCGCTGGCAGATCGTGCGATGGCCGGCGCAGCTTTTCATCGAGTTCTTCCGCTGCACGCCGGCGCTGTTGCAGATCGTGTGGTTCTTTTACTGCATTCCGATGATGGTCGATGTCTTTATCGATCCGATCGCAATGGGCGTGCTGGCGCTCGGGCTGAACCTGACCGCGTTCAATGCGGAGGCGTATCGCGCGGGCGTGCAGGCGGTGCCGAAGGAACATCTCGACGCGTGTATCGCGCTGGGTCTGAAGCCGTGGCAGCGCACGTTTTATGTGGTCTTGCCGCAAGCCTTGCGCAGCGCCTTGCCCGTGTTGATGACCAACGGTATCGGCACCTTGCAGCAAAGCGCGCTGGTGGCGATTGTCGCGGTCGCGGACCTCATGTACGTGGCGAAGAGTCTGGCGACGGAGGCGTATCGGCCGCTGGAAACGTATTCGGTGGTGGCGCTGATTTACTTCGCGCTTTCGCTGCCGATCACGCGTCTGGTCCATATGATCGAGCGCCGGCAAGACGCCGCCGTGCAGCGTTAAGGAGAACGTCATGAATTTCGATGTCGGCATCGTCGCGTCCTACTGGCTTGTGCTGCTCAAGGGCCTGGCGCTTACCGTGGCATTCACCGGCGGCTGCGCGTTGCTCGGCAGTGTGCTCGGCTTCGTGCTGAGTCTGCTGCGCATGTCGCCGTCGCGCTGGATCAAAGCGCCGACGTGGCTGTACGTGGAGTTGTTTCGCGGCACGCCTTTGCTGATTCAACTGTTCTGGATCTTCTTCTGCTTTCCTGTCGTCTTTCGTCTGCCGATTCCACCGTATCTTTCGGTCATCATTTCGCTGACGCTGTATATGACCGCGATCACCAGCGAGACCTTTCGCGGCGCGCTCAAATCGATTTCCGGCGAGCAGCATGATGCGTGCATCGCGCTGAGTCTTCCGCCGCAGGTGAAGATCATTCACGTAATTTTTCCGCAGGCTTTACTGCGAGCGATTCCGCCGCTGTTATCGAACATCATCAGTCTGTTCAAGGAAAGCGCGCTGATTTCGTCGGTGGGCGTGGCGGACCTCATGTATGTGGGCCAGAGCATTTCCAATGCAACCGCGAAGCCGCTCGAATTCCTCACCACGGTCGGCATCATTTACTTCGTGGTGGCGTTTCCGCTGACGCGTCTGGTCAGTCTGATCGAAACACGATATCTGCGCCGCTTTGCATATTGAGCGCGAAAGGTATTCAATAAAACTTTGCAGCACGGACACCAACGAAGATGAATTCCGTACCTCGCGAGCGTTATTCCGAACCTGTGGCGTCGTCAGTTCCGAAGGAGCAGGCGGTGGTGATCGGCGGCGGCATTGTCGGCACGTGCTGCGCGCTTTATCTTCAGCGCGACGGCTATCAGGTCACGTTGATCGATCCGGCCGCGCCCGGCGACAGCACGGCCAAATGGAGTTGCGGCCAGATTTCGGTGGGCGAGATCATTCCGCTTTCCAAACCCGGCGTGCTGATGAAAGTGCCCGGCTGGCTGATGGATCAGACCGGCCCGCTGGCTTTGCGGCCCAGCGCCTTGCCCGGCATCATTCCGTGGATGCTGCGTTTCATGGCTTGCGCACGGCATTCGAAGATCGAAAGCATTGCTCAGTCGATGGCTTCGCTCACGAAGCACGTATTCGCTGATTACGCGCCTTTGCTCGACGCTTGTGACGACAAAGCGCTGCTCGTGCAACAGCCCGTCATGCAGGTCTTCGATGGTCCGGAAGGCGTGGCGCGTGAACGTGGGCATATCGAACTGCGGCAGTCGCTGGGCTTCTCTTCTCAAGTGCTCAATGCAGCGGAGATCGGCGATCTCGAACCTGCGTTGGGCGGTCGCTTCGCGCACGGTATTTTGATGCCGCAATGGCGCTTCGTTAGCGATACTGAGGGATTTATCGCCGCGTTGACCGAAAGTTTCGAGCAACAAGGCGGACGCCGTATCCGCACCAGCGCCTTATCGATCGATGAAGACGCGGGCCGCGCCACCGGTGTCAAGCTTGCCAATGGCGAGCGCGTTGCAGCAACGCAAGTCGTGCTTGCCGCTGGCGCGAGCGCGACGCGCTTCTTCTCGCAACTCGGCATCAATGCGCCGCTGGAAGGCGTGGCCGGCTATCAAGCGCTGCTGCGCGATCCCGGCGTCGAGTTCCGCCATTCGGTGATCTATTCCGATGGCGGCTTTTGTTTTACGCCGATGCGTCGCGGCTTGCAGATCGGCGGCACCATCGAGTTTTCCGGACGCAATGCGAAGCCGAATTTCAGGCGTGCGGAAATCATCCTTGAGAAGGCGCGGCGTGTTTTGCCGCAGCTTAAAGCGGACAATTATGAGTTCGGCGTCGGCTATCGGCCGTTTTTGCCGGATACCAAGCCGATTATCGACCGTTCGCGGCGTTTGCCGAACGTGCTGATGGCGATCGGCCACGGACAGCTTGGCCTGACGCTCGGCGCGACCACAGGCCGCCTGATCGCCGATCTCGCTACCGGTCGTACACCTAAGCAAGATATCGCGGCGTTCAGCGCTTACCGGTTCTGATGAACCATCTTCAAAGTGAGTAGATCATGCGCTGGAAAAAGACACTTCAACTCGTAGGCGTGCATTGCGAAGGTGAGATCGGCAAGGTCATCACCGGCGGCGTCGTGAATATTCCCGGCGCGACCATGCTCGACAAGATGAACTACATCAACGAAGTCGATGACAGTGTGCGCCGTCTCGTGGTGCTGGAACCGCGCGGTTGCCTGCAAATGTCGGTGAATCTGCTGCTGCCGCCAACACGTCCCGAAGCGCATGCGGGCTTTATCGTTCTGCAATCCGACAAGGCACATCCGATGTCGGGCAGCAACGCCATCTGCGTAGTGACGACGCTGCTTGAAATGGGCATCGTGCCGATGCAGGAGCCGGAAACCACAGTCGTACTCGATACACCCGCAGGTCTCGTGACGGCACGCGCAAGCTGTCAGGACGGACGATGCACCGGCGTCTCGCTGAATATGGTGCCGGCCTTTGTCGAGCATCTCGACCTGCCGATACAAACGCCTGAATTCGGCACCATCAAGGTGGACGTCGCGTTCGGTGGCGTGTATTACGCCTTGGTCGATGTGGATCAGGTCGGCCTCAACATTGCACCCGAGAACGCGCGCAAGCTCGCGGATCTGGGCGTGAAACTGCGCGGCATTATCGATGAACAAGTGAGCATTCAGCATCCGCTTTATCCCGAGATCAACCGGCTTGCTTACGTCATGTTCCGCAATCGCGTAAGCGATACGGAATATCAGACGTGCACGACGTTGCCGCCAGGACGCATCGACCGATCGCCGTGCGGCACGGGCAGTTCCGCGAACCTCGCCACGCTTGCGGCGCGCGGCAGCGTGGATATTGGCGGCAAGCTCAAGTCGCGTTCGACTATCGGCAGCGAGTTCGGCGTCGAGTTGCTCGGCAAAACGGAAGTGGGCGGCAAGGCGGCGGTGCTGCCGCGTATCAGCGGGCGCGCGTGGATTTACGGCATCGAGCAGATTGGCGTGGACCCGGACGACCCGCTTGCAGCAGGCTTTATGCTGAGCGATACCTGGGGCGAAGGCTTCCCGAAGAAATAGCGTGTGATGCGGCTCGCCTTCGGGCGAGGCGCTTCCATTGGCATTGAAATTAGCGATACTAATCAACGAGAGAAATTTATGATTACCGGAAAGACTGGCGTCTATTTCATGGTAGCGGACCCGATCGAACAGGTGCGCACGCCGGAGATTTTCAACAAGGTGTTCCCGCTGTGCGGCGACGATGCGGTGATGGTGCCACTTCAGGTCTCGCCTAAGCATCTCGAGGGCACTGTGCGGTCATTGTTCGCATCAGCGACCACGCGTGGCATGGTGCTGTCGATTCCGCACAAGACGGCGGCGGCGTCCATTGTCGATCGTCTTTCGAAGGGCGCGCAAGTCGCCAACGCGGTGAACGCGATTCGTCGCAACGACGCGGGCGAACTCGAAGGCGAATGCTTCGACGGACTCGGCTTCGTCAAGTCGATGGACCGCTACGCAATGGCGTATCGCGGTAAGTCGGTGTTGCTGATCGGCGCGGGCGGCGCGGCCAGCGCGATTGCGGCGGCGCTGGCGGAAGGCGCGGTGTCGTCCATCGGCTTGTACGATCCGGACACGGCCAAAGCGCGTGCGCTTGCGCAATCCATTCAGAAGCAATACGGCTTGCCGGTTTCGGTGCAGGAATCGAATGATCCTTCGGAGTTCGAAGTAGTGATCAACGCATCGCCGCTGGGTTTGAAAACGACTGATCCGCTGCCCGTTCCCACCGATCGGCTTGCATCCGAAGCGCAAGTGTGCGACATCCTGATGAAGAATCAGCCGACTCCGCTGCTGCGCGCTGCGATGGATCGTGGCATGCCGGTGCTGCCCGGCTTCGATATGCTGATCCTGCAATCGCCGCTGTTCCTCGACTTCTTCGGCGCACACAAAGCGGCCGATTTGCTGCGTGCCGACGATTCCATCGCACGCGACATGCTGTTTCCCGCCGAGCTTCGCGATCTCGTCAAGCGCGCGGCCTGAAGCATTCAAAGCGTTAAAAAGCCGGTTTTGCACGCGCAGAACCGGCTTTTCTTTGTGTTTCTATCAAGCAAAGTCTTTGAGGCTGAAGCCATGCGGATAAGGATGCGACTCGTCCACGTAATGCTCACCGCGACCCGTGATAAAGGCTTGCCCTTCGATACTCGGCAGCACCGCATCCAGACCGCTTTCCAAACACGTGACCGCTTCCACGCGTCCGACGAATGCGCTCAGAATCAGGCTCTGATGCGTGAAGGTCTGCCCTTCGCGCAATAGCCCGCGTGCATGGCGTTGCGCGACGCGTGCCGAGGTGCCCGTGCCACACGGTGAACGGTCGATCAACATCGGGCCGGCGATGACGACTGCGCGGCCATCGGCGCTTTCGCTCTGTGGCGCACCCGTCCACATGCAATGCTTCACGCCGCGAATATCAGGCTTGTCAGGATGCACGACATCGATGGTCTGATTGACCGCCTGCTGCATCTGCCATCCGTATTCCAGAAGCTGATCCGATGAAAAATGCTCGCAGCCGGGAAAGTTCGGCTGCACTTCGACGATCGGATAGAAGTTGCCGCCGTACGCAATGTCCACGACCAACGTGCCGAGCGCGGGATGCTGTACTTCGAGATCGCGGTGCAGCAGAAAGCTCGGCACGTTAGTGAAGCGCACGTTCTTCACGCGCTTGCCGTCCATCTCATAGCGCGCGGAAAGCTGACCGGCCGGCACATCGACGATGATATGACCCGGCTGGCGCGGTTTCACCAAACCCGCTTCGATCGCAAACGAAATCGATCCGATCGATGCGTGGCCGCACATCGGGAGAAAGCCGGAGGTTTCGTAGAAGAGCAGGCCCATGTCGGCATCGGAAGAGATGGGCGGGTACAGGATGGTGCCGGACATATGTGCGTGGCCGCGTGGTTCCATGGAAAGCGCGCGGCGAATCCAGTCATATTCAGTAATCCCAATTTCTCGTACGGCAGACATGGACGGCGCTTTGACGATCGGCGCGCCGCTCGTCACCATTCGCACCGGCATGCCTTCGGTATGGCCTTCGATACATTCGAAACGATATTGGGTCATAGTCTTTTCATTCCTCGAATAGAACGCACACTTAACCTTGATTAGGCTTGTCCCAAAGATTCAGCGACTGGCCGATGCCTTTATCCAAAGCATTCCTGTAAAGATCATAGCCCCATGAGATATCGAAAACCGCCATGCCGCAAGCGATAAAAATGACACGCTGCTTGTTGTTTTCTCGTCCAGGCTTCACGCCGTTGACGACGTCGCCCAGCCCGGTGGATTCAGCGAGCGAAGGCAACTTGCCTGCATCGATCAGACGATAAAACGGTCCCCCGATCACGCCGCCGTAATAC
>NZ_JAQFVG010000023.1:11412-22016 GCF_029439455.1 Caballeronia sp. BR00000012568055 | reverse complement strand
CGACTATTTGCGTGATGTGTGGAAACGCGTTGAACCGGACGCGGAACTGGTGATCTACGGCCGTATGGTGCGCGACTATGTTCCGCTGCCCAACGTGCGTTTTGCAGGATTCGCGCCCACACCAGCCCATGTTTATACCGAAGATTCCATCGCGCTGTGTCCGGCGTTTCTGGCAGGCGGCATCAAATCCAAGGTGATGGAATCGATCGCGCATGGCTGCATTCCGATCGGTAATACATTGGCCTTCGACGGTCTCGGCTTCGACGATCCCACGCTTGCGATGAACGAGACCACGTTCGAGCACTTCGTCGTCAATCCGTGGCCGCACATGGATGATGTTCTGGCGGCCGCAGCGCGCTTCGCCGCATGGTGCGAGACGGAGCACAGTCTCGAATCATTCGCAGCGTGCTGGCGCAATCTGATGGATCTTGCGCCGGAGATGGTCGATCAAGCCACACCGGCCGGCATCACTTCGCCGCAGACTGTGAGTTCATAAGGAATACGTACATATCAGCTCCATAATATAGGCGACACGGCGATTCCGGGGGTATTTATCGCTTGCCGCGAGAGAGACAAGGACGAGCAAACATGAAACCGATTGTTTTCGAAGGCCACTTTGGATGGCTGCATGCAGGAACTGAAAAGCGCGGCGTGATTTTGTGCAATACCTACGGGCACGAGCATGTCTGGACTTATCAAGGCATGCGCTATCTGGCCGATGAGTTGTCGGCGCGCGGTATCTGGGTGCTGCGTTTCGACTATCTCGGCACAGGTGATTCGGCAGGGTCCGACGGCGCACCCGATCAGTTCGATACATCGGTGAAGGATATTCATGCTGCAATCGATTATCTGAAGCAGCAAGCGGGCATCGAACATGTGACGCTATGCGGCTTTCGCGTCGGCGCTGCGTTTGCCTTAGCAGCCGCGCTGGAGAAGAGGGTCGATGACCTGGTCCTGCTGGCGCCGGTTATCAGCGGACGCACTTACATGCGCGAGCTTTCCATTGTGCGCAAGACGTGGCTCGAACAATTGTCGCCGCCGCTGCGCGCGGTTCAGCAAGAGCGTCCGCTGAACGTGTTGGGGCAGACTTATGACGATAGCTTCGTGCGCGCGCTCGAAGCGGTGGACGTGGCGTCGGGCATCGAGCGCGCAGCGGCTGCGGCTGCGCCTGCGCGACGCGCGCTCATCGTCCAAACGCGCGCCAGTACTAAAGATGCTGTGCGTGATGCTTTGATCGCACGTGGCGTTCACGTTGACACGCAAACCTTCGAAGACTTCACAAGCTTCATACAGGAACCGGCGTTTTCCGTGCTTCCAAAGCTTACGTACGATGCGGCTATCGTCTGGATGTCTAACGAACTCCAGCGTCGCGAGCCATCGAAAATGGACGCACAATGGACGCACGATCCGATCATTCCGACGCCGGAAGCGATCGAACGGCCCGTGTGTATCGGCGATGAAATGTTGTTTGGCGTGATGTGCGAACCACGCACAAGTGTCACGCGTGGACCGGTGTATTTGATTGCGAATACGTCGGCGAGCGCGCATGTGGGCGACAGCCGCTTGTCTGTGCGCGTTGCGCGTGAATTGGCTCGGCGCGGCATCGCATCGTTGCGGATCGATGCACGCGGACGAGGGGACAGCCCCTCCGCATTGCAAGATCATAGCTTCGCGAGCATCTACGATTCCATCGCCACGACCGACACGGCGAGCGCCGCGCGCTGGCTTGTACGTGAGGGCTACAAGACCGTGTACACATTCGGCATCTGCTCGGGTGCCTATCATGCGTTGAAGTCGGCTTTGATCGAGCCAAGTATCAAAGGCGTGGTCGCAGTCAATCTTCCGACCTTCAAACGCCCTGAAAACAAGGCTCCGGACGCACCGCGCGAGGCGGCCCGCAATTCCATGGCGGGCTATGCCATCTCTATGTTCGATCCCGCCAAGTGGCTAAGCATCATGCGTGGCGAAAAGAAACTCTTGCCGATGGTTCGCTTCATCATTGGCAATCTCGCGACACGTGTGCGTTGTCGTCTGATCGATGCCTTGCATCTCGATGCGTGGCGAAGCGTATCGCCCGAAAGCGCAACCGAGCCGATGCAGATGATGCGCGCGCTTGATGCCAAGGGCGTCAAGACCATCCTCGTACATGGCGCATACGATGCGAGCATGGACGTGCTGGCAGCACACTTCGGCAGCCGTGGCGCACGGTTATCACGCTTTTCGTCGGTGCGCGTCGCGGTGCTCGATCATATCGACCATGCGTTATTCAATCCAGCGAGTTCGGCCGAAGTCATCGCATTGTGTGATGCTGCAATCAGGGAACCCGAGGCGCAGGAAACGCGAAGCAAACTGCCGGTTGGTGCGCACGCGGTTTCGTAAATTAAGCGCGGTACGAAGCGCCCGTCGATGCGTTGATCGCCAACACATCGCCTTCGGGCGCGGCGTTCACATTCGAATTGCGCGCAACGAGCGGCACGCGCCGCGTGCTGCCCGGCGCAAGATGAAACCAGTCGATACCCGCATAGTAGTTGGGATCGACGATATGCACCCAGCGCGCAAATTGCACACTGGAGATGTTCAGATACCACGCATTGCCGTCGCGTTCGATCGCCACATTCAAACCGATTTCACGCCGTTCACCGATCGCCGGATCAGTTAAATGAAATGCTTCGGATAGCGAATCACCACTATGAGCGTCGCGCAAAACGACATGCGATAAGTCATGTGCTCGCGGACCGAAGCGATACGCATAGGTAATATCGAAGAACGCGCCGAGCAGGGCGGATGAGGTCACACGCTGCACACTGCGCGGCGGCAAGGCAATATCGAGTGCGCCTCCTGCCACCTTGACCGCGTCATTGCGCAAACAAGCGAGTTCCACGCGCGCCTGTATTTCACGATCCGTTTCGTTGATGAGATGAACGTCCAGACCGTCCAGACCCTCATCGGTGACGAGCACCTGCACAGGCTTGAGTACATGCGCGACGCCCTGCAATGCGCTTTTCGGCATGCCCGATACGTCGATCACGCCCCAGCCTGCACCGGGCCGTACATCGAGCAGATTCCAGATGATGCCGCCCGCACACGTCGAACCTTTTCTGCGCCACTCGGAGAAAACTGCGGTCATCACTTCGGGGACGATTGCGCGTGATAGCTCGAGATATCGTTCGGGATCCTCATAACGCAGCCGCGATACATCGACACGATAATGCGCGCGCAGATAGTGCTCGCGCACATCGTCGAAATCCCAGGCGGAACCGGGATCGCGCGGCACGCCAGTTTTCCAGCGTGGTTCATGCGCGCGCGACGCGTTGGCCACGGAACGCAGCGCGACATCATCGGGCACATTGGCAAATGCAAGACACTCGGACGCAAAGCGCACTTGCGCGCGACGCGCGTCGTCGAACGGGCGCAGATAAGCGCCGACGCCGTAATAGTGCGTGATACCGCCGCGTGTGCCGAACGGCATCGATACCGTGTCTCCTGGCGCGGCGCTCGGTGAGTTCACGACATAAGGCACGTCAGGACGCAATGACGCGATGATCGACGGAAGTTGTTCGGTGAAATGCGGCTGTTGATACGCATCGAACGGAAGGCCGAGCATGGCGGCCTGCTGATGTACCTCGCTTCCACCACACAAAACCGCAAGAGACGCGAAACGCCGTGTGCGTTCGAGAAACTGTTTCGCTTCGCGTTGAACGCTGTTTTTGAAGGCCTCGTCGTTCGGATAGTCGAAGTTTGCAAATGCGAAGTCCTGAAAAATCAGGATGCCGTATTGATCCGCAAGCTCATAGAACGTGTTGGATTCATACAGTGTGATGCCACTCACACGAATGATATTGAAGCCTGCATTGCGGCACAGCGTGAAGATCGAATCCAGTTTCTCGCGCGGTGCATCGAGCGATACGATGTCAGGCGACGTCCAGCTCGCGCCGCGCGCAAATACCGGCACGCCATTGACGACAAGCTGAAAGCCCGCACTATCCGCACCACGATCGACTTCGACCGTACGAAAACCGATCTTCCCGAGCAAGGTATCGCCGATGAATACATCGTAAAGCGCAGGCTCGCCGTGCGTGTGCGGCCACCACAGACGCACTTGCGGCACACGCAGCGTTGCAGTGGCGGTATGCGCATCGCGCCATTCGAGCGGGGCATGCACGTCATCGCATCGGAGATGCAGTGGAGCCTGTTCTTGCGCGTGATAGAAGCGCACGCTGATATCCACGAGGCCATCCGCGCCTTGCACGCGCGAAGTCATCTGCACGCGGTCGATACTGGTCTTCTCCTCACCAATCAATTCGATCGAACGCCACGGTCCCGCAGGCTGAATCGCAGGGCACCAGCCGGGCATATGTCCGAGCAAGGTCGTGCGTACGTTGCGCAGCGTCACGGGCTGCGCAAGTTTGGGCCGCCACCGTGCGCGGCCGCGTTTGGCAGCGAGCGCCGGTGCAATCGACCGGAAGCAGAGGTAAAGCATGACCGCGCCGTTCAAATCAATATCGACATCATGCGCAATGAACATCGAGTCGGAATCGAGCACTTTGCGATCATCCAGCCAAACTTCGCTGAGCGTGGCGAGCCCGTTGAAGCGCACACGCCGCTTTCCATGCACATTGATTCGGAGTCTATACCAATGATCCATCTGCGCGAACAGCTGCGCGAGCGCTTCGTCTTTCGTTCCGGCCGCTCGTAACGCAGAGGCGATCGTGCCGGGCACGGGCGCGTCGAGCCATTGCGTGATGCTGTCGAGTGAGGCGGGCGTATCGTATGCACCGGAGGGCGTGCTCACGCATTGCCAGCCGCTCGTGAGCGCGAGCGGCGCGTGCATCACCGGGACGTCATCAGCGGCGCCGTGCATGTTGCTTCCTTCGATCTGGATTGGATAATGCAAAGATAACTCAAGCCGCGCAGCGCGTGCGCGGCCTGAGTCTCAGAGAAAGCGGGCGGCGAGCGGCTCGATGGTCTTTTCGTATGCCGCTTCGATCGTATCGAGGCACTCGGTGCACTGATCGGCGCGCGAACGCATGCGTGCGCGGGCGAGGCGGAACTGCATCACCATCGCTTCGCTGGCGATGCTCTGTGCATGCGTCTGAATCTCGACGGGAACATCCGCACCTCGTTCGTTCAGCCAAGCAATATACTTCGCCAGCAATTCATAATTGAAGCCGAGCTGACGCAATACGTTGAACGTGTACAGGTGGTAATACGCCGGGTCACGTTCGAGCATGGCGCGCAAATGCTCCGGAAATTCCGCGCGCCATTGCGTGATCGGATTCGATAACGGCCGATCGAGCAGACGCAATTTCAGGAGGTCGATCGACCGCTTGACGAGTGCATCGCCTTCGAGCGGCGGGCGCGCGCGCTTGACGAATTCGACGTAAGGGAAGAGCGCCTGCACATCGCCTGCGAGGTCGGGCATCAGACGGAACACGCCCTCGTAATCTTCGCCTGATAACGCGAAATAGCCTGCGTTGTGGAAGTACGTGATGCGTTTGGCCGCCGCATCGATCGAGTCGATGCCGATGGTCGTCTTCGTATGCGTCTGCTTGTACGCCGTCGCGCGCGTATCAGGAAGATAGAACGAATCCACTTCGGCAACGACCACGTGCCCGCGTTTCACCTGCTCGCACGTATGCGCTTCGAGCGCATCATAAATCGCCAGCTCCTGAGCCTGGAGGCCGTAGAGCCGCGAAATATCATCGAGTGAAAATTTAGGGAACGTGAACTGATCGCCTTCGAACGCCTGCGTAACCGTGAAGCTCAGCGCCGCATGCGGATCGCAGGCGAAGTGATGCAGCAGTTCGATCCACAGATCGACATAGCAATTCGTCTCGATCCACACGCGCTCGCCGCGATGCAGGACGGAGCGGCTTGCTTCGTCCTGTCCGACGGAGTCCGAAGCATCTGCCGGCGTGCGCGCGTTCATGCGTGCTTGCCCAGATCCGCGAGGCCCGCATCGATCAGCGGTTTGGCATCGCCCCACAGCAGTTGACGCACACTTTCCGGCCACGCGTTCACATCGAGACCATGATGACGGAACAGCCCGAGCACGGTGCGCTCCATGCCGAAGCCCACGCATGCGGTATGCGCGACATCGTCATTGGATTGCTTGATGTGCCACAGCTCACCGAAGTGGTCCATGTGATAGTTGAACGAGAGGCACGCAGTCGGTCGGTCGGGCGTTGCAACCGGCACCAGCAGTTCGAACTTCAGTTCCTGCGCGCGTTGGCTGTCGGCCACGATCTTGCCGCCGCGACCGAAGAACGGATCGTTGGCAAGATCGATTTCGAACGGCAAATCAAGCAGCTTCACGAGCAGCGAACCGCGTTCGATCCACTTCTGACGGAACGCCATCACTTGCTCAGGACTGCCAACGCGAATATATTCGCGCATGCGGAAAAGTTGCATCCGGCCCGGATCGATGGACGGTTCGTGACGGAAACAATACGAGAACACGTCGAAGATCGCGCCATCGGCAGCGAGCTTGCCGCGCTTGGCAACCAGCGGATAGATCGGATAGCACGCCGCCGGCGTCAGCACCAGACGCGTGGGCTTTTGCTGATCCATCCATTCATCCGAACGCTCTTCTTCTTCGCCGATATGCACGATCTTGTCGAGCGCTTCGAGCAGACGATGATGTCCACGATCATTGCCCTGGAACGAATGAATCGTGCCGGCAAGGTTCGGAAAGCTCTTCAGGTACTCGCTGTCTTCGAAATCGCGGCGGCGCATGGCAGGCGGAAAGCGCAGCGATTCCGCTTGCTGATCTGCACCGAGAATGGTGATGACCGCGTTCAGACGCTCGACCACATCTTCGAATACGGCGCTGCGGCCATACAGACCGTCTTCGCCCGTATCGATCAGAATGCCTGCTTCCATCAGGCGGTCACGCAAGGTGAGGTCGGAGCCGCTGTACGGCGCAGCGCTGGATTGTGATTGTGCTTCGGCCGGCATCATTGCGGCCTGTTCGGTCGGCATATTCATAGTAGTTATAGGGTTCCGGTTGCAGTGCGTTGCGCGAGCAGCAGATTGGCCGTGTTCAGTTCGATACGGTCATTGCTGATCATGAGCGGTGCTGAATGAAGATCGCGCAAATGACGGCCTACGCTGAACGGTGTGTCGTTCTTGTAGCCGGCCATGCCGCAGATCATCAGCGTTTCCTGCACGACATGCACGGCCGCTTGCGAGATCGCGAGCTTGAGCATGTTGAGGTCCGCATTGACACCGATCGATGCCGTCAGCGGCGCATCGTTGTCGTCGCTATTGCGCATCTGGCGCGCGGCGCGTTCGGCGCTCGCGGCTTCGACATTCGCCAGCGATTCGCGCAGGCGTGCCTGCATCATCTTGATGGTGGTGACGGTTTCCGCGAGGCGTGCAGCCGAAGGCGGCAAAGCGCCCGGCTTGCCGCGTGCCTGATTGCGGAAGAACTGATGTGCGCGATTCACCGCATCGCTCGCGATGCCGCACCATACCGAAGACCATAAGGTATGCGAAACAGGCAGCATGCTTTCGTCAGCGATTTTCGAGAACGGGTCGGGCAGGATTTGATCGGCCGTGCCCTTGGCAACGAGACGATGGCCTTCGCTGCACGTGCCGCGCATGCCGAGCGTATCCCACGTGCCGCGCGGTTCAAGCGTGAGCGTATCGCGCGGTGCGACGATCAACACCTGATCGGACGCGGGTGCATCGGGATGGCGGCGAGCCGTCACCAGAATGCAGTCGGAATACAGGCCGTACGAGATAGTCGGCGCAAGCTTCTCGATGCTGAAGGCGTTATCGATAAGATCGACCGCGCACGCGCTCGTGCGCATATTGCCGCCGATGTTTTCTTCCGACGTCGCCGATGCCAGCAGCAATTGCTCACTCACCATACGCGCCAGAAACGCGCGTTGCCATGCCACGTTCACACCGTGATTGACGATGCAAACCACCTGGCTCTGATGCATCGCATAGATCATCGCCGACGAAGCGCAGCCTTGCGCGAGCGCTTCGCATAAACGCGCGACGCCAGTGAGCGGCAAGCCATCGCCGCCATGTTCACGCGGAATCATCGCGGAGAACAGGCGCTCGGCACGCATCGCATCGACTGCTTCGGCGGGGAAGCGCGCTTCGCGATCGACTGCATCGGCATGCTTGGCGGCGATAACGGCAACGCGGCGCGCGGCTTCGAGCAGTTCGCTTTCGGTGCGTGCCGAAACGACGCATTCAGCCGCGTCCAGCTCCTGCACCGGGGCGTTCATGCGTCCGCCTGCGAACGGCGCAGCTCTTCCACGGCAGCAGCGAGCGAGTCGATGCTGGAGAACAAGCGGCGCGTGAGCATGTGATCGGGAATCTCAACACCGAACTCGTCTTCGATCGCCAGCATCACGTGAACGGTCGCCAGCGACGACAGCCCTGCGGCGTAGAGATCGTCGCTGTCGGACAGCGAGTCGATGGGGGTATCGAGCCTCGCGGACTCGGCAAGGATACGGCGCAATTCAGTTTTCATTTTCTCAGGGTTCCTTGTACCTGGCCAACGATGCGACGCTTAAGACACGACAGTCATGCTGCCTCGGAGGTCGTGTTCAAAGCGCGTGTTCAAAGCGGCGCAAACAGGCGGTGGTGTTTATTCGCCGCATGGATCGAACATCCATTCAGGCCCTCGCACTCACCGTCGAGGTTGTTTGATCGTATTTAACGAATTTGCAGGCCAGGCCGTCCGTGCGATGGCGCACGGTGGTCCTTCGATCAGTGATGCGCTTGGTGTGCTACCTCGCCCACGGATTGATAAGAAAAATTGCTTCAGACTGGCGTCCGACTTGACGCCGCATCCTCGGAAACAAGCTGGAACGTCATGCCTTGCAATTTTTATGCTCGAAACGCAAGGTATTTGAAACCTCATCGATTAAAGGTACTGCAATTGGTTCTGCTCAGTCTGTTGCTCGTGTTCGCGGCGCTGTTCATCGTATGGCGCAAACATCGGCTAGCGATTTTCTTAGTGGCAGGTACGGTGTTCTGGCTGCTTGGCAGTTGGCTTGCGGGGCCGGTCGTGCGGCTCGCTCAGATTGGCTACGATACACCGCATCCGCCTAAGCTGGCGCCTCGCACGGCCATTATTGTCTTAGGCGGTGGCACAGAGTACAGGGGCGAAAAATTACTCGTTCCCAAAGGCGATTCGATGACGCGTATCGAACTGGCCGCGGCCACTTACAAGCGTTGCGAAGCGGCCAACGAGCTTTGCACGGTCGTTATGAGCGGTGGCAACCCGCAGAATCATGAAGAATCCGAAGCCGATCTCTATGGCAGCCTGCTGGTTGCGTCAGGCGTCAAACGTTCCGATCTGATCCTCGAAAACAAGAGTCTCGATACCTACGAGAACGCGCGCAATACGTACAAAATCCTGCGCAATCTTCAATACGATACGAGCGTGCTGATTACCTCGTCGCTGCACATGCACCGCGCGCTGCTTGCTTTCGATGCCTTCGATCTTCATCCGCAGCCGGCCGTCGCGTTCGTGCGCAACCCGAAATCGTGGTGGGTTCCGCATCCGGAAGGGTGGATCGATTCGAACAGCGCGCTTCACGAGATCTTGGGCGTGGCGCGCTTTTATGTCTGGCGGTGGTTCGGGTTGTATTGAGGCTTAGAAATTTCTTAGCGATTTTTTAGTAGCTCTTTAGCGATTCTTTAGCGCGCACGAAATCTGCTGATCGACGCACCACGAAGCGGTGCCTGACGTCGAACCTTTTGCTCAACGAGGCAAACTATGAAGATCAGCAGACTGGCTGTGGCGCTTGCGGTATCGATCGGCGCATTGGGCGTCAGCGCGATGGCGCAAGCAGGCGGAAATGGTAATGGCGGCTCGGGCGGCGGAAATGCGCACGGCGCAGCTACGGCAGGACAAACGATGGGCGGCGACAATACATCCGCGCCGAATAGCACGCACAAGGGCGGCTTTCACTTCAAGCACAAGAAAAAAGCCAAGCCGGCGACGACGCAATAAGCCGACTAAAGCGCTTAAGGCTGAAAAAGCCTTAAGCGTCGATATCGTCAGTGCCTAAGCGCGAGAAGATCTCGCAGACGGCACGCAATTCCGCGTCGTCGCGAATGCTCACGACTACGCGCGTCAATCCACCACCGAAGGCAGCAAGGCTTTCGCCTTCTTCACGATCCAGCACGGGAAGAATGTCGTCGTCGGATGCTTCGAATCCCAGGCGGTAATCGTGCTCCTCGGCGGTGATCCATTGAGTCGGCGCGCCGGTACTCATATTCATGCACGTGTGGAAGTCGGCGAAACCGGTCATGTCTGCCACGCGCACGCGGTCGCCGGCAATACCTTCCGCTCTCAAATCTTCCAACGCTTCATCCAGCCTGCGGGAGCCGAAAAATGCTCCGGTTACTTCACGCATCATTACTTTGTCTCCTTGCCACGGTCGTGCAAATGCTTAGCCAAAGATTCATTTAAAACTTCATGAAGCCAATCAAATGCAGATTCACTGCGCCATAGGCATGCTGTCAAGCAATGCCTGACGCGGGTAAACCACGATATATCGGCTAACCGCAGACGGCTCGCAGTGCGCGAGAAGATGGCGAACCCAACGGATGCGAACGGGATTCACGAGCCT
>NZ_JAQFVG010000023.1:0-11392 GCF_029439455.1 Caballeronia sp. BR00000012568055 | reverse complement strand
GCACTGAAAATAGCTTGCAGAGACTTCATGCGGTACATGAACTTTACGCTGCAACAAGCAGTTTTACAATGGGTTGCTTTGTCCCTAAACGCATGAATTGACTAGGGTTTTCTTTGATTTTTTTACGGCGTCTTTCAGCGCGCATCTTTAGGGTATCGGCAAGCTTAAGAGATTAGTCATCGTACAAGCGGTCTCGCACCCTATAATTGCGACATCGAGCACTCGAACGATCGATCCAACAATGTCCTCAGCACTCGCCTCCGGCGCTCTTCGCCGCTCTCGCAATCTGACTGAAGAAGTCGTCTCCGAACTCTCCGAGCGGATTCGCAGCGGGGCGCTTCAACCAGGCGACAAACTGCCGACCGAATCCGAGATCATGGCGCAACTCGGCGTCAGCCGGACCGTGGTGCGCGAATCGATTTCGCGTTTGCAGGCGGCGAAGCTGGTGCAAACGCGGCATGGCATAGGCACCTTCGTGCTCGAATCGACCGATCACGATCGCTTCCAGATCGAAGCAGCCGGTGACCTCACTGTGCGCGATGTAATGGCGATTCTGGAATTGCGCATCAGCCTGGAAGCAGAAGCGGCGGGACTGGCCGCCATGCGTCGCTCGGACGAAAATCTTGCACAGATGCGTCATGCGCTCGGTGAATTCGAGCGCCATATCACGCAAGGCACCGGCAACGCCGTCGCCGCCGATGTCGCGTTCCATCTCGAGCTGGCCAAGGCCACCGGCAATCGTTATTTCCACAGCATCCTGAGTCAGTTGGGCAATACGATCATCCCGCGTACGCGCGTGAATTCGGCGGCGCTTGCGCACAACGACCCGGCGGGCTATCTGGACCGAGTGAATCGCGAGCACGAAGATATCTACGATGCAATCGAGCGTCGCGATCCCGAGGCCGCGCGTGCAGCCATGCGCATGCATTTGTCCAATAGCCGTGAGCGTCTGCGGCGTGCTCAGGAACTCAAAGCGCCCGATGCGGTTTGAAGATGATCTTCTAACGCCACAGTGTCGTGGCCATCTTTAGAGACGCTTAAGCCTGTCCATCAAACGTTCAGGCAAGCCTAAGAAATCAGTATTAATTCCCTGCCGAACGCCAGTAACGGCTGCTTAAGCAAGCGCAAAACTTCGCATCTCATGCAATAACAAACGTTTGCGATCACCAAGCTTGCTTAGTCCTTGCTTAAGCACCTTTTTCTCACTCGGGTATGCCGATGGCTTTCGTTTGACTCGGGCTAAGATCACAACTTCGTGATATGGCGATGCTTAAACCTTGAGAATCGACAAACTTTTATTCGTTGGTTGCAAGTAAGAAAATTGTTGGCTTTGGGTCAACCGACGCGTTGGAATTGCCGTTAGTGATTGCTAAACAGGCGCTAGCGGAATGAACTGCGCAGGCCTGGCGTGATTGAAGTTGCAAGTCGCTTTGGGCGGGCCCGTCCTGGGCTTGTCTCGTTCCCTTGACCCTCCCTTTTGAAGTCAGCAGGGCTAGCAAGGCGTTCGAATTATTACCGAATATTTCCGGCCCATAGGGAACCGGAGTGCGGAGAAGAAGTCTTGAAGATCTTACACAGCGAGTCATCGAAGGGTTGGGGCGGTCAGGAAATCCGCACCCTTAAAGAAATGGTGGCGCTGCGCGAGTGCGGTCATACGGTCGAATTGATTTGCCCTGGCGATGCACGCCTTGGCGCGCATTCGAGAGATCTGGGCTTTGCCGTGCATCACGCGCGTATGCGCGGCGGCGGCGATATGTCGTCCATGCTGCGCATCAAATCGCTGTTGCGACGCCGCGCCTTCGACGTGCTCAATACGCATAGCGGACACGACAGTCTGGTCGCAGGCACGGCGGCACGTCTTGCGGGCACGCCGCTGATCGTGCGCACGCGACATCTCGCGTTGCCCATCAGCTCGCTTGCGACCTATACGTGGATTCCCCATCGCGTGATCGCGGTGAGTCATTACGTGCGGCGCTATCTGATCTCGGCAGGTGTTTCCGAGAAGCGCGTGCAGACCATTTACGACGGCATTCCCAAGCCTGAGCCGATTGCCAAGTCTACTTTGCGCGCTGAACTCGGCATCGATCGCGATGCGATGGTCGGTTGCATGGTCGCCATCATGCGCGATGAAAAAGGCCACGAAGATCTGATCTCGGCCGTGCGTCCGCTATTCGATACCCATCCGAACCTGCATATCGTCATGGCCGGCGATGGACCGATTTTCGACTACATCAAAGGTATCGTGCATAGCATGGGGCTTGAGAGCCGTATCCATTTGCTCGGGTTTCGCACTGATGTGCCGAATATCTTTCGCGGCAGTGATTTCTTTGTGTTGCCGACGCATCAGGAAGCGCTGGGTCAAGCCTTTATCGAAGCAATGGCCGCGGGCTTGCCGGTCATTGGCACGCATGTGGATGGCGTTCCCGAATTGATTCAGAACGACGTCAATGGTTTGCTCGTGCCGCCGCGTGAACCCGTTGCCTTGCGCGGTGCAATTCAACGCATGATCGACGATCCCGCGTTGCGCCAGCGCTTGCGTGACGAAAGCAAGCGCATTACCGAGCGTGGCTTTACGATCAGCGATATGGCCTATGAAACCGCGCTGTTTTATCGGCGCGCGCTGAATGAACGAGGTCACCGCCAATGAGCGGTCATGCACGTGCCGTACCTGTTTTGATGTACCACCACATCAGTACATCACCGGGGATGATTACGGTTTCGCCCGAGCATTTCGCGGAACAAATGGCCTATGTGGCGAGCGCTGGTTATAAAACCGTCGGCGCGGCAGAGTTGGCCGCATTTCTGCATGGCGAAGACTTGCCGGCGAAGTCGCTCGTCATTACTTTCGACGATGGCTATCTCGACAACTGGGTGCATGCGCATCCCGTTCTGCTAAAACACGGCTTAAAGGCTTTATGTTTTCTGGTGAGCAGCTGGCCCGGCTTGGGTGAGGTGCGTGACAACACGTCGTCAGCCGCTAAAGAAGCTTTACCGCCATTGCTCAATCATCATGATGGCGACCTCGCAATTCAAGCAGGCCACATCGACGACGTCATTCTGCGTTGGTCGGAAATCGACGCTATGCGTCAAGCAGGCACGTTCGAATTTCATAGCCACACGCATTCGCATGTGCGCTGGGATCAGGTGACGCAATCGGGCATAGAGAAGCGCGAGCGCTTGCAGCAAGACCTGCACGATGCCAGAGCAACGCTGGCGACGCGTCTTGGCAGCGTGTCGGATCATTTGTGCTGGCCGCAAGGCTATTACGACGACGACTATCGCGAAGTCGCGCGTGAGGCGGGCTTTAGCCATTTTTATACTTGCCACGTCGGCACAAATGCACAATCAAGCGCCGCTAAGCATGCAGACGAACACTCAATCAATCGCCTTGAAGTACGTGATCGTCCTGCATCCTGGCTGGCTTCGCGACTATGGGTACATTCGCGCCCCGCGATCAGCAAGGCGTATCTCAAGATCAAGCGCTAAACAATTCGGCTAAGGCTTGAGTGACCGCATCGGGGGCATCTCGATGCGGCGTGTGTCGGCATCCGTCGAGTTTGAGCAAACGCGTATGTGGAACAGCACGCTTGATCTCGTCGATCTGAATCATCGACGCGTATTCGTCGTCGTGCCCTTGAATGGCAAGCAAAGGACGCTTGATGGTCCTAAGCTCATCAACGATATTCCATTCGCGAAAAGCAGGCTTCAGCCACGCATCGTTCCAGCCATAGAACGCGGAGTCGACGTCGTCGTGATAGGCCTTAAGCTTTTCGCGAAAGCCCGTCGTTTCATAGATGCCGCGCACTTCTTTGATGGCTGCGACTGTCACGTCCTCCACGAGCACATGCGGTGCCATAACCGCTAAAGCCGCTAAAGCATCCGGAAAAGCGCAAGCGTAAAGCAAAGCGATCGTGCCGCCATCGCTATGGCCGATCAGACGCATTCGCTTACGTTCTTCGGTATTTATCTCGAGCGCATCGAGCAGGGCAGGCAAGACGACTTGCGCTTGATGATGCAAAAAGCCGACGGGCCATTTTTCTTCCTTAGCGCGCGGCGTGGAACGTCCATAGCCGGGCCGGGAATAAAGCAATCCACGGCATTTCAGTCGATCACAAATGGATTGCGGCCAGTCTCTCCAGATAGCCACCGAGCCTAAGCCTTCATGCAGAAATACGGCGATGGGTGCATCGGCGAGCTCGGCGTTTAGCCACTGATACTCGATGCGCAAAGGTTGAGTGCCTACGCTTAGCTCCACAAACCGCTGGCTCATGTTCATCAAGATGGCGTTAAGGATAGGCGCAAGCGTAACAGACATGCGCTATGCACCAATAACGAGCGTGGTTTCGCGATTTATTTCTCTTTACCTTTCTGAACTTTTTCTGCGAAAGTAATTCGTAAGGAATTCGCTGTGCCGCAAAGCACAGTCAAGTTCATCGAGTCTATGGAGAGAAACGCATGAATCGACCCAAACGCATGCTGGTAGCAAACATTGCCTGGGCGCGCGAAGCCGCCTTGGCCGATGCGCAATTCTTCCCGCGCCTGGCGCAAGGACAAAGCCCCAAGGTGCTTTGGATAGGCTGTGCCGACAGCCGCGTGCCGGCCGAAACGGTCACGCATTGCAATCCCGGCGATTTGTTCGTTCACCGCAATATCGCCAATCTTTTTTGCCCGTCCGACGACAACACCATGAGCGTGCTCGAATACGCCGTGCGCGTGCTGAAGGTAGATCACATCATCGTTTGCGGACACTACGGATGCGGTGGCGTGCGTGCATCGCTATTGCCGTTGTCGAATGAACTGCCGCATGTGAATCGACGCATTGCGCCGTTGTGCGCGTTAGGCGAACGGCATCGCGACGAGCTTGAACGTTTCTCAGAACTCGATGCGCGCACCAATCGCTTAGCCGAGTTGAACGTGCTCGAACAAGTGCGGCAATTGCGTGAGACGCCGATCGTGCGTGAGCGTGAAGCGCCGCCGCTCGTGCATGGCTGGATCTTCGGTTTGCACGACGGCCTTATCAAAGAACTCGCATCCGGCTACGACGAAGCGGCGCTGGAACACATGGCGCAAGCCGAGTCATATCAACTGGCCGAGACCACGGGCCGCTGAATCTCTTAGCGCATTAATCCTTTAGTGTGTTTTAGCGTGCAGCGTTGCCCTTATTCGTGCGACGCCGCAGGCCCCAACTCGCTCTGAATTTCTATGAAACCAGTCAATCGTTTAGCTGATTTTCCGCGCGATATTTTCGCCGGCACCGTCGTTTTCCTGGTCGCGATGCCGCTGTGCTTAGGCATTGCCAATGCGTCCGGCGTCGAGCCTTTTGCGGGATTGTTGTCGGGCATTATCGGCGGCCTCGTGGTTGCCTTGCTTAGCGGCTCGCAATTGAGCGTGAGCGGGCCTGCGGCTGGCCTGATCGTCATTGTTGTCGATGGCATAGCGGGGCTTGGCAGTTTTTCGACCTTTCTGCTTGCCGTGCTGCTTTCGGGCGCGATTCAATTCGGCTTTGGCTTGCTTAAAGCCGGACGCTTCGCGGCTTATGTGCCATCGTCCGTCATTAAAGGCATGCTCGCTGCCATCGGCCTTTTGCTCGTCATCAAGCAGATTCCCCTTGCAGCGGGTTTCGCCAATGAAGGCGCGCCCGCCGCAAGCGGTGCGGGCGTGCTGAACACGCCGCTCGGTCCGATCTCGATTGCCGCATGCGCGGTCGCCGTCGTCTCGCTAGCCATGCTTGCAGGCTGGGAAACGCGCGCCATGCGCCGTTTCGCGCTGGTACGAGCCGTGCCCGCGCCACTTGCAGTCGTGGCGCTTGGAATCGGCGTAACGCTTCTGCTCGATATGCTCGCGCCAGGCTTTGCGCCGCCCGCGCAACATCGCGTGGCGCTGCCTGCGCTCGAATCGTTTTCCGCTTTTACCGATGCGCTCGAATTGCCCGCGTTCTCGCAATTCGTCAATCCCGATGTATGGCGCTTAGCGATTACGCTTGCCATCGTCGCGAGTCTCGAAACCTTGCTTAGTCTTGAAGCGGTCGAACAACTCGATCCAAAGAAACGCGCCGCACATCCTGATCGCGAACTCAAGGCGCAAGGCATCGGCAATATGATGGCGGGTGCAATCGGCGCGTTGCCGATCACGTCGGTCATTGTGCGCAGTTCGGCCAATGTGCATGCTGGCGCGCAAAGCCGATGGTCATCGTTTATTCATGGCGCGTTGCTGCTGGTCAGCGTGTTTGCGTTGACGAGCGTGATCAATCTGATTCCGCTCGCGTGTCTTGCCGCCATTTTGATTTTCACCGGTCTCAAGCTCGCTAAGCCGTCGTTATTCGCGGCTATCGCCAGGCAGGGTTTCGAGCGATTCGCGCCGTTCGTGGTGACCATTGCGGGCGTGTTGATGACCGACTTGCTGATCGGCATTCTGCTCGGTATTGCATGCAGTCTGGTGCTTGCATTGCGTGCCAACCTTAGACGACCGATCACGATGGCGCAACACGACGATCACTATCTGCTCTCGTTCCGCAAAGACGTTTCCTTCCTTTGCAAGGTGACGCTCAAGCACTATCTGAGCACGATCCCGAACGGCGCAACCGTTATCTTCGACGCCACGCGCGCGGACTATGTGGACCCGGACGTGCGCGAATTGATCGATCGATTTATCGCCGAAGCGCCGGCTAAGGAAATGCACGTGGAATGCAGACAGATGCCACGTGTGGAGCCGCAAATGCGTTTGCGTCTGACGGCGGACTAAAAGAAACGGCTTGCAGCCAGCGCCTTAAAAAAGCGCTGGCTGCATTCATTTCTTTAGCGAATGCTTAGCGCCCACGCTTAAGACCAAACACAAATACTGACTAAGCCTTAAGCAAAATGCGTGGTCGTATTTGAAAGAAGCAAGTCATGGCCGAGTTGATCGACGGTCAGGCGTATAGCATCGATCAACACGCGTGCGGCAGGCGAAGGCGTACCGCCTGCGCGCAGCGTCAGACCGATATCGCGCCGGGTGTTCTGCATCGTGATATCGAGCACCTTGAGCTGTCCGGACTCGCATTCATAATGCAACTGCTGTGCGGACACAGCCGCGAGCATATCCGTATGCATAAGCAGACCGCGAATCACAGCGAGATCGGCGGTTTCGACGGTCGGCATCGGCGGCTTGAGTTTGACGCGCTTGAACTGCGATTCGAAAATGCCGCGCGCGGGCGCATGGCTGCGCGGCAACACCCATTGCGCGGCGCTCAATTCACGCAAGGTCAAATCCTTGCGCATTGCAAGCGGATGATCGTTGCGTGCAAGCACAACCATTTCTTCCGACATCAGCCGCTCGTTCGTCAATCCGCTCGATGCATCGTTCGGGCGAAGCGCGCCGAGCACGAAATCGATATCGCCTGCGCGCAGACCGGCAACGAGCGTTTCGTACGCGCTTTCGTCGGTCGCGATGCGCACGCCGGGGTATTGCGCCGCCGCGCGCGCAATCGCGCCCGGCAGGATCAGCGTGCGGCCCAGCGGCAAGGCGCCGACGGTGACATCGCCCTGAATGGTGCCGCGCAGGGCGGCGAGGTCATCGGGAATATGGCGCAACTCGTTGAGCGCGCGACGCACATGCAGCAGGAACGTTTCGCCTTCGCTCGTCAGCAGCAAACCGCGCGGACTCCGATGAAACAACGGCATGCCCGCGCCGGTCTCCATGATGCGAATGGCGCTGCTGACCGCAGGCTGACTCAGCCCGAGCGTCTGCGCCGCACTCGGCATATGCCGATGCCGCGCCAGCGCAGAAAACAACTGCAAACGCCGCGTATTCAGCAAAAAGGCCGGCAAGGGCGCACCGCCCGGCGCGCGCCGCCGCGATTGTCGCGCGGCACACCACTGCGCGAGTTCTTCGAGTTCGGTGAAGATGCGCTCGCATCGCAGAAGCACGGCGCGGCCTGCGGGCGTCGGCAACATGCCGGAAGGGCGGCGTTCCAGCAGCGTCTCGCCGACATCGGCTTCGAGTTCCTGCAAGGAGCGCGTGACGGCCGATTGCGCGCGGAACAGCGCGGCAGCGGCGCGCGTCGCGCTGCCCGTCTGCGCGACGAGCCGGAACGCACGCAAATAGGCAAGATTGAGCAAATCGCGTTGGTCCATGAAGCATTCGCCGTGGTGAGAACGCCATCAGTTTAATTTATCGCGCGTGCGCTCACAGTGGCCTAATTCTTTCGGCCGATGATGTTCCCATGCACCGAGCCAATCATCGGAGGGAACACATCATGAATCGGCATATTCTCGTGGCCGTGGGACCGAGCTTCAGCGAAGAAGCCTTGTCGGCCGCCATCGCAAAAGCGCAGGAAACGGGCGCACGGCTGACCGTGCTGCATGTGATCGATGTATCGCCGTGGTGGTCGGGCACCTACGCGGAAGGTTTGTGCGATACACAGGCGCTGGTGCATCAACTCGCGCTCGTGATTCGCCGTCAGAGCGAGAAGATGCTGCGCGGCGCGGGTATCGAATTTGACTGGCAGATGCGCTCGTCACCGCGCGATGGCCGGACGATCGGACGCGTGATTGCGCAGACGGCGAATACGCTCGGCGCGGATCTCATCGTGCTAGGTACGCGCAGACGCGGTTTGCTGGCCATCGGCATGCATCCGGTGCGCAATGGCGTATGCCGTTATTCGGCATGCGAAGTGCTTATCGCGAGCCCGCGCGTACGGCCATTGGCGCGCGTGATCGCGATGCCCGCCGCGATGGCATAACGAGCCTCATGCGATTCAGTCGTCGATGGCGCCGTGCACGCCTTGTTCGCCGCGCTTCCAGTACGCCGACGCCCGAATGCGCTTCTTGTCGACGCCGCGCTCGTCGCACAGCAGCTTGCGCACCGCCCGCATGAGCGTGGCTTCGCCGGCTGCCCACACATAGCCTTCGCCTTCAGGCACGAAGGTTTCGCGCAGTGCGAGCAGCAGCGCGCCGCCCGGATGCTCGCTTTCGTTCCTTTCGTTGCGGTAGCGCCATTGCGCATACAAATCAGCACGCGTGTTCAGTTCGATACGCGCCGACGGATCGGCCACTTCGATCAGCGTAGCCACGCGCGTGCCTTCGGGCAATTCTTCCAGCCGACGCGCGATGGCGGGCAGGGCGGTTTCATCGCCGATCAGCAAGTGCCAGTCGAACGCCGTCGGGATCACGAACGAACCGCGCGGCCCGCCGATGCCGAGATATTGCCCCGGCTGCGCCTGCGTCGCCCACGCGGTCGCGGGACCGGCCTCGTGCAGCGCGAAGTCGAGATCCAGTTCAAGCGCCTCGCGATGGAAACGGCGCGGCGTGAAATCGCGCGCGATCGGACGCGGCTTCGTCGGATCAAAAACCGGACCGTCCGGACCGGCTTGCGGCACCTCCGGCATGGTCTGGCCAGGCGCGGGGAAAAACACCTTCACATGGTCATCGAACGACGCGCTCTCGAAATCGGCGAGCGCCTCGCCCGCGAGCGTCACGCGCACGAAATGCGGATTGAGCGCGCGCACGCTTATGACCTGCAACAGGCGGAATTTGAGCGCGTGGCGCACGCGCCGGACTTCCAGCGCGGGATGTTGATTGACGATGGTATCGGTCATCGGATCAGGCTCCTTCTTGTTTAGGGGCGGCGTTCTGCTCGATTTCGGCGGTCGCGCGCGCGAGGATTTCAGCGATGCGGCGTTGCTCGTCGGCGGATGCGTTGGTGCGCAACAGCAGCGCGCGTTTGAGGGCGCGGCGCGCGTTGATCAGCTCGGGCGTCCAGGCCGTGTCGCCGGCGTTGTCGTCGGCTTCTTCGCCCATGTAGGCGCGGCGCACGAGGTCCATCTTGCGGGCGAAATGCGTGAGCTTGGCGAGCATCAGATCGACACGTTCGCGATTGGCGGCAAGGTAGTCGCGGCCCGCGTCGGACAGAGCGTAGCGTTTGCGGTTGCCTTCCAGTTCGACGGTCGCGTAGCCCAGTTCTTCGAGATACGTGAGCGCCGGGTACACCATGCCGGGGCTCGGCGCGTAGAAGCCGTTCGAGCGGTCTTCGAGTGCCTTGATGAGTTCGTAGCCGTGACGCGGCGATTCCGCGAGCATGGCCATCAGCAGCAATTGCAGGTCGTCGGACGAGAATTTGCGGCCGCGCGGCATGCCGCCGTCTTCGCCGCCCCATCCACCTGCGCCGCCGGGACCACCGGGGCCGCCGCCGAATCGGCCACCGTGATGTCCGTGGCGGCCAATCATGCCCCAACGTTCGAAGGCGAATCGCTCGGCCCAGCGTGGGGCGTCGTCGAAGGGAAAGTCTGAACCGAAGGCGCGGAAACCCGCTTCGCGGGCGCGCTGAAAGCATCGGGATTTCATAAGAGACTCCTAAGATATGTCGTAAAACATATCTAAAGATATGTATCTTAAGAGTGTCTGTCAAGCTTTTTTGGGATGCTTCCCTCGGTGGGACGTGGTCCGCCGTGTTCCGAGCAGTGAGGACCACGCGTCTTCAATGTTCGCGCGCTCCTCCACTGATCGTTGGCCGATCATTGCCCCGCGAGATTCCACTGAGCGAACGGCGCGCTCCGTGACGTGTTGCTCATAACCCAGGGCGCGAACTGGCTGAACCAGCCGAAGTTCGTGTATTGACTGACTGAGTTCTGGGTTGCGGCAACATGTTGCGTCAACCGATCGAGACTCATCGCACCCGCCGTGTACATGTCATAGAAGTCGAGGTTGTCCCACAGTTGGGTAGTGGGATGCGAAGACTGCAAGATGGCGGTCTTGGTGGCGGCAAACCAGACGGGCAGGGCATCGACTTGTGCCTGATAGTCGAAATCGGGCGCGTACTTGTCGCCCGCGCCGTCTTGCAGCGCAATGATGTCGATCGGCGCTGCGTTGAGAATGTAAGTCCACAACGCGGTCCAGGTGGCCGGCGTCTGCCCGTGATGCATATCACCCACATTGAAGTACGGCGAGATCATCACCGACATGTTGTTGTGATGCGTATGCAGGTAGCCGGTGAGATCGCGGTAGTAGTTGGCAAGCGCAACTCGATTGCCGTCGACTGAGCAGTACGAACTCACTTCATTCGACAAATACCAGCCGTCGAGAGCCTGTCAGATTTTCCGTGTGCCGAGGTCATGAGACGATAAGGGAAATACCGTTTTATGACCGAAGCAACTGTGACAAAAAAGCTCAAACCTCCGAAAGCACCGAAGCTGTTTTCCGATGAACTGATTGACCAATTGCTGGCGCAAGTCCAGGGCAAGGATGCCGAGTCGGTACTAGGCGAATCGGGGCTGGCCGGCCAGCTCAAGAAGCGCCTGGCCGAGCGTATGCTTGCCGCCGAGCTCAGCCACCATCTGGAAAGCGAGACCGAGCAGGGCAAGGCTGGCAACCACCGCAATGGCACCAGTCCCAAGACCGTGCTGACGCCCAACGGCGAG
>NZ_JAQFVG010000022.1:12487-17078 GCF_029439455.1 Caballeronia sp. BR00000012568055 | reverse complement strand
GTTACATCGGTATATCCATCGCAGAGTTATACGATGCTTAACGCCACCGGCTACGTCGTGCCGCAGCGCAAGGCGGCGGTGGCGTCCAAGGGACAAGGGCGCGTCGAATGGCTGGGTGTGCTGGAAGGCTCGCAAGTCAAGGAAGGCCAAGTCATTGCGCGGCTCGAAAGCGACGATGTGGCCGCTTCGCTTTTGCAAGCTCAGGCCCAGATAAAAGTCGCGCAGGCGAATCTCGAACTTCAGCGCGCCGAACTCAAGAATGCGGAAATAGACCTTAAGCGCTTTAAGGTGCTTGCGCCTCAAGGCGCCATTCCTGCCACGCAATTCGATGCCGCGCTTGCCCGTTTGGATAAAGCCAAAGCGTCGATGAACAGCGACGAAGCGGCGATTATCTCCGCACGCGCCAACGCTAAAGCCGCGCAAGTGGCCGTCGATCAAACCGTTATTCGCGCGCCCTTTGACGGTGTCGTGCTTGAGAAGCACGCCAACGTGGGCGACAACATCACGCCGTTCTCATCGGCATCGGACAGCAAGGGCGCGGTCGTGACGATTGCGGACATGAAAACGCTTGAAGTCGAGGCGGATGTCGCGGAGTCGAATATTGCACGCATCGGAGTGGATCAGCCTTGCGAAATTCAACTCGATGCCTTGCCCGATGCGCGTTTTGCGGGCCGTGTGTCGCGTATCGTGCCGACGGTCGATCGTTCCAAGGCAACGGTGCTGGTCAAGGTGCGCTTTGTCGAACGAGACGAACGCGTGTTGCCGGACATGAGCGCGAAGATTGCATTCTTATCCAAGCCCGTTCCGCCCGAAGAAAAGAAGGCGGTCATTGCGGTGCAGCCTTCTGCGGTGGTGACGCGCGGCGGCAAACAAGTGGTCTACGCCGTAGACAAAGAGCATGTGCGTGAAGTACCGGTCAAGACGGGCGAACGCATTGGCGATTTGATTACCGTGGAAGGCATCAAAGCAGGCGATACCGTGGTGCTCGCACCCGATGATTCGCTTAAGGACGGCGCTAAAGTCACCTTGGCGAAGAAATAACGTGAGCGCATCGCCTTTAGTGAAAATAAGCCACGTCGCCAAGTCGTATCGGCGCGGCGTGCAGACTGTGCCTGTATTAACCGACATTACGCTTTCTATTGCGGAAGGAAATTTCGTCGCGTTGATGGGACCGTCCGGTTCAGGCAAGAGCACGTTGCTCAATTTGATCGCGGGTATCGACCGGCCGGATAGCGGCGAATTGTCGGTTGGCGGCCTCGATATCACACGCTTGCCTGAAGCAGCGCTTGCGGACTGGCGCGCAGCCAACGTCGGCTTTATTTTCCAGTTTTATAACCTGATGCCGGTGCTTACCGCATTCGAAAACGTCGAATTGCCTTTGATGCTGACGCGCCTCACGCGGCATGAACGACGTGAGCGTGTCGCGATGGTGCTCGATATGGTCAATATGGGCGACCGCACGACTCACTATCCATCGGAATTGTCAGGCGGTCAGCAACAGCGCGTAGCGATTGCACGTGCGCTGATCACCGATCCCACGCTAATCGTCGCCGATGAACCCACCGGCGACCTCGATCGAAATTCCGCTGCCGATGTGCTTGCCATGCTTCAGCGCTTGAATGAGCGTCTTGGTAAAACCATCATCATGGTGACGCACGACGCGCATGCTGCGAATGCAGCCAAAGCGCTGGTGCATCTCGAGAAAGGCGAGTTGCTGGATGGAACCCGGAAATAAGCCGCCATGTTTGTGCTCAAGCTGATCCTTCGCAACGCCGGGCGTCACAAGTTGCGCACTGCGTTGACGGTGTTCGGCCTGACCATTGCGGTTCTCGCTTACGGTCTTCTGCATACAGTCGTCGATGCGTGGTACGCAGGTGCGGCGGCGGCATCGAATGCGCGACTGGTGACGCGTAACGCCATTTCTTTGGTATTTCCTTTGCCGCTCGCCTATGAGAGCCGCATACGTGGCGTTGACGGCGTCACGCTGGTGGCGCGTTCGAACTGGTTTGGCGGAACATATCGCGATCCTAAGAATTTCTTTGCGCAGTTTGCGGTCTCGGACAATTACCTGGATCTTTATCCGGAGTTCATCGTTTCGCCGCAAGCGCGCTCCGATTATGAGCGAGACCGCAAGGGCTGTCTGATAGGACGTCAGTTGGCTACGCAATTCGGCTTCAAGGTAGGCGATGTCATTCCTCTTAAAGGAACCATTTATCCGGGCACATGGGATTTCGTCGTACGCGGGATCATGGAAGGACGGGATGAGTCAACCATCACGCGGCAAATGATTTTTCACTACGACTATCTTAACGAGACAATACGCAAGACCACTAAGCGGCAGGTCGATCAGGTAGGCGTGTATATCGTCGGCATCGATAATTCGGATCAGGCGGCAAGCGTGTCGCGCAATATCGACAACGTCTTCAAGAATTCGCTCGCGGAAACGCTGACCGAAACCGAGCAGGCGTTTCAACTCGGCTTCGTTGCGATGTCGAATCAGATTATTGCCGCCATACGCGTGGTGTCGTATGTGGTCATTTTGATCATCATGGCTGTCATGGCGAACGCAATGGCGATGAGCGCGCGCGAACGTATCGTCGAATATGCGACGCTCAAGGCGCTGGGCTTTGGATCGACCTTTCTTAGCGTGCTCGTGTTCGGCGAGTCGCTGGCGATCTGCGCGATCGGCGGCGGTTTAGGCATGCTGTTGACGCCGCCAGCCGCGGAGTTTTTCAAGCAGGCTACCGGAAATGTATTTCCGGTCTTCAAGGTGTCGCACGACACCATGCTTTTGCAAGCGGCATGCGCATTCGTCGTGGCTTTAGCGGCGGCTATCGTGCCCGCGGTGCAGGCCAGCCGCGTCCGCATTGTCGAAGGCCTGCGGGCAATCGGCTAAGGCGCGCTTATGGCTATTCCCGTTTCCTATGTCGCACGCAATTTATGGGCGCGCAGACTGACCACGCTGCTAACGGCAAGCGGGCTTGCCTTGGTCGTTTTCGTTTTTGCCACCGTGCTGATGCTCGATGCCGGGCTTAAGAAAACCTTGGTTTCCACCGGCGAAGCCGACAATGTGGTCGTGATTCGCAAAGGCGCAGAGACCGAAATTCAAAGCGCAATCGACCGCGCGCAAGCGAATGTGATGGAGATGCATCCTTCGGTTGCAATGAATGGCGATGGCTTGCCGCAGGCATCTAAAGAAACGGTCGTGTTGATTACGCTGACCAAGCTCGGCACGCACACGCCCGCGAATGTCGTGATACGCGGCGTGTCGCCCATGGGTATCGACATGCGGCCGCAAGTGAAATTGATTGCTGGGCGTATGTTCAAACGCGGTTCGTCGGAAATCATCGTAGGCAGCAGTATTGCCAAAGGTTTTGGCGGCACACGCATTGGCGATCACTTGCGGTTTGCGCAGCGCGACTGGACCATCGTCGGTCATTTCGATGCAGGCGGCAGCGGCTTCGATTCGGAAATATGGGGCGATGTGGATCAGTTGATGCAATCGTTCCGCCGCACCAGTTACTCTTCGATGGTCGTGCGCCTCGTGCGTGACGATGCATTTGAACGCTTCAAAAAAGATATCGATGTCGATCCTCGGCTTGCCGACGAAGCAAAGCGCGAGCAAGTGTTTTATGGCGATCAATCCAAGGCCTTGTCTACCTTCATCAATATTCTCGGCATTACGCTGTCGGGCATATTCTCGATCGCCGCCATGATCGGCGCGATGATCACCATGTATGCGTCGGTGGCTAATCGCGTTGCGGAAATCGGTACGTTGCGCGCGCTCGGTTTCAAGCGTATCGATGTGCTGGGCGCATTTCTGCTCGAAGCCCTTTTACTCGGTTTGGTTGGCGGCTTGGCGGGACTGGCGTGCGCAGCGCTGATGCAATTCGCTTCGTTTTCTACGACGAATTTTCAGACCTTCGCGGATTTGTCATTCCGCTTTATCCTCACGCCTTCCGTCATATTGAAGACCGTGGTGTTTTCGCTTGCGATGGGCTTCATCGGCGGATTTCTTCCGGCCTGGCGTGCCTCGCGTATGAATATCGTCGATGCGTTACGCACGCGCTAAGCATTTTCCCTAAACGGGTCGCCGGATTGAAAACCAACGGTTTATCGTTTGCGTCACCGAGAGCAAGATAAAAAAGTCTCTCAAATGCTAAGCGCTCTAATTAATCAGTCGGGTTCCTACGTACTCCCATTGTTGCGGAACTGACTGCGAAATGTCTGCACGTAAGCGGGTAATGAGCATTTTCCCGATTGCGTGCGCCGCCGCACTCATTGCCCATTTAGCCGGGCGCACAATCAATTCCAACAAATCGTCCAATTAAGACGTTTGCTTGTGCTCTGATCGATCAGTCATTGCAGAGCGAAAGCATCCCTCGCCAAAGAGGAGACCAGCGCAGCAGGCAGTTCCGGGTGTCTGACGTTTCAGGCAACGAAATAAGTAATCCGAATAAAAATACGGATTGTTTATGCGGGAGGCGACGTGCGCCCGGAGTTCGCATAAAGAAGTGGTTAGAGAGAGAACGATCAAATGACCAGCTTCATAGCCCGCTCAAGGGCGCCTCTGCGACTGGGGCTCGCAGGC
>NZ_JAQFVG010000022.1:12247-12424 GCF_029439455.1 Caballeronia sp. BR00000012568055 | reverse complement strand
CATCGACAAATTCGCTTACGCTTCCATCTCGCCGCGTGACGATGCACGCATAGAACTGGTAGCGGCCGATACGGATAAACGCTGGAGCGGGCCGGTTGCGCCGCAACTCGAAGCGCACGATGGCCTCGCGCTTCATGTCGGCGTATATAACCGTATCGTGCGCGATTTCAATCACGG
>NZ_JAQFVG010000022.1:0-12203 GCF_029439455.1 Caballeronia sp. BR00000012568055 | reverse complement strand
CGGCCATCCACTCGCCGTGACGATAACAACCTGTTCTGAAGCGCCGCCTGGTTCCGGTTTGGGATCATCTTCGACAATCGTCGTATCGCTGGTACAGGCGTTTTGCGAGTTGTTGTCTTTGCCGCTTGGGGAGTACGACGTGGCATCGCTCGCGCACGATATTGAACGTGTCGATCTCAACCTCGCGGGCGGCAAGCAAGATCAATATGCAGCGACCTTCGGCGGTCTGAATTTCATGGAGTTTTATGGCGACCGCGTGATCGTCAATCCGCTAAGGATTAAACAAGAAACCAAGGCAGAAATCGAGGCGTCTTTAGTGCTTTATTTCACAGGTGTTTCGCGCGAGTCGGCAAATATCATCAAAGAACAAAGCGCGAATGTGGTCAAAGGCGAGGGTGATTCACTTGCCGCACTGCATCGCGTAAAAGAAGAGGCCGTGCGGATGAAAGAAGCCGTACTAAAGGCCGACTTCAATGCCTTCGCTGCTTCCATGCGTGACGCCTGGGAATCCAAGAAGCGCATGGCCAAGAACATCTCCAATCCGATGATCGACGAGCTTTATCGCGTCGCCGTGAATGCGGGCGCTAAAGGCGGCAAGGTATCCGGCGCGGGCGGCGGCGGCTTCATGATGTTCTTTGTCGATCCGGTGGATCGCCCGCATCTCATGCGCACGTTACGTGCGAACACTGAATTGAATGGCAGCGTGCTGAACTGCACCTTCACGGATCTCGGTGCGCAATCGTGGAGGAAAAGCAAATGAGCCTGAGCGTACACGGTGAAATTACCAAGACCATCGCAGTGATGCAGTCGATCATAGCGGACGACGGTTTGATGGAGCGTATCGAGCGCGTGGCCGAACGCATCACTGAAGCATTTCGTGCGGGGAATAAGGTGCTTTTAGCGGGCAACGGTGGCAGCGCAGCAGATGCTCAGCATATTGCCGGTGAATTCGTCAGCCGCTTTCTTTTCGATCGTCCCGGCTTACCAGCTTTCGCTTTAACAGTCGATACGTCTGTGCTAACGGCTATCGGAAACGACTACGGTTACGAGAAACTCTTTGAGCGCCAGATACAGGCCACGGGACGCGCAGGCGATGTATTCTGGGCGTATTCGACATCGGGTCGCTCTCCTAACATTCTGCGTGCGTTGGAAGCCGCCGGCGCGGCAGGTCTCTATACCGTTGGCCTGACAGGTAACGGCCCCGGTTCTGCGATGATGCGCGAGCGCTGCCATATCCTGCTCGATATGCCGTCAGCAGAGACGCCCAAGATTCAGGAAGGGCATCTCGTTTGCGGTCATATCATCTGCGGTCTGGTCGAAGAGCGGATTTTCGGATGAGCACGCCGCTGCCGTGTCTGATTCTCGCGGGCGGCTTGGGAACGCGTTTGCGTTCCGTGCTTGGCGATGAATGCCCCAAGGCGCTTGCGCCGGTTGGCGGCCGTCCCTTCTTAGGCTGGTTATTGCAAGCGCTTGCGCGGCAAGGCGTGCCTGAGGCGGTGCTTTCTTTAGGCTTTGGGCGCGATGCGATCAAAGACTTTATTGCGTGGACCTGCCCTGATATCAAGGTGACGTTCGTCGATGAGCCTGAGCCGCTTGGCACTGGCGGAGCGATCGTGCACGCGTTACGCACGCACGGTGCGCCTGCAATGGTCGTGATGAACGGCGACACCCTGTGCGAACTCGATATGCAGGCGCTTTGCGCAGACTTCCATACATCCAACGCTGACCTTGTCATGGCCGCTACACGCGTCTCAGACGCGTCGCGCTATGGCACTTTGGATTTCGATGCGCATTCGCTTCGTCTTTGCGCGTTCAAAGAAAAGCACGAAGGCGCGGGGCATATCAATGCCGGTACTTACGCAATCGACGCGGCGCGTTTGCTTAAGCGAAATTTGCCTGAGAAATTCTCTTTCGAGCGCGAATTTCTTGGCACGTCGCTCGATACGCTTGACGTGCGCGTTTTCCCGGAAGTAGGCGAGTTTATCGATATCGGCGTGCCGCAGGATTACGCGCGCGCGCAGACCTTTATTCCTCAGCTATACCAGACGAGTGTCAATGCAATCTAAGGCGCTCTTTCTCGATCGCGATGGCGTGATCAACGAAGACCTGGGCTACGTGCATCGCGCGGAGCAGTGTGTGTTCGTCGATGGAATCTTCGAACTCGTTCGTTCGGCCAATGCGGCAGGCTACATCGTGGCTGTGGTAACCAATCAGGCTGGCATTGCGCGTGGGCTTTACACCGACGCGCAATTCCACGATTTCATGCGGTGGATGCAAGGCCAATTCGCCCTAAACGGCGCGAGTCTCGATCATGTGTACTACTGCCCGCATCATCCTCAAGCGGGTAAAGGCGTGCTGCGTCAGACGTGTATTTGCAGGAAGCCTGAGCCTGGTATGTTGAAGCATGCTTGCGTGGAATTGAATCTCGATATGAAGGCGTCGATTCTTGTGGGCGATAAAGAATCGGATATCGAAGCGGCACGCCGTGCCGGTGTCGGCCGCACATTTCTTATCGGGGAAAACGATGCAGTCTCGCTAGGGACCGTGCAGCAAGCGCTTTAACGCAAGACTTAATTTGCAACAATCGGTTCGGAGAAGACGTTCTCGATGAACGGCTTGCCGACCGCTTTGACGATCCAAGCCTTAGCGTTCGTATCACTCAGGCGAATAGATGTCGTGCTAGCAGGATAGCGTCCAATAAGTTGCAAAGCGCCGCTATCGACTTGCTTATAGAGTTCGAGATGATCGACTGTTTCCGGATAGCTCACATCGAGCGACAAGGCCTGCCCTGTGCGACGCGCCTTGAGCTTAGTGCAGGAAGCAATGCCCGTCTCGAGCGCGCTGCCTTCTTCATAGTCGTTCCAGGTGATGAGCTGAAGGAAGGGCAGTTGATTGTGTGCGCTGTAATGCTCGTTGAGTATGTTGAACGCATTGAGCCACGTACGACCGCAGTCCTGCGGCAACAGATGCGGCGCGGAAGCGGCCCAGGGCGCTTTGGAATCGTCGAAACCTTTCCATACGCCGCCTACGGCAATCTTCGACGGTTGACTCGTCAGCGTGTTGTAGAACGTGTTGAGACGCTTAGCGTCATCGGGGGCATCGACCCAGACGAATGCGCCCTGACTATCGGGAAGGTTTGCGCCGTGTGCGTGGATATGAATCCACACGACTTCCGGGTGCGCCGCCTGAATGCGCGCCCAGTCCGCTTTGCCCGCGTATTCCATGCCGAATTCGAACATCACGGGTTTGCCCTCGTAACGCAGATATTGACGCGAGGGCACATAGCGCTGCATCACATAGTCAAGGTGATGAAGAATGGTTTGCGTCAGATCGCAGCCTTTGCAAGCGTTGAACTTGAAGGTGCCGAAGTCGATCATGATCGCAAACGTCAGTTGCGGAAATTCGGCGAGCACGGGCATGGAAGCTTTCCATGCGCGATCAACGTAATGTCCTTCACCGTACCAATCGACGATTACGCCATTTACGCCGCGCGAGCGCATATCTGCGAACGTGCGCCGTACTTGAGAAGGATCGTCGGAGCGATAGCCTACATCGACACCGCGCGGGTCCGGTCCCCACCACGGCAGATAGTGCGCGAGCACTTGCGTCGTGCTGCCGGGATAGAGCATGGTATGCACATCGACTTTGGATATGGAGGCGCTGCCCGGCAGGTTGCCGTTGGACGATCCGTGAAAGCGAATGCTGCCTGAGGTATTGGGTGCCTTAAGCGCGTCGATCGAATCGATATCGCTTGCAAAGGCTAAAGACGCGTAAGCCGCAAGCAAGACCGCAAGCAAAATTTGTTTAATCGGCGTCCTGATTTCGGCCATGGAAATTCCTATGTCCAAAGACGAATAGCAATGGCCAAAGATTAAAGCGCATGACTCAAAGCGCCGTGTTGGTTGGACAACAGATTGAGTGTTTACGCCGTGGTCTTATGCTATGACATGCTTAATTCCTGCCTAAGTGATACGGCAGAACAGTAAGTGCGTTGCGTCCATCCCTCAAAAGAACATGGAGTACGTGAATGGGCCTCCACCGAACTTCTTCGCATGACATTTTCGAAATGCGAGAAGCAAGCGCATCTGAAGGGTTGACGCTGTCGCCGCTCGACATGCTCGAGAATCTTCTCGACCGCAAACTTCTGTTCATCGCCATCTTCGCTGGCTGTCTGATGCTGTCGATCGCGTATATCGCGTTGTCGTCGCCAGTCTACAAAGCAGACGCGCTGATTCAGGTCGAAGAGCGCAAATCCAGTCCGCTTGGCTCGCTGTCGGATGTGTCCCGCGCACTCGACGTGCAGGACTCACCCGTGGCAGGCGAGCTTGATATTCTGCGTTCGCGCTCCGTCATGATTCAGGCGATGGACGCCACCGTTGCGCAGGCCGATGTGTCGGTCAAGAATCATGTGCCGCTGGTAGGCGGCTTTCTCTCGACGCTTTTGCCGCGCGAACCAAACGGTCTGGTCGATCCGCTGTTCGACAGTCCTCGCTATGCATGGGGCGGCGAACATGTCGTATTTAAAGCCTTTGATGTACCTGAGAGCCAAATCAACAAAAAGCTCGAACTCGATTTCTTAGGCGATGGCAAGTGGGCGCTTAAGGATACCGAAGGCCGTCAATTGCTTAGCGGAAGCGTGGGCGTTGCAGCCACAGGCGACGGTTTTAAAGTAGACGTTAGCGAAATTGTGGCTAATCCAGGCACGCAATTTACTGTCAAGCGCGTGCCCACTCAAACGCGGCTGGAGCAAATTCAAAAAGTCTTTAGCGCAGTAGAAACCAAGCGTCAGTCCGGTGTCATGCAGCTGTCCTTCGAAGACGGCGCTCCTGTGTTTGCAGCGCGTTTCGTCAATGCAGTCGCAGCCGCTTACCTCGATTCGAACAACAAGCGGCGTGCGGCGGACTCCGAACGCAGCCTGGCGTTTCTTAACTCGCAATTGCCCGTAGTGAAAGCGCGTGTGCAAAAAGCCGAGCAAGCGCTAAACGACTATCGCAACAGAGAAGGCACGATCGACGTGCAAGGGGAAGCCAAGAATCTCTTAGATGAATCTGCGCTGGTCGAAAAATCGCGTTTGGAAGCCAAGCTGAATTATCAGGATCTCGCGCAACGCTGGGGGCAAGGTCAGCCGCAATTGATTGCCGCTGAAAACAAGTTTCGTGCGCTCGATCAAAAGTCAGCCGAACTGCAAAAGCGCATCGCGCGTCTTCCCGCTATGCAGCAAGAATACTTGCGTCTGGCTCGCGATGTGGAAGTCAATAATCAGCTATACGTCGGGTTGATGAATAACGCGCAGCAATTGCAGATCGCACAGGCAGGTGCGGGCGGAAACGCGGCATTGGTCGATCGTGCACTCGTACCGGTGAAACCGGAACGGCCGCGCAAATCCATCGTATTGCTGCTTGGCGCGGCTTTTGGGGCGGTGCTCGGCTTTGTCGTCACACAACTCATACCGCTGTTTTCAGGGAGTATTCGCGATCCGAAGCGCCTTGAATCGATGGTTGGTATTCAGACGCTCGGCGTGCTGCCCATCTCGCCGCATCAACTCGAAGCGAGCAGTGCTAAAAGCTCGGGCTTCATGCTGAGTCACGAACAAGGCGATACACCGCTCGTCGAAGCAATGGATGCGCTCGCGCATTCCTTGCAGCACAAACTCGAATCGAAAGAGGGATCGAAAGTTGTGCTGGTGACATCCGCCGTGCCGGGGCAGGGCAAGTCGATGTTGTCCGCGAACCTCGCGTATCTCTATGCCGAGCGCGGCCTCAAGACCTTGATTATCGATGCCGATATGCGCCGTTCGAGCCTGCACCGCTATATGCAGGTGAATCGCGATACCGGGCTGTCGAATGTATTGGAAGGCAAGCTCGATGTGCTCAAGGCAATCAGCCAGCCCTTCGACAACCTTCACGCGCTGCCCGCTGGCAAGCACGTTCGACAAGTGCGCAATCTGCTCGGTTTCGAGCGTCTGAATGCACTCATTGCCTCATTGCGCGACGAATACGACATGATCGTGATCGACTCGCCGCCCGTCTTGCCGATGGCCGATGCCGCCGCGCTTTCCAAAGTTGCGGATGCGACCATCTTCGTCGCGCGTCAGGGCACGGTGAGCTATTCGGAAGTGACGGAATCTGTGTCGCGTTTGAACAAGGTAGGCACGGAAGTGGACGGCCTCGTATTCAACGGATTCGAACCCTCGCCGCTACGCTACAACTATTACTCTGACGCGTACAAGTATCTCGAGGAAAGCACCACAGCACGACTCGAATAATGTATTGAATGAGGCATCAAAGAAGCCAATTCCGATGACGAATAATACATTGGAATACTGATTGATTGGACAAATCGAACGGACATGAGAGCAGTCCGTCACGGGGAAGTGGGATGAGCCGAATCAGTGAGTCCTTGCTGGGTGGCGCGAACTACGAGACGCGCGCCTCGGCGAAAGATGCGCGTATCAAGGCGGTTTGGTTTCTTGGTCCGAGGCCGGCGAGTTGGAATGGCGTGATGCGCTACAGCCTCGACTGCATCGAGATCATGAAGCGATTCGACGACGTCTCGATGCAGACCATCGACATTCCCGCGCAACCTCGCTCGCTCAAGCGTTACTGGACGCACTTCGTACTGTATCCGCTGCGCGCGATGAAGCTGGCCCGCGAGGTCGATGTGATCGTGCTGTATCAGGAAGACATGGCATACATGATTCCGTTCGTGAAGCTCGCGGGCGGACGTGTATGCATCGTTATGCACCATGTCGTGTTCCCCGACAAGACACGCGGCTTGATCGAGACCTTGAAGGCGCGTTATATGCGCGTCTTGCAGTACATCATTCCGCATGCGGACATGATTATCTCGACTACCGATGTCACTATTCACGATGCAACTTCGTGGCTCGGTATTGCGCGTGAGCGAATCGAACTCGTGGTGAATGCGTTCGATGAAACCATCGTCCCGACCAGTGCTGCGGTTCGTCACCGAGCACGCGCGGCCTTGCAGGAGCGCCTCAATATCTATCTTGGCGATGCAACCGTATTGCTCAATGTCGGCACCGATGAAACGCGCAAGAATAACGCGACGATATTTCGTGCGCTTGCCGAGATGGGTCGCAAAGATATCGTGATGTTGCGCGTAGGCCGCGCGCAGAATGCGGCGAATCGTAAGGAATGCGAGCAAATTGCACGCGACGCCGGACTTATCGCGCATTTCGTTGAAGGTGCGAGCGACGAAGACCTTGCCTACTGCTATCAGGCGGCCGATGCGTATCTTTCTCCAACCCTGCACGAAGGCTTTGGCCGTACCGTGATTGAAGCGCAACTCGTGGGTTTGCCCGTGATTGCATCGGATTTGCCGGTGTATCGCTTCACGATGGGCGATACGTTTCTCGCCGTCCAAGATCCATTGAACGTCGCGTTGTGGCGCGAGCAGATCACATGCATCGCCGACGATGAAGCCTTGCGCCAGGACCTCAAGCGACGTGGCCGCGCGAATGCGCAACGATATTCGAGCGAATCGGTCGGTCGCGAACTGCATCGTGTGTTGAGTAGTCTTGCACGCCGGCCCAGGAGCTGAGATGCTCGCACGCCCGTCCATGCCCGCTCATACTGCATCGCCAAACGTGGCGGGACGTGGAGCGTTCGGCGTGATCGTGACGGCGCTATTGCTGCTTGCGCTCGCAAGCAATGCCGCGCTCCCTGCGCTCGGCTTCGAATCGATCAGCGCTGCGGCTACGCTCGCGCTCGCTTGCGTCGGCGTGATCGCGATCGTGCTATGGCGTCCGGTTTTCTCGGTGTCGATGTTGTATCTCTTCGCGGTGGGCCTGAGTTTATTTTTGGCAGGTATCGGGATTGAAGCGGGCGGGTATCTGATCGAAACGAACGTGCAGGGCGAAGCGAATGGCGCGTTCAGCCGCTTGCTTTGGTTCTACGTGATCTTCACGCTATGCGCACTCGCAGGCTTTCAATGGCTATTGCCCGAACGGCGTCGCGCGCGCATACGGATTGAACCGCGCATGGCGATCGACAAATACAGCTTATTTTTAGGGCTCGGGCTCTCGGCGATCGTGCTCGCGGCAGGCGTGCTTGCGGGTCTTACTCAAGGCTTCGCGTTGTTGAAGGGCATCAACCGATTTGCATTGCGAAATGAAAGTGAAGGCGCCGGTCCCATCTTCAATCTCTTCCTTAACAACCAGACCTTCGTTGCGGTGATGCTGGGCACGCTGTGCACGGCATCGAACCGCTGGGTGCGTGCAATCGCCTTGGTAATGGCCGTAGCGGATATCGGTCTCGACGTGCTGCATGGGGAGCAGTTCATGTCGGTGCTCGGGACAAGCCTCGCGATGCTCGCGCCATTTATTGCGATCCATGCGCTGAACGGCAAGCCGGTGGTCCGCTATCTTGGCATCGGCGCGTTGTTGGCGCTCGTGCTCGGCACGGCGTCGGTGTTCTACGCCTATAAAGGGCAGGGCCTCGATATGTCCGACACGATTCTTTCGCGCGTGCTGCTGCAAGGACAAGTCTGGTATGTCGTCGATCTCGACGCCGGGCTTCTCAGCGCGCCGACGGGTGGCGGCGCAGCGTTCACTCGCGTGTTGGCATCGCTCGCTTCACCGCAAGCGCCGACATTTTTCGACACGGGCGTGGTCAGCGGTCTGCGCGATCTGATGCTCGCTTACGGCACGCCAGAAATACTGCGCGCCTATATTCATGATGATGTCACCTTTACCATGGGCCAAATGGGCGTGCCCGTGTACTGGTTCGGCTATGCGGGCGCAGCAGTCTTTGTTGCATTTACCGGTCTGATTTATGGCGCACTTTCTGCGCTGCAACTCATTGTGGCGATGCGCGGCGGCGTTATCCTTTTGTGGCTGACGACCAAGGTCGTGTCATACGCGTCGTTTGGACTGCAACAGGGCGAATACTGGAATATATTCGGTATCCGAACGATAACTTACGGCTTTATCGCGTGCGCGTGGTGGTACTTTGTTGACGCGCACGGCGCGAATCGACAGTACAGGGAGAGTTGAAATGAACTCTTTCCTGCAACTCCTCTTCTCATCTTTCTCGGGCGTGGTGACCGAGAAGATAGTCGGCGTGCTGGCGGCGATTGCAAGCAACCATCTGTTCGCGAACATCTATGGCGCGCGATTGTTCGGAGAATTGCAGTTCGCGCTCTCACTGGCTTATGTCGTCGGCAGCGTCGCACTGATCTTCAGCGCACCGGTGATCGCACCGATCTTCGGCAAGCATCGCCGGCTCAGACATATGGTTTTCTATCATACGTTCCGCTTGCGCCTGATCTTATCGCTTGCGGTGATGCTGGTCTTCATGGGCGTGGTGGCGGTGACCATGCCTTCGTCGAGCGCTTCGGCCCTGACCCTGATCGCAGCGCTCGTGTTGACCGTCGAGCCGCTCGCACTCGGCTCGGTGATGGCCTATGCGGAAACCAAACCCTGGGTTATCACACGCGCAAAAGCTTATGCGAGCGGCGTGCGCGTGCTGTGGTTGCTGGCGGCCGCTCATGCGTCTGTGGGAGCGGTGATCGCGGCATTCGCGTGGCCGCTGGAAGCATGCGTTGCGGCAGTTGCACCATTCAGCCGCTATCGCACGCTTGCGTTCAGCACGCCCAAAGCGCATCTCGGCAATGCAGTCATTACGCGCACGCTGGTCATGCGTGGGCTGAAAATATGGCCGGCGATTGCGGCGAGCGTGATTATGCTGCGCATGGATCGATTGTTGTTAGGCATGCTGATGAGCAAGGCCGACCTCGGGATTTACGCAGCAGCGGCCTCGCTGGTCGAACAATGGAATTCGGTAGGAACCACGCTTGCTCTGGCGCTTGCGCCCAGCATGGTTTATGTCGCACGTAACGAACAACAATTGCGCTTGCGATCGCTCAAACTCGCATTTTGGCTCGCCGTAGTAGGCATTTTCGCGGCTATAGCGTGCGTGTTTGTAGGCGAGCGATTGTTTCTGATCGTGTATGGTCCGCAATTTATTGCAGGCGTACCGGTGATGATCTACGCCACATTCTGCGCGGTCGCCACTTTTGCCGATGCCGGCCTTTCCGCGTGGCTGGTCGCGGCACAGCGCTACCGGCTTATCGTGACCAAGCAGGCGATCACGGTTGCATCCATTGCTGCCGCGCCGTTCATTTTGCCGCGTTCATTGATGATGTATGCGCCCGCAACCGGCACGGCTGTATCGCTCGTGTTGTTCTGGGCTGTGACGTTCGGGTTCTCACTTCATCACAAGGAGCGCGCTTGAAGATCACGCTTTGCGCGAACCGTTTTCCGCCGAATATCGTGGGTGGCGGCGAAGTCATGGTTCATTCGCTTGCGGTAGCGTTGAAGGACCGCGGGCATGATGTGTCGGTGCTTACCTTGTCGAATGCAAGGCATGGCTCGTTTAGAAAGCAGGATGCGCTAGACGTATATGAGCTGCCTAACCTCAACGTGTACGACCAGTTTCATCATGGCGAACGCGGACGCGTCATCAAGATGCTGTTCGGTGTTGTGGATACATTCAATCCATTGATGTTGCTGCTTGCGTGGAAGCGTCTCGGCCAGATCGCGCCGGATGTGCTTTGCACCAATACGATCAAAGGTATGGGGCCTGCGCTATGGATTGCGGCGCGTCTGCGGGGCGTGCCGATCGTGCATGTCAATCACGACTACTGGCTGCTGTGTCCTCGTTCGACCATGTTCAGGAACGATCACGCGTGCGCGTCGCCATGTCGGGAATGCAGGACGGTGTCGCGCCCGAAGGCTTGGTTTTCGCGACTGGTCGATCAGGTCGTCAGCGTGACCGGTTTTGTCGATGACCGGCATCGCGCAGCAGGCTTCTTTCCAAAGACCTCACGCAAGATCATTCATCTTGCACCCGAACCGATGCGCGCCGCTCACGCATCACCTGCGGTGTTTCGCGCGCAACGTACGCCTTTCAGAGTGGGCTTTATCGGCAGAACGGATACCACCAAGGGCATAGAAGAATTCTTCGCGAGTGTGGCGCACGCGGCGAAAAGTTCGGATATCGAAGTGCATGTGGCCGGCAAGGATAACGAGCAGCGCATGCCGGAGCTGATCGCGCGCTATCCACACTTGAAGGTCACGTATCACGGTTTTATGAAGCGCGAACTGTTCTTCGATCTCGTCGATCTTACGGTGCTGACGTCGATGTGGGACGAACCGGGCGGCACGGTCTCCGTCGAGGCTTGGGAATTCTGCAAGCCGTCCGCGACCTTCGCAACCGGCGGCCTGCCAGAAGTGTTCGAGCGCGTGCCGGAACTCGTCGTGCCGCGCGGCAACGTGAAAGCAATGGGCGCGCTGATCGCCAGGCTTGCCAACGAAAAACCCTTCTACGAAGGCCTCGCGCGACGTTGCCACGCGGAGCGAAGCCGTTTCACGCCACGTGATCATGTGGACGAATTCGAGCAGATTTTTTATTCAGCAGCAAAACAAGATGCGCCGTTTATGAGCGTATCCGCTGAAGAACGGGACATAAGGATTCCATACAAAGACCAGGCGAAGCCCATTCGCATAGACGGGGTGCCCTATGAAAACAAAGCGCGTGTTGATGGTGATGACCCGCGACGTGCCGCAGACGGCGACAAACGGCCGGGAACGTACGCTTCAATTCATTCGCGAGGCGATCGGCAGTGAAATCGAGTTGAAGGAGATCAAGCTGCGCTCGGTCTTCGAAACGCCGGGTGTCATGCCGAAGCTCAGCGCGCTTGCGCGGCTTGCACGGGGATTCGTGATGGCCAAGCCCTGCGCGCTGCAAATCGCGATGTTTTCTGAGCGGCACTATATGAACGTGCTGGCGCAGACCCTTCATGATTTCGCTCCGGATGTGATCTATATCGACGGCATTCGCCTGGTCGATCATCTTCCGCATATCGCACGTCTGACAAATGGACGTCCTATCATCGTGGACTTCGATGATCTGATGTCGCGCCGCGCCACGGCCTTACGCAGCGCGCGTACGCCGTTGTCGGCGGGCTACCTCACGCGTTTCGTGCCTGCTTTTATGATGCGGACGATCAACTCGCATGCGCTACGCGATGCCTTGTTGCGATATGAAGCGCACTGCCTGACGCGGCAAGAGCGTGAAGCCGTGGAGATCGCGCACGCGGTGACGCTGGTATCGACGACAGATGCGGCCGCACTCAATCAGGTGCTCGATCCGCGCACGCGGCGCAAGGTGCATGTGATT
>NZ_JAQFVG010000021.1:26302-27062 GCF_029439455.1 Caballeronia sp. BR00000012568055 | reverse complement strand
CGTGCTCTTGCGCCATGCGCGCCACCGAGACGCCCGGGCGTAACGCCGCCTCGATCAATGCCCGTTTGCCATTTTCATCGTAGCGGCGACGGCCGTCGCTGCTTTGCCGAACTACTCTCAGCTCTGAGTCTTTGTCAGCCATAGGTGTCCACCTCACGAATAGGTGGACACCTATGCTCCTCGCTCAGAGTGCTATTGGGTAGACGTCGATAGTGGATCGCTTACGACTAATGGACGTCGTGCAGCGCGGAGAGCTGGGTCGCGCTTCGTTCCGATTCAACCGACGTTCGCAGTCGCACCCCGCGAGTTTCCGGTACGAACTGAGTCCCGATCAAACACAGCATTGCGATGGCCGCGACGTACCAGCCAGGGGCGAGTGGGGTGCCGACGACCTGTGTTAAAAGTGCAGCGATGAAGGGACTCGTTCCTCCGAAGACCGCTACGCTCAGTTGATACGAGATTGCGTGGCCGGTCGCCCGAAAGCTTGTCGGGAAGAATTCAGGAGCCGCCACGAAACTTGCGCCACCGTTGATCCCCAATCCGATTGCAAGCAAGAGCTGACCAATAGCAGCGCCCGAGAACGTCCCGGAGCTTGCGAGATGCATAGCAGGATACGCAGCGAGCATCAGCCATGCTGCGCCAAACGACAGGACGCGCTTGCGGCCGAAGCGATCGCTCAAGAATCCACCCACCGGCAGGAGGAAAGAAAGCAGAATGACTGCCATCGCGTTAGAGATCAGTGCGTCTGTTGGATCCAACT
>NZ_JAQFVG010000021.1:25743-26282 GCF_029439455.1 Caballeronia sp. BR00000012568055 | reverse complement strand
TAAACGGGCTGGATCATAACCACGTTCAACATTCCCTTCAGGCCGCCGAACCGAAGGGCGGCCTCGAGGGGATTCTTCGCCTTTGTTTTCAGGGATGCTTGCTTGAATTCTTCGGGTTCGTCAATGTCCCGTCGCAACCAAAATCCTACGATCCCGATCAGACCACCGACCAGGAACGGAACGCGCCATAGCCAATCCGCGTAAGCGGACTTTCCCGCGGCCCATTGAAGCGAAATCAAAAGAGCGGCCACGACGGCGTTTGGAAGATGGGAGAAAATCAGCGTGCACCCTAGCCACAATCCTCGGCGATTTTCGGGTGCGGATTCGACTATGTAGCTTGTCGATCCAGTAGTCTCGCCACCTAATGCAAGGCCTTGCGCCAGCCGGCAGATGACAAGAAGAATGGGAGCCGCCAGCCCAATTGTTTCGTAGGTCGGCAGCATTCCGATAGCAGCCGTACCAAGTGCCATCAGCCAAACCGTCAGTGCCATGACCCTGACGCGTCCAATCCTATCTGCGGCGAATCCAAAGAACAGTCC
>NZ_JAQFVG010000021.1:25326-25723 GCF_029439455.1 Caballeronia sp. BR00000012568055 | reverse complement strand
GACGCGCAATAAAGGCGACTGCATAGACCGCGAACGTACTGAGAATGGCAGCCGTCCTATCGGTTCCTGGGAAAAAGTGCAATGCAAGAATTGGAACGGAAAATCCGAAAACAGCGAAATCGTAAATTTCGCCGAAGTTTCCGATAGACCCTGCTGCTAGGGTCCGCCAAGTGTTAGATACCTTCGCCATTTTGTCTCCTCTCCAACGGGGTGTCAGCAACGGAGGCTGACCATTGAATTGCTAATTGCTACATCCGATGTCGGCCGTATTTGAGTTCTTGGAATTACGGACTGTTGTCAAGACTTGTCTGCGATTCGGCTAAATATCCATCGTGCGGTTGACAGCCAGAATTTCAATCTCGCGCTGATACAAATACTTCAGATAAGATCTACTACG
>NZ_JAQFVG010000021.1:20187-25306 GCF_029439455.1 Caballeronia sp. BR00000012568055 | reverse complement strand
CTTGGGACCGCGTCCTCGAGGATCATGTCGGCTCCTTTCTCTCCAATCATCATGGATGGCGCATTCGTATTGCCGGCCGTCACTCGAGGCATGACGGATGCATCTACTACGCGAAGTCTAGCTAGGCCTCTGACCTTCAAACGGCTGTCAACGACTGCCAGCGGATCATGTCCCATCTTGCACGTTCCGGCTGGATGGAACGCGGAGTTTCCGTGCTGCTCCATGTAATCCAAAATTTGGTCGTCGCTCTCCATGGTTGGGCCGGGCACTTTCTCGCTGATTATGCGCGAGGCTATAGGTTGTGCTGACATGATTTGGCGAATCTTCCGTATGCCAAAGATCATGGCGCCAATGTCGTCCGGATGATTGAGGAAATTTGGCGTGAGCGCAGGCGGATGTGTCGGATCTGACGACTTCAGCGTTACGGCGCCGGTCGCTGATGGGCGCACTCTATACACGGAGGCCGCAACGGCCGGAGTTGGATCTACTTCGATGCGGCCGCTTTCTAGATAGGAAAACGTCATCGGTCTGAAACTGATCTGAAGATCGGCATAGGGCTCGCTGGGTTTGCTTTTAACAAAGGCGGCGACCTGAGAAGAACCCAGAGCAAGATACCCTTTATGCGTCGTTAAATAACGCGCACCTTCCCAAAGCTTTCGGATTCCGCTGATGTGATTGTTATAAGAGCTGCGTCGCGTTGTCGCATAGCTTGCGTGGACATAGAAGTGGTCTTGCAGATTCTGTCCAACACCCGGCAAATCAACGCGGATGTGTATCTGATGGCGGCGAAGCTCCGTCGCCGGTCCGATTCCCGATAACATCAACAATTGAGGTGAGTTTAAAGCGCCAGCCGACAAAATGACCTCGCGCGCGGCACGGATTGTACGCCGGTGGCCATTCTCGATAATAACAACCCCGACTGCCTCATGCCCGCGAAACTCAACGCGTTCGACGAAACAACCTGTGCGAATGCTCAGATTCTCACGCATCAAGATTGGTTCGACGTAAGCTGTGTATGCGGAGTGCCGGCGACCAGCACGTATATTGTGTTGGATGAATCCCACGGCATCGTGCACTTCGCCGTTAAGATCCTCGGTGTAGGGTATGCCGCAACTGACTGCAGCAGCAATGAAATCGTGTGAGCTTGGATGCTTCACCACGGGGTCAGTTATGCAGAGAGGACCACCGACGCCCCGATATTGATCTTCCCCACGCTCGTTATGCTCCATGCGCTTGAAGTATGGAAGAACATCATCGTATCCCCAACCGGAGTTCCCGAGGCTCTTCCAGTAGTTGAAATCGTCGCGGTGTCCGCGGATGTACACCATGCCGTTTATCGAGCTTGACCCGCCCAAGCCCTTACCTCTCGGCCAGTACATCTTCCTGCTGCGCAAGGCCGGCATTGGCTCGGTAAAATAGTTCCAATTCAACTCTTTATGGAAGAAGAGCTTTCCCATGCCTGCGGGAGTATGCACCCAAAACTTGTTCGAACGCGGGCCAGCTTCTAACAGAAGTACTCTATTCGCCGCTGTGTCGCTGAGCCTTCGTGCGAGCACGCAGCCGGCAGACCCTGCACCAACGATGATGTAATCGAACGTTTCCATTTTTCGAAATGCGAAGTAGCGGTGTGTTAGCGCAATGCTTTGGGACTTGATCGTGTCCGACTACAGTCTCATGAGGATGGACTTCGTTTGCGTGTAAGCTTCGATGGACTCTGCACCCATCTCACGGCCGTACCCCGATTGCTTATAGCCACCGAGCGACATGACGGGATCGGTCTCGGCATAGGTATTGATCCAGACCCTGCCCGATTTCAACGCGCGAGCGACGCGATGAGCGCGGCTGGCATCGCTGGTCCACACGGCTGCGGCCAGGCCATACGAGGTTTCGTTACCCTGGAGGACGGCGTCGTCCTCGTCTTTGAAGGGAATAATCGAAAGGACCGGGCCAAAGATTTCTTCTTGGGCGATTTGCATTGCATTCTCTACATTTGAGAATACCGTTGGCTGTACAAAGTAGCCGATATCTCCGACTCGACGGCCACCCATCATCAAGCGCGCACCTTCTGACTTGCCGGCATCCACGTACGAAAGCACCCGCTCCATCTGTTTGCGCGAAATAAGTGGACCCATCTGAGTGTCCTGAGCTAGGGGAGAGCCGAGTTTGTATTGGGACGCGAGATCGCAGATGCGACGAGTCATTTTGTCATGCAGACTTTCATGCACGAAAAGTCGCGTTCCCGCAGAACATATTTGCCCGGAGTTACGACAGAAACCTAAGACTGAGGACTCGACTGCTCTATCCAAATCTGCGTCAGGAAAGATAATGTTAGGAGACTTGCCACCGAGTTCAAGCGTTACCTTTTTCATGTTTCCTGACGAGGCCTGCAGGATACGTTTCCCCACCTCTGTAGACCCGGTGAAGGCAATCTTGTCAACATCTGGGTGCGATGCCATCGCAGCGCCTGCAGTCGGACCGAAGCCTGGCACGATATTGACGACCCCTGGAGGCAACTCAAGATTGTGAATCAACTCGCCAAGCCGAATGGTTGAAAGTGGAGCTTGCTCGGCGGGCTTGAGTATAGCGGTGTTGCCGCAGGCGAGAGCGGGGCCAAGCTCCGACGCTGCCATCACTAACGGGACGTTCCAGGCATTGATCAATGCGCAAACTCCCATGGGCTCACGCAACGTATAGATGAAGCGAGAGTTGTCGGTCGGATTGGTCGTTCCGTGGATCTTGGTAACCCACCCAGCGTAATACCTGAAGAGCTCAGCGGCGGACTGTACACGGGTGATGCTGTAGGCGATCGGTGCTCCCATGTCCAAACTTTCTAGTACAGCAAGTTCCTCCGCGTGCCGCTCGATAGCGTCTGCGATTCGAACGAGATACTTGGCGCGCGCATGAGGTGAAATACCCGACCACGAATCGGATTCAAAGGCTTGACGAGCGGCGTGTACCGCACGGTCGATGTCGGCCGTATCCGCTTCGGAGATCTCGGTCAGCACTTCCTCTGTAGATGGATCGACAGTCTTGAAGGTGTTCTTCGAAAGCGCCTCGATCCATTCACCGCCTATGAGCAGGCGTTTGCCGCCTGATCGGATCCAGTCCAGTGCATCGCGGTGAGCCTTAATTGAGGTTGCGGTTCCTGACCAGGCGCTCATAGATTTGCTCCAATGTTGAAATAGCCCTTCAGATCGATAGGTCGTCCCGTCCTGTGTAAGCTCAGCAAGTGCATCGCTCCGCGAGTCCTCAGCTGGCACCGGGAACGTTTTCCCGCAACGCTTTTTGTCAGAGAAGATGTCGCGTCAAGCTTGTCAGAAGGGCCTTGCTCTACGTATTTCCCATCGTAACATCGATTTTTGTGACCGGCATTAGTTTCGATAGGCGGAACCACCGTTGTCCACCTTCGATAGCAAAATATGGCAATCGTTCATCACGCTACTCTTACGGGCGTTAGCGGAGCGACGAAGCGACGTAGAGCGGACGCCGCTTCCAGCCCCTGCATTGCTCGCCCAACTTGAGACCGCACTTATTGTCTTATTGTTGAGCCGAGCGGAGGTGCTCTGGCGACTGCGGCGACCCAGGTCAATATGATTTCGACGAAGAAAACAGGCATCTGCGGAGAGCGGCGGTGCCAAAGAGGCGCCCGCGACGAAGCCGCCAGCCAAGGGATTGGTCGAAAAATATGCTAGTCCAAAGGCTGAAGGTGAGTCCGAAGTGCGGGCGCCTGCTGGGCAAGGCGGCGAGCGCATGGTTGCTGCGGGAAACAAGCGGTTCACGGGCTGTCGTTGCGCCTTATTCCCTCGACGCAGCTACCCGCTTTTCGCCTAGAAACACGGGTAGCGATCGCACATAGACAGGCACCTTTTGGGGTGTTGCCTTGCAATGGCGACTGCTCCAGGCGACCGCGAAACGTCTGTACAGTACGATCGCTAGGCACAGCTCGGAGACATATTAAGTACCCCGACGGCCTACTGCAGCAGACTACGTTAAGATGATCTGGAGATCTAAGCTGAAGCGTGAACCATTTTATATTCCGGCGCGCTTGAGCATCGCCTCGGGATAGCGCGCGCCTTGAATCGGCACCGCTTCCGCGCCATCTTTTATTTCCTTGAGGTCGGTATCCGATAGCGTTACAGACAATGCGCCTATGTTCTCCTGAAACCGGTCAAGGCTGCGCGTTCCGAACAGTGGAACAATCCACGGCTTCTGCGCGAGAAGCCATGCAAGGGCGATCTGTGCGGACGTTGCTCCGTGGCGATCGGCGATGGTTTTGAGCAGAGAAACGAGCGCCTGGTTGGCCTGACGGGCCTCCGCCGTGAAACGGGGGATTTGACCGCGGAAGTCGTCGCTATTGAACGCCGTGCCCGCATCGATCTTACCCGTCAGGAAGCCCTTGCCGAGCGGACTGAACGGGACAAAGCCTATTCCGAGCTCCTGCAACGTGGGAATGATTTCGGCTTCGGGCTCGCGGGTCCAAAGGGAATATTCGCTTTGCAATGCGGTTACCGGATGAACTGCATGCGCCCGGCGGATAGACTGTGCGCTAGCTTCCGATAGGCCAAAGTGGAGAACCTTACCCTCGGCAACTAGATCCTTCACGACACCTGCGACGTCCTCCATTGGCACGTCCGGGTCGACACGGTGCTGATACAGTAGGTCGATATAGTCGGTCCTGAGTCGGCGCAGGCTGCCCTCCACGGCCGACCTTATCTGCGATGGCTTGCTGTTGACGCCGCCCCGGTGCTCACCCGTCGTCTGATCGATGTCCCAACCAAACTTCGTGGCAATCCGTACCTGTTGGCGTATACCAGCGAAGGCTTCTGCCACCATTTCTTCATTGGTCCAGGGACCATACACCTCGGCGGTGTCGAAAAAGTCCATGCCAAGGTCCACTGCTTTTCGCAATAGGCTGATCATCTGTGCCCGATCAGGGATCTCCCGGGACTTCCCATATCCCATACAGCCGAGTGAAAGAGCCGATACTGTAAAGCCTTGTCCAAGTGTTCGAGTCTGCATGATCTGCCTCTTCATCGGGACATTCCAGTTTGCGCGTCCGACGGCTTCCGACCTCTTAGCCACGTTGGAATGGCCATCAGTTAGCCGCACCGCGTTTATT
>NZ_JAQFVG010000021.1:0-20167 GCF_029439455.1 Caballeronia sp. BR00000012568055 | reverse complement strand
ATGATGGCCTGATAGGCAGGAGAGTTGTACCAAGCCTGTGCCTGCGCTAACGAGTCGAACTTGATGATCACCAGACGCCCTTGTGCACCGAAGCCTTCTTTCACGTCCATTTCACCGCCGCGAACGATGAAGCGTCCGCTAAACGGCTTGAAGGTCGATTCGACTGCGGCGCTGTAAGGCTTGATGCCTTCGGGATCGGTCGCCTGAAACTCCGCGACGTAATACGCCGGCTTTGTCACTGACGACGGCTGAGCCTGAACTGACAGGTGGACCAGGTTGATGGCCATGCCTAAGGCCGCGAACCAAACGAATCTCATGTTTTTCACGGAAATCCTCGCAGTGCAGTCTGGCCGGCTTCCGTCACGGCTGACCGCCCATTTTCTTGAAGATTAGCGGCATCGCTTTCGCATCCATGGCTTGCATGTCCACAAGCCGCAGTGATTTCACCATGTCCAACGTTGAAGTCTTATATTTCTGGAAATGCGGCGACCGTATATGCGCGTTGTAGGCATCGCGGTTCGCATAGATTTCCAGAATCCTGATCTGAGTCGGGTTCCCCCTTTGAGCGGACGGGAAGATGCATAGAACCCCTGGTTCGAGACGCACGGAAGCCTCGGCCTCTTCGCCCAGGATGCGCTGATATTCATCGACACTCTGGCTAACGACCTCGATTTCGGAAATGCGCACTAACATGGTCGTCGGTTCCTGTGCGTACACTTCTGAGTGCCCGATCAATAGCGCGACCGCGCATATCAATACCCGTATCAGGATGGTCGGAGGGCGGTGTCTCTTGAACATGGTGGATATCTCATTCTTCCTTTTAACATCTCTGAGCGATAGCGCTCTCATGGAGGTGTGGTGCCAGGCGTGCTTATCGTCGCCGTGCTGTCAGTGAACTATTCAGCCGCGAGGCGGCGTAATCGTCGGCGGCTGCTCTGGAAGCGGGGGCACGATCCCATCAACGGGATGCGGAACATACGGCTCCTCCAGTGCAGCGATTTCGACTTCCGTCAATGAGAAGTCGAGCGCGCTTATGGCAGTCGCGAGATGTTCGGGCTTTGTCGCCCCGACGATCGGGGCTGTGATGCCCGGCTTCGACAGCAGCCACGCCAGCGCAACATGCGCGCGCGGCACCCGGCGTATCTCGGCGATACGCGCCACGACCTCGACGACTTTCTGGTCCTGACTTTCTGCGTTTTGGTACATCTTCAAAGCAAACGCATCGTTCTGCGTCCGCGTGGTGGTTTCGCTCCAGCTGCGCGTTAACCTGCCACGGGCCATGGGACTCCAGGGAATGACGCCGACGCCCTGATCGGCGCAAAGCGGCAGCATTTCCCGCTCTTCTTCGCGGTAAAGGAGGTTGTATTGCGGCTGCATTGAGATGAAACGTGTCCAGCCGTTGCGCTCTGCGATGTGTTGCATCTTCGCGAAGCGCCATGCCTCCATGGACGACGCACCGATGTAGCGGACCTTCCCCGCTTTCACGATGTCGTGCAGCGCTTCCATGGTTTCCTCGACAGGCGTGCCGTGATCGAAGCGGTGGATCTGGTAAAGGTCCACATAGTCCATCCCGAGTCGGTTCAAGCTGTCGTCGATTGACTGGAAAAGCGCTTTCCGAGACAGGAATCCGGTATTGGGCGAGTTGCGCCAGGGGAAAAAAGCTTTGGTGGCGACGACAATTTCTTCGCGCCGGGCCATGTCGTTAAGCGCTCGCCCTGTAATTTCCTCGGAACTTCCGCCCGAATAGATATTTGCAGTGTCGAAAAAGTTGATGCCGGCCTCCAGTGCCTGCCGGAAAAACGGTCGAGATGCCGCTTCATCGAGCGACCAAGGCTGAGGCAGACGGTTCGGCTCTCCATAGCTCATGCAGCCAAGGCAAAGGCGTGAGACTTTAAGACCCGTCCGGCCAACGTTGACATATTTCATTTTCATCTCCAATGATCTGTGATGACCAAACACCATGGATCTAGGGCGCATTGCCTGCGGCCAACCTGGATTAAAAACTTTTCCAGGTCACGGGCCGGCCCTGAGATGTGCGGTGCCACATCTCAGGCGTCGCTAGCTGCGAAAAGCGCTTCCCACCCTACGAACGGGCCAAGTGGAATGATTTCCCAGTCAATAACGCCGACCTTGGCGAGCGGGAAATCGGCGAGAGCCAGCTTTGCGGCCTCTATCGAATCGCTCTCGGCAATGATGGCGACACCGAGACGATCCTGACGGAAATAAATGTCGCGCATGAACCCGGATTTATAGAGTTGCCAGCCGTGGCGTACTTCGTCCAGAAGGTGAGGTTCGTATTTTTCGGGGCTGGAGCCGGGTAGCGGTATGTCGAGACAAAGCAATCTCATTGTCCCGCTCCGTCCATGAACTGCTTTGTCACCTCGGCGACGCGCTGGCCCAGATAGGCGGCCGTATCGAGATCGCTGCTGATGGGCGACAGTTCTGGCGACTCGTCATTCGATTGCGCCATTGCACCGAGCCAACCACCGACACGGTTCTTCTCCTGCGGTGACTTGCCCGGGAAAATGTCCAGGCCGACCCAGATCATCCCGTGCTGCGCGGCGAACAGCGCCATAGTAACGAGGGAATTGAGCTTGTCGCCGTGCATGGCGCCGGAGTTAGTGAATCCAGCGGCGATCTTGTTGCGCCATGACTGCGGGACCCACGCGGTGCGGGTCGAGTCTTCCATTACCTTCTTGAGACGTGCACTCACGGTGCCGTTATAGGTGGGCGAACCGAAGATGATCGCATCGCTCGCTGCAAGCTTGTCCCAAGGGGCGTCCCCGTCCGCAACGGCAATCAATTCCGCTTCGGCTCCCGGCACGCGCCGAACGCCGTCTGCCACAGCCTGGGCCTGCTTCGCCGTGTGGCCATAGCCACTGTCATAAAGGACGGTAACGATCATTTGTGTCGACATTGAGGTCAGCAATATGCTCATTGTCGTCGCGTGGAGCCGCTACCGGAAGTACGGTTTTGGTTGAGTGACTATCAACCAGCGGTTTAGAATGCGTTAAATGATGGGACTGCGTTCAACGCAAGGGATGACGTGGATTCTTCACAGCGGGTTCGGGGAATCGTTTCGCTGGTGCAAGCCGTGGACACCGGCAGTTTTGCGGCGGCCGGCCGGGTGCTGGGCATCACGTCGGCTGCCGTGAGCAAGAACGTCGCCGGCCTTGAAAAGGCATTGGGAGTGCGATTGATGAATCGCACGACCCGCGCGTTGAATCTGACCGAGGAGGGAGAGGCATTTCTCCGGCAAGCCCGGGTCGCGCTGGAGGCACTTGATGCCGCCGTTGATACGATTGCTGCACAGCGCGCCGTTCCTAGCGGGCGGGTTCGCATTTCGACAAGTGCTGCATTTGGGCACGACCATGTGATGCCGGCTTTACCGCCACTATTGGATCGCTATCCAAGCCTCTTGATCGAAGTCGACTTCGATGATCGCGTCGTGGATCTTGTGCGGGATGGCTATGACATCGCCTTCAGGGGCGGCAATATCCCTGATTCTGCCCTCGTCACCCGTCCGGTCTGTCGCCTGAATACGGTGTTGGTTGCCTCGACTGACTATCTGGCAAGGCACGGCGCACCGCGAACGCCTGACGAGTTGCAAGCGCATCGGCTCATTGCGCGGCGATTCCTGACCGGTCATATCGCGCCGTGGAATTTCAAGGCCGACGATGGAAGCATCACGACATTCGACCCTATGAACAAAGCATCGCTGACGCTATCTGCGCCGGAGTCGCTCGTTCAGGCAGCGTGCGACAGCGTTGGAATTGCCGAGGTCGCTGTTCATCTTGCCTGGGACCATCTGCGTTCCGGCACGCTGAAGATAGTTCTCCACAGGTGTCACCGGCCTGGAACATACGAGATGGTGATGCAGTATCCCCACAGGGCACTTACGGCACCACGGGTGCAGGTCACGGTGAGCCATCTGCTTGAGGCGCTGTCGGCAGACGACAAGCTGCATGTGTCCATGGATACCTTGAATGCCTACACCGCTTAGCGGCTACCTCCACGGATACCGTTGAGTAGTCGTCGGGCTCAAGCACCGAGGCCAGCACCCGCGCCGGAGCGCAGTGCTGGTGGATGCAACGGACACCTAACGGGCGCCCTTGAGAGCAAGCGCGCGGACAATCGCGTCGTTAAGCCAGTTATCATAAAACCGGCGCGAACGGCAGTCGCCACCGGTATCAGCGTCGCAACAACGGAATGTACGGCAGCTTCCGCCGAGGAGACTGTGCATGGCCCTACATCCTGTATCCGGGTTTCTTGAGCAGCGTTTCAAGCCGTGCCTGGATGTCCGGTCCATAAACCTCATCCTTCCATCGGTCCGACGAGACTTCCTCGAAGCCGACTGAGACAGACTCCTCTCCGTAGCCGAGGATGTCCATCACATCACGAGTGATGGCCTCGGCCAGCCGGCGCTTTTGCGCCTCCGTCTTGCCCGGCCAAGCTTTAACAATGACATGTGGCATGGCATTTTTCTCCAGGGGTGAACCGAGCGGGAAAGCGAGAAGTGCGCGTCCCGATCGGCAGGGCTCAATACGCTTGACTAGTAGGGCGGAAGAGCACTTCGTTGATGTCCACGTCTTCGGGCTGACTGATGGCGAACGCCACCACGCGCGCGAACGAGCTGGCCGGAATCGCCTTTTCATACGTCTTCGCCATCCCCGCGGCGATGTCTGGGTCGGTGATCGTGTCGGTTAGTTCAGTCGCGACCGCGCCAGGCGAAACGATGGTCGTGCGGATATTCCAGGGTTTGACCTCCTGGCGAAGTCCTTCCGAAATCGCTCGTACTGCCCACTTCGTACCGGCGTAGACGGCGCCTCCGGGGCCCACCTTATGACCCGCGACGGACGAAACGTTGATGATCTGGCCGCCTTTCTGCGCCTGCATGTGGGGCAGCGCAGCGCCGATACCGTACAGCACGCCCTTGATGTTGACGTCGATCATCCGGTCCCAATCGTCGATCTTCAGCTTGTCGAGCATCGAGCTTGGCATGAGGCCGGCGTTGTTGAGCAGTACATCGATCCGGCCGTGCAGTTCCACTGCACGATCGACCAGTGCCTGGACCTGACTGCGATCCGTCACGTCGGTCTGCAGGATGGCTTTTGCATCAAGTCCCAGTTCGCTCGCGAGTGCTTCGAGTCGATCGAGGCGACGCGCGCCGAGGACGACTTTGGCGCCTTCCCTTGCGAGGTGACGCGCGGTCTCTGCACCGAGTCCGCTGCTGGCGCCAGTAATGACGACCACTTTGCCGTGAATGTTTTCACTCATCGCTATTTCCTCGTTTTCCGATAATGCCGATCATGTCGCCCGCTTCGAGAAAACATCCTTGAACACGGGCATTGCAGAGAAGACGTTCGGCCAACCCGCGTAAAAAGCGAGCTGCGTGAGGGCCTCGGACGCCTCGTCCCTGGTAAGCCGGTTGTCCATCGCCCGATTCAGGTGATACGGAATCTGCGCGACCTGGCCGTTTGCAACGAGCGCGCTTACCGTCACGAGACTTCGGAGATCCCTTCCTTTCATTGCGCACGGGCAGACATGAGCAGCGCTGCACATGTAACTGCAACGACACGCGCGAAACGGCGCGTCTTCGGGTCACGGTTGGCGATATTGCTCATCGGTGACCTGTTCACGCCAGTTGACGTTCTCACTATCGAGCGCCTCTTGGAGCGCGATGTGTGTCATTCCGGTGGCGGACGTGGCGCCGTGCCAATGCTTCACGCCCGCCGGAATCGACACCACGTCGCCCGCAGCGATCTCCTGCTTTTGCTCGCCCCACGCTTGTATCCATCCCCTGCCGGACGTGACAATCAGCGTCTGTCGAAGCGGATGTGTGTGCCACGCCGTAGGCGCGCCCGATTCGAACGTCACCCATCCCCGGATGGGCGCGACGGTGCCTTGGGCTGAAACAGAGGATCGATGCGTACCTGGCCGGCAAAGCGTTGATTGCTTCCGGACACTGATGGCTGCGAGCCGCTATGCGCGACCGTGATCGGCTCAGGGCCACCGTCCGCGGCGCGGGCTCCAAATGACACCAAGACGACGCAGGCGATGAGTGCGGCACGCGTCATCACTTCTCGCCGCTGCCGAGGTAATGCTCGTCCGTCACCTTTTCCAGCCATTCAACGTTTTTGCCGTCGAGCGCTTCCTGAATTGCGATATGCGTCATCGCGGTCGTCGAGGTCGCGCCGTGCCAGTGCTTGTGGCCCGGCGGGCACCAGATCACGTCGCCGGCGCGGATTTCCACGCGCGACTCGCCGTCGCATTGCGTCCAGCCGCATCCTGCCGTCACCACTAACGTCTGGCCAAGCGGATGGGTATGCCAGGCCGTGCGCGCGCCGGGCTCGAACGTTACGCTTGCGCACGAGACCTGCGCGGGCGGCGGCGGAGCGTTCAGCGGATCAATCCGCACCGTGCCGGTGAACCATTCGTCTGGCCCCTTCATTGACGGTTGAGAGCCTGCGCGTTTCAGTTCCATGGTCGTTCCTTGTCTATGTCGTGAAGGCATATGCCACCTGACACTAATCTACCCGCTGGCCATTGATGCGACTAGGTGGCAATATCGGCATGCCCTTATGCACGGGAGCATGAATTGAAGGAAGATTTCAACGATTTAGTCGGTTTTATGACAGTCGCGCGGGAGCGCAACTTCACGCGGGCGGCGGCGCAATTGGGCGTCTCACAGTCAGCATTGAGTCGTACTGTGGCCGCTCTCGAAAAACGGATGGGCTTGCAGTTGTTGACGCGCACTACCCGTAGCGTTTCACCGACTGACGCCGGCGAGCGGCTGCTTTTGGCCATCGGGCCTCGCTTTGAAGAAATCGAGGCCGAGGTGGACTCGTTGCGCGCGATGACGAATCGGCCGGCGGGGACGGTGAGGATCACGACCACGGACTACGCAGCGAACGCGCACGTCTGGCCCCGGTTGCAGCCGCTGCTGCGCCAGTATCCCGAACTGCACATTGAGTTGGTGAATGACTACGGATTAGCTGACATCGTTGCGGATCGATATGACATCGGCGTGCGGCTCGGCGACCAGGTCGCCAAAGACATGGTCGCGGTGCGTATTGCGCCCGATATGACGATGGCGGTTGTCGCGTCGCCGTCATATCTGAAAGCAAGGCCGCCAGCGAAAACACCGCAGGAGCTCACGCTGCATAACTGCATCAATTTGAGGTTGCCGACACGGAACGCTCTGCTTCCCTGGGAACTGCGTAAGGGACGGCGCGAATTGCAGGTGTGGGTTGAAGGGCAGCTTACTTTCAATAACGTCTACCAGATGGTCGACGCATCGCTGGCCGGCTTTGGGCTCGCCTACGTGCCCAAGGACCTTGCCGACGAGCATGTGCGTGCAGGGCGTTTGAGATGGGTGTTGGAAGACTGGTTTCCCACATTCGTCGGGCATCACGTCTATTACGCGAGCCGCAGCAAATCGTCGCGCGCGGTCGAGCTTGTTGTCGACGCATTGAAAGCGGGTTATCAGGCGCGAGCGCGATGACGGATTGATACCCCAAGCGAAGCGCAGGAATTGTTTGTCGGCCGTTTAAATAATAACGCCCTCAGCATCGTGACACGCATCACATCACTAGACGTTTGCTGTTTCCCCTCAAGAACTTAGGGCTTGGGTCGGGGCGTTATTGACAGGGTTATCCACATAAGCTGTGGATAGGTAGCATGTTGGTGGCGACTGGTTATCAACCTGATAACGATGCGCCGAAATCCGGGAGTCGGCGGCGGCCTTTCCGTGAAGAACATAAAGAGGCAGCTACGGCGGTTCGATGCTAACAGCGGACGTGCATGGCAGAACGCCTCCGCGCTGCCGCGAAATACTGAGAGCGCTGCTCCGGACCTTAGATAAATGCAGCGAGGGAAGGGGCGTGCTTCGGGCCGACCGGCGCCTGCTTCCTCGCAGGCGCACCCTTGCTAACTGAAACGATGCGCTTCTTACTTCAGAGCGAATGCGTCGTAAGCAACGGCGTTTCCAAGCATCTCGGCGTGGCCGACTCCCGGGTATTAAGCCAGTCATACGTTTTCCATGCCGCTCCAAAGGTGAAGAACATTCAAAAGTAGTCCGGCTGGATCGCACGCGCGACTCTGCAAACGGTATTGTTACAATTTAGTTCAGGGTTCAATTTTTTGAAAATGAATTACTGAAAAACGAGTGTTTTCAGCGCCTGGCATTTCGAAGAACATTTCAGCCCGAATATCGCATTGTTTTAATGATGGCCCGATGTTATACATCTCGTAGTCACGCGTCGGCCGAGCACAGCCGCCCGACGTTAGTGCCAACTCTTCCGACTGAAGAGCTCCGGCGGTGGCCTTCAAGCGTGGACGGGTTGTGACCGGTGGCGCGCTGGAGAGAATTCCGCACCACGGGGATGGGACCTGAAAAAGCGGAGGCGCTGGCGAAGCTAGAGGCGCGGGACCCGAAACAGTCTGGCGGAGTCGGTCATCCCACGACCGATGGAAGGGGCACCCACGTTAATCGCCGGGGGCCCTGGTATTGCCTTTCTACTCTAAAAAAAGATATGCTCACTGAGGAGTTTCTCGAGTGAGCGGTGTTTTCATTTCTCAAAAAGAAAATCCTCACAACAGGATATGCTCGATCCGCAAAGGCATATGCCTGAGTAAGCATACCCTTTCGTCGCTTCGCGTTTGTGCGATCGAGGGCCGCTGCGCGGCTGGCAGCCAGGGCGGTGCGGTGGCGGGCGAGACGGTCATGTGTCGACCGTTGGCGGCGCGAAGCTTCTCGCGGCGAAGGGCGTTTCAACGGAGTCCTGCTCAGCGCTTTCTCGATGTCGTCGCGCGAGCAAAGGATTCGTGTTGTCCCAGCGCGGTATGTTGGCCGCTGCGCGGCTGGCAGCCAGGGAGGAGGGTGAACGGGGCTCGACGATCGCGAAGCCGACTCAGGTTCCGTTCCTGGCCCGCGGTTGTCTCGTCGATCTCGGCTGGAAAACGCGTATGCCGATGGCCCTTTGTCGCAGTGGAGTAGTCCTGCAGAAGGGGGCAACAACAGACCTGATGCGAGTTCCGTTGCGGCAGGTACTGACGAACGTGATTCTCACCGAGCGACTTGCGCCGTTTATGAAAGCCTCGCCCGTCGCAGCGTGAGGAGCTACTAGGAGCGACTGTGTGGTGCGCGGCTGCCGGCCGCACACCTGCTTGGCTGCCGGTCGTTCAGGAACACATGGCAAAGTCGCGGATCGTAAGCCCTCGGCTTACATTGCCGCGTCTTGAATCATCCTGACTACGCCACGAACACTGCCAAGAACCTATTGAAGAACGAGCTGCTGCATATCGCGAAAGTCGGGCGCCTTTCCGGCTGACAGACTATCTTGACCGCACCTGACCGGCATTTTCTCGCGCCGCGCTTGGCGCCCTGAAGCGGCTCACGGTGGTAGCCTCGTCATGCATACGCGAACGCCCGGCGCACGCGACGATGTGGAGTCGCCCGTGAGGTTGCGGCGCCGGCGCTGCAAGCAGCAAGAAAAGGCCAGTCGCGAGAGACGGGCCAAGGTCTTTCCGAGGGCTAAGTGCCATGCAAGCGCGCCCGGACACATCCATACAACGTAATCTTCTGTGCTTCGAGGCGCGAAACTCCGTCCAGTCGGTCTCGTTAGCGACGCTTCTCGTAGTGGTCGCCCGTGCGCGAATTTTTGTAGTGGCCACCCTTGTGCGAAGAGCCGTGTCCGCCAGCGTAGTGACCACCACGCGCTTGCGCGATGACCGGAACGATTAGCGACGCACAGATCAGCGCGGCGATGAGTTTCTTCATTTGGTTTCCCCTGTGAGCGATTGCGCCGCCGAAATGGCGACACCATCGATGTCGGCATGCCGCTACATGACTTAATCGGTGGAAACCCGGGAATCAGTCTGCAAATACTGAGGTTCCCCGCTGCAGAACGCGTCGGTCGATACAGCCCCACCATTTATGGCCGTTGCTGTTGGCACTGCTGATGCGATGGCATCTGCTCTGCCGTCGCTTTTCCCGTCGCCCAGAGAAATTGAGGCGAAAGCGGGCAAGTCGGCCATCGTCCGGTTACAGTAAATCAGGCGATGAAGTGATCTCTTATGGGCTAGTTTGAGCGGCCTTGCGACGACCAAAGAACATGATTAAGGAAGGGGCGTTCCCACCACTGACTTTAGTCACTGGCTGTGGCATAGTGCGGCCATACTTAACTTTGGGAAGAGATCATGGCCACGCTACAAGACTTAGAGGCGCGAATTGCCAAGCTCCAGGCTCAGGCTGAAGCGATTGCTAAAAAGGAGTCTTCAACAGTACTGGCGAAGGTCCACGAGCTCTTAGAAAAGCACGGTCTGACAACGGCAGATGTCGACGCTTTCGGCGCATCAAATGGGAAACGACGCGGCGAGAGCGTCGATACATCAAGCAAGCATGCAGGCGCTGCAAAATACGCGGATCCGAAGACTGGGGCGACGTGGACCGGCCACGGACGTGCGCCGGCTTGGATTGCCAATGCCAGAGATCATAGTAAGTTTCTTGTCGATGGCGGAAAGGTTGCGACGACATCGCCCGCGAACAAGCAGCCAAAAGCCGGCAACTATGTGCGTGGTCCACAAGAGCCGAAATATCGCGACCCACAGAGTGGTGCGACGTGGAGCGGCCGAGGAAAGGCGCCCGGATGGCTTGCGTCAGCCGCGGACCGCGCAGTGTTTCTGATCAATGCGTCGGGTGCAGCGTCTTCGGAATCGACGAAGCCTGCTGCGAAGAAGGCGACAGCCAAGAAAGCGACGGCGAAGAAAGTGACAGCTAAGAAGGCGACGGCGAAGAAAGCGGTAGTCAAGAAGATACCGACCCAAAAGTCGGCCGCCCAGAAGGCAGCCACCAAGACAGCGGCGACAAAGAAAACGACGGCCAAGAAGGTTGCGGCGAAGAAAGGTGCTGCAAAAACAGCTGCTGCAAAGAAGGCGCCGGCTCGAACCGCTGCGACTGCGACCAGCGAGGCTTCGGCGACGACTGCTCCCGTGAAGACAGCGGCGACCAAGAAAGCGGCAGCAAAGAAGGGCAGCGCAAGGAAAGTGGCCGTCAAGAAGGTATCTCAAGCACCGGAGAGCGCGCCGCTGGTATCCAGTCCGCAACCGGAAGCGGGGGAGAGCGGTACGTCGGAAACGGCATAATCCACATGACGCGCGACACGCTGTGGTCTCCCTACGCGCTCGCGCGCTGTCTTCTCTTGGCTACCAAAGAAATCGCTATCAATCGGGCCGGAGCCTGGCGGTCGAGGTCCGACGTTCCTGCGCCGTCCGGCGCGAGAACGCAAGATAACCTTGATTAGGCCGAGCAGATCTTTGTAGCAAAGACTGATCCGTATGCTTTTGGAGCATCGCGCTGCCCGCTTGAGTCTCGTCTGTGCTTGCGGCGAATGACTTTGAGGCGATTTCAACGGGAAGTCGTATTGTTACAATGTTCTTCGCCCGAAGCGTTTTGAAAAAAGCTCATCGAATAAAGGAAGATTTTGTTGGAATGAAATCTAAGAGCAAATTTTGGCTCGATCTTCGATTGGCGATTGAGCGACTTCGGTGTTATACATCGATAGTCACGCGTCGGCCGAGTTCCGAGCCGCCCGACGTTAATGCCGCTTCTTCCGACTGAAGAGCTTCGGCGGTGACCTCCAGCGTGGACGGGTGCGACCGGTGGCGCGCTGGGGAAATCGGACTACCACGGGGGTAGCTTGAAACAGTCCGGGCGGTGGCGAAGAGAGAGCCGCGACCTTGAAGTCTGTCGGAGCCATTCAAATATGAAATGGTGGAAGGGGTGCCTGCGCGATATAGCAGGGGCTCCGGCTATTCCTGGCTACCCTAAAGCGAAGATATGCTCACTAGGATCTTCTTCCGTGAGCATATCTTTCCATTCTCAAAAGAACATGTTTCGCTTTAGCATATGCTCAATCTTACAGAGAATATGCTTGGCTCTCGTCGCGCCCATTTGTAAGCAGGCCGCTGCGCGGCTGGCAGCCAGGAGCGGATGCTTGCAGCGAACATCTTTCTCCCGTTGCCGACAAACAGGCGCGTCTATTAGCGGCTCGCGCGTGTCCGTGCTTCGTCACTGATCTGCTCCGAGGGCGAATATTCTCCATGCTTCACCTTGGTGGCCACAGCGCGGCTGGTGGCCAAGGAGCCGATGTGTGCGTCGCTCAGTCGCTCGCGTTGCCGATTAGCGTCTCGGGGAGCAGGGCCGCGGTCAAGCTGTCATCGGTGCCTTCGTTGATCTGCTGTGCGGGGTGCGTTTGAGTCTTCGCGCTGCTGGGCCGGCACTCACCTAGCATCGCAGCCACCTTCGTGTCCGATCGCTCTCTCGTGGCGGCACGCGCCGTCAGCGCTCTCGACAATGAGAGTGAGATTCCCCGCTACCGTGGTCCAACGTCGAACGGCCAGTTTGCTTCTGTCTGACTAACGTAGCGAGCGTTGTTTTTCGACTGATACTGTCTCGGTTTCCGCGTCTCCAATGACTTTGAGTGGGATCTCACGGACACCCATTGCGCGCTCAATGAGCAAACTATCGCCTTCGGCGACGAGGAACTCCTGGAGTCGGCCGAAGTCCCCGCACCAAAGCATTTCGATGTCTTTGTCGCGGGCGACATCGCGATTTGCGGATAGCGCTACTGCGCGAACTTGTAGTCGGCTCGACTTTGTTTGTCCAGCGACTTCCACACCGTAACCAGGCAAGGCTGGGTTCTTAACGACGACGCGGCCATCGCGCGCCCATGCGGTCTCCATGCCGTCGTTGACCTCGTAACCAAGGCGCGCGAAGCCCTTTAGAATTGCGTCGCGTCGTGCGTGTGCCGTTTGGCGTTGCTGCTCTTGCTCAACGACCTTCTTGCATTCCTCCGCAAGCTGGGCAATCGCCTGCAAGGACGTTGCGAGGCCGCATTGCTCGACTCGCATGAACAAAGCCATGGCCTCGGCGGAAGTGTTCGCGCTGATCTCAGCCGCGAGCTGTTGCAGTTCTTCGATTACTGAACGATGTGCTCGGGTCGCGTCGACGGCACTAGAGAGGTCAAGTATCAAACTATCGAGTAAAAGGTTACGACGCTGCTCGTTTGTCTCGGCTTCGATCGAGCGCAATCTGGCCGAAAATTTTTCAACATCAGCCTCTTCAAGGAACACTTGCGCCTCAGCAATCTGGCGGTCGACGCGGTCGCAGAGAAGGTTGTTCGAGTGCGAAATGTTCGTCGCTCTCCACTCGGCAAAGTCTTTAGGCGTATCGGTGCCTAACAGCCGGCTTGCAAGCTTTTGCTGCGCCTCGCTGATTTTCCGCGAAGGCTCCGGTACGAGAAGATTGAACCCTTGAGCCAGCAGAGTGTCCGCGTTTACGACGTCCTCGCCCGACGTGATGAGGTCGAGCTTCGACGCGAGATCCTGCGGCACGACGATGCCTTTGGACTTGAGCGCGTGCATGAGTGTCGTCGCGCTATCGCGTCCCTGTCGCCTACGCTTCGCGGCCTGTTCCGCTTTCTCGACCGCAGCGCGTTGCCGCCGTCCGACGTCTGCCTTCAGGAAGGCAATCTCATCTGGAACCTTCTTCTGCAGTTCCATGAAAGCATCCTTGGCAATCAATGCAGCAAGTGCCTTACGACGTTCGTGGGTCGCAGCGATCTCCTCAGCCGAAAGCTCTCGAATACGCTGCCCCGATATTGTCCATGCGGCAATCGCCTGGTCGAGCCGGTGTAGCTGAGCTTCGCATATAGCGAGAACTTCTTCGCGCGTGACGATTCGCACAACCTTCGGCCCACTCATGCTACGACCTCCGTTTTCAGGGCTGCGTCGATTGCCGCTTTCAGGCGAGCTTTTTCCACTTCTGGCTCGTGATACCAGGCTTGAGATGAAACGCGATGCAGCGTCGGTATGGCCCGCCGCAGGACGGAGGGTCGCCAGATTTCGCGCGCCCTGGCTCTTTGGAGCAGGTGGTGGCGCGGGGCGTCACACTCGATACCGATGGCGTACAAGCCGGTTTCCGGGTCGGCGATAGCGAAATCAAGACCGAAGGCGTCGCCTTCCTGAGCGATAACGGGCGACAGTCCAAGCTCACGCAGATATTCGAGAACATCCGTCGAAAAGCCGTCGGGTTCGCCGCTTTCCTGCAACTTGAGATGAGCGCGTTCGCTGCTCATGCGGCCAAGAAGCGCTTGCCCGGTTGGGAGCTCTCCATTTGACATCGCGCGTGCATACTCCAGATAGCCTTGGAGGTAATCACGCGGGATGGCCGGCTTACGCTTGGTGTTGAGCATGTCCGAAATATCCCGGATGGGCATCGATGTCACAAGCACGACTTTCTGTCGAGCGCGCGTCACTGCGACGTTCAGGCGACGTTCGCCACCTTTTTGTCCAAGCACGCCAAAAAACCGCTTGAACGCGCCCTGGCTGTTGCGGCCAAACGTAGTCGAAAAGACAATGACATCGCGCTCATCGCCCTGGACGTTTTCCACGTTCTTGACGAAGACGCCCATGTCTTCGCCACCGTCGGAACGATCGCTTTCTTCCCGATACGCATTTCGGAACTCCTCGTCTTCTTCTGCGCGTAGCTCCAGCCGTTCCTCGATGAGGTTAGCCTGCTTAAGATTGAACGTGACGACGCCTACCGACGGGCGTTGGTCAAAAGGAAGTTTCCACAGTTCCGCGAGGTATTCGACCACGCGGTCCGCCTCATCAGAATTCGTCTGGCGTTCATAGATACCGTTGACCGGAATCAGCTCCAATGGCTTGATTTCCCGAATCGTCGCTTCGGGATGCCGGACCGGCACGCTGAGTTCGTTGTCGTAGAACGCGGCGTTCGAGTAGCCGTTCAGTTCGCGATAGGCAGAGCGATAGTGAATCTGCAAGGTGGTAACGGGGAGGGAACTACGTGCCAGTTGGAGCAGGTCGGGGCAGTCCTTAATCTCGCGACGGTTCCAGGTGTCTTCGAAGAGTTCGCGTTCTTCCTCGGTTGCGTCTTCGTCGGGCTGCTCTCCGTCATAAATCTCCGTTTCGTCGCTGTCCGTGCGACCCGAGAAGAACTTTGCCGGCGGCATCTGCTTTTCGTCACCGCTCACCACGGAGACGCCGCCACGGAACAGCGTGGGAATGGCGTACTCAACCGGCATCTGTGACGCCTCGTCGTAGACCACTGAGTCGAACAGATTGGACTTGAGCGGCAAAACGCGGCTAGCAACGTCCGGATTCATCATCCAGACCGGGCGCAGTGCCATTAGGCCAAGGCCGGCGCCAAGTTCGATGAACTCCCGCAGACGACGACAGCGTCTGCCGCTCAGCCGGGTGACGTCCTCCCAGTCGCGCACCGAGCCCAGCTTGCTGCGGTCAATCCCGTTGCGAAGGACTTCGCGATTGAGTTGACGCATTTCTTCGTCGGCACCAGCCAGTGCTTCAACCTTTGCGGCCGTCTCAGTCTGGTCGAGAAGCAGTTCTGGGTTCTCCTGCTCGAAGCGACGCTTCCATCCTAGTCGTGCCTCTCGATTGATGAGGCGTCGCACTTCCCAATCGAGATCTTTGGGCGGGACACTCGCGAGAGCTGTCTCGTGGGTTCGCATGACTGCAAACAGCTCAAGCGCTTGCGCATTGAGGTGCTTCGAACGTGCGCGGAACTGTTGATAAGCGGCCAGCGTCGGCAGCGCGTCGTTGATACGGTTTAGGGGCGCCTGGTAGCTCACGTTCTCTGCAATGGCGCGGCGACAGGCATCAACCAGTTCTGGCGAGATCCATTCCTCAAGTCCGCTCAGCGCGTTGAGGCTGTGCTGGCGAGCGTTGTAACGAACGAAGGCTGTCTCAAATCCGTCAAGCAGCTGTTTCACGTGAGACTGATCGCCCGTCATCACCGCCGAATCGAATTCGTCGCCGCGCGGTGCAATTGCAAGATGCTGCGCGAGCTCGCGTACCTCTTCGAGCTGGCGCAGGCGGGCGCGGCATTCTTCGGCGAGTGTCGGCCCGCATGCCGGTTCTACCGTATCCAGGTGCAACGAGCGGCTCGTCGCGTTCAACGCTTCGCGCTTCGGACGCCATAGCTGTTCAAGGCGCGCCGCCGCCAGCAGCACACGAAGCGCATCGTCAGTCGTTTGAGCACCACAGTTCGCAAGGTACTTTTTCAGCCCGCTGCGTCTGATGTAGCTCGCGGGATTGAGTCGACTGAAGAACGTCGGCGCTCTGGTGGCGAGTGCGGCGCGTGCTTCGATGTCGTTGAGTTCTGCATTGCCCAGCTGCGTGAGCGCTGGCGATAGCGTCTTGTCGAAGGCGGCACCATCGATTTCCAACAACTCTTGATGGAGTTGCTTCATTACGGCGTAGTGCTGATGACCAGGTGAGTCGGCTTTGTCGGCCGGTCGAAACAGGGGCAACCATTGGGCGAGACGCTTGCGCTGGGTCTCGTCGAGGCTTACGAGGCGGCCTGCGTTTGTGTCGAGCCACGCTCGATACGGCGCAGGGTCGTCAACATCAAACCGTGCCGGATGGGCGGCGAGGGTATCGACACGTAACTGCTCAGCCTCGCGAAAGCTCGCGAACACGGCGTTAAATTCCTCGACTGTTGCAGGATCGGTCGCAAACGACTTCAACTGTGCGAGCGCGCTACCTTCGAACTTGGCTGGGAGCCAATAGCGGGCGAGCGGGGCGCATTGCTCCTCGAGCGTTGTCAACGCAGAGATGTCGAGCCCGGCAAGCTTTGCTCGAAGCTGCGGAACGCTAACAGGTGCGGACCCAGCCTCAAGCTGGATCAACTCGCCGAGCAACGCGCGATAGCTCAGGCCCGTCGAGTCGTCTACTCGATGGAGCGCTTGATGTTGGCGGTCGAGTTCGCCTTCCAGCGTTTCGATTCTTGCTGCCATGCGTTCGCGTTGGCGCACCCAGGTATTGTCAAACGACGAACCTCGAATGATGGCGTCAAGCTGCTCCCGGACAGCCCTGATCGTCGGCTCGCGGTCCTTGTTCACGTCATTGACCATGACGATGCGGTCACCTAGCCCTTCCGCGACTAGCCGCTTGTGTACCACCTCCAATGCAGCGTGCTTCTGGCACACGATCAGCAGGCTCTTGCCGCGTCCAATCGCGTCCGCAACCATGTTGACAATGGTCTGGCTCTTCCCGGTTCCCGGAGGGCCCTCAACGAGGAGACCGGGACCTTTCCGAGCTTGCATGATTGCAGACTCCTGCGACGGGTCGCTGGCCACGGTCAGAAAGCGCTCGATTTCGCTGGCTGACGCTTCGGGTGTCTCGTAGGCCGACTTGTCTTTGAGACGGAGCATCGATTCGAGCGCGGTCCCGGAGGGCGACAGTACCTTCAATTGGCGCAGGTCTTCACCAATCGCCTGGCCGGCGAAATCCACATGGAAGAAGACGCCGGCACACGCAATCCAAAGTTCGCCCACCGGCACGTCGGCTGTGGGAGAAGGCAGGGCGCTGAGTTGGCGACGATCGGAATTTGCCAGCAACCCAAATGCGTCGACCACGTCGGCGACTTTGAGCGCCGAGCGTCCGAGTATATCGTCCGCTGCGGCCCGCCATTCCTTGACCGAGTCCCGGCCGAGCAAACCTTCGAGCGCCGGGTTCAGCCGCACTTCCTCTCGCTCTCCGTCGAATGCCAGTGCAACCTGACCGCGGGCGCCTAGCTCCATCACCAGCTTGACCGGCCAGAGCAGAACGGGCGCAATGCGCGGACGCGAACCGCTCCGACCATCCTTGTAGTGCAGGAATGGGAATCCGAGGTAGAGGCCGTCAATCCCGGTATCCCGCTTGTACAGAGAAGTTTGTCTGAAGAGCGTATTCAGCCGGTTTTCCAGCGTCGTATTCGCGCCGAAAACCGCAGGGTCTACCGAAACCGACTGCGCATTGCGCTGAAGGAGATGCTCAAGCAGCGCCGCGCTCGAGTAACGCTCGCTGTTTAGTTCGTGGACATCCACCCGGCCAGTCGTTTTGCCAATGGTCATTCGCACCAAAGGGCCGCGCAACACAGTCGTGGCGACCTTCTTCTCGAAGAACTCCAGGATCTGAGATACGTATTGCTGCTTTTGCGGCTCTAGCCACTGCTCCGGAGGCACTGAAAGCAGGACAAGCACCTCATGCAGCGGCAATCGGCGTTCAAGGCGGAAATGCTCGGCCCACTCGTCAATTGACCGATGCCCGGTTCGAGCGAAGCCCGCGATCCGGTCGTCAACCTTCCGGAAGAGCTCTGCCCGGTCAAGCGCCAGTTCCGCCCGAGCCGCCTCCCGGTCGAAAGCAAGAACTTGTTCCCGTTCGGCTAGGTCAGCGGCCTGGTTGAGAATCTCCTCAACTGACCGGAACTGCGAAATCTTTGCGCTCAGAAGAACGATTAGGTCTTCCTCGCTGACAATTCTGCGCTCCGAGAGTGATAAAAGGCCCGAGTGAGTGGAGTCAGGTAGAAGGAGCCGCCGCTCTTCCCATTGCGCTGCCAATTGAGCTCGCGAAGTGGAGAGCACGGCGACGCGCACCATGTCCTCGTCTAGCTCGATGGCGTGATTGTGCGCACGGGTGCGGACTTCCTCGGCCCGCCGCCGAAGGCGCGAGAGCCACGTTTCTGTGTGCAGTCGCTCGAGGAACGAGGGTACCGAGCCCGTCACGAGTTCATAGCCCTCAAGCGGGTTTCGAAGCAGCCATCCTGGCGTAACTATGTCGCCGCGCAGGATAAGTGGCATTTCCGGGTTCAGAAGCTTGAGCGCGATCATCAGCCGGCAGTCGTCGTCAACGCCGTCAACCTGTGCAGCCTGACGCAGGCCGGCGAGTTCCTTAGACGGAAGGCCAGCTTCTTCCGCCCAGGTGACCATCACGCCACGATTCAGGTGGTCGCGGGCTTCGTCCCAGTTCTCGCGTTCCGCAGCCGCGAGTGCAAACACGGTGGGCTTGTGATATTGCCGTGAGCCGAGTGAGATGCTTGCGCCTTCAGCCGTATCAGTCTCGGACGTCGCCGCAGATGGCGCATCGACGTGCTTGCCTTCGAGCCAGTCCTTGACCTGCGCCCACTGCCATCGCCGATGGCGGTCGCGGGCCAGCAAGCCGCGCAGAAGAAGGTTAAGAGCGGGATCAAGGTCGTCCGGGAGCGTGACCCCGTTCGCCAGCACGTGAATCAAAAACGCACGTGGGTTGATACCCCCGAAGCATTTTCCCTCGGTCAACTGCTCGAGCAGGATCATGCCAAGGCTCCACCAGTCGGAAGCAGCAGCAACACCGCCGGCGATGGCTTCAGGCGCCATGTAGCGGGTCGTTTCGAGCGGAGAAACGATGTCGAGGTCGAATTCCGACAACCGTGCCGAGCCGAATCCGCTGATCACGAGATCGAGTGGCTCGCGACTCCGCACAAGCAACGTGCCCGGCCGAAGGTCCCGATGCCGCAAGCCAGCTTCGGAGAAAGAGTTGAGCGCCTGTCCGAGTTCGTCTACGACATGGCGAATCGTCGCCATGTCCCGCACCGCGATACCCACGTCGGCAAGCGTACCACCACTGAGCTCTTCGGCGACTTCATAAGCCCGCGTATTCCAACGACCGGTCTCGATAATTTCAGGGACGTGCTCACGCGGAAGGCGACGGACAACGTCGTAGACAGATGGGTCTGGCTCGGCACCGTCGCGGTAGAGCGTCAGAACCGCTTGCCGGTTGGTATCACAGTGCTGCACTACATAGCGCTCTCGCACGCCGTCGGTATTGGAAATCTGCCTGAGAACGCGCCACCCGTCGATTTGAGTCTCAGTCGTCTGCGGCAACGTCGTTTCATCGTCTCTGACGACGTGCTCGGCTTCGTCTGCACCCCGATCATGGGGCACGTCGTCTGCTGCCGTGGCGGGATCGGCCCCGCACTCTAGGCACATCAGGTCACCGTCATTCATCGGGTGCCCGTTAGTGCACAACAGCTGTGGCTTGACCTGCGCAGAGCGTTCCGCTTCGTTGCTTTCGTTGTTTGAGTGTTCGGCAGTGACCACCTCCTGGGGTCGCCACCCCGGCGCTCGAATCGGCAGGCCGGACAAGTCCCAGTTGCATGTGGTTCCGGCGACGGTGCCTGCGCAGAACCATTCCTCGACAGACCGCTCGGTCTTGCAGTTCGGGCAAAAACGCATCATTGCTGACATTTCCTGTCTTATCGGTTTTGCGCTTTGTCGGCGCTGATCCGGACGCTGTGGCCCTGATCTGTCAATAGGTCTTTCAAACG
>NZ_JAQFVG010000020.1:18638-20757 GCF_029439455.1 Caballeronia sp. BR00000012568055 | reverse complement strand
TCACGCGGCGATCGAAAGAAAGCAATTGACTCCGTGGCCGACAAACAGCAAGGAAAATCATCAGTCGATGAGTACAGCCTCAGGTTCGTCGGGTTCGTCCGTGCGTCTTTTCGAGGCGGTGGCTTCAGCCCTGTGAGAGCGCGTGGTCGCAAGGCTTCTTCGTTCTGCAATACGCGGATCTTGTCCACAGCGACACGCTGTCGGAAGTGCGCGTCGAGTCAACCCTTGTGAAGGTTGGCAAGGTAGTTTTCGAACACTTGGATTCCCTCACGCGCTTTCGCAATCTCAGTGCGCATCCGACCACCGACGTGTTGATCGGGGCTCGCATACGTTACATCGGCGTCTCCTGGTCGCACTGCGGATCGCCAGACTTGACGCGCTACGGCACGGTGTGAGATGACGCATATCAGTGAAACGCCGGTTTGAATCACGGAAATAGGGAATTGACGTGCCAACATTATTGGAATGTCTCGGGTCGCTCCCCGGCGATCTGGTGATGCGTGATCTGGCGGCAGTGCGCAATGAAGTTGCCACGGTTGCGGAGCATTTGGCGCGACTTCACAGAGATGAAGACGGATACGAAGTCCGCAAGGAACCGCGCAATTACGGTCAAACCGAAATCACAGCGATTGGGTTGATCGGCGGTCCGGCCATGTATCGCCAGGTTCGATAGCGACTTTGCTGCAGAAGCTGCAATAAACCAAAGCGGTGCATGCTTTACCCTTGGACCGCACTTACAAGACACATTTCATGCAAGACATCTTCGAACCCCGCCACGAGCCTGCTCGTAGCATCTACCACGCGTTCCAGGCTGAGGCGACGAAACGCAAAGGACGCAGCATCGACCAGTGGCAGGCTGCAGAACGCGATGCCGTGTTTCGCGAGGCAACGCACCAAGCGCAGAAGCTCGGCCTGCGTGTTCCAACAATGGATGAGGTCGTCAGCGCCGAACGCTATGCGGCTGGGTCGATAGACTACGGCGCGAAGTGGTCTTATTGCGTTGTCGAGGAAATGCGAAAGGCCGTCTGAACTTCTTCGCTCGACCAATCCAAGGGACTGAGCTGATCGGCAACAAGTCGTCAACGCGACTGAATGGGTGCTCTGCTATTCGAGCAAAGGCATAGAAACGTGACTACGCAGCATCTTGGTAGCGAACCGGAGTTGCTACGACAGTGCGACGCGTGAGCCGGACGCGCTTGCGTCAACGCCGGTACCCGATTCACTCGGGTGAAATGCACCCGCACGATCGCGCCTTGCCTGTCGCGCCTTCTCCGCACGGGCGAGCAAGTCGGTTAGCTCGCGATCCAGATCAGCATCCTTCGCACCGGGTCGCCACGCGACACAACCGTGCTTCTTTCTCGCCTGCCGCGCCAGGGCCAACGCGTCACGAGCCGCCTTCGCGCTCTCCAGACTGACTTCAACGCAGAATGCGGCAGGGTCGCCAAACTCAGCGAAAGCCTTTAGCTCTTCGCGTCCGGCATGAACCCGTGCAGGGAAGTCTCGCAACTCGGATACGACCCGCTGACTGAACTGGCGCCATTGGATGTTTTCAGGATAGAGAAACGCAGGCAGCGCAACAGTCTTCACTGCATCGCGGTGCTCGGTGCGCTCGACTTCATTGCGTGCCCAGTCAGCACGATGAATCATGGATCGGCATGCGCGCGCGTACGCTTCGAGGGACATAGCGATCTCCAATGCCGCGTCGCTTCGCTCGCGCTTACCGATAACTCTGTTCCTTGCGCCCTGCATCAGTAGCACCACTATGGAGCTGACCACACTCGCGGTGCCGACGATCGCAAGCCATTTCGGCCAATCGACTTGCGTGAGGAATGCCGGCATTTGGTGCCACTGCACTTGCCACATGGTTTTGCTCTCGAAGCTCTGGAGCAGGAAGTATATGAAAGTTTTATCGGAAAACTACGATCCAGAAATTTGGTCTTTCGGTCGTGTATTACGCACGCGACGCTCACGCTTCCAAAAGTTTCGAATGGGTGATAGTCGTTTGGGAGCAACTCGAGATCAGAAGCGAAGTCAGTGAATGATCAAGACAATTGAATATTTATGCATCGGCATTCTGTCACGAAAAGCGCGCAATGCGCGGGCGACGTGATTCACGGAT
>NZ_JAQFVG010000020.1:8882-18618 GCF_029439455.1 Caballeronia sp. BR00000012568055 | reverse complement strand
GGTACCTAAAAGCAAACTGGCCGTCTGTCGTTGCCGACAGCGGCCAGTATCGTGTTGCGAGGACTTAAGTCTGGTCGCGTCGGTCTGCGGCTTCTCGACGTTCGGCTCAGTGGCCAAAGTACGGTTGCGCAGTCGCGCCAGCAAGCGCGGGAAGGGTACCCGATGCTGACGAACCATCGGCGACACCGCCATAGCTTTGAGCGTTTTGCGCCGCGATCTTGGCTTCCGCGGCCTGGATCTCAGCCGGATAAGTCGTACGGTCCATTGCCGGGTTGTAGCCGGCCTTTTCCACCTGGACCAGTTGTGCTTTCACTTCCGCACGGGTCAGGGGTTGGTTCGATTGAGCGAATGAGACGGCGGGAATAGCGAGCGCAGCGGCGACGATGATGGATGCGAGTTTCATGGTGCTGACCTCCGGATCTTTGTTTTCGCAAACAGCCCTGTTTGCGTTTCGATGACTCCAGTGTAGGTATGATCGAATCTAGGGTTAACCACTAATTCGACAATGCTTTATTGTGGATTCGCTCAATAAACGACGCGGCATCTCGAAACATGCTCGTACGTCGACCGGCTTCGCGACAGACGTATCGGCGTGGACCGAAGCGCGCGATCCTACTCGTGGTCTCGTAGCGCCGCGAGCGCTTCTTCCAGAACATCCGCCGCGTCGAAGTGAAGATTCTCGCTCGCCTCATCCAGCTTTACACCGGACGGCATCCGTCGAGACTCAGCCGAATCGCGCAAGACATTGATGGCCGCGCGCAGCGCAAGTGCTGTGGTCAGTTGCGTCATGGCGTATCCCCTTTGGTCCGTTTCCGTTGGGCGGATCCGACTCGCTATTCCAAGTCTGGCTCATCCACTCACGCAGCCAGTCGATGCTCGTAGTACGGTCGATCACGATCATCCAAAATCGCTTGCAACGCAGCCAGGTTTGAAGCATCAGGATTCAGCCAGGCTTCAACGTTCTCCGGCTTGATCGGCACGATGCATCGATCGTGTCCGGCGGCCGCGACTTCGGCCGGTGGCTCATCCGTGATCGCGGCGAACGAAAGAAGATCAGGCTGATCTTTGGCGGTCCAGCGCGACCATAAGCACGCAACCAGCATGTCTTCGCCCGAGTCGGGCTTGAATTCGAGCACAACGTTCTCGTCTTTTTCGCCTTCCGCGAGCGTGCGCCCTTCCATGCGTGCCTGGCTCACATTCTCGTAGAAGCGGCTGACGATCATGAGGCCGTGCGAGTAGCCGAACAGCGGTTTCCAGAAGCCTTCAAGATTGTCGCGCCGGGCGTTGTACGTGCCGGGAAAACGGACGTCGTAGTTCGCAGGCTTGCCCGCAATACGGCATTGATAACGCATCGGCTTCACAACGTACTGCCCGTTCTCAACGACGAGCACAGGCGCATAGTGTCCCGGAAAGATCCGTGCGTCGCGATCCTTCAACGTCGTGCGACGCAGATCGTCGAGCCGACGCAAGCTGGAGTCGATCTTGTCGGTGGCAATCCGTCGGCTCTCCGTTGCAGCCTTCGTCACCTTCGTCTGCAACGCGCGCTCCGCATCGGCCAGTCGCGTGCGCTGCTTGAAAAGATCCTGTTCGAGCGTGGCAGCCTGCTCGATGTTGAATCGATTGATGAATTCCCTGATCTGACGTTCGTCGTCGTTTTGAGGATCGAGGAACGGCGCTTCCATGGCTTTCGGAATCTTGGCCTTGCTGCCTTCGGCGCGCTCCCAGAACAGACGCGCGAACTCACGAATGTCCATCTGCGCGCCGAACATTTTGACGTACCGCCGATAGCCCGCCTGGATCTGCGCCGAGTAGCACATGGTCACCCTCCTGGATGTGGATCGCCCCGCTCGATCGCTCAGTTCAATGGATCAGTTCGATGGATCAGTTTGGGGGTTCGGTTTGAGGGATCGGTTTGACGCGTCAGCCCGCCGTCCCGGTGGCTTCGCGGCATAGCCTCATCATCTTCTGGACCACGGTGCTCGCATGATTCAGCCCCATCTCGCCGGTGAAGAGCGCCTGGACGTCTGATTGGCGTATCGCGATGCCCGCGCCCTTCAGATCGCGACGGGCAATCTTGAGCGCCAGTTGGCCGATGCGGATGCGGTCAAGCCAGTCCATCTTGACCACGTTGCGTTTAAGCCAGATGCGGCAGCTCTCGACAATGTGATCCACGCGCCACTCTTTCGTGAGCGCATAAGATGCAGCGACCGTTGCCACCAGAAAGCACAGCAAATCGGCACGCGCGCCGGACAGCTCGTCAATATCGGGTTGGGTCATCTCACTCCCTGCTGGTTCCGACCATATTACTCACCTGGTTTCAGGTGCGGTCGTGTTCGGGACTTTCAACTGCACGGTTGATCGTCGCTCACTGCAACGCTGCCCAGTCCCGATACAGGCGCCATCGCAACCTTGGCAATAGTGGCGCTCGCGCACGCTCCCGTCAGCCTGCCAGCGGTTGAATCCGTCGATCGGCCTGGTACCGACCGCCCGGCCATTTTCTCGCGCGAAAAATGTCGGTTCGCCGGCTTTGCCGCGCGCGACAGCTTCGTCACTGGTCGCATCACCGAACGCCTCACGAAGGTTGGCAACAAAGTCGGCAACCTCGGGCATTGGATGTCTCGAAGCAAGCATATTCGTCAGATTTTTCTGCGACTAGTTAAAAGGGTGCAATTCACTGCTTCGATTTCTGCGCTACACTGAGTACTGTATATCCATACAGTATTTGAGGACACCCCTTTCGCCATGGCCGCTCTGCCTCAACACGTCGAAGCCATCCACCCAGCCTTGTGGCGTGGGTCGCAGTTGGCGCGTGCACACGGCGCAACCCTCGACACCGGCTATGCGGCCCTGTCAGCGGAGTTGCCCGGCGGCGGCTGGCCGATCGGCGCGCTGGTGGAGCTGCTGGTTCAGCAGCCGGGCATCGGCGAGATGCGGTTGCTCAAACCCGCTCTGGTCGCCGCGAGCAAACGGCCGGTCGCGCTGCTGCAGGCCCCGCACGTGCCGAACAGCCTGGCGTTCGCCTATCTGGGCGTGCCGCTGGACAAGCTCATGTTGTTGCGCGCGCCCAAGACGGCGGACGCGCTCTGGTGCGCCGAGCGCGTGCTCAATGCCCGAAGTTGCGGCGCGCTGCTCTTTTGGCAACAGCACATCCGGTCTGAAGCGTTACGACGATTGCATCTGGCGGCACAGGCGACGGAGACCTTGCTGATTCTGGTCCGACCGCTTGCCGCCGCTCAGGATTCGTCTCCAGCGGCCTTGCGGCTCGGTGTGCGACCCGCCGACGGCGGCCTCGCCGTCGATGTCATTAAGCGACGAGGCCCAACCCGAACCGATCAACTGTCCATCCACCTACAACCATCTCCGATTCTGCTCAGTCCTCATGGCCGTGTTCGTCGCCATCTTCCTACCCCGGCTTTCGCTGGAGGTGTTCCGGCCGAGGTACTCACCTCCGACTGAACACGGCTGTGTGGTACTGGAACGCGACAAAGTCATCGTGCTCGACCAGGCAGCAAGAGAAGCGGGCGTGATGGTGGGGATGAAGCGCGGCGGGGTCACGACACTCGCGGCCGATGCGCTGACGTACGACCGCAGCCCCATGCGAGAGGTGGAGATGCAACGCGAAGTCGCGTTCGCGCTGCTGCGTTTCTCGCCTCAGGTGGCGGTGCGGGAAGAAGAGACGATTCTGGTCGACGTCACCGCCAGTCTTCGACTCTTCGGCGGTATTAGACAGGTCTGCCGGCAGATCCGGGAAATAGTGAATGCGATCGGCGTCACCGCCCGCATGAGCGTCGCACCCACGGGTCAAGGTGCCTGGCTGCTGGCCAAGCGCGGCCGACGGCGCGTGCTCAAGATGGGTTCACTCGAACGCACTCTCGGGCAACTTCCCTTCCTGGTGGTTCCCGAAGTCAGGTCATTCGCCGATTGGTTCAACGGACTCGGATGCCGTGTGCTCAACGATGTTCGCCGCCTGCCGCGAGCAGGTCTCAAGAAGAGGTGTGGCGTGGATTTACTGAATTCTCTTGACCGCGCCTACGGCCTGTCGCCCGAGCTCTATGAGTGGTTAGAGCTACCGCCCTCGTTCAGCGCACGCACCGAGTTGCCCGATCGCGTCGAGCATGCCGAAGCCATCCTTTTTTCAGCGCGACGTCTGATCGTGCAGCTCTGCGGTTGGTTGAGCGCGCAGCAGCTCGCCCTCACGCAAGCGACGATCACGCTCGAACATGAACGCGGCCGTCAGGCAATCGAGCCGACGTTGATCGACATCGCGCTCGCTGAGCCCACGTGGCACGAAGAACACCTTGTTCGACTGTTGAAGGAACGGCTCGGTCGCATCGAACTCGAAGCGGCCGTCATTGCAGTACGCCTGACAGCATCCAAAGTGGAGTCGGCGGAGCCACCGAGCGATTCGCTTTTTCCGGATCCAGGCGGATCGGCGCAGGACCACAATCGACTCATCGAGCTGCTCGTCGCGCGTTTGGGCGCGGAGAATGTGTTGCGGCCTGCACCGACGTCGGACCACCGGCCGGAACACGCGAATCAATGGGTGCCCGTGCAGAACACAACGAAGGCGTGCCCGCCTCCGGCTGAACTTCCGCGTCCGACCTGGTTGCTCGACACACCTGTGCGGCTGATGATCAAGCATCACCGGCCGTTCTACGGTTCGCCACTGAAGCTCGTCTCGACGGGCGAGCGCATCGAGGCCGGTTGGTATGACGGCCAACTGGTGACGCGCGACTACTATGTCGCAGAAGCCACCGATAAGAGCTGCTATTGGATCTACCGTGAACGACCGAGCGTGACGACCGAGGAAGTTCGGTGGTTCCTACATGGCCTCTTCGGATAGTCGGTGGTGTGGCCGTGGATCTTTTCTCGTCGACCCTTCCAGACTATGCGGAGCTTTTCGCGTTCACGAATTTTTCGTTTCTGCATGGCGCATCGCATGGCGAAGAACTCGTGCTGCGCGCATCGCAACTCGGCTATTCGGGTCTCGCCATCACAGACGAATGTTCGCTCGCCGGCGTCGTGCGTGCACATGTCCAGGCCAAGGAAGAAAAGCTGCCGCTGATCATCGGCTCGTATTTCCGCCTCGTACATGCGGACAAGCGTCCCGCGTTCGGTCTCATCCTGCTCGCGCAAAATCGCAACGGCTATGGAAATCTGTCCGAGCTAATCACGCTCGGGCGCATGCGCGCCACGAAGGGCACGTACATGCTCACGCCGCACGATTTGTCTAAGCCCGAACAAGCGCACGCACACCTGCGTGGCATGCCTGATTGCCTGGCGATCCTTGTACCGGATTTTCCAGCGAAGGAAGACGGGCTCTCTGCACAGATCGAATGGCTTAACGAGACGTTTCCCGCGCGCGCGTGGGTGGGCCTGATCCTGCATCAGCGCGCGATGGATGATATTCATCGCGGCAGTGTCGAGTACGTCGCCGAGCAACATCGCGTGCCGGTCGTCGCGCTCGGCAACGTGGTGATGCATGTGCGCTCACGCAAGCCGCTGCAGGACACGATGACAGCCATTCGCGTCGGCCGGCCCGTTGCCGAATGCGGTTACGATCTCGCGCCCAACGCGGAGCAACACCTTCGCTCGCGGCTACGGATCGCGAACCTCTATCCTGCGCATGCGATCGCTCAAACGCTGAACATCTTTGAGCGCTGCACGTTCTCGCTGGATGAACTGCGCTACGAGTATCCTGACGAACTTGTGCCCGAAGGTTTTACGCACGAGGCGTATCTTCGGCAGGAGACCTACATTGGCGCACATAAGCGCTTTCCAGCGGGCATCCCGCATGAGGTGCAGCAGCAGATCGAATACGAGTTGCAACTCATCGGCGAGATGCGCTATGAGGCGTATTTCCTTACGGTCTACGACATCGTGCGGTTTGCGCGTAGCCAGCACATTCTGTGTCAAGGACGTGGGTCCGCCGCGAACAGCGCCGTGTGCTATTGCCTGGGCGTGACGGAGGTTGATCCATCGCGCGGTAACATGTTGTTCGAGCGCTTCATCTCGAAGGAACGCGGCGAGCCGCCGGATATCGATGTGGACTTCGAGCATCAGCGGCGCGAAGAGGTCATCCAGTACATCTATCGAAAATACGGACGTGATCGCGCGGCGATTGCTGCAGCGGTATCCACGTACCGGCCGCGCGGCGCGTTGCGCGAAACTGGCAAGGCGCTCGGCATCGATCCGCAGATCGTCGACAAGGTCGCGAAGAGTCACCAGTGGTTCGATCACTCGCAAGACCTGCTGCGCCGGTTCGAAGAGACCGGACTCGATCCGGAGAACCCGCTCATCAGAATGTGGGCGAAGCTCGCCGCGCAGATCCTCAATTTTCCGCGACATCTTTCGCAGCATTCGGGCGGCTTCGTCATCAGCCGCGGCAAACTCACACGGCTCGTACCGGTTGAGAATGCTGCGATGGTCGACCGCAGCGCAATCCAATGGGACAAGGATGACCTCGAAGCACTCGGTCTGCTGAAGATCGACGTGCTCGCGCTCGGTATGCTGTCGGCCATCCGGCGCACGCTCGATATCGTTTCCGAACAGCGTGGCGAACGCTTCGAGATGCAGGACATCCCACCGGAAGATCCCGTGACCTACGAGATGATCTCGCAGGCAGATACGATTGGCGTGTTTCAGATCGAATCGCGTGCGCAGATGAGCATGCTGCCGCGTATGCAGCCGCGTACCTTTTACGATCTTGTCATCGAAGTCGCAATCGTGCGACCGGGACCGATTCAGGGTGGTGCGGTCCACCCCTATCTGCGGCGGCGGCAAAAAATCGAGCCCGTTTCGTATCCAAGCCCGGAACTCGAGATCGCACTGGGTCGCACGCTTGGGGTACCGATCTTTCAGGAGCAAGTGATGCAGGTTGCTATTCTCGCGGCCGGCTTCACGCCGGGTGAAGCCGATCAGCTTCGCCGCGCGATGGCGGCATGGAAGCGCAAGGGCGGGCTGGAAAAGTACTATGACCGCATCGTCAATGGGATGAAAGAGCGCGGCTACGACCAGTCATTCGCCGAAGCCATTTTCGAGCAGATCAAGGGTTTCGGCGAGTACGGTTTTCCGGAGAGTCACGCGGCGAGTTTTGCGCTGCTGGTCTATGCGAGCAGTTGGCTCAAGTGCCACGAGCCAGCGGCCTTTCTCGCGGCGATGCTCAACTCTCAGCCGATGGGTTTCTATTCGCCTTCTCAGCTCGTGCAAGATGCGAAGCGTCACGGCGTCAAAGTGGCATCGATCGATGTCACCATCAGCGGTTGGGATTCAGTCCTTGAACGCCAGTCCGATGGCGCGCCGACAATCGTTCGTCTCGGGCTCTCGTTGCTCAAGGGAATGCGCGACGGCGCCGCCGAGCGCATTGAAAACGCACGCGCCGTCAAACGATTCGAAAGCGTCAGTGATCTTGCGCGGCGCGCTCAGCTCGATCGCCATGATCTGCAGGTGCTGGCGGCCGCCAACGCCTTGAGGTCGCTCGCGGGCAATCGGCGCGAAGCACTCTGGCAATCGGTTGCCGCCGTCCCGGACCGAGATCTCCTCTCCGATAGTCGAGTCAACGACGAGACGCCCGCGCTTGGTGCGCCATCGGAAGCCGACGACATTGTGAGCGACTACAATTCGACGGGGCTGACGCTCGGCCGGCATCCATTGTCACTCCTACGCCCGACACTCCTTCAGCAGCGACTTATGCCAGCTTCGACGCTGTGCACTTATCGAAATGGACGGATGGCGCGGGGGTGCGGTCTGGTTACGGTGCGGCAGAGGCCAGGGACGGCCAAGGGAGTCATGTTCGTGACGCTCGAGGATGAGACCGGCAATGTGAACGTCATCATCTGGCCGTCGCTATTAGAGAAGCATCGAAAAGAAGCGCTGGGCGCTTCGCTGCTCGCCGTCTATGGAACTTGGCAGTGTGAAGGCGAGGTTCGACACCTCGTAGCGCAGCGGCTCGTCGACCTATCACACCTGCTTGGTGGGTTGACCGCCGTCAGCAGAAACTTTTGCTGACTTCTTCCCAAGTTGCATGTGACAACCTCTGCAACCGAAGCGGTATTGATGCCCTAAGGCTCAGATCATCGTGTAGTATTAGCAAGTAATACCTTTGAATATTGGGGGCCATATGGCAACGACTGTCAAGATTGATGACGAACTAAAAAATCGTGTGCAGCGTCTGGCCGGCTTACGGGACCGGTCCGCCCATTGGATCATGCGGGAAGCGATCTCGCAGTATGTGGAACGCGAAGAGCAGCGCGAAGCGTTCAAACAAGATGCGAAGCGCGCCTGGGATAACTATCAGGCTGACGGATTGCATGTTACGGCTGAAGAAGCGGACGCATGGCTTTCGAAACTTGAAGCGGGTGAAGATGTGGAGCCGCCTACGTGTCACGACTGATTTGGGCCCCATCTGCACTTGCGGATGTGCAGCGCTTGTACCGTTTTCTTTCGCCGAAGAACCCGAACGCCGCACGACGCGCTGCACAGGTGATTCGTGCAGGCGTGAAAGTACTTGCCGACCAACCGCATGTAGGCAGAGTGGTAGAAGACATGGACACGGCGTTTCGCGAATGGCCTATCGACTTCGGCGATAGCGGGTACATCGCGTTGTATCACTTTGATGGCGAGACAGCGACTATCCTTGCCGTTCGCCATCAAAAAGAGGCGGGCTACTGAGTGGATCGAAAGCATTATCAGGAACGCCAATCGGTCTGCTCTCGTGCATTTTGATTATTAGCACTTTAGCCAAGATCCAAACACGGCCCGATAAGAAGAATTATCGGGCTAGCTGCCATTCGCGGGAGGGGAGGTGCCACGAGGAAGTGGCAGGGCCTTAGCGGGCTGACCGCGCGCAAAGCGCGAAGCGGTTGGCGGCAGACGGCTCAAAGCAGAAGTTCGATTTGGAAAGTCCGATGGCTGCTTCCTACCGACAGCGGTCCGTCGCTTCGTCGAACAGAGCTCCTAGGAGCGGCCGTCCACCCAACCGCATAGAACTTTTGGGGCAGCGGCGACCTCCTAAGAATCCTCTGGTACCGGTCTGGGCGGATAGAACCCTTGCCGTCCGCGGGTGAACGCGTAATCTTCCGCGAGGCGCAAACAATGACCCTATTGTCTTGCGGAAAACCAAGTAAACCAAATCACCGGACTCAGGACGACGAATCGCAGAAGAACTCCGACAAACCCAGCGAGTTGCCCCTTCAACGCGGTCGTAGTTTCAGCTGCGGCAGAAACCCCACTCAAGACGGTTGCCGAACCGCTGGAAACAGCGCTGGGTACCATGGGCGTGCTCGTGACCAATTCGTGAGTGATAGCGCAGCCTGTACCGAGCAATACTAGAATGCCGATGCCAAACGCGATCGCCCACATTTTTTGCGCTCGGATCAATGCATCACGTCTGCGTTCAAAGGACTTCGCCAACGCCACTTTACTGGCACCCTGAAGCGTGCCTTCGATCTGCTCCCGGTACTTCTCGAACTCGTCAAACAATTGCCTTTTTGATTCAACTGACTCTTCCAATTCCACAGCGTACTCGACAACGAGATCCTTCTGGGACTCCGCGGTCGCCGCACTTGCACCAGCCGTCGTTTGCGCACTCGCAGCCGTCCGCTCAAGACTTTTGATTTTTTCGACGATTTCTTGCAAGTTTTGCACATCTTGCTGTGCGACGGCGGCCATCCGTTCAAGATTGCGTTTAGTGTGAAACGATTGCTGAGCTGTCGATTGGATCGACTCCGCTTGAGCG
>NZ_JAQFVG010000020.1:0-8862 GCF_029439455.1 Caballeronia sp. BR00000012568055 | reverse complement strand
CACCCAGGGAAAATGAATCGCTTTCATCGCAGGGTCGACCGCGGTCGATGACTCGACATACTTCATCATTGGAAGAACAATTGCGAACCAACTGAAGAGGGTGTCCTGCGGGACCTGTTCGTTGTTTGGACCGGTAATCATGGTATTAGATGATTCCGACTCGAGCATTTCTGTAATTCGCTCGAATGCGTCAGCCAGCCGCTCCGTTTGTGGAGTGTTTGCGTTCATCAAAATTAATCCAACTTTCTGTTTGTAGATTCTCGGTCCACTTACTCGGCTCTATTAAAAGTGCCGTGGAAGTCGCGCGTGCCATTGCTTGAGGGTTCCGGCGCTGCCGCTCTCGATGCTACTCAGCGGGAAAACCGTCCCGTCGTGATCTTCCACGCCTTGACATCGTCGTCTTCGATCCAGCTTGCGGCCAGCTCGCACGCCGCGCGTGCTGCAGCGGAAACCACGTCGCCGTTCTTGACCGTCACTTCGACGCTGCTGTTGCTGTCTTCAGCCGCCAGATCGCCTTCACGCGGCCGCGTGTAGGAGATGCCCGTCTCGACCAGCAGCTTGATCAAGTCGTCTCGCGAGTTCAACGGATCAAATTGATCAAGGTTCACTGCCACCACACGATCCACATCGGAGAATGCGGCCAGGCCCGCGCGCAAATTCAGCTCTTTATCAGTCATGGTTCTGTCCTGTACGCCAGCGCGGATAAGCGCAGAAAATCGCTGCGCACTGTATCAAATCATCGTACGAAATGGGTGCTGAAACTGAAGCTAGGGAGCGCCGAAGCGGAACGCTCTCATGTCGCGGTTTTGCGCGCGGCGACGCCTGCGTAGTAGCGCGCCACTTCCTCGAGAACGCGCTGCTTCTCGGCCTGCACGTAGATCGTCGTGGTCTGCAGCGACACATGACCGAGCACCTTTTGGACGACATCGACTGGGACGTCGTCCGCCACGGATTGGGTCCCGAAGGTATGCCGGAAGGCATGCGCGTTCACCTGCCCCAGCCGCATGCGCTCTTCCAGGTCCAGTGAATCCATTGTTTCGACGAGCGTCGTTGTCATACGGCCAATGAATCGGTTCAGCCCATCGGCGGTGTAGCCGGTTTCAGTCATAACCACCGGGACACCCGCATTGACGACGCTCGCTTGTCGATGGCGGCGACTTGACGCGTCAGTCCATGGAATAATAATCGGCGCCAGCAAGGGGCCTGCTGGAACCGGGCTATCCCTTTCGCCTGGGCTCTCTTCGCCGAAGCTGACATCGAAGGTCCGCGACCGGTCCTGCCAGTGCGCACGCAACGCGCTGAGGGTCGCGAGGCTCACCGGCACCGTGCGCTCACGTCGTCCCTTCCCCACTATCGTGAGTTCCCACACCGGGCGATCCAGCGTGCCGTACACCGACGGCTTCAGATCCTCGCGCCGAGCCGAGGCGGCTTCTTCGCGACGCAGTCCTGAATCGCCCATCAATAGCACCGGAGCGCGTAATACCCGCCATTGCGAGGCAAGCGGATCAGCGCACCGCGCATCGAGTTCGTCTCGAAGCTTGCGCCACAACTCGGCTGGCAACGCGCGGTCGATCTTCATCGAGTTCGCGCGCCGCACGATTGGCGGATCGTTGACGGCAACCCACGGGTTGCCCGCCAGATAGCGCACATCAACCAACCAGGCAAAGGCGCTGCGCAGCAACCGCACCGCGTAACGCTGCGATCCCGGCAAAAGCGCCGCCGAGCCATCCGCGGTCGCAGTGGATTTGGATGCAGCAAAAGGACGCCACCGTGGCGAGTGGCGCACGAATCGATCGCCGACGAAGCGCGGATCGGGCTTTTTCAGGAAATCCTTGTAGGCCTCGCAATCGTCGACCTTCAGATCGCTCAGCGCCTTGCCGCGCAACACCACCGACCACAACAGAAAGCGTTCGAGTTCCTTGGTGTACGCACGCAGGGTTTTAGGTTGATCCCGATAGCGATTCAGATACGCGCGCACCGCATCGAGATCGTGATTGGCCTGGATGTAGCAGAACGCGCTTGAGCGATTTTCCCCCTCGGCGCCAGATAGTGCGTGTGGCACCGACAGGCGTTCCAGCGGCGCGAGCCGCAAGCGCGGTAGCGTTCCGAGCGGTCCCCGGTCCGCGTAATACTCCGGGACCACTTCGACGAGTTCATCGGCCACCAGCGGCACGCCGTCTCGCTCCTCGGAGTCGACATCGATCTCGACCGTGACCTGCAGCTTCGCCTGGTGCTTGCGGAGCCAGCTCACGATCGCGCGCGCCCGACCGCGCCCGATGCGCGGAATCGAACGCCACCAGCTGGCGCCGCGCCGGTTGCAGAACGCCACCAGTTCGCCGAGCGTGACGATGCCCTCCCCTTTCAGCCGGCGCGCGATGCGCGGACGCAGCCACGCACTGATCGGGTGGTCCGCGTGCGGGGTGGCCGCCGCAAGTTGCGCGGCTTCGGTCACCATGCGGAAGGTCACCGCCGTGAGCAACGGGCGACCGTGCTGTTTAATTGACGCGCGCAGGTGCGTGGCGAGCGCCGACGAACCATGTGCCATCGCAAGCTGCACGAGCGAATCGAGCATGCCGTTCAGGTGCCGTTCCATCGCGGCCGGCGTCGCCGCATGCGCGTCTTCATCCGGGTCGTAGTAGGTGCGCGCGATGATCGCCGGCGCGATGCGCTGCACGAAGGCGCGCAGCGCCGTGAAGTCCTTGGTCGTGAAGCCTCGTTCGATCGCAACCGCAGCGACCGGTGAGACGTTCGTTTTGGTCATCGACTTGCGTTCAGGCATGACCGCCCTCCTCGCTATCTGAGTCGTTACCTTCGTCGTTACCTTCGTCGTCGTCACCGTTGTGGTCACGGTGGTTATCGCCGTCTTTGTCGCGGTGGTGCTCGTTGGCGCGGTGACGCTGATCTTCGGCATCGCTCAACGGCGGGACAAGATCCGCCTCCGGTGGCCGCACGCGCACGCCGAGCCCGGCCAGCACCGCGTGCGTCTGCGCAAGAAACACCTCGGGCCGGGTCGCACAGAGAAACTCGAACGGCACACGCGCGTCGGTTTTGTCGCGGTAAGGGGAAGGTGGCGAACAAACGGCATTATAAGTAGGATTGCTTACGCTGCCAGTGAGTAAAACTGGTGGGCATGAGTGCATCCGATGCCTCGGTCTTGCATTTGCCCCTTGCTGATCATGTGCATAAGTTCGATGCCGCTCAACAGGATCCGGGCGCAACGAAAATTCTTGAAGCCGAGCATCGGCCGGGTGCGTCGCTTGATCGCCCGATGATCTTGCTCGACAACATTGTTCAGATACTTGTTCTGGCGAATCTTAGTCGGTGTTTCCCGCTGCGCGTTAAGGGCATCCAGCGCGGCCAGGTTCGCACCGCTTCTATCGATTGTCACCGTCTCGGGTTCGCCGTTTTGCTCAATTGACTTTTCGAAGTAGCGCCTCGCCGCGGCCTTGTCACGATGGGCGCACAGCAGAAAATCGACCGTGTTGCCCTCCTTGTCGACTGCGCGATACAAATACTTCCACTGGCCTCGGACCTTGACATACGTTTCATCCATCCGCCAGCTCCGACTGACGGCCTTCTTATGGCGGCGAAAGGCCTTTTCCAGAACCGGCAACACCTTGATGGCCCAGCGGTGCACGGTTGAATGGTCGACCGAAATTCCGCGCTCCGCCATCATCTCTTCCAAGTGTCGGAGACTCAGCGGATACGCCACATACCAGCGAACGCAGGTCAAGATCACGTCGAGCGGATAGTGCAAACGCCTGAGCACCGGTGCCAAGGCTGGATTCCAAGTCGTCATCAGACATCCGATCGTTCGCATTGTCATGGCTCATGATACCCGACGCTTACTGCGACAAAACCGCCTGACAAAGCGATCGCCGATTTGCAGCGAGCGATCTACCTCGATCCGCATTTCACGCATCATTACCTGCATAATTTAGGCGTTGCACATTTGGTGGCAGGAAACTACGAGGCGGCTATCGCTGCCCTAAAGGAGCGTATCCTGCTCGTGCCTGATACCAAATCGAGCCGAGCTTATCTCGCATCGGCGCTAGGCAATCTTGGTCTGCTGAGTGAGGCCCGCGACGTATGGTCGGAAATATTGGATAGGGCCTGCGACTTCCATTTTGAAGATCGTATCTCTCAACTTCCATTTCGACGGAAAGACGCCCTTGATCGAATCGCTCTTGGCTTAATTCGCGCGGGTCTCCCTCGTCCTCCATTCACGACTACTTAGTACTATTGCCAAAATAAGGTCGAGTTACCACAGCAATACGGACATCTTTGCATTCATCCAATAACTATTCCTAGTGCAGCTTTTCATTGATGACTCAATGCTCAGACACGCACTAAAGTTCTTACCTTCCACGCGGTACCTGCGACTCTACTGTCGAGCTCAAAGTAGCGGCCCCCAGCAAGCTAATTAGCCGCTCCGGAACATCGACGTTCCTGCTCGGCTTTGCCGATTGGAACGGCCCCGTCGAAAACCGGACACGAGGTAACGCTTAAATTTTAAGGTAGTCTTCCGCCTATGTTTAAGCCTAGCTCCAATGTAGAACCCATCGAGGTTCTGACCCAACCGGAACAGCGCCGGCGACGCTCTGTCGAGGAGAAACTCGCGATAGTGCGCGAGACCTTCGAGCCCGGAGCGAGCGTTTCGGGGGTAGCCCGTCGCCATCAGGTGAATGCGAATCAAGTGTTTGCCTGGCGCAAGCTGTATCAGGATGGCAGCCTGTCGGCCGTGAGTGCCGGCGAACAGGTGGTGCCGGCGTCGGACCTTGTTGAAGCGATGAAACAGATTCGCGAACTCCAGCGGTTGCTGGGCAAGAAGACGATGGAGGTGGAAATCCTGCGCGAAGCAGTGGAGTACGGCCGGGCAAAAAAATTGATTGCGCGCTCACCATTGCTGCCGGGGGACGACCGATGAAGACGGTCTGTGAAGTCCTGGGTGTGTCGCGCTCTAATCTTGCGGTCAAATCGAAGCGCGCTGCTGAGTGGGTCGACCAGCGCAAGACGCCTGCCATGGACGACATGCCGCTGGTCACCGAGCTTCAAAGGCTGGTTGCCGAGCTGCCCACCTACGGCTATCGGCGTGTGTGGGCGCTGTTGCGGCGAACCCGGGACGCGCAGGCGCAAGCTCGCGTTAATGCAAAACGGGTTTATCGGGTCATGCGAACCCACGGCCTGCTACTCGAACGCAGGCCTCGTCATGCCCAATCTGCGCGCCGGCATGACGGCAAGGTTGCAGTGGAACGGAGCAATGCGCGCTGGTGTTCGGACGGCTTCGAATTCCGTTGTGACGATGGAGCGCCATTGCGCGTTGTCTTTGCATTGGACTGCTGCGACCGCGAGGCCATGAGCTGGGTGGCGAGCACAGGCGGCTACACCGGCGACATGGTGCGTGACGTGATGCTTCAGGCCGTCGAGAACCGCTTCCACGGAGCCCTGAAAACCGACAGCGAAATCGAGTGGCTCAGCGACAACGGGTCCTGCTACATTGCTGACGAGACGCTGACGTTCTCGCGGGCAATCGGCCTGAACCCGGTCACGACACCCGTCAGAAGTCCGCAGAGCAACGGGATGGCCGAGAGCTTCGTCAAAACGATGAAGCGCGATTACGTTTCGTGGATGCCTAAGCCTGACGCCAGGACGGCGCTGCAAAACCTGGCCATCGCGTTCAACCACTACAACGAATCGCATCCGCACAGCGCCCTGAAATACCGCTCGCCACGCGAGTTTCGCCAGCAAGAAAATTCACTAACCTAAGCGTGACCGCGTGTCCGGTTATGCGGGGGCGAGTCCACCGATATACGCATGTCGACAATTCCTCCAAGTCGCAGATTTCCTGCGCTACCCTGCTTTAAAGCCGATCAGCCCTCTGCTTCAACTCACCCCGAATCCCGACTAGAACCCTCTCGTCGAGCGCTTTTACGCAACGTTTCTGCTGGCATGCCGTAGGTGCGAAGGAACGCTCGGCGCATGCGTTCCCGATCCGCAAAGCCCGTTTCCCGAGCCACGACATTAACGGTGTGCCTCCCTTCTTCAACCATGAATCTGGCAGCCTCCAATCGCAGTCGCTCTACTGCTTTCGCCGGTGATTGATCGGTTTCGGCTAAGAAAACGCGGCTGAATTGGCGAGGGCTGAGGCTTGCGACGCCTGCGAGTTCTTTGAGCGTGAGCGGGTTTTTTAGATTCTGGCGGATATATGCCAAGACCAATTCGATGCGATCAGACTTAGGTGTCATTTCAAGGAGCGCGGAATGCTGCTTTTGCCCACCTAGCCGACGCTGGTTCATGACCAGTAGCCTCGCCGCCATCTTCGCGACCTCGGGGCCAAGATCGTTGTCAATCAGTGCGAGAACGAGATCGATCCCCGCAGTCATTCCAGCTGACGTCCAGATCGAACCATCCCTAATGAAAATCCGATCTTCTTCAACCTTGACGTCGGGAAAGCGGATTCTGAAATTAGGTGCGTGGGCCCAATGCATTGTCGCGCGCCTGTTTTTGAGGAGCCCGGCCTCAGCCAACACAAATGCACCGCTGCAGATTGACGCTGTCCGCCTGGAAACTTTCGCCGCCGCCTGCGCGAACGCGATCAATCCCGGGCTGGAGGGCGGAACCTCGAATTTGGTGAGCGAGCCAACGATGACAGTGTCGAATGCTAGGTCTCCGAACGCCTCCGTCTCCACCATTACGCTACCGGAAGACTTGACTGACCCTCCGCGCTCCGACAACACACTGACATCGTAGTGAGGGCCAGACGGAGACAGGTTGGCAACTTCAAAAACCGTCAGCGCCGCAAGGCTCATCAGTTGAAAACCATCCGGTACGATGAAACCAACCCGATGCATACCACACCTCCATGTCTTTAAAAGCTATGATGCTCATAGTTCGAGCCAGTTACAAGACATTTTCAGTTGAATGTTCGCTCGGGTGCTGCGGGCGCCAGGCTTGGTGTCGCGCCACTCACGTTGTCGTGAATGGTGGCAATAACGACCTACAGTATCTGGGGCGCGAGACAGTAACATATGAACATGAGGCATTGCTTCTGCACTTCCGAATCTGTTCGGTATCGCTAAAGGATCAAGATTCTAAGCATTCGCTCACGTTTCCGTCACGCTGTCTGGTGTAACTCGCACAAATGAAAGATCTTCTGGCATTTCAACTATTCACGCGAGTTGCACGATTGGGCAACATTTCGGCGGCCGCGCGGGATTGCGGCCTATCTCAGTCGCAGGCCTCGCGCATCATCGTCGAACTGGAGGCTAGCGTCGGCGTTCGCTTGCTGTCGCGTACGACGCGCGCCGTCGTGCCGACTGATGCCGGGACCGAGTTCCTGGTGCGGGCGGAGGCCATCCTCGATGCGGTCGAGGATGCGCATAATTGCGTGCGCGAGGGCACGGATCTACGCGGTGTCGTACGCATCAGCATGTCGGGTAGCTTCGCTTACCGCGAGGTGATCCCACGCTTGCCCGGATTTATCGATCAGCATCCCGCTCTGCGGCTTCAGATCATCTTGGACGACCAGCGGCAGGATCTGGTTCGCGATGCAGTTGACATAGCGATCCGCATGGGAAAGTTGCAGGACTCGACAGCCACGGCGCAGCGTCTGACCTCGATCCGCAGGGCGATCGTCGCCGCGCGACGCTACATCGAACAGGCCGGGCTACCGAGCGCACCTGAAGATCTCGCCAATCATCGAATTATCGGCGGTCCAGCAGGGTCTGCCGCCTGGCAGTTCTATCGTGACGGGCTGCCAGTGGCGATCGACGTGCAGCCGCACGCAAGCTTCAACGATAACGAAGGAGCCGTCATTGCAGCCATCGCGGGCCTCGGTATTTGCTCGACCCCGATGCGGACGTGTCGACAGGAGTTGCGCAACGGCACGCTCATTGAGTTGCTAGCCGAATGGGAGAGACCGGTGGTCGAAGTCCATGCCTATTTTCCGGCGGGCCGGGCGACTCGAGTCGCCGCACGAAGCTTGGCCAACTATCTGAAGACCGAGTTCGAGAGATCCGCTATGGATTGTCTTGAGGCGCCAATGTCGGTCTAGGCACCAAAAGGCCGAAGAATTGGTTATTCCTGTGGTGCCTCTCTTGTCGTGGAGCTAAAGCATATAGGTCCACCGAGGCAAGATTAGCACTCCCGAAAGATCATCGGCATATGTGTCTCGCACTTAAGTAAATCCCCAAATCGACGGCTTCTGGCGCCGCTCCATTTGTGCAATTCTTTACTTAGGATAAGAAAAGAACGGATCATGATCCGACACAGTTCTGGTCGAGCAAGGTGCCATTGGGTGCTTTCCCGCGTACCTGTCGTGAGCCGTGTCTTGGTCGCATTCATAAGGCGCGAGTTGCCTTTGCTTCGTATCACCTTTGCGGAAGTCGTCAAAGGCGAACTGCTCGACATCTCTTCCGTCCACTCGGTCATGAAAAGCGTGCATCCCGCTTAATTTCGTCTACCGGCCGCTGCAGTGTTTGACCGCATAGACCGCCTATTTCGCCGAGGCGACATTCGAAGCCAGACAGTAGCGCCGCTAACGTTCTCCAAGCGCGCGACCGCTGGGTCTTGGACGTCGACATTCCATCGATGACGGCCTCTACCGAGGCACATGGAGAGAAGTTGAACACATAGCATCTCGTCGCAAAAGCGAGTTCATCCCACCATTCCGTACTACTCAAAAGGCATCATCATGTCGAAAATCGTCCATGCTGCCGCAGTTCAGATCGCGCCCGTCCTATATAGCCGCGAGGGCACGGTCGACAAGGTCGTAAAAAAAATTCTGGAACTCGGCAAACAAGGCGTGCAGTTCGCAACGTTTCCTGAGACGGTCGTTCCTTACTACCCCTATTTCGCCTTCAT
>NZ_JAQFVG010000019.1 GCF_029439455.1 Caballeronia sp. BR00000012568055 | reverse complement strand
ACGACTTGCTTCGCATCGTCCGCACGGGTTTGATAGGTGAGAACAACGTCGATTCCGCGCGCGGCTAGCGAAAGCGCGATCTCGCGCCCAATGCCACGGCTGCCGCCTGTTACCAGTGCTATTTTGGTTTGCATTGCATCCATCTCCTGTTCGATCTGCTCAGTTCATCAGGAGATGGTAGTGCAATGTCACGGCGCGGAGAATCAGCACGATGCGGACAGGTTGTTCGATTTATCGAACAATCCTGCTTAGAGCATCGTGCTGCCACGTTCAGGACTGCCGTGAAATACCGGGCCCGGTATGGTCTCTTCGACAGGCGCGGTGCGTACCGGCTGCGCGCGAATAAAGCTCTCGGCCAGCGCAATCACGTGCTCGACAGCGTACGGATCATAGACCGCGTGATCGATGTCATCGTGAATTTCGACCGTCATACCGCGCGCTTTTGAAAGCCGCTTGCCGTGCTTGCCGAAGTGCCCGTTCAATTGATCGAGGCCTTCGTCTTCGCCACCGAACAGCAGGAACGTGCGCACACCTTTGCGTTCAAGCGCTTTCACCACACCATGCGGATGCAGCAGCGCGTTATCGCCGCTAAAGAATGCTGTGGTGCCCGTCATATGCGTCAGACACGAATGAATGCGCGCGACGGCATGCGACGAAAAGGCCTTGAAAATAGGCTTGAAACCGCGTTTGCCGCTTAGCACCTGCCACCATTTGTCTGGTTTGAACAAAGCAGGTCCGAGACGCGACATCGAATGATTGATGCGGTTTTGCAGTTCCTTGAGCGTCACATTCTCATCGACGTAAAAGCGCTGCACATTGACCGCAATCACCGCGGAAATTGCAGGTTCAATCAGCGATGCACGCAAGGCGCTATACGCGCCCGAGCAGATGCCGAAGGTCACCACCGTGCTATAGCCCTTACGTTTGAGCCATGCAGCGGCGCTCGCTACATCTTCGATCGTCGTCTGCGCGTGAATGCAGGCGATGCGCTCGAACGAGCCGTCCGCCATGCGTGCGGGACTGTCGCCGATACCGCGTGCATCGATGCGCAGCGTTGCCACGCCACGCGCCGCCATCTTCCGTGCGATCCGCACCGAGAGCCGACTGTCGCCATGATGCACGGTGCCCGCCGTGTTGGCGATCACGATCACCGGACCGCCCGGCATGCCGCCGCGCGGTTCGCACAAGATGCCGAAGATGCCTGCATCGCCGAACACGACGGGGCGCTCGACGGCCTCGGGTGTTTCGATAAGCGCGTCGTCGGCAATACCGGGCCGCGTGATTTTGACCTTGCCGGGCGTCGCTTCCTTCGCGCTATTCGCGATCCACAGCGCCACGCGGCTAAGCGTCTTTTCCGGCAGGACCGATTGCGCGGTTTCCTGCATGAATTCCAGATAATCGTCGAACGCATCGCACTGTGTTTCGACGTCGCGTTCGCGCAGTTTGGCCGCAAGCGACTGAACGCCTTGCGGCAAGGCATCGCTTAGAAAAATGCGCTTGGGCAAAGCCGTTTGACGGCTTAGCGCGCTTGCGAGATCGAACTTGTTTAGACGATCGAGCAGCGCTTCACCGTATGCTTGTCCGAGTACATGAAAGGGCGAGCCGGTTTGCACGGCGCGCACGGGCGCGGGCAAATTGCCGAGCCATGTCTGACGCACCGCAGTCAGTTCGCGCAGATAGCGGCGGCCATTAATCACGGGCGCCAGCAAGGCCAGCGAGTCCACCAAGGGATGATGCGATGCGAGCGCCGCTAACGTTGCACCAAGACGCAAGCCGCATAGCGTGACTTTGGTCACACCCGTACTTGCTCGCAAATAATCGATGGCCGCGCCGACGTCCGCCGCCATGCCGTCGAGCTGATCGCCTTCTAGCGCGCCGTCGGCCGAATCGCCGGTAGCCAGGTAGTCGAAGCGCAGAACGGGGATATCGAAACGAGTGAGTTCTTCGGCAAGATAACGCAGCGCTTTGTGCGCCCATGCGCTTTCGTGTCCGTAAGGCTGACAGAGCACGACTCCGTGACTACCTCGACCCGCATGCAGCCATCCAAAGCGTCCTTTGAAGACAATCGGTGTCATTTTATTTGTCTGCTTATTTGTCTGGCTAATTGCTGCGTTGTTATTGTTCGCGCGGATTAAGCGTAAGCCTTTGGCCTTCTATCGCTTAACTGGTCTATTTGCGCGATCTCTCGTTATGGTTACTTCCCCAGTGCGCAATTAAATAGTCTTTTGTTTACTGCCTCCGTGTGCTGTCCAACACTTCGTTGAAAGGCCAAGAATTGATGCGCTGCGATAAAGTTCCGCGCCGGGCGAGGTTTTAGCGGTTTTGGCCGGGTATGCAACGATAACTTCCGCACGGACACGGTTAGAAGGGCGTCGTGTAATGGCGAGCGACTGCAAGGCATGGCGTGTCTGAGAAAATCAGGCAAAAACGCTAAGCAAGATCGGCTAAGAAATTCAAGCGTTCTTAGTGCAATTCATAGCGGTCGCGCAGCCATTCTGTAATTAACAGCGGGCAGATTGAAATGGGTTCGATGACAAGACGGAAATTCACGCTTCTGGCAGTGGGAACCGGCGTGGCCGCAGTGGCCGCGAAATTCGCGCGCGGGTACGACCGGGAGAGGCAGGCGAACGGCGTAACTTACCGCGAGTCGCCAAGCAAGAAGCTCGATGTCTATGCGCCCGATCCGGATGGGCGCGCGGACCGTCCTGTCATCGTCTACTTTTTCGGCGGCGCGTGGCAAAGCGGCGCGCGGACCACTGGCCGCGATATTGGCGAAACGCTGGCCTTGCACGATATGGTGGCGATCACGCCCGATTACGGCATCTATCCGAAATCCGTATTCCCCGGCTTTCTCGATGATGCCGCCGCCGCCGTGCGCTGGGCCCGCGATCATGCAAAAGAATACGGTGGCGATCCGCAACGCATCATCGTGATGGGGCATTCATCGGGCGCGCACGTCGCTTCGATGATCGCGACCGATTCGCGCTATCTCGAAGCGCACGGTATGTCCAAGGCGCAGCTTGCGGGCATGGTCGGCCTTGCCGGTCCCTATGCCGCGATCCCGACGACCGATCCGCATATGGACGAGATTTTCCCCGCCGCATTGCGTTCGCGTGCCTTGCCCTTGCCATTCGTCAACGGCGACGAACCGCCGATGCTGCTCGCCGCAGGCGCGGCCGACAGCGACGTGAATCCACGCAACAGCGACGAGTTCGCCGATGCCTTGCGCGCACGTCATGATCGCGTGGAACTAAAGAAATATCCGGGACTGGGCCACGATTCGATGGTGCTGGCCTTCAGGTCGTCAGAGCGGGCGAGTTCGCCGGTGGTGTCGGATGTGACGGCGTTTATCGCGGGATGTCAGCGACGCGCTTAGATTAAATTAAATCGCTAAGGCCGCTTAAAATTGCTAAGAACCGTTAAGCCCGCATACGACCGTTGTGATTCGCAACGTTAAGAATCTTAACGCCCGACGCTAAACGCAGGCGCGAATTTTCCGCTAAGCCGCGCCCCATAAGCCTTGGCATAAATTGGCCCGGCCTTTGCATCGTGTGCGCTCCAGACAACCCGGAGCCACTCATGATCGAAGCAGGCTGCGCCGCCACGCTGTCCCATACCGTTGCATCGGGCGATCTCGCATCCGCCTATGCGAACGCGCCGAACGAGCGCTATCCCGACGTGCTGTCCACGCCCGCCTTGCTCGCGTTGATCGAGCGCGCCTGCGCTGCGCTCATGCAGCGCGAACTGGGCGATGGCCAACTCTCCGTTGGTGTGACCACGCATCTCACGCATCTCGCACCCACGCCGCCCGCCATGAATGTCGATGCCACCGCGACCTTTCGCAGCATGGAAGGCGCGCTGTATTGGTTCGATATCGTCGCCGCCGACGCGGCCGGACCCGTCGCGACCGCAAGCCATGCACGCGCCATCGTGGATCGCGCAGTGATCGAGGCGCGCGCTGCGAAGCGCGTCGCACGCTAAAAAAACGCAAAGGAAAATTAAACGTGGCCGAGATCGATAACACACAGCGCATCTATTTCGACGAAGCATTCGAGACGCTCGCACCCGCCGACGTCCGCCGCCATCAGGACGAGATGTGGGCGCGGCAATGGGACTATCTGCGCGCCAACTCAGCGTTCTATCGCGACAAGCTTTCGCCCTGGATTGATCAGGATAACGTGACGATCGATGGCTTGCAGGATTTGCCCTTCACGGAGAAAGACGAGTTGCGCGTGAGTCAGGAAGGTGCATCGCCTTATGGAAATTATGTGGCGTGCGCGGAGAGCGGCATCGCGCGGCTGCATCGCACATCCGGGACCACGGGACGTCCGCTGATTCTCGCCAACAGTGCACGCGATGCGGCGGATATCGCGCGCGTCGGCGCACGTTCGATGTGGGCTGCGGGTTTGCGTCCGAACGACCGCGTGGTGCATTGCCTCAACTACTGCATGTGGACCGGCGGCTTTACCGATCACACCATTCTCGAAGCCACTGGCGCAACCGTGGTCCCCTTCGGCGTCGGCAGCACGCGTTTGCTGATCGATTCGATTCTGAGCCTCGGCATCAATGCGATTTCGTGCACGCCGTCGTATCCCGCGCTGATCGAACAAGTGCTGCGTGAGACGGGCGGTCCTGCGCCGCGCGATCTCGGTCTGAAGCTCGGGCTGTTTGGCGGAGAGGCGGGACTCGACAATCCGGAACTGCGTGCGTCGATGGAAGAGAAGTGGGGCTTCAAGGTGCGCAACGCCAATTTCGGTTTATCGGAAGTGCTAAGCATTTTGGGCGGGCAAACCGACTGGACCCACGACCTGCTGTATCACGCAGCCGATGTGGTGTTCGCCGAGATTACCGATCCCGAAAGCTTGCAGCGTCTGCCGATCAGAGAAGGCGTGACGGGCGAACTCGTCTGCACGCATTTGCGCAAGCAATGCCAGCCGCTGGTGCGCTATCGCACGCGCGATGTGGTGACGGTGACCGGCAGCGATCCCGGTCCGGATGGCCGTAGCGCATGGCGCTTTCGCGTGATGGGCCGCACCGACGATATGTTCAACGTACGCGGCGTCAACGTATTTCCGGGCGCCGTGCGGCTTGCGGTCGAAGCGCTTCCGCAGTGGGCGTCGGGGCAATTTCGCATCATCCTGAAGGGCGATGGACCGTATGACCGCATTGTGATGACGGTGGAGGCGGCGAGCGGTCTCGAAGCGGATGGCTGGGATGAAGCGGCGCAGCGTATCGAAAATGCGGTGCGGCAGCGCATTGGCGCGAGCGCCTCGGTGACGATGGTCCCGTTCGAACACTTCCCGCGCACCGAAGGCAAAACGCGCTGGATCGACAAGGAGCCGGCATGAACGAAGTAATCCTGAATAAACGCGATGCAATCACCATTGTGACGCTGAACCGTCCTGAGCGAATGAATGCGATCGGTGGCCATCTGCTGGACGACTTGCACGATGCCTTGCAAAGCGCCAACGACGACGCGTCATGCCGCGTGATCGTGTTGAACGGTGCGGGTCGCGCATTCTGCGCCGGTGATGACCTCAAGGAGTTCGATCAGCAAAGCGCCAGCGAGGCCAGCATTCGCAGCCATATCGAACGCATTCAACGTATCACGCGTGATCTGATGCTGAATGCAAAGCCGGTGGTCGGCGCGGTGCATGGCTATGCAGTGGGCGGCGGTTTCGAGTGGCTGCTCAATTGCGACATGGTGGTGGCATCGGACGATCTGGTGTGCTTCTTCCCTGAAATGGAGTGGGGGCAATTCGTGACCGGCGGCGTGACGCATCTGTTGCCGCAAACGGTCGGCTATCAACGCGCGATGGAATTGTGGATGCTGGGCGAGCGCCAGAATGCGCAGGCTTTATTGTCGATGGGACTCGTCAATCGCGTGGTCGCGCGCGATGCCGTGCTCGATACGGCGCTGGAGATTGCATCGCGCATTGCGCAGCGTTCGGCGACGTCGGTATCGCGATTGAAGCGGCTGGTGCATGCCGAATTGTCGGATGCACTCGTGCGCAGTCTGGAACTCGAAACTGCCGCCACCATCGAAGCCTTCGCGCGTCCCGATGCCGCCGAGCGCGTCAAAGCCTTCGCCACCAGAAAGGGAGAGGCGCGATGAATCCGAAAGCGCTGACGTTCGATTATTTCGGCACGCTCGTCGATGTCGATCGTGGCGGCACCGCTGGCATGGCGGAACTCATGCGCATGTTGTCGGTCGAGTCGCGTGACAGCGCGTTCGATGTCTATCTCGACTGGGACATTCGCAACGTGCGGCTCTATCGTAGTCAGGCGTATGCGCGCTATCGCGATGTCGCGCAGCAGGCGCTGATTGCGTGTCTCGATGCACGCTGGCCAGGCGTGCGTAATGGTCATTCAATCGATAAGCTTACCGAAGTATTTCTGACGCATCTCGTCGAAGCGTCGCCCGCTCATGCAGATGCAGAGCCGTTTCTCGATTGGGCGTCGGCGCGTTATCCGCTTATGCCGATCACCAATATGGACAGCGATCTCTGGCGTCGTACGCAACTCACGCGTTATTTCGAGCACGTGACCACGGCGGAAATGGCGCGCGCGTACAAGCCTTCGCAGGCCATCTTTGCCCTTGCGCTCGAACGCCTCGCGCAAAAACCCGCCGACGTGCTGCATTGCTCGCTCGCAAGCTGGGCCGATATCGACGGTGCCAAGCCGCTCGGCATGCCGGTAGCGTGGATCAATCGCGGCGCGGACACGCTCGGCACATGGCAGCCGCGGCCCGACTTCGAATTCGACACGCTCGCGCCGTTGCGCGGCGTTCTGGAAGGTTTGTCATTCACAGCCACTGGGGAAAGCAAATGAAAGCGTTCAAATCAGCGATGACGTTCGCCGTATGCGTGGCCGCCCTGTTCGGTATGGCGCGCGGCGTGGCGGCGCAGGAAGTGGTGAAGATCGGCGTGGCCGGACCGTTGACCGGCAGCGGCGCACAAAGTGGTAAGGATGACGAACGGGGCGTGCGCCTGGCGATCGATGAACTGAATGCGAAGCCGTTTCTTGTCGCAGGAAAGCCCGTGCGTTTCGAACTTATTTCGATGGACGATCAGGGCGACCCGAAAGTCGGCGTGAATGTCGCGCAGAAACTTGTCGACGATGGCGTGGCTGCGGTAATCGGTCATTACAACTCGGGCGTGAGCATTCCGGCCGCGCGTATTTATAACGATGCACACGTGGTCATGATGACGGGTGCATCGTCGAATCCGCAGTTGACGCATCTGGGTTATCCCTATGTGTTTCGTCTGGCCACCAACGACAACGTGATGGGCGGACGCATGGCCGTGTACGCCGCGAAAGTGCTGGGCGCGCAGCGCGCCGCCGTGATCGACGATCGCACAGCATATGGCACGGGCGTAGCCGATGTATTCGTTGAGAGTGCGAAGAAAGCGGGCCTGCAGATCGTCGCGCGCGAATACAGCACGGACAAGGCCACCGATTTCAAGGCCATTCTCACGCAGATCAAATCGCGCAATCCGCAAGTGGTGTTCTATGGCGGCTACTATGCGCAGGCTGCAACGCTCGCGCGGCAAATGGGCGAACTCGGCGTGAACGCAACGCTCGTTGGCGGCGACGGAATTTGCTCGCCGGAGTTCGACAAGCTGTCAGCGGGCGTAGCCGACAAGCGCATGTTCTGCGCGCAAGGTGGCGCGCCGCTCGACACGCTGCCCGACGGCAAGACCTTCCGCGCGCGCTTCAAAACGGCCTTTAGCGCAGATGTCGATACGTACGCGCCCGCGTTCTATGCGGCCACGCTCGTCGTGGCGGACGCCATGAAGAAGACCGGCTCGACGAAGCCCGACGTATTCGTGAAGGCGCTGCGCGAGCAAGCGTTTACCAGCATTCTCGGCCCGGTGCGCTTCGACTCGAACGGCGACTGGATCGATGCGCCGGTGACGGTGTATCGGCTGGATAGCGGCACGTTGAACGCGATCGCGCAGAAGGATTGATACGGGTTTTGCACGAGCGTACGGGGCATTTTTGAACTGCTATAGTCGATGCGTTGCCCGACCGCTTGCAGGAAGACATGGCCACCGTCGCGCTCGATCCCGACATCGCCACACTGGAGCGCGCGCTCGCCTGTACGCGATGGCGCAGTGCGCGCAGGCTTGCCGCTGCCGAAGCGCAGGCCTGCGTATTTACGCTGGATCGCGCGGGACATGTGCTCGAAGGGCACGCGGAAATCGAGCACTTGCCTGAAGCATTTTTCGCGCAATGCCCCCTGCCGCAGCTTGCCGCTCTTGCGGAAGCCGCCACTTCCATATGCGATGGCCGATGCGCCACGCTCCCGTTCCAAGGGCACGTCGCATCGATTGCGCGGGCGGTTGCGTTGCGTGTCGAAGTGCATGGACGGCGCGTGTTTCTCGTCGCGCTGTATGAGCCTGACGCGGCCGCATCGCCCGCAAATTGGATCACGTTGCTGGGTGCCACGCTCGAAGTCCTGTTGCAGCATACATTCGATCTCGCCGCTTATGACACGCTCGTGGAAGAGCAGCGCGCGATCATCGATCATATCGGCGATGGGTTGATGGTGATGGGTCAAGGCCATGTTTTAAGGCACGTCAATTCGGTGGCGGGCCGCATTCTTGGTATCGATCCGAAAGCCAGCATTGGTCGTACGCTCAACGAAGTAATCGACTTCGAGCCGATCATCGGACCGATCTTTCGCACCGGCGTGGGGTATGTGGATCGCGAACTTATCATCGATTCTCCTGCACGCCATCTGCATCTGCTCGACACGGCCATTCCCATTAAAAACCGCTGTGGCGAAGTGGTATCTGTGGTCAATACGTTCCGCGAAATGCGGCGCGTGCGCAAGATGGCGGGCCGCTATGCGGGCAATCATGCGCGCTTCACATTCGATAGCGTAGTCGGTTCCGGTGCGGGCATGCGTCGCGCGCTCGATGCCGCGAAGAAAGCTGCACGGGGTGCATCGAATGTGCTGTTGTCGGGTGAAAGCGGCGTTGGCAAGGAAGTGTTCGCGCAGGCCATTCATAACGCGAGCACACGCGCCGCGCAGCCGTTCATCGCGATCAACTGCGCAGCCTTGCCGCATGCGCTGATCGAAAGCGAACTCTTCGGCCATGCACCAGGCAGCTTTACGGGCGCGGCGCGCGATGGACGTCCCGGCAAATTCGAATCCGCCGATGGCGGCACGGTATTTCTCGATGAGATATCCGAATTGCCGATCGACGTGCAGGCCAAGCTGTTGCGCGTACTTCAGGAACGCGAGGTGACGCGCATCGGCGACACGCGCGGCATTCCGGTGGACGTGCGTATCGTTTGCGCCAGCAATCGCGATCTGGCGATGATGGTGCGAGAAAAGACCTTCCGCGAAGACCTTTTCTATCGTTGCAACGTGATTGAAATTACCATTCCGCCCTTGCGCGAACGCCGCGAAGATATTCCGTCGATGGCCGCGTTCTTTCTCGAACGCTATTGCACGCGCATGCACAAGCCGGTGCCTGTGCTAGCCGAACTGGCGCTACGACAATTGCAGGCGCACGACTGGCCGGGCAATGTGCGCGAACTCGAGAACCTCGTTGAGAAGATCGTCAACTTCAACGAAAGCGAACGCATAGCGGATGTGTCTTCATTTCTGCGCCGCGCAACCCGTGCGCCGTTACCCGACGATGCTTCGCCTCAGGAGCCGCTTACGCTAATGGCAGCCGAACGGCGCGCAATTGAAACCGCGCTTGAATCATGCCGATATAACGTGACCAACTGCGCGAAGCTGCTGGATGTTTCGAAGCCCGCGTTGTACGCGAAGATGAAACGGCACGGCATTCGGCTCGAGCGATCGTTGCATCGTCAGACGAGTTAAGCAATTCCGACCGGTAGTAATTTCCACATCGCGCGTTTGTTACCTAACACAACGCTACCGCACGGCCCTCCGTAAGCACTTGCACGGTGCTAACCTTCTGTCGAAGTCACTGGAACGCGCACGAGATACTCCAATAAACTAACAATTCCGGGGTCGCACATGTTGCGAAGAGTGGTCGATCGCGTCAGACAATTTCGGCGCAGCGAAGGGTTCAAGTACTCACTCGCCACGCCCATTCGATTTTCGCTGCATGCACGACAGCGGCTGAACCGCAGCGTATTCGCTATCGAGATCAAGGAAAATTCGGGCTTCTTTTCCGTGATGCAGATGGTGCTCTTCATCCTCATGCACTGCGAAGAAAAGGGCCTCACACCGCAAATCTCGGCACGCGGCGGCTTGTATGGCGACGCTGAAGGCAAGATAGACTGGTTCTCCACCTTCTTCGAAAGCGTGCGGCCTCGGGTTGAAAACACGCCGCGACGTGTGCGCGTGTCCACCGTACGCGCGCTGGACCAACTGGGCTTTCGCAGTCGCTATGAAGCGGGCCTGCGTTTGCAAAGCGCAAGCGATTTGTTCCGATCGTATTATCGGCCCGTTGCCTCTATTAGAGAGGACGTCGAAGCAACCTGTGCGCGGCTCGATATCAACGAATCGACGCTGGGCGTTCACTATCGCGGAACCGATAAGAAGTTCGAAGCATTGACGATCGCCTGGGCGGATTTCTGCCGGCTCGTCGAACAGACGCTTGCGCTCAATCCGCATCTTACCAATGTCTTTATTTCAAGCGATGAACAGGCGTTTATCGACTTCTTCTGCAAGTGGCCATTCAATCGGCCGGTGAATGTCGCGCCTGCGAAGTTGCTGTCGAACGGCGATTCGCCCGTGCATTTCAGCGGCTATCCGGGGCTTGAGATCGGACGCGAGGCGCTGGTGTCGAGTTTGCTGCTTTCTAAGTGCGGCCATTTGGTGAAGATGCCGTCGTATTTATCGGCGTGGTCGAAAATCTTTAATCCCGATTTGCCAATTACGCTTGCCGTGCCGCCGCGCCTTGAAGCATTCTGGTTTCCGGATAGCCAGATATGGATCGGTCAAGAGCAGGCCATAGGCGGTAAGGCTGCCTGATACTGATTTCGGAACTCCCGTAAATCAGGCGGGAGAAGACTTTCTATCAGGCCGCGTTAGCGCGGCAATTCTCATTGAATACCCGCTCGGTCGATGCTGGGTACTTCGCCAGTTTGTCCGCGGGCCGCCGGGGGCGCGCGACTAATTCCCCTCCGCAGTTCGGGCAGATGCCTTTAAGCACATCGTTCGTGCAATCGACGCAGAACGTGCATTCGAACGTGCAAATGCGGGCATCGGGAGAATCGGGCGGGAGATCTTTATTGCAGCATTCACAGCCGGGGCGTAGTTGCAGCATCGTCATTCTCCTTAACAGAAAGCAGCATAAGCTTCGAATGCTTCAGCAGCGATGTTAATTCATATATCGATGCAACGGCACATTCCGTTTTTCCGCTGGCGGAATTTGATTAGCACATCAGATTGGTTCCTGTCTGAGCGCGCTTCCCCTAGGCTCGCGAGTCGTTGAACATCGCATCGTCTTAATCGATGCTTTTCACTATATGGGACGAACCGCGTTGAGCGCGGCTCGCAGGGATCGTTTTTCTTATCGAAAACGCTGCTATGCGTATCGCAAATGCTTGGTTGGCGCGTGGCGGATACGCCGGTACATTGGCGTGATCACACTACGACATCTATCGACTCACGTGACCACCGCCCTTGCTTCAGGTCCCGGCGCATCCGCCGACACCACGCGTCAGCATTTCGATATTTACGCTTTCGATGCCCCGCTCGGCGCGGAAGTCGTCGGCCTCGATCTAAGCCGTCCGCTTTCTGCCGAGGACTTCGCGCGCATTCATCGCGCGCATCTCGATCATCATGTGCTAGTGTTTCGAGATCAGCGCATCACGCCCGATCAGCAAGTCGAGTTCAGCCGACGCTTCGGGCCGTTGCAGATTCATGTGCTGCAACAGTTCGGTTTGGCGGGGCATCCGGAAGTGCTGATCGTGTCGAACATCAAGGAGAACGGTAAGCCAATCGGTCTGGGTGATGCCGGTCATTTCTGGCATTCGGATCTCTCGTATAAAGACAAGCCGAGCCTCGGTTCCATGTTGCACGCGCAGGAGTTGCCCTCGGAAGGCGGCGATACGCTGTTCGCCAACATGCATGCCGCCTACGATGCGCTGCCGTCCGATCTGCGCGATGCCGTCGCGGGACTCAAAGCTGAGCATACCTATCTGGCGCGCTATGCCGAACTGCAAAAGCGCAGTCCGTGGCGGCCGAATCTTACGGCTGAGCAAATCGCGGAAGTAAAGCCCGTGGTGCATCCGGTTGTGCGTACGCACCCCGAAACGGGTCGTAAGGCATTATTCGTGAGCGAGCATTTCACGACGCGCATCGTCGGAGTATCGGACGAAGAGAGCCGCGCGTTGCTCGATGCGTTGTTCGCGCATAGCGTGAAGCCGGAGTTTGTGTATCGCCATCAATGGGCCGAGCGCGACATGGTGTTCTGGGACAACCGCTCGTTGATGCACCTCGCGGCAGGCACGCCCGATCATCTGCGGCGCAAGCTGTTTCGGACGACTATCGAAGGCGACACGCCGTTCTAAGTCGCTTCTTTCCCCGCTTTTACCCGGAGTTTTCATGCGTGTTTTCAGGCGCGGTGCGCCCCTTCGTGCCGCTTTGACGGCTTGTGTCGCCGTGACGATCGGTGCAGCAACGCTGAGCGTGCCAACACTGGCGCGTGCAGAAGGGCAGATTCGTATCGCGGAGCAGTTCGGTATCGTGTATTTGCTTCTGAATGTGGCGCGCGATCAGCAGTTCATCGAGAAAGAAGGCAAGAAGCAAGGCATCGATATCAAGGTGGACTGGGTCAAGCTTTCTGGCGGCGCGGCCGTCAACGATGCGCTGTTGTCCGGCTCGGTGGATATTGCCGGCGCAGGCGTGGGTCCCTTGCTGACGGTGTGGGATCGTACGCATGGACGTCAGAATGTAAAAGGCGTGACGTCACTCGGGAATATTCCGTATTACTTAGTAAGCAATAATCCGAAAGTAAAGACCATTGCCGATTTCAGCGACAAGGATCGTATTGCGGTGCCGGCCGTGGGTGTGTCGGTCCAGTCGCGCATTCTGCAATATGCAGCGGCGAAGAAGTGGGGCGAGAAAGACTTCGACAAGCTCGACAAGCTCACGCAGGCAGTGCCGCATCCGGACGCGGCGGCGGCGATCATTGCGGGCGGCACTGAAATTACCGGTCATTTCGGCAATCCGCCGTTTCAGGAACAGGAACTTGCCGGTAATCCAAAAGCGCATATCGTGCTGAATTCATACGACGTGCTCGGTGGTCCGAGTTCCGCCACCGTGCTTTACGCAACCGAAAAATTCCGCGACAAGAATCCGAAGACCTATCGCGCTTTCGTCGATGCGATTGCCGATGCCGCGAAGTATGTCATTGCGAATCCGCAGGCCGCAGCGGATATCTACATCCGCGTGAACAACGCGAAGATCGACCGCGCCTTGCTGGTGAAGATCATTTCGAATCCGCAGGTGCAGTTCAATATCGCGCCGCAGAACACCTTCGGCCTCGCGCAGTTTATGTATCGAGTAGGCGCGATCAAAAACGAACCGAAATCGTGGAAGGATTATTTCTTCGACGACCCCGCCACTGCCAGCGGAAGCTGACATCAGGAGCCGACGTGATGGCCGCCAATCCCGCAAGATTATTCGATACCAACGTGCAGCCCGCGACGAGCAAGAAGCTCGTATCGGTGGACCGCGTGAGTCTGGAATATCGGACCGCGCAGCGCATTGTGCGTGCGACGCATGAGGTGAGCTTCGACGTGTACGGCGGCGATCGCTTCGTGCTGCTCGGGCCGTCGGGCTGCGGCAAGTCGACTTTGCTTAAAGCCATCGCCGGATTTATCGAACCGGTGTCGGGCGAGATCACACTCGACGGCGCGCGCGTGAAAGGGCCGGGCGCGGACCGCATCGTCGTCTTTCAGGAGTTCGATCAATTGCCGCCGTGGAAGACGGTCGCGCAAAACGTGGCGTTTCCGTTGCGTGTAGCGAAGAAGTTATCGCGTGGCGAAGCGCGTGAACGCGCGCTGCATTATCTCGACAAAGTCGGCCTTGCCTCGTTCGCCGATGCTTATCCGCACACCTTGTCGGGCGGCATGAAACAGCGTGTGGCGATCGCGCGTGCGCTTGCGATGCAGCCGCGCGTGTTGCTGATGGACGAACCGTTCGCCGCGCTCGATGCGCTCACGCGCCGCCGCATGCAGGACGAATTGCTGAAGCTGTGGGACGACGCGCGCTTTACGCTGTTGTTCGTGACGCATTCGATCGAAGAGGCGCTGATTGTGGGTAATCGCGTGCTGCTGCTGTCGCCGCATCCGGGACGTGTCCGCGCTGAACTCAATTCGCATCCCTACACAAAGGACGGCACTTCGCGCGCAGATTTCCAGCGCGGTGTCGATCGTATTCATCATTTGCTGTTCGATACCGACGAGCCTTCAGCATGACGCCTCCATCCGCTGCCGACCGCATCGCGCCGCCTGTGCGCGACGAATATATCCATCCGCTCAGCGCACCCGTCGATGTCCCGCCGGATGCGCCATGGCCACTCGCACGACGCATCTCCGCGAAGACGTGGATCGACCGCGTGTTGATCGCGCTGGTGCTGATCGTTGCGTGGGAAATCGCCGCACGTGCGCTCGACAACGATCTGCTGTTGCCGAGTTTCAGCGCCACGCTCGTCGCGTTTGTGCAGGGCGTATTGTCGGGTGAATTGCTGGCGAAAACCGCCGTGTCGATGTCCGTGTTATTGCGCGGTTATCTGCTCGGCGCGGCGTGCGCGTTCGTGCTGACATCGCTTGCCGTGTCCACGCGCGCGGGACGCTCGCTACTGTCCATGCTCACCGCGATGTTTAATCCGTTGCCTTCTATTGCGCTGTTACCGCTTGCGTTGCTGTGGTTCGGACTCGGCACGGGCAGCTTGCTTTTTGTGCTCGTGCATGCGGTGCTGTGGCCACTCGCGCTGAACACGTATTCGGGCTTTCAATCCGTTGCGCCGACGCTGCGCATGACCGGGCGCAACTATGGTCTGACGGGACTGCGCCATGTGCTGCTGATCCTCGTTCCTGCCGCGCTGCCGTCGATTCTCGCGGGCCTGCGCGTGGGTTGGGCCTTTGCATGGCGCACGCTGATCGCAGCCGAACTGGTATTCGGCGCGAGTTCGGGCAAGGGCGGTCTCGGCTGGTACATCTTCCAGAATCGCAATGAGCTCTATACGGGTCGCGTTTTCGCGGGACTGGCTGCGGTTATCGTGATTGGTCTGCTGGTCGAACATCTTGTGTTCGATACGATCGAGCGGCTCACTGTCCGCAAATGGGGCGTGCAGGTTTAAGGTTTTGTGCCATTAAGAACGTATTGTTTCGTTACGCTTAGCTTAATTGAGTTGGTTTCAGAAGCGCTTCTCGTCCGACAAGTGTCTTTTCCAATGCTTATATGGCATAGTGCGACCATTACCACTAAATGGGGAATGCGATGGTCACGCTTAAAGTCATTCAAGACAAGATTGCCAAACTTCAGGCTCAGGCCGAGTCGATTGCGAAGAAAGAATCGTTAGCTGTATTTGGCAAGATTCGAGATTTGATGGAGAGACACGGACTGACTCCGGACGATATTGCGGCGCATTTCGGAAAAGGCCGCGCGGCTGCAAAAAAAGGTAAGACGAAGAAAGGCGGTGCGGCGAAATATGTCGATCCTAAGACTGGCGCGACGTGGACAGGGCACGGCCGTGCACCGGCTTGGATTGCGAAGGCAAAGGATCGGAGTAAGTTTCTTGGCGAGGGCGTGAGTGTTTCTGCTTCTTCGAGTGTTGCTAAGAAGAAGCCGGCTAAAGCGGGGAATTATCCGAGGGGACCGCAGGCGCCTAAGTATCGCGATCCGGCTAGTGGCGCGACGTGGAGTGGAAGAGGACCGGCGCCGGCTTGGTTGGCGGCTGCTAAGAATCGGGATGATTATTTGATTGAGAAGGTTAAGGCGGTGGTGGCTAAGAAGGCTGCCATCAAAAAAAGCGCGCCGGCTAAGAAAAAAATCGCCGCTAAGAAGGTGAGTGAAAAGAAAAATGCTTCGAGTGGTTCCACGGTCACGGCGTCGGAGTCAGGCGGAGTGAGCGACGGAGGCTGAATTCAGGCGACTTAGCGGTCGATCGGCTATTAGAGAGAAAGTAGATCGATGGTTAAGGAAATCTCTCGGGGCGGGACCAAGCTCGCGTACAACGAGTCGAATAGACATTCCATCGCGGATGCGACAACCCGAATTACCGGCGAAAACTGACAGCCGTAACCCATGGACTGACGCCTAGGTCATGGATTTTCGTGTTTGACCTCAGCAGTGAATTGCGTACGTGGCCATGACGATGCCAATACAGGGGCCAATTGGTTTCTCTACAACCGTACAACGGCAAGGTTCTGAGTGCTCGCGTGGATGACCGCATGGCGTACGCTATGGGAGCGCGCGATTCGGAGATCAGGACTGGCCCCACTTTAGAGATGAAGTTAAGAAATCGCCGGAAGGGCGCTATACCGGGTTCGACGAAGATCTAGAACAGAGACGCTCTAGGCGGATAGTAAGTTAACTTATCAGTTTTCTTGTCATGTGCTACGCTTGGTGCATGACGAGCAAAACGCCAAAAATCACCCCACCGACCACAACGGATTTGGCTGACGATCTCGCTGCTGACGTCCGTTCCGTGGTCTCCAAACTCAAGCGCAAGCTGCGCGCGCAATCCACGATCCGTGGCGATCTCACCAACACGCAAATCTCCGTGCTGCTGCGCCTGGAGCGCGATGGCCCTGCATCCGCCGCGGATCTGGCGCGTGCTGAAGGCATCCGCGCGCAATCGATGGGCAGCGCGCTCGCGCCGCTCGAAGACGCCGCGCTGATCGTCGGTACGCCCGATCCCGCCGATGGCCGACGCACCATCCTGTCCCTTACCAAAGCCTGTCACGCGCTGATTCTTCAGGTCCGAAGCGTGCGTCAGGACTGGCTGAGCCGGACCATCCGCTCGCGTCTGTCATCGTCTGAACAAAGGCAACTCGCCGATGCAATGGCGCTGCTCAAGCGCCTTGTCGAGGAATGAACATGAACGGGCTTCATTTCCACTTCGGCCGCTTTCATAGCGGAAGAACTGCGGATTCCTTATGAATGCGCGCGTGCTTCGTTCCTTCAGTTCGCTGAGGATTTTCAATTACCGGCTGTGGGCGGGCGGCGCGCTTGTCTCCAACGTCGGCACGTGGATGCAGCGCACCGCGCAGGATTGGCTGGTGCTCACGCAACTGACGCATCACAATGCCTCTGCGGTCGGCACCGTCATGGCGCTCCAGTTTGGTCCGCAATTGCTGCTGCTGCCGTGGACCGGCCTCGCGGCGGATCATTACGATCAGCGCAAGCTGCTCATGCTCACGCAGGCGACCATGGGAACGCTCGCGCTGCTGCTCGGCGTGTTCACGGTGACCGGCATCGTGCAGTTGTGGCATGTCTATGTGTTCGCGTTTCTGTTCGGATGCGCCTCCGCGTTCGACGGACCCGTGCGTCAGACGTTCGTCGGCGTGCTCGTGGGCGATGCCGATCTGCATAACGCCGTCGCGCTCAATTCCACTTCGTTCAACGCGGGCCGCATGATCGGACCCGCAGCGGCGGGCATCGTGATCGGTTCGATTGGCACGGGCTGGGCGTTCGTGGTCAATGGCATCAGTTTCTTCGCTGTACTGATTTCCATGTCAATGTTCCGCCGCCACGAACTGCGCGAGAACACGCGGGCGCATCGATCGCGCAAGGGCATGACCGAAGGCTTGCGCTACGCGTGGTCCCGTCCCGACCTCAAGGCGATGCTCGTCATGCTGTTTCTGATCGGCACTTTTGGGCTCAATTTCCCGATCTTTATTTCGACAATGGCCGTCGGCGTCTTCGATGCCGACGCGCGCGGCTACGGCCTGTTGTCGTCGATCATGGCGATCGGCACGATGTCAGGCGCGCTGCTCGCCGCAGGCCGCGAGAAGCCGCATTTCAAGGCGCTTTTGGTCGGCGCGGCGGTCTTCGGTATCGGCTGTTCGCTCGCGGCAATCGCGCCTACTTACTGGTTTTTTGCGGGCACGCTGGTGGTGATCGGCATTGCGGCGCTGACCTTCATGAACACCAGCAACAGCCTGATGCAGATCTCGACCGAACCTGCAATGCGCGGTCGCGTGATGGCGTTGCGCCTGGGCATTGCCGTGGGCGGCACGCCGATCGGTGCACCGGTGGTCGGCTGGGTGGCCAACAATTTCGGGCCGCGCTGGGCGCTGGGGATAGGTGCGGCTTCGGGGATTGCCGCTGCTATCACGGGCGTGTACGCACTGAAAAGGGCTTCCGTAACGAACGAATAAGCGTTGCGAAAGCATCGAAGCATCATTCTTGCTTGCCATAAATCGCCGCCACGACTGACGCCAATATAAGCCGCGCGGAATCACGACAAGACGGAGGAGCGATGCATCACTCACATAAGAAACCCCTCATCCGCACGGCAGTTTCTGCTTTGCTGCTTGTACTGCTTACCTCATGCGGCGGCAGCGGCGGCAGCGATTCAGGCGGCACAACAACTCCGACCGGACCCACGGGCGGCGTGCAGCTTCAAACCGTGGCCTTCGGCGACAGCCTCTCCGACGTCGGCACGTATGCGCCGATCGCAAGCGTGGTCGGCGGCGGGCGCTTCACGACCAATCCTGGCCAAGTCTGGTCGCAGGATGTCGCGCAGTATTACGGCGATACGCTCACGGCGGCGTTCACCATCGATATCGGTCATGAGCTGAAAGCGCAAAGCGGATTGGGCTATGCGCAAGGCGGATCGACGGTGGCGACGCCGGCGAGTCAGGCGGGCTTTATCACCGATGTGATCGGTGACATCGAATTGCCCGTGAATCAGCAGATATCGAGCTATGTGTCGGCGCACGGGAGTTTCAATTCGAATCAACTCGTGCTCGTCTGGGCCGGTTCGAACGATGTGCTGCGCGCCGGCACGCCGCCCGCCGCGACGACGATCGTGCAGACGGCGGCGACCACGCTTGCGCAACTGATCGGCACTATCGTGCAGAACGGCGCGACGCATGTGGTGGTGGTCAACGTGCCGAATATTGGCCTGTCGCCGGACGGCCTTCAACAAGCCGATGGCGGCGGCAATCTTAGCCAGTTGTCCCAACTATTCAATTCGACGCTGAACAACGCATTGCAGTCGGCGGGGCTGCAAAGCAAGGTCATCATGGTCGATGCCTACACGTGGACGACGCAGACCATCCAGAACTATCAGGCGAACGGCTTCACGGTGTCGAACACGGCGCAGGCGTGCGATCCTTCCAAGACACCGCACGATACGTCCTTGCTGTGCTCGCCGTCCACGTACGTCACGCCGAACGCTGACCAGACGTATATGTTCGCCGACTATCTGCATCCGACCACGCGTATGCACGCGTTGTTTGCGCAGTATGTTGAAAAGCAGATTGCGGCGAGCGGGTTGGGGCATTGAGAGTAAATTCAGTCGATGGTCGAAGACAGGCGCGAGCCTACAGTAAGCTCAACCTCAGCCATGCACGCAAAACATAGCTGACATGCGCAGATTTCCATTGTTGCGGCTTTTTGGCGTGCCTACAGTGCAGCGAATCTAACCCTTGTTCGCCAACCGTGTTCGCCACATTTGCGAGGCCATCGCCATGACACATCGCCTGATTCGTTTCTTCTGCACAATGCTGGGTTGCGCCTTGCTGCTCGCCGCCGTGCCCACCCGCGCCGATACGCTCGATTCCATCCAGAAAAGCGGCGTCGTGCGGATCGGCGTGTTTATGGATTACCCGCCGTTCGGCTCGATCGGGCCGGATATGAAGCCGCAGGGCTACGACATCGACATGGGCGAATATCTTGCCCGCGCGCTCAAGGTGAAGGCCGAATTCGTGCCGATTACCGGTGAAAACCGCATGGCGTATCTGGCGACGCATAAGGCCGATCTGCTGCTGTCGGTCGGCCAGACGCCCGAGCGTGAAAAGGTGATTGATTTTTCGCGGCCCTATGCGCCGTATTACCTCGCGGTATTCGGGCCGAAACCGCTTGCGGTAAAGAGTACGGCGGATCTGGCCGGTAAATCCGTGGCGGTTGCACGCGGCACGCTGGAAGATTTGAGCGTTACCAAGGCTGCACCGGCGGGCGCAGATATCAAGCGCTTCGAAGATCCGAACGGAGC
>NZ_JAQFVG010000018.1:11419-23756 GCF_029439455.1 Caballeronia sp. BR00000012568055 | reverse complement strand
CACGCCGGTGTTCAATCTCGCGTGGGAACATCGCATTCATACGGTCACGACCAATGGCGTGCTGACCTTCTTTGTGCTCTTTATCGGTCAGGAGTTCTGCTACTACTGGTATCACCGGATCGCGCATACGGTGCGCTTTTTCTGGGCCAATCATGCGGTCCATCATTCACCGAATCAACTGACCTTGTCGTCGGCGTATCGGCTGGGATGGTTCACGAAGATCATGGGTTCGGGGCTGTTTTTTACGCCGCTATCGTTCTTCGGCGTGCAACCGGAAGTCGTGATGGCCGTGGTCACGTTGAATCTGCTCTACCAGTTTTGGCTGCATGCAACGTGGATTCCGAAGCTCGGCTGGCTCGAATATGTGTTCAATACGCCGTCGTCGCATCGTGTGCATCATGCGTCGAACGAGCGATATCTCGATGCGAATTTTGGCGGCGTGCTGGTGATTTTCGATCGATTGTTCGGCACGTATGTCGCGGAACGTGCAGACGAACCTTGCCGATACGGCCTGACGACGCCGACCACATCGCACAATCCGATCGTCGTGGAAACGGAGCATTGGGTCAGTCTGGTGAAGGACGTGTTCCGTGCGAAAAGCGTCTCCGATGCAATCGGCTTCGTGTTGCGCCCGCCCGGCTGGATGCCGAATGGCGAAGGGAAGACGACCGCGGAGTTGCAGAAGCAAGCAGCCCACGCGCTCGAGCAGAATGCGCAGGCCAGCCGATAACATCGCTTAAATCAGGCCCTTTGGCTTCGGCGCGTTCGCCTTGAGTTGCGCCAGCAAAGCGATCGTGCGATCGACCTGCTCCTTCGTATGCGCCGCGCTGAGGAAGAACCGCAGACGCTCGGCATTGCGCGGCACGACCGGGAAGATCATCGGGAACGCGAAAACGCCTGCATCGAAAAGTCTGCCCGACATCCACAACGCGGTTTCCGAGTCGGGCATCATGATCGGAACGATGCCCGAATCGTGACTCGGGCCGATATCGAGTCCCGCGTCCTGCGCGCGCTGGCGGAAATAATCTGCAATGCCAATCACCGAACGCGCGCGCTGCGGTTCATCGCGCATGATGCGCAACGCGGCCAGCGCCGCAGCCGCGTTCGCTGGATTGGGCGAAGCAATATACAAACCGATGCCCGGCGCATAGTACTTGAGCATGGTGACGAGTTCCTTGCTGCCCGCCACGTACGCGCCGATGGTCGCGAACGACTTCGACAGCGTGGAGAAGTGAACGTCGATATCGCGTGGGTCGATGTCGAAGTAATCCACCACGCCGAGACCGCGCGGACCGATCACGCCCATCGAATGCGCTTCGTCCACCATCAGCAGCGCATGATGACGACGCTTGATATCGATAAGACGTGGCACATCGGGAATATCGCCGTCCATGCTGAACACGCCTTCGGTCAAAATCAGCGCACGCTCGTAGCTGCCCCGATGTTCCCGAAGCAAGCGCTCCAGCGCATCGTAGTCATTGTGCGCGAACGCGAGCCGCCGCGCGCCGCTGATCTTCGCGCCCGTGAGCATGCTGTTGTGAACCAGTTCGTCGTACAGAATAAGATCCTGACCGCGCGCGAGATAGCCGATTACCCCCGCGTTCACGCCCCATCCGCTCACGCCCATGACGGCTGCTTCGACGCCGAGCGTATCGGCCAGTTCTTGCTCGAATTCTTCGAACAAAGGAATCTCGCCGCGCACGATACGCCCGGATCCCGTCGATGTTCCGTACATATCGATCGCGTGTTTCGCCGCGTTCTTTACACGCGGATCGTGCGACAGATCGAGATAGTTGTACGAAGAAAAGTTGAGCATGTCGCGGCCTTCGACATTCACCTCCGCACTCGCAACGCCCAAATGCTGGCGATACATCTGCCACGGCAAGCGCTGATTGTCGTAGTACCAGCGCATGGTCGCGAAATCGCGCATTTCGGGGAATTGCGCGATGTCGTAATGTTCGGGCAGCAGCTTCACGCGGCGCGCGGCGCTCGCGGTTTCTCCCGTCTTGCCGAGAAGCCGTGCGCGCAACTGATCTACTTTCGTATCGATACTCATGCCTTGCTCTCCTCGCCATCAAGCCCGAATAAACTCAGCGTTCTTTCAGCCATGCCGCGAATGGTCAGATCGTTCAGAATTTCGAGCACGGATACGCTGATTCCCAGGTTCTTATCGAGCGATAGCTGTATCTCCGTGGCGAGCAGCGAGTCCACGCCGAGATCGAGAATCGGCCGGTCGATTGCAATGCTGTCCGCCGATGTTTCCAACTGATCGGCCAGCACGGAGGCAAGTAACCCGCTCAGCACCGTAAAACGATCCGCCTGCGGCAAGGCCACGAGTTCAGCGCGCAGACTATCGGCGGCGCTCGCTTCGCCCGCGACGTCGGCTGCAATGAGATCTGCGAAACGCGGTGATTTCGCGCCGAGCGTTTCGTAGCGCGCCCAATCGCCCCAGTTCGTGATCAGGCTGATTCCGAGTTGCCGCGTACCGCGATACATCGCGCGGCCGAGCCAGTTCAACGCTTCCGCCGACTCCATACCGCGCAGGCCGATATAGCGCATGAATTGCGCCAGCGTTTCGTCGCGCGTGATAACGCCAACATCCGCAATTGCGCCCCAGTTGATACTGGTCGCCGGCAAGCCGAGCGAGCGCCTGTGCCATGCGAGTCCATCGAGATAACCATTCGCGCTCGAATAGCTCCCTTGCTTCGCATTCCCGACGAGATTGGCGATCGATGAAAACAGAACGAAGTGGTCGAGTGAAAGATGCTTAGTGTGCTCGTGCAACAATCGCGCAGATTCGGCTTTGCTGCGCATGGTCGCCATGAGATTGGCCGGTTTGAGATCGACGATCGCTTCATCGGCGATCACCGCCGCTGCATGAAACACGCCACGCAAAGGTCGATTCAAGCTTGCGATCAGGCCGAATAGATCGCGTATTTGTACGGCATCCGAAACATCGCATGATACGCATTCCACTTCGACGCCGTCGGCTTTCAACGCCGCGACGAAAGCGCGGCGTTCATCCGTGTCCGCGCCGCTGCGCGATGCCAGCACGAGATGCTTCGCGCCGTGATCGGCGATCCACCGCGCGGTGCGCTGGCCGAAGCCGCCCATGCCGCCGGTCACGAGATAGGTCGCGTGCGGATCGAAAGCGATGTCGTCATACACTTCGACCGGCAGCTTGCGCTCGGACGCATTGAAATGAACGATCAGCGGCAGTTCATCGTTCGTCAGCGTGAGCTTGCGTGTCACGAGGTCTTCTATCGTCACGGACAAACTGACTGCGGGATTCAGATCGCGTCGGGTCACCACGCGCTGCAATGCCTCGATAAAGCGCGCGGAATGACGTTGATCGGTGCGCACGACCATTGCGCAATGATGTGGAATTGTCGTGGGGCGCGCGTGGCGATCGGTGTCGATCAGCGTGCCGCCTTCAGCGAGGCAGCGCCAGCCGAATCGCGCAGACCAGTCCGCGAGCGGCGCGGCGATCAGATCGAAACCGCGCGTCTCGCCGCGTAACGCTTCGAGCGTGTCGGGCGACGTGCGTGCATCGATCAGCGTCACGTCGATATCGCGTGCACGAAGCGCGGCGGCGACTGCAAGTCCACGTTGATCGGCGAATACGAGCGCATGGCTGTCCGCGTCGAACACGATCTGTTCGACCGCACGCTCCGCCATCGCGGCCTGCCCTGCCGTGACGAGCACGGTTTCGGCGGCCACATCATCCGCGAGTGGGCAAACAAGAAACGCGTCCCGTGCGCCGCGCAAATGCGATGCGAACTCGCCCGGTGCGAAGCCATACACGCGCTGTCCTTCTGCAAGGTCCGTCACGTTCGCGCCCACGGCAGTGACCGTCCCAACGATCTCGACAAACTCGCCGTCATAACCCCGATCATCCGATGCACGCAACGCGCGATTTTCCAATGCGAGCGCTTCGGCGCGCACTTCGATTTCATCGCAGCCAAGCGATACGCGCGGCGCCTGAATCAGCCTCACACTCGCGTCTTCGCTCCCTGCAAACGGGCGCACGCTGAACGCGCACGAAAGCGGTTCGATCAGCGGCTCCGATAAAGATAAGTCGTTGCCCAACTGACTGACGAAGCGCCGTCCATTGCGGATCGAGATTTCATCTTCTTCAGCATCACGAATCAGTTCTGCGATCAACACACGCGCGTCGATATCGCTCGGCTCAGCAGGCATATCAATGCTGGTGAAACGCATGCCGTCGAGTTCGCTGCATGCAACGCGTGTGAAACCGTTGAGCGCGGTTTGCGCTGGATTCACGTTCTCATCGTCCGATAGTGCAAAGGCTTCGCGCGTTACGACGTAAGCGCGCGGTCTTGCAGCAGCGGGCAAAGCCAGGAAATGACGCGTCACGGCGTGCAGATCGAGCAGTGCTTCGGTTGCGGTCGGATCGTGCTGATCGATACCGGCGTTCCAGCCATGAACGAAAACCACGCCGTCGAATGATGCTTCGATATCCAAAATAGACGCGCCAGCAGTCACAACGCTCACGCCCGCATCTCTCAGACCGGCGACGATTCGCTCGCTCATCGCCTCGTTATGCTCCGCTTCGATCACGAGCCAGCGGCCACCACGCTTGAGTTCGTGCATCGGTGCGCTTTCGCTCCATTCGTAGCGCAGCAGTTGCAGCTTCACCGCATCGCCCCATTGATCGACGCGCGCCAGCTTCGCCGACGATGCGGTCACGCGCATGCCACGAATCACAGCCAGCACTGCGCCGTCATCGCCGATCAGGTTCAGGTCGGCGATCAGGTCATTCGCGCTCATGCTCACGCACCGCGCCTCGCACCAGAACGACGCGGGCAGCACGGGCACGCTCAGACGCATTTCGTCGAAACCGGTAGGCAGCCAGGTCGATTCACGATCGTCGAGCATGCCGACGAGCATCTGAAAACAGGCATCGAGTGTGGATGGATGCGCGCGCCAGCCGTCCTGCGGCAGATCGGCCGGACATTCGATGCGCGCCGCCATGCGCTTGTTCTTGCCTTTGCTCGAAACACGCAAGCTGCGGATTGCACGGAACGCGGGACCGTACTGCAAACCAAGGCGCGAAAGATCGCGATAGAACGCCTCGGCGTCGATCGCGCTGTCGCACGAAGCAAGCATCGCGGCGATATCGACACGTTGGCGGTCAACGGACGACAACGCCCCGATCACGCCATCCAGATGCAGCGTGCCCGCGCCGTTCCTGCCGCTTTCGATACTGCGAATCGACACGCGCCGCGACTCGCTGTCGTAGGCGGAGAAGTAATCGATCGCGCGATCATTCGACAGCACCAGCGGCGCATGAATGCGCAGATTGCCGATGCTCCATCCGCACGCATCCGGATGCACCGTCGCCGCCGCTTCGAACAAGGTTTCGATATAACCGGCCGCAGGCATGATCGCCGTGCCCGATACGACGTGATCCTTCAGCCACGCCACGCCCTGATGCTCCAGATCGTTCACCCAGACGTGATGCGCGGGATAGTGCTCGCAACCGAGCATCGGACGATCCACTGTTCCCAACCGCCGATACGTTGCACGCTCCGTTTCCGGCCACAATCGCTCACGCTGCCACGGATAATTCGGCATCCCTATGAATTTGCCTCGTCCGTTCAGACACGTCCAATCGATCGTCGCGCCGCTCGCGTAAATCTGCGCCACCGCGCGCCGCATGCGCGCGCACTCCGGCTCCGGCGTCTGCTCGTTGCGACGCAGCGTTTCGACAAGGCGAATCTCGTTTGCACGCACTTTCGCGCAGTCACGCAGCGCCGAAGCCAGCACGGGGTGCGGACCGACTTCGACAAAGGTCACGAAACCATCGTCGAGCAAGGTCTGAATCGCATCCATAAAGGCGACGGAGCGGCGCACGTTCTGCCTCCAGTAATGCGCGTCGAAAGCGGGGCCATCGAAGTAACGTCCGGTTACGGTGGAAACGGTCGGAATTGCGGGCAGGTTCGCTTTGATCGGGTTCAGCGCCGCCTTCAGCTCGCCAAGAATCGGCTCCATCAAATGACTGTGATACGGCACTTCGACATTCAGCACGCGATTGAAAATTTCACGCCGCGCCAACTCTGCCGCGATCGCTTCGATGGCCGCCGTCTCGCCGGCAAGCGTGATCGTGTTCGGCCCGTTGATGGCGGCGATTTCCACGCAGCCGCCGTGTGCATCGAGCAGGGTCTGGATCGACTGCGCGGACGTGCCCGCTGCGAGCATGCTGCCAGTGCCCGCTGTGGTCGCTTGCAGGCGGCTGCGTTCATAGACCACGCGCATGGCGTCATCGAGTGTCAACGCGCCGCTCACCGCCGCCGACGTGACTTCGCCGACGCTATGCCCGACCAGCGCGCCCGGTTGCACGCCTGCAGCAAGCAGCATGGCCGCGACGCCCCATTGCACGATGAAGTTCGCCGGTTGCGCATACACCGTCTGCGTGATGCGCGAACTTTCCTGATCCTTCAGCATCTCTGCAAGAATCGAAAAGCCTGCGATACCTTGAAATACACGGTCCGCGTTATCGACCGCATCGCGGTAGACGGCGTCTTCCTGATAGAGCTGCTGGCCCATGCCCCACCATTGCGGCCCCATGCCCGTGAAAACCCACACCGGCAGCGACTTTCCGTGCGCGGCTTTCTGACCCGTCACGACCGCATCCGACTTTTCGCCTCGTGCAAGCGCATCGAGCGCTTCGATCAGTTCTGCGCGATCCGCACCCATGGCGACCGCGCGATGGCTCAGATGTGCGCGACGCATCGCTGCGGTATAGAGCACGTCACCGAGTTTCGTGTCAGCCGATTCGAGCCGCTCGCGATATCGCGCGGCAAGCGTGCGCAGCGCATCAGGATGACGCGCCGACAACGGCAGCGAGAGCGAATTACTAAGCAATGCTTGTCTTTCGTTCTTAGCAGCGACGGGCGCGGATTTCAACACCACATGCGCGTTCGTGCCACCATATCCGAACGAATTCACCGCCACGAGGAACGGTTCGTTCTCTTTCGCAAGCGGAATAAAGCCGTCCGCAAGCCTTACGCCCAACCGCTCAAAGTCGATGCCCGGATGCGGCGTCTGCAAGTTCCCCAACGCGAACGCTTCACGCTTCATGAGCGTCAAGACGGCCTTGATCAGGCCCGCAACGCCCGCGCCCGCTTCCAGATGCCCAATATTGCTCTTGATCGAGCCGATCACCACGCGCGCGTCGCCAGCGCGCCCTGCTCCGTACACCGAACCAATCGATTCCGCTTCGATCGGATCGCCCACCGCCGTTCCGGTGCCGTGGCATTCCACATATCGCACGTTCGAGCGATCGATATTGAAACGCTCGCAGACGTCACGAATCAGCGCGCTCTGTGCTTCGGCGCTCGGCATCGAAATGCCGGGCGTGCGGCCGTCCGAATTCACGCCTGCGCCCGCAACCGTGGCGAGAATCTCGTCGCCATCTGCAAGTGCGCGTTCCAGCGTCTTCAATACAATTACGCCGCCGCCTTCGCCGCGGCCGTATCCATCGCCGCGCGCATCGAACGATTTGCATTCGCCATCGCGCGACAAGAACTGGCCCTTGCACATACCGATGGGATATTCCGGGCGCGTCATCACATTCGCGCCGCCGACCACGGCCATCTCGCAGTCACCGTTCCAGATATCGCGGCAGGCGTAGCTGAACGCGACCAGTGACGATGAACACGCGGTATCGATCGACAGGCTCGGGCCGCGCAGATCGAACGCATGCGAGAGGCGGTTGGAGAGCATGGTCATCATCATGCCGGCGGCGGTGCCCGCGTTATGGCGCGCGCGATTTTCCGGCTGCATCAGCGTGATCATGTGATCGAGCATAAAGCCGCCGACATAGACGCCGACTTGCTTGCCCGCATGCGCCGTGAGGTCCAGACCGGCGTTTTCGAACGCTTCCCAGGTCAGTTCGAGCAACAGGCGCTGCATGGGGTCGAGCGTCTCCGCCAGGCGCGCGGGGAGATCGAAGAAACCCGCGTCCATTGCGCGGATATCCTGGGTGAGAAAGTTGCCGCGTTCGACATAGGCCTTGCCTTTCGCGTGTTCGTCGGCAGCGAAATAGCGGCGTGTATCCCAACGATCGGCAGGCACCGGACCCGCAGTGACCTTGCGCGCCCTGAGCGATGCCAGCAGCGTGTCCAGATCGTCCATGCCACCGGGCAAGCGGCAAGCCATGCCAATGATTGCGATATCGCGGGAATGGTTTTTGGTCATTTTATTCGTCATGCTGATTGATTTCGCAGGCGATTGAATCGCGCTCCGCCTGCTTGTTTATTATTCGAAAAACTGTGCCTGCACTTGCACACTGCGCGATTCGCGCATTGCACCATAGCGATCCCACGAAGGTCCGCTTTGCTTTTGCAACTGCAACGCCACATCGAAACGATCGAAATGACGGCGCAATTCAAGCCATACTTGTTTGCCGCCGCCCTGATCGAGCTGCATAAAGCCACTCGCATCAAGACGCCGCATGCCGGCGTTGCGCCAGATACCCATAAGAAAACCGCCATAACGCGTCGGCAATTCCTGAGCGGTCACGCTCGACTGAACCGCCGTTCCCCACGCCGCCGTATTCCCCGACTGAAGCGCGCGCCATTGCGAAGGCGTGGAACCTGCGCCACTGTGCTGGAATTCGGCGATCAGCGTCAGATCGAGCGGCGTGGTCCAGCTTGCGCCGACTGCCGAGCGCGCGCGGAAGGCGTCATCGTGCTGACCTGCGGCCTCACCCGCCAGCGATGCATGCCGTCCGCCGCTCCACTCCGCGTACGCCACCAGCGGCCGCGCCAACACTGCGCTCACGTTGACGCCGACTTGCGGCTGCTGCCCTTCTTCGCCATAAACAAGCATTTGCGGCTGCACCGTGGCGCTCACCCGCTGCGTGCCGACGAACAGCCAGCGGTTCACGCCGTTGGTCCGCTGAAAGTCCGACGATGCGTACGGATTGCCCGGCTCACTGCGGCTCGCCAGACGCGGCGAAAACAGCATCTGCACCGAACCGCTGTCCCACAAGCGCTGCGCACGCACGCCGACCGTTCCGAGCCGGTTTGTCCGACGGCTCTGCGGGTCCGGCGATACATCGATATCCACCGCGCCCGCCTTGAAATAGTCCGTCGGGTTATAGCCGAAGCCCGCGCCGTTACGCACGTCGATACGCCCTGCATCGGCGTTGGCGAGCGGTGTGATGTTCCAGGTCGCATACGCTTCGCGGATGGTGGTTTCATCGCGCGTGGACGCCGCTGCGCTCGAAAGCGGATCGAACCGGTCGAAGCGCCCGGAAAACTTCACGCCCACCGAAGATCCGAAGCTCTGCTGATAAATCAGACCGAGCGATGCCTGATTGCGCAGCGAAGACGGCGCATCGCGATACGCGCCTTCGCGCATCGCGTCCTGCACGAAAAACTTCCACGGACGCGGCGCAGACGGCGCAGCACTTTCGGCGGCCGATGTATCGGCGAGATTGAGCGCAGCGGCGTCGGCATCGTTCATGGTTTCCGCAGCCATCGCGGGTACCTGAGCGATCGATGCCAACATCGCGCACGCCATTTTTTTCACGAGCGCGCGCCTCATTGCGCCTTGATGCGCGGCAGATAATCTCGCTGCATCCACGCGTCGGGAATGTCCTTCCACGTGTAGTTCGAGAAGCGCATCACCGTGACCCAGCCCGGATCGAGCCCGTCGATGATCACCGCTTCGCCCGGCCGATCCACGCCAAGCTGCGGCATGTAGTTGCGATAGAACGCGGTCTTGAGCAGCCGATCGCTCTGCGCATAGAACTTGCCCTTCACTGGCCGATTATCCTTTGCATCAAGCCACATTTCGATGCGCTGATACTGCGCATCCGGCACGGTCTTCGTCAGTTCGAGCTTGTTGCAATGACGCGTTTGACGGTCGCCGTCCATCACGTCTTCGGCGCCTTTGAACGTGGCCGTGTAATCGTGCGAGAAGTTGGTGGTCATGACATCGCCATTCGACTCCTGACCGAGCAGACGTTGCTCAGGTGAGATACGCACGCTGGCCTGACTGGCGGGATCGTAAAACCAGAGATCGTCGCCGCTTTTGAGCATCAATTTACCGGCGTCGCGCACGGGCGCGTCGAAGCGCACCAGCGTGCGGTAGGTGCCGTCGCCATTGGGCTTGGAGAACACGGAAAGCGTGTTCGAATCGACCTGCTTGCCCGCACGATATTCGGTCAGCGCGGTCGTCAGAACATACGATTTCGACGGCGTGCGGATGGAATCGCTCGCGGCGAGCAATTGCTGCGCATCAGGCGTGGCTTGCGCAAAGGCGTGCGCCGAGAATATCGCCGCGATAAACGCAAGCGAAGAGATTTTGCAAAACATTCGCATGACTTATTATTTGAGAAAGAAAGAATCAAAGGTGGCGCAAGGCATCGACAATCGACAGGCGCGCTGCACGCCGCGCGGGCCACCACGCCGACAGACTCGCGACGCAGGCGAAGATCAGAAACGTGAGGCCGATCTGCATCCACTGACCCCAGACACGCGTAGTCAAGGCGATGGAATCGACACGCGCAGGCGGCGTCCACGTTAGCCCGCTGTGATCGAGCGCGAACGACAGCAATAACGCGACGATCACGCCCGCCGCCGTTCCCGTCACGCCGAGCAGCAAGCCTTCGCAGACAAAGAGGCTTTGGATATCGCCACGGCGATCGCCCATTGCGCGCAGCGTGCCAATTTCGACCGTGCGTTCCACCACCGACGTGCTCATCGTGTTGACCACCACGAACAACACGATCAGGCTGATCAACGCGAATACGAAGTCGAAGATCACATCGAACATTGCGTTGGTTTGATCGTAGGTCGGATTGAGCATGGCGAAATCAAGCACGTCTAACGATTCGCTCGCGAAGCGCGAAGCGAGCATGGCCTGAATGCGAGCCTGCGCTGCCGGCAATTGCGCGGTGTGCTTCAACTGAACTTCGATTGCCGTCACGCGCGGCGCTTCCATGCCATAAACGAGACGCTGCGCAGCGGGCAAATGAAGCGCGACGTAGATATCGTCGAACTCTTTGACGCCCTGCTGCTGCGCCTTGACCACATTGAAGCTGCCGACGTTCGGCAAGCCGCGCGCACTCGCCGCCAGCAAATCGATGCGCGTCGATTCGCGCGTGCTGGCCGAAGGCGTTTCCGCGGCGGCGAGCGCGAGAATGTCAGCCGGTGCGCCCGGACCTTCCTTCGATGCGACCGCACTCGTTGCGCAACCCGGCACATTCAGCGGCGTACAGAGTTGCAGCACGCGCGCCAGCCCTTCACCGATGACCGCCGAATCCGCCGCCGTGTTTTCGAGCGGCGAGGCTTCGAGCTTGTCGCCAAAGTTGTAATCGTTCCACGCCTGCATGCGCGTCTGGTCGCTTGCGATCGAACCTTCGGCATAGACCGTGCGCGACGCATCGGCCGCGAAGTTGCCCGCGACGCCGCCTAATTGCAGCGTCGGCGTAACGACGAGCATCATGTCGCGCAAGACGGGATCGTCCCGCAAGGCATCGATAATGCGTTGATAGTCGCGAATGCCATAACTCGCCGGATTGCCCGTGCCATATGCGAAATACCCACGCCGCTGAATTTGCAGATGGCCGCCCTGACGCACGAAATCCGTCTGCATGCCGAGCATGATGTCCTTGCTGAAGCCACCAAACAGCAACACGCTGCATACGCCGACGATAATCGCCAGCAAGGTCGTGATCGAACGACGACGATTGCGCTGCAGGTTACGCAGTGCCAAAGAAAAAATAAGCTTCATGCGAGAACGTCTTCCTGATTGGCGCGCTGATGTGCGACGACACGGCCATCGCGAATAAATACGTGTTCGTCTGCGGCAGCGAGCACTTGCGGATCATGCGATGAAACGATCAGCGATACACCGCGCTCGCGCTGCATGCGCCGCATCAGTTCGATGATGGCCTCGCCCGTGTGGCTGTCGAGATTGGCGGTGGGTTCATCGGCGAGAATGAGCGACGGCGCGGCGGCAAACGCGCGCGCTATCGCCACGCGCTGGCGCTCGCCGCCCGACAACTGCGCCGGCTTGCGATGCGCCTTTTCGGCAAGCCCGACTGCATCGAGCAATTCGTTGACACGCCGGGTGCGTTCGATACCGGACAGCTTCGCTTTCCACAGCGGATATTCGACATTTTCAGACGCAGTCAATACCGGCAGCAGATTGAAGTTCTGAAATACCGTGCCGATATGCCGCGCGCGAAAATCCGATAACGCGTCGTCGGTTAATGCGCCGATATCCTGACCGTCGATCAACACGCAGCCCCGATCCGGCCGGTCGATCCCACCGATCATATTGAGCAGCGTGGTTTTGC
>NZ_JAQFVG010000018.1:0-11399 GCF_029439455.1 Caballeronia sp. BR00000012568055 | reverse complement strand
ATACCGCAGCGAGTGCGATTACCTCTATCTCATCGAGCTTATAAGTTTTGTGTAGCTCGCGCGTCTCTACGACCAAAGTCATTGTTCGTTATGCTTATCAAGGTGCAAAGACGCTATTTTTACACGCCATACAAATTGCGACTGTAACTTTAGATTGTTGATATAGATCAACCCGACGCCAATTGAATAGATTTTTTACAGACGTCCGGTTTTTGACGATTTTTAATCAAAACACGCGGTCAAACATCACGCTTCGAAGCAGTTGAAAATTAGCGAATGGAAACTGAATCCGGTCCTCGAACTCAGGGTCGGTGCGCGAGATGCGTTGGCGGCTGGGAAAAAGCGAGCGGGGACGACTGGAATGCGGAATCGGTTTGCGAAACCGAAGAATGGAAGCAATGGCGGAGGGCAGCCGGAGTCGAACCGACCTGAGAATGTCTGACATCCTCAACCGGGTTTGAAGCCCGGCCGTACCACCGGATACGGATGCCCTCCGGCGCGAAACATCAACGCGAAGTATAACGGTCGTACGTAAAAGCACCGTTATCGCCGTCCACGCGGCGGCCGTCGCCGCATCAGCCGATACACAAAGTAGAAGCACGCCGCCGCCACCAGCACATCGATCACGGTCGCGCCGTGCAACTGCAACTCCGTCAGCGCGATATGCAACTGCCGCTGAAACAGCGCGCCGCCAAGCAGCCAGAACGCCGCCCACGCAACGATTCCCGCCGTATCCCACAGAAAGAACGCCAGCACGGCAATCTGCGTGGTGCCCATCAGCGGCGGCGTGACAAGTCCCAGCCCCGGCACGAATTTCGATACCGCGACGATCGGCGCGCCGTGTCGCTCGAATAATTCGCCTGTGGTGCGCATGCCCGAATCGATCGCGTAAGAGCGGCGGGACAAGGCCGCGACGAGTTTGCGTCCATACACGCGCCCTGCCGAAAACCACACGCTGTCGCCGAGCAGCGCGCCCGCCACCGCCGCGAACAAAATGTGGGTGAACGACAAACGCCCGTTCGCCACCGCCGTGCCCGCGAACACCAAAAGCGGCGCGGACGGCAGCGGTACGCCCAAACGCGTGAGCAGGACATTGAGGAACACGGCTGCGCCGCCCCATTGCGCGATGGCCGTCGGCGGAATCTGGATCAAGCGCGACCTCCGGGATCGTTCGCGGCAATTGCGGTTTCATCGACTTATTCGGGCGTGGGTCTCGATTCGACCAGCATCACCGGTACGCTGCCGCATCCGGGACTGCTCGCAATTTCGATGCCGCCCCACGGTGAATCCGCGCCTCGGCTCGTGGCCATCGAATCGGGACGTCGATCGGGGCGCAGCACGTTGAACGGCCAGGTCGGGCGGCGGATGCGTTCGTGGACCACCGAGCCGAGCCAGATCGGCGTCGGCTCGGTGGTTTTGCTTTCGCGCACGGCGTAGTTCGTGGGCCAGAAGCGCAGCACGTCGCGCTCCTGCGGGCTCAGATGCGAGCGCGTGAAAACGAGCTTCGACGGCTCGCCGTTGTTGAGTCGCGGCAACGCGGGTAACGCTGTCGCGGGCGCATTGGGCGACACCACAGAAAGCACGCTTTTCATCGATACACCCTCGACCTCCGTCCACCCGCGACTCTGCAATTGCGCACGAATCTGCGCGGGCGTCGCGGCCCATTGCACGCTGATCGGTTCGCGCCGGTCGCCTTCCATATTCGAGCGATAACACGAGAACGTGCGCCACACGCTGTCGGTCCACTGAATCGGCGTAATGACGATAGTCGGCGGCGGCATGCTGTGCGCCTCCGATTCATCCATCATCTGCAAGCCCACGCTCACGGCGATCACGGCCAGCACCGCGACAGGCATCAGCGGGCGCGGCTTCGGCTTGTTCGGATTGCGCCACACGGCCGTCAGCGCGATCAGGAAGACCCAGATGGCGGCGAGCGCGGCGCTGCCGAGCGCATCGGAGATGGTGAATCGGCCGAAGTAGAGTCCGGCCAGCGCCACCGAGGTAACGATCGCCGAGGTCGCCGTCGCCACGATCACGCCGGTCAGCATGCCCACGCGCCGAAGCAGCAAGAACGCGAGGAAGCCGTAGATCACCACCGTCGCCGAGACATGGCTGCTCGGGAACATATGCTCGCCCGGCGCGAACGCGACGAGACGCGGTTCGTGCGCGGTGAAGCGGATCGCGACCACCAGCAATTGCGAGAACGCCACCGCGAAAATCCAGTACGTGACCGTGCGCCAGCGCCGCTCGATCATCATCCAAATGATCACCAGCGCCGATACCGTCAGCAGCGTTTGCAGGCTGCCGAGCGAGGACGCGGCATCGAGAATGGAATCGGCCCAGGTCGAACGGAACGATTGCAACAGCCGATAGATCGACACATCCACCTGCACGATCGATGCCCCGCGCGCCACGTTCGACAGCACCGAAAAGAACACCAGCGCCGAGATCAGCAGCAACACCGAAATCGTCACGATAAGACCGGTCGCGGGATTGGCGGGATCGAGCGCGCGGGCGATCATCTGCGCGGGCCGTCCCTGATGGCACTGTCCCCACGCCACCAGCCGGTCACGCGATGACAGCGCCCATTCCTTCGCATGCGACACCATCACGCGCGTGAGATTCCACATCAGCCACGCGATGGCCGCGAGTATCACGAGAATCACCACGAGGCGAATCGACACCGCGCCCGCCAGTTCGATCGATGCACCGAACACCACGCCCGGCAGGATATGCGTCGGCGCCCAGATCAGCGCGCTCAGAATATTGACGAACAAAAACCGCCCCGCCGACATGCCCGAGAGTCCCGCGACGACCGGCACCACCGCGCGCATCGGTGCAACAAAACGCGCGAGCACTACGCTTTTTGCGCCGTGTTTATCGAAGTATTTGCGGCCTGCGGTCAGCGCGCCCGGATGACGGTTGAACGGCCACATCCGCGCGATGGAATCCGCATAGCGCTGGCCGAACCAGAAGCTCGCGGCATCGCCCGCTACCGCGCCCGCGATCGCGCAGACGAATACCCAGCCGAGGTTCAGCGTGCCGGTGCCGACCAGCGCCCCCGCGATGAACATGGCCGTGCTGCCCGGCACGAAGGTGCCGATAAACGCCATCGATTCGAGAAACGACGCGAGCAACACCACCGCGAGCGCCCATTCTGGGTGGCCCGACAGAAGATGCAGAAGTTTGAAATACGAATGCTCCATCGGATCGACAGACGCACAGGCCGCGAACGGCGGTAAAGGTCAGACGGACTAGGGTCTATCGGCGCGCAACACGTGCAGATCGCGGTGAAAACGAGTGTAACCAACGCGGTCGAAGAACTCCAAAATCTGGATTGCACGTTTGCGGCCGAGCGAAGACGCATCGCGAAACGCTGCTGCGCCGATAGCACCGTTTTGCGTGTGCGCCTGCTCCGCGGCGAGCCGCGCGAGCACATCGATTGCAGCGCGCGTGTAGAACAGATCGTGCACGATCTGAAACACATCGCCACGGCGCGCGAGTTTCTTCAGCAGCCTGCGCATGTCGTCCTCGGTCGTGCCGTGTTGCGTGGCGAGATCGCGCACCCACGGCGGATCGAAACGGCCGCGCTCGATGGACAGCAGCACGGATTGCGCCAGCGCTTCTTCGTTGGTATCGAGTGTGACGGAATGCGCGGGAAGATGCAGCCACGGGCCGCTTTTGCTGATGCTTTGATTTGCCACTGCGTCGTCCACAAGCGCGCGCCAGAGTGCCTCGGACGCAAGCGGCGCGGCCATTCGGCGCAAACGCGATGTATCCGGGCCTTGTTCGTCGGGATAACGCTCGTGGAACGCGGCGAGTGTATCGAGCAGACGTTTGTTCAGCGCGTCCCAATATTGCGCAGCGATAAACAGCGTGTCGTCGTGCGCGTTCACACCACGCGCATTGTCGGGCGATGCGGTTCTTCCCAGCAAATGTTCCAGCAGCGAGCGCGTCAGACCATACGGCGCTTGCTCAAGCAACGCTTCGGTACGGCCCGTGTCGAGCATGCTGACGAGCGCATCGAGCCACGCGCGGCGTTGCGGCGTGCGACGCTTGCGTGCAGGCGCGAACGGATCGAGCACGCGCCCGCCGCCCACGGTGCGATTCGCCTGAGCATTGCGCACGATAAAACGATCGCCGGGCAGCGCGCAAACGGGTTGATCGAAGACGAGTTGCACGCGGGCGAATTGGCCTGCGTTCAGCGTATCCGCTTCGAGCAGCGCGACGTGTGCCACGCGATGCATCGTGCCGAGATGCACATGCAGCGGCGACCAATGCGTGAGCGTGAGCGCGGCGTCATCGAGCAAAGTCAGTTCTACGTCGATACGTTCGGAGCTTTTGGCCAGACGCGCATCGAGAATCCAGTCGCCGCGTGCAAGCGCGCTTTTTTCGATGCCCGCGAGGTTCAGCGCGCATCGCTCGCCGGCTTTGCCCGTTTGCGATGCGCGGTTCTGTGCGTGTATCGAACGGATGCGCACGGTGGTATCGCGCGGTGCGAGCGTCATGGAATCGTTCACGTTGACGCGGCCTGCGAACACAGTGCCCGTTGCAATCGTGCCTTGTCCGCTGAGCGTGAATACGCGGTCAACGGCGAGCCGAAAAAAGCCATCGTCGCGCGTGTCGTGCCATTGCGCGGCGGCTTCGTGGAGATGGGCGTTCAACGCCGCAACGCCTGCATCGCTTTCCTGCGTGGCGTTGGTATCGAAGAAAAGGGCTTGTTTTAAGGGACTTTGTGCGAGAAGCGCTTTGATTTCCGCGTGGACTTCGTGCAAACGCGCGGCACCGACGCGATCGGTTTTGGTGATCGCCACCGCGCCTTGCTTCACGCCGAGCAGTTCGAGAATCGCGAGATGTTCGTGCGTTTGCGGCATCACGCCATCGTCGGCGGCGATCACGAGCAGCGCGAAGCCGATGCCGCACGCGCCCGCCGCCATTGTATGAACGAGCTTTTCGTGACCGGGCACGTCGATAAAACCGAGCACGCCTTCACCGCTTTTCAGCGGCACATACGCATAGCCGAGTTCGATGGAAATGCCACGCGCCTTCTCTTCCTTCAGACGATCCGTATCGACGCCCGACAGCGCACGCACCAGCGTGGTCTTGCCATGATCGATATGCCCCGCCGTGCCGACGATCATGCGCCTTCGCTCCGCGCCTTCATCTGCGCGATAAACATCTCTTCGTCGCTCTCTTCGAGACAACGCAGATCGAGCCACAACGCGCCATCGGCAATGCGTCCGATCACCGGTCGATCCAGTTCCCGCAGCATCTTTTCGATGCGATTCATTTGTCCGCCCGCGCGCTTGCCGCTCGCCAAACGAATGACGAGGCCGTAGCTCGGCAACACATCGACGGGCAAGGCGCCGCTGCCGATCTGACTGAACATCGGCTCGGACGTGACGCTGAATGCAGCGCCCGCAAGCGTTTGCAGCGCGGGCTGGATGCGTTCGGCGGCGAGGCGCATGGCATCGGCGGGACGCGTGAGCAAGCGCAGCGTGGTCAGTCGATCCGCCAGCGTTTCAGGCGTGCGATACAAGCGCAACACCGCTTCGAGCGCGGCAAGCGTCAATTTGCCGACACGCAAAGCGCGCTTCAGCGGATGCTTCTTGATCTTCGCGATCAGCTCCTTACTGCCGACGATCAACCCCGCCTGCGGTCCGCCGAGCAACTTGTCGCCACTGAACGTGACCAACTGCGCGCCTGCATCGATAGTCTCGCGCACGGTCGCTTCGCGCGGCAAACCCCATTGCGCAAGATCGACAAGCGTGCCGCTGCCGAGGTCCACCGCAACCGGCAAATCATGCGATTTCGCCAGCGGCGCGAGTTCGTTGATCGTGACTTCTTTCGTAAAACCAGTGACTGCGTAATTGCTGCAATGGACCTTCATCAGCAACGCGGTCTTTGCGTTGATCGATTCTTCGTAATCCTTCAGATGTGTGCGATTGGTCGTGCCGACTTCGCGCAGTTTCGCGCCCGCGCGACTCATGATGTCGGGAATGCGGAACGCGCCGCCAATCTCCACGAGTTCGCCGCGCGACACGATCACTTCCTTGCGCGATGCCAGCGCCGACAGCGTCAACAACACCGCCGCCGCATTGTTATTGACGACCGTCGCCGCTTCCGCGCCGGTCAGTTCGCAGATGAGCGGATTGATCAGATCATCACGATCGCCACGCGCGCCGGTACGCAGATCGAATTCGAGATTCGCGGGGCGCGTCAGCATATGCGCGACGGCGTGCACGGCTTCATCGGGCAACAAGGCGCGGCCGAGATTCGTATGCAGTACCGTGCCCGTCAGATTGAACACGCTGCGCACGCTGCTCTGCGCGCGTTTGGCGAGCGCGAAATTCACGGCGTGCGCGAGCATGGTGTTGCTCAACGCTTCGATGGACGCGCGGCCGGTTTGCGCATCGGTGCGCCATGTATCGAGCGTCGTGCGTAACGTGGCGAGTGCCTGCGTGCGGCCATATTGCTCAACCACCGGCGCAAATTCCGCCGATGCCAACACGCGTTCGACCGATGGCACGCGCGCCATCAGCGCACGCAATTCGCCGCCGTCGCTGCCCTTGATATCGCTCATGCGCTTTCTTCGGGTTGTTCCGGCCAGAGCCACGGATGCGGCGCTGCGCGTCGAAAACCGGCATCGCCCATTAAAAGATCGAGCGTGAGGCTGGCGAGATCATCGGCGAAAGGCTCGAAGTCGTACGCCTTGTCCTGATACCCGATCTTGCGATACGTGCCGCATTCCTCGCACGACTCCGCTTTCAAGGGCGCGTTCTTCGCTTCCTGCGCCTGCTGTTCTTCGCTCAGCGTTTGCGGTTCGTCGTTGTGCATCGCGTGATAGGCGATGCCCTTGGTCGAATCGCAATTCGTGCACTTGGCGCGCACCACATGCGATTCCGTCGCGCACAAACCGCACTGCACATAGCGATAATTTTCATACGCGCCGCCCACGCGCACGATGCTCGCCACCGGCACCGAACCACAGATTGCGCAGACGCCGGGGGTATCGAGATACGGCACATCTTTCATGTCGATGCGGCTCGCGATATCCGTCCACACCACTTGCAACGCGGCCATGATGAACGGCGCGGCGGCGGGATCGATTTCGGCGTAACGCAGCGCGAGAATGGCGTCGGCTTGTGTATCGAGCGATGCGGCGTCCATCGAACGAAGGCGCGCGACGAGTTGCGAGAGCGCGGGCGTGAGCGCGCCGGCCGCTTCGATGCCATCGAGCAGCAGGAACAGCGCATCGCGCCAAGCGGGGTCTTGTGTGCCGCTGGAGGCCGGCACGATCGGCATCGAATGCTGCTGATTCCGTTCGATCGATTCACGCGCGGGCATGGTCGCGGTGAAGGTGGCGAGCGCGCGTTGCTGGGCATCGGCGAGCGCGGCCATCAGGCGCAGATAGCCGCTGATGGGATTGCTGGCGTCGGCGAGATGGAGCAAACGCGCGGCGCGTGCGCTGAATACAGTGGCGCGCTCGGGCAAACGGATGCGCGGAATAGCCGATGGATCGAGCGATTCGATTTTTGCGGCTTCGAGAATGCGTTGGACCACGGGGTTTCCTCGGGATGAACGGGGAAGAACAAATTTCACATGGCGTCGAACCAACTCGCGTCTAGCATATCAGCTTATCGAAAGTGGCCGCGCGGACTTGAATTCCAAGGATTGGTTGCCAGTTAAAGCCTAAGATTGTATCCACGTTGTAGATACAATTCAGATTGACGACAAGATTGCATGTATCTACAATGATTCTACATTTTGGAGGCTTATAAAATGGAACTCTCAATTCAAAAATGGGGCAACAGCGCGGCGGTGAGACTGCCGGCCGCATTGCTCAACCAGGTTCATCTGACCTTGGGCGACAAGCTTGTTGTCGATGTTCGCCCCGAAGGAATCGTGCTGATGCCTGCGCGTCCGAAGTATTCACTCGAAGAGCTGGTGGCGCAGTGTGATCCGACGGCACCCATGCCCGAAGATCTCGCCGCCTGGAGCAACACCAAACCTGTAGGTCGTGAAGTATGGTGAGACGTGTCAAGTTCGACCGTGGCGATATCGTCCGCGTTAATCTGAATCCAGCAGTCGGGCACGAGCAACAGGGCGAATTCCGCCCTGCGCTCGTGTTGTCATCGGCAATTTTCAATGCGACAGGCGTAGCGCTCGTCGCGCCCATTACGCAAGGTGGAAACTTTGCGCGTTCGGCGGGATTCGCAGTGCCTTTGTCGGGCGCGGGCACTGAAACGCAGGGCGTCGCGCTGGTCAATATGATCCGTACGCTCGATCTCGAAGCACGCGCGGCTCGCAAGATCGAGCGTGTATCAGTCGAAGTAATCAACGACGCACTGGCACGTCTTCAGACCATCATCGACTGATACTTCGCGCTCCTACTTCCCAATCAACTCCTTAAACCACCTCGGATGATGCTTCCGCGCCCATCCATATGTCACCGTTCCACGCGTCATCGCGCCGACTGATCCCTTGATCCAGATCGCGGCATAGATATGCACGATGATTCCGGTAATCAGCACGAACGCCGCCGCATGTACGACCGCCGCAATCCGAATCACCGTAATCGGAAAATAGAACGAGAAGTATCGACGCCAGATCGCGATGCCGCTCAGCAACAACAGCAGCAGACACACGACCATCGTGAAGAAAAGCAGCTTCTGACCGGCGTTATATTTGCCGATCTCCGGCAGCCTGTCCTCGCGATTCGACAGCACATCGCCAATCTGCTTCATCCACTGGATATCGTTCCGGTCCAGATAGTTGTGATGCCAGAAGCGCAACGCAAGTATCAGAAACGAAATGAACATCACGCAGCCGATAAACGGATGCAGAATCCGCGTCCATTGCCCGCCGCCGAGAATCGCGTAGAGCCATGACATCGACGGATGAAACATCGCCAGACCGGAGATGGCCAGCAGAACGAACGATATCGCCGTGATCCAGTGATTGGTGCGTTCATTCGGCGTATAGCGTTGTATGAGGCGGTTGCCTCGCACATCGCGTAATTCGCTATCGTGTTTCATTCGAACGCTCCCTTTCACGGATCACTTCATCGACTTCGCGTTGCGCTTCGGCTTCTTCTTCCGCCGTCACTTCGTTCGGACCGACGCGCGTGTAGTGGAAGAAACCGGCCAGTGCCGCGATCGCCATGCCCGCAACCGCCAGCGGTTTCGTGATGCCCTTCCACACCGACACCAACGGACTGATACGCGGATTGTTCGCCAAACCGTGATACAGCTCCGGCTTGTCCGCATGATGCAGCACGTACATCACATGCGTGCCGCCTACGCCCGCCGGGTTGTATAAACCCGCGTTCTCGAAGCCGCGTTCCTTCAGATCTTCCACGCGATCTTCCGCCTGCGCGATCATGTCCACCTTGGTGCCGAACATGATCGCGCCGGTCGGGCACGTCTTCACGCACGCCGGCTCCTGTCCCACCGCCACGCGATCCGAACATAACGTGCACTTGTACGCGCGGTTATCTTCCTTCGATATACGCGGAATGTTGAACGGGCAACCCGTCACGCAATATCCGCAGCCGATGCAATTTTCCTCGTGAAAATCCACGATTCCGTTGGTGTACTGAACGATCGCACCCGGCGATGGACACGCCTTCAAACAGCCCGGGTCCTCGCAATGCATGCAGCCGTCCTTGCGAATCAGCCACTCGAGGTCGCCTTTCGGATTCTCGTATTCGGTGAAGCGCATCACCGTCCATGAGTGTTCCGTCAGGTCGCGCGGGTTGTCGTAGATACCGGTCGTATGGCCGACTTCATCGCGCAGATCGTTCCATTCCATGCATGCCGTCTGACATGCCTTGCAGCCGATGCACTTCGATACATCGATCAGTTTTGCCACCGTCCCCGTGACCGGTTCGCGCGCCTGGGGCGGCGGCGTGGTCGTGGCCGACACGCGTTTGATATCGAGCGATTGCAATGCCATGATCTCGCCTCCTTATGCTTTTTCGACCTTCACGAGGAACGATTTGAACTCGGGTGTCTGCGAGTTCCCATCGCCCACGGAAGGCGTCAGCGTGTTGACGAGATAGCCCGGCTGCGTGAGGCCCTTGAAGCCCCAGTGCAGCGGCAGGCCGACGGTATGGATCGGCTTTCCCTCCACCATCAACGGTTTGATGCGTTTGGTCACCAGCGCCACGGCCACGATATGCCCGCGATTGCTCGATACCTTCACGCGATCGCCCGCCACCACGCCCACTTCCTTCGCATGTTCCTCGCCGATTTCCACGAACTGCTGCGGCTGCACGATCGCATTCAGCCGCGCGTGCTTGGTCCAGTAGTGGAAATGCTCGGTCAGGCGATACGTCGTGCCGGTGTTCGGGAACTTGTCGTGTGTGCCGAGTGCTGCGCGATCGTCCGGGAAAATGCGCGCGGCGGGATTGCTCGTCACGGCTTTGTTGTCCGGGAAAAACGGGTTGTAGCCGAGCGGCGTTTCGAACGGTTCGTAGTGCACAGGAAACGGCCCTTCGTTCATGCCGTCGCGCGCGAAGAAACGCGCCACGCCTTCCGGATTCATGATGAACGGATTCATGCCGTTCTCCGGCGGTTCGTCCACCTTGAAATCGGGAATGTCGGGACCGGACCATGTCTTGCCATTCCACGCGATGAGCTTGCGCGTCGCATCGAAAGGCTTGCCGTTGACGTCGCACGAGGCGCGGTTGTACAGCACGCGGCGATTCACCGGCCACGCCCACGCCCAATTCAGCGTCTGTCCGATGCCGGTCGGATCGGAGTTATCCCGCCGTCCCATCTGATTGCCGCTCTGCGTCCACGATCCGCAGAAGATCCAGCATCCGCTTGCCGTCGATCCATCGTCGCGTAGCTGCGCGAAGCTGGCCAGTTGCTCGCCTTTTTTGGCAAGCACCTTGGTTTTATCGGCGGGATCGGTGACGTCGCCTAAGGCCTTGCCGTTGGACTCCATCGCGATTTCTTCGGGCGTCGGGCTTTCAGGATCGGCATACGGCCAGGTCATTTTCAGAATCGGATCGGGATATGCGCCGCCCTTTTCCTTGTAAGCCTTGCGCATACGCAGCCACAAACCGGACATGATCTCCAGATCGCTGCGCGCTTCGCCCGGCGCATTCGCGCCTTGCCAGTGCCACTGCAATACGCGCGACGAACTTACCAACGAGCCACGTTCTTCCGCGAAACACGTCGTCGGCAAGCGGAACACTTCGGTCTGAATCTTCGATGCATCGACATCGTTGAATTCGCCGTGATTCTTCCAGAACTCCGATGTTTCCGTCGCCAGCGGGTCCATGATGACGAGCCACTTCAGCTTCGACAATCCAAGGCCGATCTTCGCCTTGTTCGGCGCGGCAGCCAGCGGATTGAAGCCCTGCGCGACATAGCCGTTCATCTTGCCCG
>NZ_JAQFVG010000017.1:26361-29223 GCF_029439455.1 Caballeronia sp. BR00000012568055 | reverse complement strand
GGCGGCGGCCGTCAAGGTCATGACGCCGTGGCTGATCGGAATGAATGCGCTGCATACCGAGCGTATCTGGCAGGAGGTTTATGCACGCCTGCGCGATCACGGGCAGAAGGGCGCGGTCATCGAAGCGCTGAGCGGTGTCGATATTGCGCTATGGGATATCAAAGGCAAGTTCTTCGGCGTGCCCGCTTATGACTTGATGGGTGGCCCGTTGCGCACCGAAGTGCAGGCGTATGCCACGGGTTTGTATCGGAGAAAATACGGTAATCCTAAGCAATATCTGCCGGAAGAAGCAGCCGGATATGTTGCTGACGGCTTCAAAGCGGTGAAGCTCAAAGTAGGCTTCGGCGTGGATGAAGACGCAGCGGTAACGCATGCAGTGCGCGAAGCGATCGGCCCGCACGTGGCGCTGATGGTTGACGCAAATCACGCATACGATGCCGTCGCCGCCATTCGTCTGGGGCGAAAGATCGAAGCGCTGGATATCGGCTGGTTCGAGGAACCGGTGCCGCCGGAAGATCGCGAAGGGCATCTGCAAGTGAAGCGCGCCTTGTCGATTCCTGTCGCGGGCGGCGAGTGCGAGTTCACGCGTCTGGGCTTTCGCGACATGTTCATTGCACACGCGTTCGATATCGTTCAACCCGATACATGCGCGGCGGGCGGCCTCAGCGAGTGCAAGAAAATCGCGGATATGGCGCATGCGTTCGGCATTCGCTATAACCCGCACGTGTGGGGCACGGGGATTGCGATGGCCGCATCGCTGCAACTGCTTGCCGTGTTGCCGACGCATACGCCCACGTCGCTTGCGCCGCTTGAACCCATGCTCGAATTCGATCGCACTGAGCATCCTATTCGGCGTGCGGTGCTGAAGGAACCGATCGAACATACGAACGGTGTCGTGCGAATTCCGCAGGGACCGGGACTCGGCATCGAAGTGGATCGCGACGCGCTGTCGCGTTTCGCGGCACACTGAATCACGCGCAATAGCAGCTAGAACAAATCAGGAGATCGGCAATGAAGGAATCGAAGTGGTGGAGCATTGGCGGATCGCTGATGCTGGGCTTGTGTGTCGCGTATCTCGATCGCACGACGCTGTCGGTGGGCTTGCAGGCCGTCGCGCAGGACATGGGTTTTGCGGGCGAACGCTTTGCGGTCACGGCAAGTCTTGCACTCACGATCTTTCTCGTGGGCTATGCGGTATCCAATGTGCTCGGCGGCATTCTTACGCGCCGCTTCGATCCGAAGCCGGTCGTGATTTGGACCTTCGCGTTGTGGTCGGCGGCGACCGTGTATGTGGGCTTTACGAGTTCGCTTGCGGTGTTGCTCGCGTGCCGGTTGATTCTCGGTATAGCGGAAGGTGTGTACTGGCCGCAGCAATCGCGCTTCGCCAAGGCATGGTTCGCGCCGAACGAGCGCACGAAGGCCAACGCAATCATTCAGTATTACGGACAATATCTCGCGCTCGCGTTCGGCTTTATCGTGCTGACACCGATCTTTCATGCGTTCGGCTGGCGTTCGATGTTTTTCCTGATGGGCGGTATCGGGCTGGTGATTATCGTGCCGCTGTATGTGGCGAAGCTCAAGCCTGAAAGCGAAGCGCCTTATCGCACTGCGCCCGTCGCGGGCAATGCCGGCAAGCTGACGCTGGCGGCATTGGGCGGACCGGCATTCTTTCTTCTGCTGATCAGCTATGTCACGCAAGGCATGTTGTTCTGGGGCGTGACGTTGTGGATTCCGCTCGCGGTGCAATCGGTGGGATTTACGGGCATGTCGCAAGCGTTCGCGAGTTCGCTGCCGTATATCGCGGCCGTCTTGCTTGCAGTGCCGATGTCGCGTCTGTCCGACCGCACCGGCAAGCGCGTACTGATCGCCGCACTCGGCCTGCTAATTCCCGGTGTGTTGATGATGATGCTGCCGCTCGTGCAAAGCGGCTATGCGAAACTTGCGCTTATCACCATCGCGCTGGGTTACTACGCGAGCAGTTACACGCCGAACATCTGGTCGATTCTGCAATCGTCGATCGAACCGCAAGCGATCGGGCCAGCATCGGGAATTATTAACGGCATTGGCGCGGGTGGCGGTGGCACGATTGCGGGCTTTCTCGTCGGCTTGCTTTATCGATCGACGGGTTCGTATATGTCGGGCTTCGTGGTGCTCGGCGCGTTGGTGATTATCGGCGGAATTTCGCTGCTGTTTTACGGGCGCGTGCAGAAGACGCGTTCACGGCATAGTGGCGACGCCTCGCTGGTGCAAGGCGCGCAAGAGGCTCGATGACGCTATGCGGCTCACCGGTAGTCGATACGTTGTGGTTCATTCATCGCGCGGAATGTCTGTTGCCCGCGCGTTACGCGCGGGCGATGAAGTTGCGATGCCGCCTGCGCCGTTTAAAAGACATTTTCGCTTCACGTGCGCGCAACGACGTCGCTCATTTGGCGTCTGCAGCGCGCGTGTTGTCACGCGCGGTTTCAGTTATTTCGTCATCATGCTGCGTAACGCCGGACCTGCCTGATTAAGCGGCAACGCGGCGATCCGCCCGTAGAGGTCGGCCACGAGTATGCAAACGCTCTTGTCACTCATGCTCAGGCTGGCCGGCGACGCCCCCTGAAGGACTCGGAGTTGGTCGCCATACTTTTGATACATGCTCTTAATGATCGGCGTCATGACCGCCAGCGCGTCTTGCTGACTTGCCGGCGATTGCGGGGCCGTAGCTGAAGTCCGAAGAACATCGACGATCGCGTCTTCCAAAGTCGCTTTCGTCGCGTCGCTGAGATTGGCGAGCGACTGTTTATTTTCTGATGGACCCGGTGTTCGGCCGGACAGTGCTGTCGAGCACGTTGACGGGGATTTATCCGCCAGTTCCTGTGT
>NZ_JAQFVG010000017.1:12481-26323 GCF_029439455.1 Caballeronia sp. BR00000012568055 | reverse complement strand
ACACATGCCGGTACACCATGTTCTGTCCTGCCTGATAGGCCTTTTCGTGCTGCTCTTGAATGCTAGTGCCGTTGCGATGGTCGGCCTTGGCCACTGCAACGAACGCGTCGAACTCGGCAGGGTAATACTGTTTATACGCCGCGAACATTTTGTCGTCGGTAAGCTTCTTTTGGAACTGATACTCTTCAACGGCTGGTGTAACGAATGTGCGCGCGGGCACGATGCTGGCAGCAAGAAGCGCCACCGGCACTAAACGTGCGATTTTGGGACTTAGTTTCTTCTTGAATATGGTTTGGTACGCGAACACGCCCAACTGACCGACACCTACCGCAAGTGCGCCAACGATGCCGGCGACCAGAACTTCAGTCGTATTAAAAGCCACAGACAATTTCCTCGACGAAATAGCAGACCGCAAACGAGGCTTGGGTTGCCGAGGCCGCGTCGCGCTCCAGATGACATAAAGCCTGCGAGTATGCTATTTCGTACACTTAACGTCTTTGCGAATAATCTTAAAGCTGTCCGCTATCGGTCCCTGGGGAAAGGTAATCCCCTAGCACTAAACCTCCAGCAAGCGAAACGTCTGCACAGCCGACCGCAATGCACCCGCCTGATCTTCGAGCGATTGCGCCGCTGCCGCCGCTTCTTCGACCAATGCCGCATTCTGCTGCGTCACTTCATCCATCTGCGTGACCGCGCGCGCCACTTGTTCGATACCGCTGCTTTGTTCTTCCGACGCCGCCGCGATCTCGCCCATGATGTCCGTCACGCGCTGCACCGCCATGCTGATTTCGCTCATCGTGCGGCCCGCTTCATCGACGAGTGCCGCGCCCGATTGCACGCGATTCACCGATGTATCGATCAATTCCTTGATCTCCTTGGCCGCAGCGGAAGAGCGTTGCGCCAGTGTGCGTACTTCGCCTGCCACCACGGCAAAGCCGCGTCCTTCTTCACCGGCGCGCGCCGCTTCGACCGCTGCGTTCAACGCAAGAATATTGGTCTGGAACGCAATGCCTTCGATGATTGAGATGATGTCCGCAATCTTCGCCGAGCTATGGTTGATCTCGCCCATGGTCGTGACGACTTGCGAGACCACATCGCTTCCCTTGCCCGCGATTTCCGATGCATTCGCCGCCAGCACGCTCGCCTGACGCGCATTGTCGGCGTTCTGCTTCACCGTGCCGGTGAGTTGATCCATGCTCGATGCGGTTTCCTGCAACGCAGACGCCTGTTCCTCCGTACGCGATGAAAGATCGACGTTGCCCGCTGCAATTTGTTTGGTGGCCGAAGCAATCGACTCGCTGCCCGAACGCACCGAGCGCACCGTATCGACCAGCGATGCCTGCATGGTCGCCAGACCGCGCAGCAATTCGCCCATTTCATCGTTCGATGTCACCTTCACGTCGCGGCGCAAATCGCCTTGTGCAATGGCGCCGAATTGCGTGAGCGCAGCATCGAGCGGACCCATGATGCGACGGCGCAGCGAGTACCACGTAAAGCCCGCCGCAATCACGCCGATAAAAATCGCGATCATGCTCATGGTGCGGAACAGCGAGAATTGCGTTTGTCCGGCATCGTAAGCGGCTTGTGCCTGCTCGAATTGAATCTTGCGCAACTCGACGCCGGTTTTCGCGAAGTCGTTGAATGCGACTTGCATGGCGGTCGCATCCGCGCTGGCCTTTGCCTGATCTTTCGCACGCACATCGGCGTAGCCTTGGTCGATCAGTTTTTGCAGCGCCACACGCTGCTGGTTGAATTTATCGGCAATGGCTTTTTCGTCGGCTTCCTGCGGCAAGGCGCTGTATTTCGCCCATGCGTCGTCGGAGGTTTTGCGCATCACTGCGCCGCGTCCAATCGCTTCATCCGCTGCGGGCGTGCCGATATTGAGCGCCGCGCGATCGTAGCTCAGGCGCTCGCGCGCCATATACATCTCTGCATTGCCGACCGATACCGCACTCGGCATTTGATTCGTGAAGAGTTCGTAGGTAACGGAGTTGGAGCGATTCATGCCGATGAGACCCACGACGCCGATCGCGATAAGAAGCGCGCTCAACAGCATCATGGCCAGGGCGAGACGCCCCTTGATAGTCGAAAACATAGCTTTCCCGAAGTGCTTCCCGAAGTGACTGCTTCGCGTTGCTTACGCGAATACAGGCGGCGATGCATGCGTCCGCGCCTGTATAACGACATCGGAAAGAACGACTTGAGCGGATTAGGCTCATGGAAAACGGGGCGCGGACGGACGCTGCCGGATACGCACGGCGATCATCGCGCGGGCGATCAGCGAGAGATGGTAGTAAAGCCTGAGGCTAAAGCCGTAAGCGTAGGCATCGGGATGATCGAGCGCGACGCGTAACGCGGCTAAAGGCGAATCGTGCCTGGCGTGCAGCGAGACAACAATCGGCGCAAGACGACGCAATGCGGTACGCCGCGCAGATTCGAGCGCTGTATTGAGCGAAAGCTTCATCAGAAATTCGTAGGCATGCAGCGAAGCAGCGGATGTCGAATTGCGCGTGCTTAGCGAAACCGACGCCGCCGTCTTGCGGTAATACGACACGTACTCGTTGAGGTAATAGATGTGCGTGGCGGCAAGACATAACTGCACGCCGAACACGTAATCGCAGCACGCGCCCACATCTTCGCGATAACCCACTTGCTTGACGAGCGATGCCAGCGCCATCCACCCGTTATTTGGGAACATCTGCACGATGCCGGTTCGGCCGGGCTGCATCTGCAAGCCCTGCATGGCGCGCGTGCGATAAAACGCTTCGTTGAGAATTGCGCTTTGCTGAAGATTGACCTGACCGTTCGCATCGACTTCATATTGATTGCCGAACGCGACCTGCAAGTGCGGATACGCTTCCCACAGCGTTATAAGCCGCGACACAGCGTCTTCGGCGAGAAAGTCGTCGTCATGAATCAGCATGATGACGTCGCCGCTTGCGCGCTCGAAAAGGCTTGCGACATTGCGCGCTTGCCCAAGCGGCATTTCATTGCGCGTGTAGCGAATGCGCGCGTCGCTGGCGTAGCGCGTGTGAATAAGCAATTCGGTGCGATCGTCGCGCGAGTCGTCGCCGATCACGATTTCAAGCTGCGCATAGCGCTGCGCCAGACAGGAATCCAGGCACTGCACGATCAAGTCAGGCCGATTGCAGGTCGGCAGGCAAATAGAGACCGTCAACGCGCTCGTCATCGCTTCATTCTCACTCTGTTATTTATATGTCCGACTGTTTTCAACGTCTGCTTCACATTGCGAAATCCTCGCCTTTCATCGGCAAGGTAGTAGAAAGAAGAAAAAAAATATTCGGAAAAAAATCAGTAGGAAGTACGAGTCAGGGTAAACATTTCGATTGGTCAGAGGAAAAATATTCAGCTTGGCTTTTACAGCATGATCGTTAGCGGTGCACATCGATTACAAAAACCTCACGAAAGGACCGCATAAGAAATGGACTCGCTTATCACCGCAGCGGCACGCGCACTCGCAGCAGGCGATCCGCTCGGCGCACTGAATCGCGTCGCGCTGCGTGGCGATGCCCCCGCGCTTGCGCTGCGCGGAATCGCGATGGCGCAACTCGGTGACTTCGTGCGCGCGAAGGCGCTGGTGCGCAGCGCGGCGCGCGCGTTCGGCGCGAAAGAAGCCGTGGCGCGTGCGCGATGCGTAGTCGCGGAAGCGGAGATTGCGCTGGCCTCGCGCGATCTGGCGTGGCCCGCGAAGGCGCTCGATCACGCGCGAAAAACGCTTGAGGAACACGGCGATCGCGTCAACGCGGCGCATGCGCGTGCGCTCGATGTGCGGCGGCTCGCGTATATCGGCCGACTCGACGAGGCCGAGCGCCAACTCGCCGCGCTCGATACGGAAGCGCTGCCGCCCGCTTCGCAAGCCGTGCAGGCGCTGATCGAGGCGGGCATCGCCATGCGGCGGCTGCGCACCTTGCCCGCGCGCGCGGCGTTGGCACGAGCGGAAGCGGCGGCGCGGCGCTCGGGCATTGCATCGCTCAGTGCGGAAGTGGAGGCCGCGCGCGTTTTACTCGATGCCCCCGCCGCGCGCCTGATCGCACGCGGCACGCAACGGCCGCTTCTGCTCGGTGAAGTCGAAGCCTTGCTGCAAACGCCCGCGCTCGTGATCGATGCCTGCCGCAACGGCGTGCACGCGGCCGATCAGGTCGTCTCGCTCGCCACGCGTCCCGTACTGTTCACGCTCGCGCGGCTGCTAGGCGAAGCGTGGCCGCACGATGTATCGCGCGAAACGCTGATTGCGCGGGCGTTTCGCATCCGCCATCTGGACGAGACGCATCGCGCGCGGCTGCGGGTCGAAATGGGCCGCTTGCGTACGGTGTTGAAGCCGCTGGCGAGCATCCACGCGACGCCGCAAGGTTTCGCGCTCGCACCGCGTTTTGCGCAGGAAGTGGTCGTGCTCGCGCGTCCCGTGGATGACGATCATGCGCCACTGCTCGCGTTTCTATCGGATGGCGAATCGTGGTCCAGTTCCGCGCTTGCGCTCGCATTGAACGCGAGCCAGCGCACCGTGCAGCGCGCGCTGGATGCGCTGGCATCGGCGGGAAAAGTGCAGGCAATTGGCCACGGCCGCGCCAGAAAATGGATGATGCCGCCGATGCCCGGTTTCACGACGGCCTTGTTACTCCCGGCCGCGTGGGTGAATGAGTAGCATCAAAAGCACGGTCAACCACGAAACGGAGCGAACGACATGAAACGTGCTGAAGCAGAGATCATTCGCGAATACGGTCCTTTTGCCGATGTCGAAGGCGTGCACGGCGTCACCTTCGACGGCGAACGCGTCTGGTTCGCCAGCGGCGACGCCCTCAACGCACTCGACCCCGAAACCGGCGAACGCGCCCGCAAGCTCGATGTGCAGGCGCATGCAGGCACCGCGTTCGATGGCGAGCATCTGTATCAGATTGCCGAAGACCGCATCCAGAGGATCGATCCGCGCACGGGCCGCGTGCTCGGCACCATTCCCGCGCCCGGCGGCGGCGCGGATTCGGGCCTCGCGTGGGCCGAAGGCACGTTGTGGGTCGGGCAGTATCAGGCGCGCAAGATCCATCAAATCGATCCGCAGAACGGCGCGATTCTGCGCACCATCGAGTCGAATCGTTTCGTTACGGGCGTCACGTGGGTCGAGGGCGAACTGTGGCATGCAACGTGGGAAAGCGACGAAAGCGAATTGCGGCGCATCGATCCGCAAACGGGCGAAGTCATCGAAAAATTGGCGATGCCGGAAGGCACGGGCGTGTCGGGACTGGAATCGGATGGCGGCGAGCATTTCTTTTGCGGCGGCGGGCGTACCGGCAAGATTCGCGCGGTGCGGCGACCTAAGCCTGAAAAGTAACAGTAGCGGGCAAAGCGCGCCGCACGCGATAGCATTCTGAAAACCACTGCCGTGCGTCGCGTGCTGCCCGCTTCAAAGGACCTGCTTTTGACTTCTACGTTTTCCGATCACGTTCAACTCGATTCATGGATTGGCGAGTCCGCCCGCGCCATCCGCGATTTCGACTGGCGCAAGACGCCGCTCGGTCCTATCGACGACTGGCCGCAGCATTTGCGCTCCGTCGTGCAGGTGATGTTGCGCAACGCCTTGCCGATGGCCGTGCTGTGGGGCGAAGAAGGCACGCTGCTCTATAACGACGCCTACGCCCGCTTTTCCGGCACGCGCCATCCGCGCATTCTCGGCATGCGGATTACCGACGCGTGGCCGGAAGCGAGCGATTTCAACCGCAATGTGGTGGAAACCGGGCTGCGTGGCGAATCGCTGTCGTATCACGGCATTTCGTTTCTGCTCGAACGCGGCAATGCGGCGCCGGCGGAAGTATTTCTGGACCTGCATTACAGCCCGGTGGCATCGAACGACGGCATGCCGGTGGGCGTGCTCGCCATCGTCGTCGATACCACCGAACGCATGCGGCTGGAACGCACGCGCGCCGAGGCCGAAGCCGCATTCCGCGCCGCCGACGAGCGCCTGCAACTCGCGCTCAATTCGGGCGCGGTGCGCGGCACCTTCGTGTGGGAGATTCAGGAAAACCGCGTCAAAGGCGACGAGCGTTTCGCACGCACGTTCTCTTTTACGCAGCAGCAAGTCGAAGGGGGATTTCCGATTGAAAACGCGATCGACATCATCCATCCGGACGACCGCGAACGCGTGACCTCGCTGATTGCGCAGACGGTGCGCGATGGTTCGCCGTATCGCGCGGAATATCGCATTCGCACGCTGGATGCGGGCTGGATCTGGATTCTCGCGTCCGGGCGCTGCGAGTTCGACGCAGCGGGGCATCCCCTGCGCTTTCCCGGCGTGATCGTCGAGATTCACGACCGGAAAATGGCCGAAGAAGCCTTGCGCGACATGACGCGCAGTCTCGAAGACAAGATTTCCGAAGCGGTGGCGGCGCGCATCGCGGTGGAAGCGCAATTGCGGCAAAGCCTGAAGATGGAAGCGCTCGGCGCCATGACGGGTGGCGTCGCGCACGACTTCAACAATACCTTGCAGGCGATCAGCGGCAATCTGCAATTGATGCAGTACATGCCGCCTACCGACCCGCGCGTGCCCGAACGCATACAAGCCGCGCTCGATGCCGTGCAGCGCGGCGCAAAACTCGCGTCGCAATTGCTGTCGTTCGCGCGGCGGCAGCCGCAGTCGCCGGTGGTCATCAATCCGCGCCGTCTGTTCGATGAACTCCACGAGCTGTTGCAGCACGCGGTAGGCGCATCCGTCACCATTACGACGATGCTGCCCGATCATCCGTGGAACTTCCGCGTCGATCGCAATCAACTGGAAAACGCGCTGTTGAATCTGGCGATCAACGCGCGTGATGCCATGCGCGGCGACGGCCGTCTGATGCTCGCCTGCGCCAACGAAACCCTCGACGACGCCGCCTGCGAAGGCAAGGAACTGCGGCCCGGCGACTACGTTCGGCTCACCGCGTCCGACACCGGCTCGGGCATGACGCCGGACGTGCTGGAGCGCGCCTTCGAACCGTTCTTCACCACCAAGCCCGAAGGACACGGCACCGGACTCGGCTTGTCGATGGTGTTCGGCTTCGTCAAGCAATCGGGCGGGCATATCGCGGTGTCGAGCACGGTTGACGTGGGCACGACGGTGGAGATTCTGTTTCCGCGCAGTATCGAGATCGAATCGATGACGCCGGAAGCGGTGTCGATCACCGCATCGGTCGGCGGCGCGACCGTGCTGGTGGTCGATGACGATCCCGCCGTGCTGTCTTCCACCGTCGCGATTCTCGAAACCATGCACTTCACCGTACTGCGCGCCGCCAATGGCGATGCCGCGATGAGCGTGCTGGAAAGCGGTATCGGCGTGGAACTGATTCTGACCGACGTGGTGATGCCGGGAAAAGTGAAATGCGCCGACTTAGCCGAATGGGCCTTCGCGCAGGTTCCGCCGGTTCCGGTCATCTACGTGTCCGGCTACACGCGCGACATCATTACGCGTGACGGCGTACTCCGGCCCAATGTCACGCTGCTCCACAAGCCATATTCCGCGCAGGCGCTCGCCAAGGAAATTGCTTCCGCTCTCGGTAAGCCGGACGCGTAAGTTTTTCTGCTGATTGCCAGGCCCGCAAGCTTTGGTCTAAAGAATTTGCCGATCGCGCCGACAAACACCTCAGAGTTCATCTACCGACCAAGGCTGGGGTTGAAGCGGTGCACGGAAGAGCGAGTGATTTTCTCGGACATATGAGCGATACGGTCGCCAAGCGTCTGCCCTATCTGGAATGGGCGCTGCGCTTCGACCGGCTCGGGCTCGCGTTCGTCGCCGTGGTGGCGATGGCTGCGGCCTCGCTTTTCGTGCCGCAACCCTGGAACGACATTCTGGCGATGAGCGCGGCCGGCGCGATGGTGTTCGTGCATCAGGGGCAGTCGGCGCGGCGCAAGATTTTCGCGGCCAATCAGATCTCGCAGGGTTTGCTGTCGATTGCGGAAGACTGCATCAAATTACTCGATCTCGACGGGCGTATCGTCTGCATTTCGGAGACGGGCCGCCGTCTGATCGAAGCGAGTTCCACCGATGTTTTGGTGGGCTTCGACTGGATCGCCCTGTGGGATACACCGGACGCGCAGCAGGCGTTCGATCGCGCGAAGGCGGGCGAGTCGGTGTCGTTCTCGGGTTCGTGCCGCACTTTCGGCGGCGCGATGAAGTGGTGGACGTCGAGTTTTGCGCCGGTCGTCGGCGAAAACGGCAAGGTCACGGCGGTGCTGTGCAAGTCGCGCGACATCACTACGGAAGTGAAGATCATCGACGAACTGCGCGGCAATGCGCGCGTGCAGAAAGACATGGAAGATCACGTCGATGCCGTGTTCTGGACCGCCAGCGCCGACTTCCGCACACTGCTGCACGTGAGTTCGGCTTTCGAGCGCATGTGGGAAATGCCGATCTCCGCGCTCGAAGCAGACGAGACCGCGTGGGCGCAGCGCGTGCATCGCGAAGACATGCCCGAACTGCGCAGCAAGATGAAAAGCGCCGTGAAAACCGGCCAATCGACGCAAAGCTATTTCCGCCTTGCGCTGCCCGACGATCGCACGCGCTGGGTGCGCGCGGATATTTATCCGGTGATCGAAAACGGCGCGGTGTCGCGCGTGGTGAGCGTGTGTGTCGATGCCACCGCCGAGCGCATGCACTTGCAGGAATTGCATCGGCTGGCGAATATCGACAGTTTGACGGGGCTGCACAACCGCAACGCCATGACCGAAGCGCTGGTTACGCGGTGCGCCACCGGCGAGCCGCTGGCGTATCTGTTCGTCGATATCGACCGCTTCAAATCTATCAACGATACCGCCGGTCACAGCGCCGGCGACACTGTGCTGACCGCGATCGCGGAGCGCATCAAGAGCGCGCTGCCCGAAGGCGCGATCGTGGCGCGCCCCGGCGGCGACGAGTTCACTGTGGTGCTGCCGGGCGTGTTCGATCAGGAACGCATCGAGCGCGCGTGCAGACGCATTTCGCTGGCATGCCATCGGCCGATACGTGTGGGCTGCAAGAGCGTGACGCTGTCGTGCTCGATCGGCGTGGCGCTGTTCCCCGAGCACGGCCGCACGCCGGAAGAACTGTTTATCAGCGCCGACATGGCCATGTACGCCGCCAAGCGCGCGGGACGCAATACGTTCCGCGTGTTCGGCGAGCGCGAGAAGAACGATCTGGCGCGCGCGCACCTCGAATCGCAATTGAGCGATGCCATTCGCGACGACCAGTTCGTGCTGCATTATCAGCCGCAATACAGCGTGGAAACCGGCGAACTCGCCGGCGTCGAAGCACTCGTTCGATGGAACCATCCGCAACTCGGCCTGCTCGCGCCGGGCGCATTCGTGCCGGTGCTGGAAGAAAGCCCGCTGATCATGGATGCGGGACACTGGATCATTCGCGAAGCCGTGCATGCTGCATCCAAACTGACGACGAGCATGCCCGCCGTGCGTTCGATGGCGGTGAATGTATCGCCGAAACAGTTCCGCGATCCGCGTCTGGTCTCCGTGCTCAAGCAGGCGATCAAGCGGCGCGGCATCGAAGCGTGCAGCATCACGCTGGAAATTACGGAGTCCGCACTGATCGAAAATCTCGACGATGCGCAGGCCGTCCTGTCCGCGATGCGTGAAATGGGCGTGCGCATTGCCATCGACGATTTCGGCACGGGCTATTCGAGTCTGAGCTATCTGGCGCGTTTCCGGCCCGACCTGCTCAAGCTCGACAAATCTTTCGTCGATAACATCGCCACCGATGCGATGACCTACACGGTAGTCGAAGGCGTGATCGATCTCGCGCACAAACTCGGCGTGATCGTGGTGGCCGAAGGCGTCGAAACGCAGGACCAGCTCGAACGCCTGCGCGATGCCGGTTGCGACAAGGTGCAGGGCTATCTGCTGTCGCGCCCGGTGCCGATGGAACGGCTGGTCGAACTCGCGCCCGTGCACTGATTTTCAGCGGGTGTTGCGCTTCTGTGTGGCGCGCTATCATGCGCGACAGGCACGTCACGGAGAAGCGCAATGACTCATCTGATCTTCGCATCCGTCGTATTCCTGATTGTTTTTCTGAGCGCATTAGTCGGGCTGTTCGTTGCTACGCGGCTGCCCGAACATCACCTGAGCGACGAATCCTCCAGCGCAATAAAACTCGCGATCGGTCTGGTCGCCACCATCACGGCGCTGGTGCTGGGCCTGCTCATTTCCTCAGCCAAAAGCTCGTTCGACTCCGTCAATAACAGCCTGATCGATAACGCGGCGAACATGATTCGCCTCGACAGCACGCTCGCGCAATACGGGCCGGAAACGCTGACCTTGCGCGCCACGCTCAAGCGCAATTACGAAGACTGGATCGACCTCATCGCATCGCGCGATGCGACGCGCAGTGCGCGCTTGAATAGCCCGGAGATTATCGGACGCATGGAGGAGTTCGGGCATCGCATCGGCGGCTTGCAGCCATCGACCGATGCGCAACGCGAATTGCGCGCACGTGCGCTGCGCATCAACGATGAAATGTTCGCAGCGAGATCGCTTATTTTGCTGCGGCGGGAAGGGTCGTTGCCCAAGGCGCTGATGTTCGTGCTGGTCGGCTGGCTGGCGATTATCTTCGGCACGTTCGGCGTGCTCGCGCCGCGCAATGGGACGATTATTGTCGCGTTCTGGATGTGTGCTTTATGCGCTTCCGGTGCGGTGTTCTTGATTCTGGAGATGGATACGCCGCTGGATGGGATCGTGACGGTGTCAGTCAGAGCGATGCGGGAGGCAGTGGGGCGGTTGGGGGGATGAAGAGCGCAAAAAGATTATTACCAAATCCTGTCAATTAAATTTCACAAATATTTCGTAAGCTAGCGCCTCCCACCAGCGCGCGATGTTCGCGAACGATCCACGACGAGAGCACGACTCGCCGGTGCAACCCTCACAACGGATCTCCACGACACATGGCGCAGTCCCCCGACTTTTCCCGTCGCAAGGCCCTCAAAATTCTCTCGGGCGCTCCGATGCTCCCGCTCGGCCTGGCTTCCACTTCGCTGCTCGCCGCCTGTGGCGGTCACAGCGACGACGCCGCGCCCGCGCCGGTGACGGCCGTCGCTGCGTTCACGACGGCATCGTTCAGCAGCATGGCCGCGCCGTCCTTCTCGAATCCGAATGCGATGGCCACCACCACCGTCGCATCGACCATGACCGCGAATTTCGCCGATGGCAGCAGCCGTACCTACAAGCTCGCCTATCAGCCGTTCTTCGTCACGGGCGATACGGTGACGAACACCGCGGGCGGCACCATCGTCGCGGGCGGGTATTTCGATATCAACAATCAGCCGATTCTCGACCGCTCGGTGTCGGGACAGTCGCGCCAGTTCTATTCGGATTGCCCGGACGGCACTTCGCTCATCAAGATCGACAAGCCGACCGTAAAGGGCGTGAAGGGCAATGCCGTGTTCGCCGTCGTGCAGTTCGAATACACCACGCGCGATCTCTCCAGCGAAGATATGTACGGCAAGCTGCCGTCGCCCATCGCCGTGCTGACGCTCGATCAGGACCCGACGACGGGCAAGCTCACGCTGGTCAGCTATGCAAACGTGGATACGTCCAAAGCGCACGGTCTGTGGATCACCTGCGGCGCGAGCCTGTCGCCGTGGAACACGCATTTGTCGAGCGAAGAGTACGAGCCGGACGCCGCCACGCTCTCGACCAACACGCAATTCAAGGCCTACAGCACTAACCTGTATGGGAACGCTACGCAGGCACGCGCCTATCACTACGGCCATCTGCCGGAAGTTACCGTGAATCCGGACGGCACGGGCACGGTCAAGAAGCACTACTGCCTTGGCCGCATCTCGCACGAACTGATTCAGGTGATGCCCGACAAGCGCACCGTCATGATGGGCGATGACGCCACCAACGGCGGCCTCTTTATGTTCGTCGCCGACAAGGAAGCGGACCTGTCCGCCGGCACCTTGTACGTGGCGAAGTGGGCGCAAACGTCATCGGCGGGCGCGGGCTCGGCTACGCTCACGTGGATGAATCTCGGCCACGCGACCAGCGATGAAATCGAAGCACTCGCCAACACGCTGACGATCACCGACATCATGGATATCGTCACGGACGAGAAGAATCCGCCGACCGACGCCAGCTACACGCGCATCCACTACAGCGGCAAGTACAACTGGATTCGCATCAAGCCGGGCATGGAGAAGGCGGCGGCGTTTCTGGAGACGCATCGCTATGCGGCGCTGCGCGGCGCGAGCCTCGGCTTCACCAAACTCGAAGGCACGACCGTCAATGCCAAGGACAAGATCGTCTACACGGCGATGTCGCAAATCACTTCGTCGATGATCAAGACCAGCGTCCACACGATGGATATCGCGCTGGACAAGCAGATTTCCTCCGGCGCCGTGTACGCGTTGAACCTGAAAAGCGGTCAACGCGATCTGACGGGCGCGGCGATCAACAGCGAATGGGTGCCGGTCGATATGAGCGCGCCCGCTGCACTGGTCGGCGAAGACCTCGCCACCGCCGATGCGCTCGGCAATACCGCGAATCCGGACAAGATCGCCAATCCGGATAACCTCAAGTTCTCGGAGAAGCTGCGCACGCTGTTTATCGGCGAGGACAGCAGCATGCACATCAACAACTTCCTGTGGGCTTACAACGTCGATACGAAAACCCTGTCGCGCGTGATGTCGACGCCGGCGGGCGCGGAATCGACCGGTCTGCATGCGGTGGACGAGATCAACGGCTGGACCTACATCATGAGCAACTTCCAGCACGCGGGCGACTGGGGCAGCGTGCACGCGAAGGTGCAGACCACGCTCGATCCGCTGGTGCGCGCGAATTACAAGGATCGTTTCGGCGCGGCAGTCGGCTATCTGACGGCGGATGCGACGTCGATCAAGCTGGCCTGAGTTGTAATGTGAGCGATGGGACGGCGGGCGTGGAGCGGTATAAAATCGTAGCTATACCTTTCTTTCGCGCCCGCCATCATGGATACACCTTCGGGCAACGAGCCGGCGAAAAAGCGCATGTCGCCGGCCATGCTCAATACGCTGACTGCGCTGATTGGCATTGCTACGCTGGCGGCTGGAATCGGCTGGCTGGTGTATAGCTGGGTCGTGGATCTGGAAGTGCCGTATTTCGCCATTCCGCTCGTGATGACGGTGCCGGTGATTGTCGCGGTGGCGTTCAGAAACTGCTTTGAATAGCGATTCATAGCGATTCAGCCGAACCCAAAACAAAAGCGCCGCGTGTTGATGAAACACGCGGCGCTTTTTCACTTCCGGGTACTGCTTGTTCGTTGGTAGGCTCGATTGGATTCGAACCAACGACCCCCACCATGTCAAGGTGGTGCTCTAACCAACTGAGCTACGAGCCTGTCGAGGCGCGAATTATAGAGAGTCGCTCTGCGTTTCACAAGTGTGAATCCGCAGATTTTTTCCGCGTGCCCGATGCGCGGCTAATTCACCGGCGTTTCCTCGCGCAACCACTCGATCAGCGTCTCCATCATCGGCGTGATCGAGCGGCCGTGCGGCACCACCACGTAATACGACTCGGGATGCTTCCACGTGGCGATCGGCAGGCGCACGAGATCGCCGGAAGCGAGCAGGTCGTGCACGATCCTCGCCCAGCCCAGTGCGATACCCTGGCCGAATCGCGCGGCGTGGATCGCGTCGCCATAGAGGCTGGCGCGCAACGCGTAATTCAACTTCGGTGGCCGATGACCGACCGCTTCGAACCACGCATCCCAGCCCATCCATCCTTCGTAGGTTGGATCGGAATCGACCAGCGGTAAATCCGCCAGTTCTTCGAGCGTCTTCGGCTCGCGGTTCAATTCCAGGAAACTCGGCGAGCAGACCGGAAACACTTCTTCATCGA
>NZ_JAQFVG010000017.1:12093-12461 GCF_029439455.1 Caballeronia sp. BR00000012568055 | reverse complement strand
ACATGACGCAGATCGGCCAGAAAGTTTTGCGTCGACAAGCGCAGATTCAGCGGCGGCTGCATCTTGCGCACGCCTGCCAGCCGCGACCACAGGCGAAATTGCGAAAACGCTGCGGTGCAGGCAAGAACCAGTTCCTTTTGCTGCCCGCCGCTCGCCAGCCGGTCGAACACGCCGGCAATCTTCTGCATGCTTTCGGCGACCACCAGATACAGCGCCTCGCCTTCGCTCGTCAACGCAATCGAGCGATGCAGCCGATGAAACAGCCGCGTCTCCAGCGTCTCCTCCAGAAAGCGGATTTGACGGCTGACGGCCGCCTGCGTCACGCCCAGTTCCGCTGCCGCCATCGTGAAACTGGCGAGCCGCGCGAC
>NZ_JAQFVG010000017.1:0-12071 GCF_029439455.1 Caballeronia sp. BR00000012568055 | reverse complement strand
CGAATTCGACCAGCGCGGTCAGCGAGGGAATGATCCGCCGATATCCTTTAGTGCCTTTTGCCATGTCGTTGTGGGGTGCTCGAGTCTCTGTCGGGTCGCTTTGTGTGCCCGCTATTATCAGATGCACAGGGCCCTTTAAAGCAATCCTTCAGGCATAAAAAAAAGTAATGCGACACGCACAAAAAGGCGCGTTGACGCTGGAATTTGCCACGCGAATACTTCCGTTCATCGTCCGATGCACCCTTCTGCACGGCGCGCTCAATTCATAAAAGGACCCCTGCCATGCCCGAGATTCAATTCAAATCGCACCGCGAATTGCTCGACAGCCGCGAACCGGGACATGGCATGCCGGGCGAATTGTTCGGCCGTCAGGACGTGTTCGATACCGACCTCGACGTGTTCTTCAACAAGCTCTGGATTCTGGTAGGCGTGACCGCCGACGTGCCGGAACCGGGCGATGTGCATACCGTCGATATCGGCCGCGCGTCCGTCATGATCGTGCGCGACGAGGACGAGCAGATTCGCGCGTATCGGAACGTGTGCCGGCATCGTGGATCGCGCATCATGAAGACGGCGGGCAAGGCGAGCGTTGGCATGCTCGTGTGTCCGTATCATCAGTGGACGTATGAACTCGACGGCAGTCTTCGTCACACCACGCACATGGGCAAGGATTTCGACCCGAAGTGCCACAGCCTGATTCCCGTGCATCTGAAAGTGGTCGGTTCGCACGTCTTCATCTGTCTCGCCGATACCCCGCCCGAAGACTTTTCCACGCTCGAATCCGTGATGCTGCCGCGCTTCGCGCCTTACGATCTTCAGCGCACGAAGATCGCGCATGAAATGACGATCATCGAGAACGGCAACTGGAAGCTCGTGATGGAAAACAATCGCGAGTGTTACCACTGCTCGGCGACGCATCCGGAACTGGTGAATTCGTTTCTTGCTGAAGACTTCGGCTTTTGCCCGGACGGACAAAGCGAAGAAGCACTTACGGCGTTCGAAGAATACAAGAAGCAAAACGCCGCGAATCAGGCCGAATGGGAAAACGACGGCTACGTGTGCGCCAGTTTCGAATCGCTCGATGAAACCGTGCAGACCAATTTCCGCACGCAGCGTCTGGTGATCGCGGGGACGGGCGAGTCGCAGACCATGACCACGCAGGTCGCGAGCAAGAAGCTGCTCGGCGGTCTCGAACGCCGCGATCTCGGCGATGTGCATATGTGGGGTCATCATTCGTGGACGCATGTGATGAGCGATCATGTGGTCGTCGCTTATGCGATTCCGCTCGCGCCGGACAAGACGATGGTGCGCACCGTGTGGCTTGTTCATGCCGATGCGGTCGAAGGCGTGGATTACGATCTCACGGAACTCACCGAAGTGTGGGTCGCCACGACTACACAGGATGCCGAATTGGTTGGCAACACGCATAGCGGCACGCAGGACCCGGCTTATCGTCCGGGACCGTTCTCGCAGTACACCGAAGCATATCTCGATCAATTCTCGCGCTGGTACGACGCGCGCCTGAAGGCGAACGGCATCTGATGCGATACGACTTTGCAGCGGCCTTCGATCTTGCGCGCGCCGCGGCGCTGGACGCGGGCGCAAGCGATAGCATCGCGTGTTCGCTTGCGCGTGCAACGGTCGAAGCGGAACGCGCGGGAAACAAAGCGGTCGGCTTCGCGCATCTCGTCGATTATCTCGACAGCTTGCGCATCGGGCGTATCGCATGTGACGCCGAACCGACGATCCATTTCCCCGCGCCCGCCATGATCGAAGCCGATGCGAATCAGGGCATCGCGCAACTCGGTTTCGATCGCGCGTTCGATGAGTTCGTCCAACGCGCGAATACCTATGGCGTCACGGTGTTTTCGCAATCGAACAGCTACACGACCGGCGAACTCGGCTATTACACGCGACGTCTCGCGCAAGCGGGTTTGGTGGCGCTCGCCACCAGCAACGCCGACGCGCAAGTGACGACACTCGATAGCCGACAGGCCGTGTTCAGCACCAATCCTTTGTCTTTCGCTGCGCCGCTTGCGAGCGGCAAGCCGTTCGTGATCGATCAGGCATCGAGCGCGACCGCTTTTGTCAATGTGCGGCACGCGGCCGAGCAAAACGAAGCCATTCCCGAAGGCTGGGCGCTCAACGCCAACGGACAGCCGACCACCGACGCACGCGAAGCCGTCAAAGGTTTGCTGCTCACATTCGGTGGCTATCGCGGCGCGAATATCGCTTTGATCAACGAAATATTCACGGCAGGCATGACGGGCGGAAACTGGTCGATGGACGCGCCTTCGTTTTGCAATGGCGACGCGTCTCCGTCGGTTGGCTTGTTTATCATCGCGATCAAGCCGGATCTTGTCGTGAAGGACTTTCCGGCGCGGCTGCAAGTGCATCTTGAACGGCTTGCTTCGGCGGGCTTGCGGATTCCGGGCACGCGCAACAAGCCTGAATCGGTCGAACTATCGGATGCCTTGCTCGCACGCCTCAACGCGTGACCACGCCGAGCGCTCTCTTGCGGCCCACTTCGAGTAGCGCCAGACTGCAAAATATCAGCGATACCGCCGCGACTTCGAACATGCCCACATGCTCGCCCGCCGCCCAGCCGACCAACAGCGCGACGATCGGCGTAATGTAGATTGCGCCGGCGGCGGCCACCGCGCTGAGTTCATCGAGCAAAAGGTAATAGAGATAAAGCGCCGCGCCCGTTCCAAGCAAGCCCAAGCCAACCACCAGGCCGATTGCGGCGCGCCAGTCACTAAGAATATTGCTGACGCCGCTAAAGTCGGTCAGGCAAAACTGCACGATCAAGGCAAGGCCCATTTGCCAGGTCACGATGGCTAAAGGCCCGATATTCGGCCGCGTCAAAAACAAGCGAATATAAACCGACGACAAACCGAACACCAGCGAACTGCCGAGAATCCACGCAACACCCGTGAGGCTGATCGTGGCATCCGAATAAGCCACCGTCCACGGACGCGAGATCAGCGTGATGCCCGCCAGACCCAGCGCGACGCCGCCCATCATCAGGCCGTTCATGCGCTCGTTGCGCAGAAAGAGAATGGCGGCAATGGCAGTGAACAAAGGCGGCGATGCGCCAAGCACGCCCGCAATGCCCGACGGCAAAATGGCCGTACCTTTAGCGACCGCGAAGTAATAAAACGCCGTGCCCACCGAGGCAAGCAAGAGGAAGTGATGCGAATGCCGCATCTGCCTTAGCGACACAATTTTCTTGCGCCAGGCAAAAAAGGCTAAGGGCAAGAAGCCAAACAACACTCTAAGAAAAGAAATCTGGCCCGCGCTGATAAGCTCGCTGGCCCATTTCATGTAGATGAAATTCGAGCCCCAGAAAACGCCGAGAAGAATAAACGCGGTATAGGTCCTGAGCACGGAGAGTCTCGGCAAGATGTCGTTTAGCGGGCGCTCCACGCCCTTATCGCTCAAACGATGCATGCGCCGGAATTGCGCGTCAACGGCCTTTATTTACCGCTTCGAATTACTTTAAGTTATGCGGCGGCAAGCCAGCGCTTTCAGCGTGGCCTTTACGCGCCACGTAGGCCTGCCGCCGACGCAATACGCGCAAGAGACGCTCAAGCCGCTTTGACCGCACGCGGCACGCGATGAAAATTGCGATCGAAGTAAATCAGACTGTCGCCGTCGTTTCGCACGCGAATTTCCGTGGTTTCCACGAACATGACCGAGTGCGATCCCACTTCCTTCGCTTCGACAATGCGCCCTTGCAGGCTCGCCAGCGCACCGCGCAACACCGGCACGCCGTCGATACCTTCGTCCCATACCGGCAGATTAAAGCGCTCGTCCATCGATAAATTAGTCAGTCTAGCGAAATGACGCGCCACGCCTTCGAGACTCGCGGGCAGCACGTTGATGCACACATTGCGATTGCCATCGAATACGGCGTGCATGGCGCTCGATCGATTGAGGCACACGAGCAAAGTCGGCGGCGCGTCGGTGACCGAGCAGACGGCGCTTGCGGTGATGCCGCATCGGCCATGCGAGCCTGCAGTCGTGATGACGTTGACGGCCGCGCCGAGATGCGCCATGGCTTGCCTGAACTGCTGTTTCATATCGGACATGATGTGTCCTCCGCGTTATGATGAATCTCTTGCGTACCGCATGAAGAGATCGATCGTCCATGAATGATGCTGTCCCACTGGTCTATATCGTCGATGACGACACCGGCATGCGCACCTCGCTTGCGTGGCTGCTCGAATCGGTCGGCATTGCCTCGAAGGGCTTTGCGAGCGCAGCGGAATTTCTCGCCGCGTTCGATGTGACCGTGCCCGGCTGTCTCGTGCTCGATGTGCGCATGCCCGAAGCGAGCGGCTTCGACGTGCAGGAAGCGCTCAATCGACGCGGCGCAACCTTGCCGATCATCTTCGTCAGCGGCCACGGCGATATCCCCATGTCGGTTCGTGCCTTGCAGCAAGGCGCGATCGATTTCGTCGAAAAGCCCTATAACTCGCAGCAAATGCTCGAACGCGTGCAACGCGCGATGAAGCTCGCTTCACAACGTCACGTCAAAGCCATGCGTCAGCGCGAACTGCGCGAGCGCGTGAATTCACTGACCGCGCGCGAAAAAGACGTATTGCGCGGGCTGATCGAAGGCAAGCCAAGCAAAGTGATTGCATCGGATTTATCGATTAGCGTAAAGACGGTCGATGTGCATCGCGCGAGTATCAAAGACAAACTCGGGGCTTCGTCGATGGCCACGCTCGTACGCGATGTGCTCGAAGTGTGGGATCCGGCGAGCGAGTAAGCGCGTGTGTTGCTTTAGCGCATGAACAAGCCTCCATTGATATCCCAGCATGCGCCGTTAGCAAAATAAGCGTCGGGCGCGGCGAGCATCACGGCGACATCGGCGATGTACGTTGCGGAACCGAGCTTGCCGACGGGAATGCCCGCGATGACTTTCTCAAGCTTATCGGCAGGCACGCTTTCATGAACGATCGGTAAATCAAGCGGTCCCGGCGATATGGCATTGACCGTTACGCCGTATTGCGCGAGATCGCGCGCAAAGACTTTGGTCAGCGTAATTGCGCCACCTTTGGCAGCCGCATAATGCGCGCCCGTCGCCGAGCCGCCATTCTGTCCCGCCAGCGAAGCGATATTCACGATACGTCCCGCGCTACGCGTGGCGAAATGCGCGCCGAAGACCTGACAGCCGAACAACACGCTGCGCAGATTTATGTCGATCACGGTATCGAATTGTTCGGCGGTAATCTCCATCACCGGCACGACTTTCGATGCGCCCGCGTTGTTGATCAGCGCATCGATAGCGCTCCAGCGTTGCAGCATTGCGTCGCGTGCGGCTTCGAAATCAGTCTTCGATGTGACATCGAGCTTGATGGCGAACGCGGTCGATCCATCCTCGCTGAGTTCGTTTGCGAGCGCTTGTGCGGCATCGATAGCGATATCGGCTAAAGCGACTTTATAGCCCGCATCATGAAAGCGACGCGCGACGACCGCGCCAAGGCCACGCGCCGCGCCAGTGACGAGCACGGTTCTTTTAGACATTTTCCATTTCCCTTAGGATGCCTTCGATTTGCTTGGCGGCCGCGCATACGATTTCGTCTTCGCCCTTGCGGCCGATAATCTGCAAGCCCGCTTTTATGCGTGAATGTGCAATCGGCACAGGCAAGGTAAGCGCAGGATGACCGCTGAGATTGAACGGGCGAATCAACGAAGACATTGCAATCACCGATGTCCCCGCACGCGCCGCTTCGATCGTGATCGGCAACGCGGGCAGGGTCGGCATGACGAGCACATCGACGTGTTCCAACGCGCAATCGACTTCATGAGTGAACGTGCGGCGCACGCGTTCGGCGGCTTCGAGATCGGCATCATTCGTATTCGATGCAGCTTTGAGCCGCACAGCGATATCCGCGCCGAGTTTCCCACTATCGAAGAGATGACCGAACGCGCGCCATGTTTCCGCATTGATGATGGCGAGGCCTGCGTTAAAGGCTTCTTTCATCGAAGCCAATTCAATTGACGGGGATGAAGGCACCACACGCTCAACCGCTTCGCTAATCTCACGATCCGCTTCCACACGCACCAAACCGATACGCGCGTTCGCTTTTACCCCTTGAAACGCAGGGTCGATCGCTTCCATCACTGCGATGATCGTGTTCATATCGCGTGCGAAGGGGCCGACGCAATCGAGCGTCGTAAAGCCCGGCGCCACGCCTTCACGCGACACGCGCCCGAATGTCGGCTTGAATCCGATCACGCCGCAGCATGCTGCGGGGCCGCGCACGGAGCCGCCCGTATCGGTGCCGAGGGCGGCATCGACCAAACCGAGTCCCACGGCAGATGCCGAACCGCTCGACGAACCGCCAGGAATACGCGCATCATCCTGAGGATTAACGGGCGTGCCGCAATAGTCGTTGATGCCGGTCATGCCGAACGCAAGCTCGTGCATGTTCGTCTTGCCGGTGATTCGCCAGCCTGCATCCAGCAGACGCTGCACGACGACTGCGTGCTTTTGCGCGGGCGCTGCATCCGCAAGTGCGCGGCTGGCGGCCGTCGTCGCGTAACCCGCTATGTCGATGCTGTCCTTGATCGCGATGGTCGGCGCATCCGCGCGATCATGCGTGCTCAGATCGAACTGTTGCAAAAAGGCGCTCATGCGGGCATTCCTCTGACGTGCCACGGCGCATCGAAAAGACGTTCGGTGCGAAAGTGGCTGATTAACCATGTGCCGTGATCGGACGGTACGAAGTCGATGTCGAGGCGCGCGGAGATCAACTCCGCTTTCTCATCGACATAGCCCGATGCCTGCAACATGATCCAGCGGCCTTTTGCGGTGTCGCCATCGGCTTCGATATGTTCGGAGGTGAGAAAGTGCACATTGACCGCGAAATGCGGCGCAGGCGGCAGATAACGCGCCAGCATCGCGACGATATCCGCGCGGCCTTTCAAGCGCCCGAACTTGCCCGCATAGTGCGAACCGACGCCTTCCCACACGGCATTTTCCGTGAACAATGCGCCGAGCGTCTCGCCATCGAACGCGCGTGCGGGCACATCGCACAAGGCCATATATCGCGCGATGGTCTTGCGCACCGCGTTCTGCGCTTCGAGTGCGGCAACGCGCGCGATCAAGGCATCGAGCGTTGTATCGTTCATGACGTCACGCATTGTTCGCAACCGCAGGCGGCACGGTCAGCGCGCGACCCACGCGCGCTTCGATCTTGCCGTAACGCCACAGGTTGTACTCGCCCACGGGCGTCGTGCGATACAGATTGCATACTGCAACGGCAGTATCGAAATCCGCGACATCGGCCATGATGTAGAAGGTCCACGGCGCACCGTTAGCATTGCCAACCACGAGTCGATCGTCGTCCATCACACCGAGCACGCGCACGTTTTCCATCGCTTCGATGGCGCTCAGCATCTTGCCGTACGCTTGCCATACCGTGCCGATCTGCTCGCGCGGCAAGTCGAAGAAATTCTGCGTGACGCCGCAGCAGAACAGCACGCGCAAGGGCAGGTTAGGTGTATCGGTCATGTCGAAAAGTCCTTGTTTTAAGGTGTCGAATGGAAATCAGAGATAGCCGGGAATCGGTTGAACGCCGACGAAGACCGCACCCGCGCCGTCGTAATTGCCTTCGCCGAGAAAGGCGTGTTGCGTGACAACCATCGAATCGCGCAACAGGCGTTGCAGCGGATGCGTGCGATAAATCGCCATCGTCCCGCCCAGGCGATACGCACGATTCACCACGTCCGCACCTTCACGCGCGATCTCGGTCGCCGAGAGACGCAACAGGCTCACCTGATCGGGCGTGACCTCGTTGCCCGCGAGAATGGACTGCCACACGCTGTCGGTGGTCTCGTAGAAGAACGCGCGTGCGGAACGCAATTGCGCTTCGGCTTTAGCCAGTTCGATGCGGTAATACGCACGGTCCGCAAGTTGCGGCGCGCCGGTGGTGGTCTTGCGTCCACCGGACATGGTGTTGGCAACATCGAGCGCCGCGCGTGCGAGGCCCAGATTCACGACCGCGAGCACTTGCGCGGCATAGGCAATCGTCGGATAGCGATACAGCGGTTCATCGACCGTCGGCGTGCCGCCGCGCACGAAAGTCCAGTCTTCTTCGACGAACTGATTCGTCACGCGCAGATCATGACTGCCGGTGCCCTGCATACCGACCACATTCCAGTTCTCGACAATCTCCACTTGCGACGGCTTGAAAACCGCTGTGCGCGGTCTGCCGGGATTACCCGTACCGATACCGACACCAAGCCAGTCCGCGCCCTTGCAGCCGCTCGCAAACTTCCACGTCCCGTTCACGCGATATCCATTCGCTTCGGGCGTCGCGTTTTGCACGGGAAACAGACCGCCTGCAAAGACCTGATCGGGACCATCGGCATAAATGGCGGCTTGCGTAGCGAGCGGCAATGCGGCGAGATAAAGATTCGCGGAGCCGAAACTCGCGACCCATGCAGCGGAACCATCCGCCGTCGCAATGCGTTCGATCATCTCAAGAAATTCGCCGGGCGCGCGTGCATCGCCGCCGAAGCGTTTGGGCGTGGCCGCACGGTAAATTCCCACGCGCTTCAATTGTTCGATCACATCGCGCGGCACATGCGAAAGGCGTTCGAATTCTTCTCGGCGTTGCGCGATTTCCGCGATCACATCGTCGAGCGTGATTGAATCGCATTGATCGGCGAAGTCTTCTTTCTTAAGAGCGGCAGTGAATGACATGGGGACGTCTCCGTTCCTGTTGGTTTGCAATCGGTTAGCGGTCGGGTTTTTTTAAGCACCGTGAATGCAGTCTAAGAACGCAAAAAAACAGGAACAATTGGGAAGAGACCATGCCGGCCTAAAGAAATCTTTAGCGTGATTTTCCTTAAGCGATGTTATGTTTCGACAATGATCCGCACTGGAATGCGCGCCATGTCTCATCCCGCCGAAACCGACTTCCGCGTCTTGCTCGATGCGCTGAATCAATGCGTGCTGCTCCACGATGCGCAGACCAAGGCGATCGTCTGGGCCAATCGCGCGGCGTGCCATGCGTTGGGCTATTCGCTTGAAGATTTGCTGCCGCTCAAGGCGCATCACATGACGCGCGACGACGTGAAATATCGGCGTGAAATGGCCGTAAATGCGATGGATCGTTCGGCAAGCGAAGGGCCGCAAAGCTACGAGTGGTGTTATCGATCGCGTGCGGGTGTGGACATGCTCTCGGAAGCGATCGCCACTTATGTGCCGTTGCACGAACGCGCCGTCGTCATGGTGCAGTTCCGCGATATCAGCGCCGAAGAAGCGATGCGTCAGAAAATCCGCAGCTATGAGACGCGTTTGCGTGAATATATGCAGGACCTGGGTGAAGGCGTCGCGGTGATTACGCCGCGTGGCAAGGTGGCGTATTTGAGTGAATCGGGGCGGCGTGTGCTGGGCGTCGAAACGAATGCGCCGCTTGGCGTGGCGCTCGATTACTGCACGCGTGAGGACCGCGATCGTCTTGTCATGCAACTGCGCCAGGCGAACGCATCGAACGTGCAGCGATACCGTATTACGCGGCGTGATGGCGTGGCGCGCTGGCTGCGTATCACGTGCAGACGGGTTGCCATCGACGATGAATTGAATGGCGTGCTGGTCCACTTCCGCGATATCAGCGATGAAGTCGCGACGGAAGAAACGCGCCGCATGCTCGAATATGCGGGACGCTATAACGCGATGGGCGAAATGTCTACGGCGATTGCGCATGAGTTGAGTCAGCCGCTTGCAGCTGTACGCAACTTCATCGAAGGTTCGATACAACGTCTTGCGTCCAATCAACCGGATGCAACCGACAGCGCGATATGGGGGCTTCGCGCAGCGGACCGGCAAGCAGAACATGCGGCGCATATCATCAAAAGCGTGCGCGAATTCGTGGTCCGGCGCGATCCGGTCGAAACGCAAGCCGACTTGCGCGACGTGCTTGCGGATGTCGCTTACTTTATTCAATTGCGTGCGCGCGATGAAGGCGTGACGGTGCATATCGAACAATGGCACGCACCTTTGCCTGTACGTTGCGAGCGCGTGCTGATCGGTCAAGTGATTTTGAATCTTGCGTTCAACGCGGTCGAAGCGCTGAGCGGTGTTCCGAATGGCGTTATTACGCTCGCCACCTCGCAAAGCGATCAGGTGGCCGAACTTCATGTGATCGACAATGGCCCCGGCGTTGCAGACGAAGCCTTGCCAAAGCTGTTCGATGGCTTCTCATCGTCCAAAGCGGGCGGCAACGGCATTGGCTTGTCCTTGTGTAAGAACATTGTCACGCGTCACGATGGACGCATCTGGGCGCAACGCGCATTGGCAGGCGGACTGGATTGCCGATTCGCGTTGCCGCTGTCTTCGCTCGTTTGAAGATCACAACAAGAAGCCGATGGCGCTAAGCGCTTCCGTCGAATCGATCAAACGAATCACCTTTTCCACAAGACGCGGTTCGCCGCTTGCCATGCTGATTTTGTGCGATACATCAGCCGCAAAAATGGTCGATACGCCGCGCTTGTACGCGATGATGATCTGCGACGACTTCACTTCGACGAGGTCTGCGCTATCGCTCGATAACGTGAAACGCGATACGGTACGCACCGTGCGCGCCGCATCGGATGCAGACGCGGAATAGCCTGACGTCATGCGTTGCACGCGCAATTCGCGCATATGATGATCGTCGTACGCGTAGTTCAGCGTGGCGGCGAAGTCGGTGGCTTCCGGATCGATTGGTACAACGTAGAAACCTTGCGAATCCCACAATTCGAGCCATGCGCGGTAATCGCGCTTGTCGAGTATCTCGGCTTCGCGCCAGATGAATTCGATCGCGCGCGCGAAGGTCTGGTGAGAGAGGAGTGCGTTGTGATCGTCCATCATGCCTGCTCCATCATTGCGCGCCATTGCTTGTAGGCCTCGCGCATGCCGGTTTCATCGGTGGAATGCGCGGTTTTTTCTCCGTTCGGAGCGGTGGTTTCGCGGTTCAGGCCGCGATTGACGAGGATCGGGACATCGGGTCCGGCATACGCGCCGCGTTGCACGCGTTCCCATGCTTCGGCATCGTCGGGGCTGCCGAAACCGAACGGACCTTGAAAGTGTTCGTGAATGCGCAGACGCACGCGGTTCGCTTCATCCGGACCGCCATCCATCGCGAGTGCGACGTGGCGAATTTCGGTTTCATCCACGGAAATAGGGCGCAGCACGCGGAAAAATGCCATCGACAACGCGAGATTGGGGAACAGATTCAGGTTGAAGCCAACGCCCATCAACGAACGCACAATGCGTCGCACCTCTTCGGGGGTGTGCTTTTCTGCGAGTTTCGCCGCGAGATCGTTGAAGCGTTCGGGCAGTGGTGCGCCATCGTCCTTATCCAGATCGACGATTTCCGGCACCAGCACGGCAAGACTATGACCGTTGCCGAGCGAGCGGCAGAAGGCTTCATCGCTCGTCATGAAACTGGTGATGACCGCAGCCGTTTCTTCATCGATGGACTTCATCCACGACTTATGCACGACCGGGAAGTGATACAGGTCCGTGGTGTTTTCAAGCTGAATCTTCCAGTTGCCTTTGAACTTGAACTTATGCTCGCCGTTGGCCTTGATCGGATAGCCCGCGCCTTGCTTCATGAACAAGTCGATCCACGGTTTCGCGCCACCGAGAAAGTCTTCGAGTGGTTCGATGCTTTCATCAAAGCTCGCGAAAATCAGGCCTTGATACACGCCTACGCGTAACTTCTTGAGCGGCAGATCGCCTTTCTCGCACACGCCTTCGTAACCGTCGCCATAGGGCAGGGCGCGCAGCGTGCCATCGAGTGCATAGGACCAACTGTGATACGGGCACGTGAAGCCTTTAGCGTTGCCTTTGTGTTCTTCACAGACGGTCGCGCCGCGATGGCGGCAGCGGTTTTGCAGCACGTTCACCGTGTCCGTCTTGTCACGCACGACGATGACCGGCTGGCGGCCGATGATTGTGGTGACGAAATCGCCGGGCTTTGGCAATTCGCTGTCGTGCGCGACCCAGACCCATGTCTTGTAGAAGATGCGTTCCAGTTCGGCTTCGAAAAGCTCGGGATCGGTAT
>NZ_JAQFVG010000016.1 GCF_029439455.1 Caballeronia sp. BR00000012568055 | reverse complement strand
CATTGAATGAATTCGTCATCCTTAACATTTTCAAATGCTGCATCATCTGTTCGTGCGGCTGACCGGCTAACGCCACCTTTCTTCCAAGGTCATGTGAGCCCGCGCCGAACACGCCCTTTAGAAACAGTTCGAGATGAAAGTTCGTCGCGAAGTAATTGCGATCGAGCGCATGAAAAATGGCTTCTTCCGTGGCTCTGGCCCAGCCTTTGTGTTCGATCAACCTGCCGAGGAAGTCTTGCGGATCGTACTGTCCCGCATGCCAGATTCCGTGCAGCCCGGCGCGTATGCCCAACAGATCGGCCATGTACTTCACTTGAAGCACGACCGGATTCCACGCGTCGGTAAAGAGAAATCTGTCGCCGTTTTCGACTTCACCGTTAGCGAACAATCGGGCGATGCGAATGGCCTGCTCGCCTTTCCACCGGTTCGTTTCCGCGAAGTTCACGAACGCGCCCGACGTCGTATCGTGAGCCGCAGACTCACCGACGATATTGATGACCTCGACTTGCCGTCCTGCCTGTTCGGCCCATTGCGCAAGCGTGGCAGGCACGCCTTCGAGCCATTCGCACGTGTATCGTGTGGAAAGACTTTCGAGCGACACTACGAATATTTTCATCGTTGCTTTCTCGAATGAATGTGATGAGCACCAGGCGGCCTGAACGATTCGGGCCACCGCGCCTGATGTCTGAAATCCATTCTATGAACGAGCGAGACATTCACCGTCTCTTGCAATCGATGATTATTTTTTCTTGAGCTAAGCGCGAGACGAACGTCCGTGCGGAAGGCGGCGAGCGTTCATCCAAGACTTTTGGGACGAAAAAAAGCCGGCTTCTTGAAGAAGCCGGCTTTGCTAAAAGAATGCGAAACGATGCTGCGTTATAAATTAAGGATGCTTAAGTATCAGAACTGATTCATCGTATTGTCCTTGCCCGCCGCCTTCAACGCTGCTTCGCCGCTGAAGTACTCCTTGTGGTCATCGCCGATATCCGAGCCGGACATGTTCTGATGCTTGACGCACGCTATACCCTGACGGATTTCCTTGCGCTGCACGCCAGCGACATAACCGAGCATGCCCTGATCGCCGAAGTATTCCTTCGCCAGATTGTCAGTTGACAACGCAGCCGTGTGATACGTCGGCAACGTAATCAGATGATGGAAGATTCCCGCTTCACGCGATGCATCAGCCTGGAACGTGCGGATCTTCTCATCGGCGGCGGCGGCCAGCGGCGTATCGTCGTACTCCACGCTCATCAGTTGCGCGCGGTCGTACTTCGACACATCGTCGCCTGCGGCTTTCATCGCGTCATACACCTGCTGACGGAAGTTCAGCGTCCAGTTGAACGACGGGCTGTTGTTGTACACCAGCTTCGCGTTCGGAATCACCTTGCGGATTTCGCTCACCATGCCGCCGATCTGCGCGATATGCGGCTTCTCCGTTTCGATCCACAGCAAGTCCGCGCCGTTCTGCAAGGACGTGATGCAGTCCAGCACGCAACGCGCTTCGCCCGTACCGGCGCGGAACTGGAACAGATTGCTCGGCAGACGCTTCGGACGCAGCAGCTTGCCGTCGCGTTTGATGACCACATCGCCATTGCCGAGTGCGTCGGCGGCGATTTCGTCGCAATCGAGGAACGCGTTGTATTGATCGCCCAGATCGCCCGGCGTATGCGTCACGGCAATCTGCTTGGTCAGGCCCGCGCCGAGCGAATCCGTACGGCACACGATAATGCCGTCGTCCACGCCCAGTTCGAGGAACGCGTAACGGATCGCGCGGACCTTGGCGAGGAAGTCCTCGTGCGGCACCGTCACCTTGCCATCCTGATGGCCGCACTGCTTTTCATCGGACACCTGATTTTCGATCTGGATGCAGCAAGCGCCCGCTTCGATAAACTGCTTCGCCAGCAGATACGTGGCCTCCGCATTGCCGAAGCCCGCGTCGATATCCGCGATGATCGGCACGACATGCGTCACGTGGTTGTCGATCTTCTCCTGAATCGCGGCTTTCGCGGTGCCCGTGGCTGCATCGAGTTGACGGAACAGGCCGCCGAGTTCACGCGCATCCGCTTGACGCAGGAAGGTGTACAGCTCACGAATCAACGCGCTGACGGAGGTCTTTTCGTGCATCGACTGATCCGGCAGCGGGCCGAATTCGGAACGCAGCGCGGCGACCATCCAGCCGGAAAGATACAGATAGCGGCGTTCGGTGCTGTTGAAGTGCTTCTTGATCGAGATCATTTTCTGCTGGCCGATAAAGCCATGCCAGCAGCCCAGCGACTGCGTGTATTTGGACGGATCGGCGTCGTACGCGGCCATGTCGGCGCGCATGATCTTGGCCGTGTACCGGGCGATATCCAGGCCCGTTTTGAACTTGTTCTGCGCGCGCATGCGTGCAGCCGATTCCGGATTGATCGCATTCCACGCGCTGCCTTGTTTCTCCTTCAAACCGGCAACTGCCTTGATGTCGTCTTGGTATTGGGACATGTTTTTCTCCTGAGAGCGAAGAGCGTTTAAGGATGATCAGCGTGTCGCTGGGTTTTTCGAAGCGAATCACATGACTCCATATTAGCGCCGTCCACTCAACTCTTATATAAGACATAAGAGATAATTTATCGTTATTTTTCAGTTACTTGCATATCGTTTTTTGCGATGCAAAACGCACTTTCAAGCGACGAAAACATCCGCGCGCGAAAAATCCCACGTCATTTCACGATGTGAAAGCCGCTTTCGGTCGCTGAATTTTTGATGCCGCCTCAAGTTCGCACGCGCGCACGCGTCCCGCCGATACTCCGCGCAAGCGTCAGAAACGCAGCGAGATACTCGATCTCCCGATCCGACTCGCGCACGCCCAGATAGATTTTTTTGGCGATGCCCTTCTTGCCCAACTTGACGGGCGTAATCGGCATGCGGTCGGCGTACTCCTCCGCGAGCCAGCGCGGCAACGCAGCGACACCGCGATCGCTGGCGACCATCTGCATCATGATGTCGGTGGTTTCGATCGTCTTGTGCCGTCGCGGCATGACGTTCGCGGGCGACAAAAACTGCGTGTAGATATCGAGCCGATCCGTTTCGACGGGATACGTGATCAGCACTTCCGAAGTAAGCTGTTCCGGCGTGATATACGCAGCCGATGCCAGCGGATGCCCATCAGCCACCACCAATACCTGCTCATAATCGAACACCGGCACGAAGCGCAGACCGTCCTTTTTCAGCGGATCAGGCGTGACGAGCACATCGATATCGAAGCCAAACAGCGCACCGATACCGCCGAACTGAAAGCGCTGCTTCACGTCCACATCCACATCCGGCCAGTCCTTCAGATACGGCGACACCACGCGCAGCAACCATTGATAGCACGGGTGACATTCCATTCCGATGCGCAGCGTGCCGCGTTCGCCCTGCGCGTATTGCTTCATACGCAATTCGGCTTGTTCGAACTGAGGAAGCATGCGGTTCGCCAGCCCCAGCAAATATTGCCCCGCCTGCGTGAGGCGCAGCGAGCGCCCTTCGCGCGTCCATATTTCCGTGCCCAAATACTGTTCGAGCTTCTTGACGGTATGACTCAACGCCGACTGTGTGAGATTGAGCACGTCGGCCGCAGCGGTCAGCGAACCCTGACGCTCCACTTCCCGCACGACCCGCAAATGATTGCGCTCGAGCATTTCCGCTCCATGAAAAACATTAATCGATGTATGAAAACAATCCATTTTTCTTCATACATCGAAAATTCTATCATCGTGTCCAATTACTTCTTCACGGACGACACGCAACATGGCTACGACACATAATCTGGGATTTCCGCGCATCGGCGCAAAACGCGAATTGAAGTTCGCGCTCGAAAAGTATTGGAAAAGCGAGTCATCGCGAGAAGAACTGAAGGCGACCGCCGCCAACTTGCGTGAGCGCCACTGGAAGGATCAGGCGCGTTTGGATTACGTGCCCGTCGGCGATTTCGCGTTTTACGATCAAGTGCTCGATATGAGCTTTACGCTCGGCAATCTGCCCGAGCGCGTCCGCGATTTCCACGGCGATACGCTCGACAACACTTTCCGCGTCGCGCGTGGCCGGTCGGCCGCCAGCGCCGAAGAACACGCGGCGTGCTGCGGCGGCGTGGCGGCGGGTGAAATGACCAAGTGGTTCGATACCAACTACCACTACATCGTCCCGGAATTCGATGCGAACACGCAATTCAAGCTGGATATCTCACGCCTGATCGAACAAGTGGCGCAGGCGCGCGCGGTCGGCGTGAACGTGAAGCCGGTGATCATCGGGCCGGTCACGTATTTGTGGCTCGGCAAGGCGAAGGACGAGTCGGACAAGCTCGAACTATTGCCGCGCATTCTGCCGGTGTATGCCGCATTGCTAGATCACTTCGCGGCGCAAGGCGTGGACTGGGTACAGATCGATGAACCCGCGCTCGTCACCGAACTCGATCCGAAGTGGCAAGCCGCCTTCGTCGCGGCGTACGACGTGCTATCGGCGCGCCGCGTGCGTTTGCTGCTGGCGACTTATTTCGGCCAGTTGCAGGGCAATCTGCCGCTCGCCTGCAAACTGCCCGTCGATGGCCTGCATATCGATGCGATCAACGCACGCGACGAGATCAAAGAGATCGTCGCTCAGTTGCCGGATACATCAGTCTTGTCGGTCGGCGCGATCAATGGCCGCAATATCTGGAAAAGCGATCTGACCGCAACGCTCGACTGGCTCGAACCGCTGCACGCGCAACTCGGCAAACGCCTTTGGATTGCGCCATCGTGTTCGCTGCTGCACGTACCGGTTGATCTGGATAGCGAAGTAAAGTTCGACGCCCAAATCAAGTCGTGGCTCGCGTTCGCGCTGCAAAAGCTCGATGAACTCGATGTGCTTGCGCGCGCATTGAACCACGGCCGCGAATCGGTGAAAGACGCGCTTGCCGCCAATGCCGCTGCGATCGAGAGCCGCCGTCAATCGCCGCGCGTGAACAATCCTGCAGTCAAGGCTTCGCTCGCCGAACTCGATGCATCGCTCGGACAACGAAATAATAGCTACGAAGATCGCGCGAAGAAGCAGGCCGCGATTCTGGGTCTGCCCGCGTTTCCGACTACGACCATCGGCTCGTTTCCGCAGACGAGCGCGATCCGTCATGCGCGCAGCCAGTTCAAGGCAGGCGAACTGGATGCCGCTGGCTACAAGTCCGCGATGGAACAGGAGATCAGCCGCGCGGTGAAGGAACAGGAAGCGCTGGGTCTGGATGTGCTCGTCCACGGCGAAGCGGAACGCAACGACATGGTCGAATACTTCGGCGAACAACTCGATGGCTACGCATTCAGCCAGTTCGGCTGGGTGCAGTCGTACGGTTCGCGCTGCGTGAAGCCGCCAATCCTGTTCGGCGATATCAGCCGCCCGAAAGCGATGACCGTCGAGTGGACCAAGTACGCGGCGTCACAAACGAGCAAGCCGATGAAGGGCATGCTGACCGGTCCCGTAACGATTCTGAACTGGTCGTTCGTGCGTGACGATCAGCCTCGCTCGGTGTCGTGCTATCAACTGGCGCTCGCCATCCGCGAAGAAGTGCTCGATCTGGAAAAGGCCGGCGTGCGCGTGATTCAAATCGATGAAGCCGCGTTGCGCGAAGGTCTGCCGCTGCGCCGCGCGCAATGGGAGGAGTATTTGCGCTGGGCGGTGGAATCGTTTCGGATTACTGCGAATGGCGTGCAGGACGAAACGCAAATCCACACGCATATGTGCTATTCCGAGTTCAACGACATCATCGCGTCGATCGCGGATATGGATGCGGATGTCATCACCATCGAAACATCGCGCTCGGACATGGAACTGCTCGACGCATTCGATGACTTCAGTTATCCGAATCAAATCGGACCGGGCGTGTACGATATTCACTCGCCCAATATTCCGAGCGAGGAACACATCGTCAATTTGATGAAGAAGGCGGCGGAGCGTATTCCAGCCGAGCGCCTGTGGGTGAATCCGGATTGCGGTCTGAAGACGCGTCAGTGGGAAGAGGTGATTCCTGCGCTGAAGAACATGGTCGCGGCGGCGCAGACGTTGCGGCAGTCCGCCTGACCAATCCATCAGAACGTCGTGCGCAGGCCGACCATCACGCTGCGTCCGCCTTCCGGCGCGATATCGCGCACCACCGAACTCGCGTATCGAATGTCCTGATTGGTCAGGTTGTCGCCGCGCACGTAAGCGAGCCAGTGCGTTTCGCCGACGTGGAACTTGTAGGTGAGCATCACGCCGAGTTTGGTGTAGCTCGCGGTCGGCAAATCGTCTTCCGGCACGCGGTGCTGCGCCCACGCGTGTTCCATCTCCGCGCGCGCGCCAAACGGACCGTAGCCGTAGTCCAGCGCCACGGTCGCGCGCAGCGGCGAAATGCGTGGCAGCGGCGAGCCAGTGTCCATATTGCGGGCGTGCGTGTAGTCGCCGACCAGCGAGAAATCGACCTTGTGCGCGCCCTGCTCGAAAATGCGCCACTTGCTGTCCCATTCGATGCCGTAAAACTCCGCCCGCACGCCGCGATACACCGCCTCGTTCAATGCGCCGTCGGTGCCTGCGGGAACCGGCTCGTCGTCGTCATCGACCAGACGGCCGGTGTTGTACTCGGTGAGATAGTTGCGGAAGCGGCTGTAGAACACGCCGACGCTGCCCTTGTTCGGACCGCTCGCGTAACGCAGCGAGAGATCGCCCGAAATGGCCTTTTCCTTTTGCGCGTCCGGATTGCCGATCAGATACTGCCCGGTCGCGTCGTGCGGCCCATTGGCGAACAACTCGTACAACGCGGGCGCGCGCTCGGTATAAGCGATATTGCCCGCCACCGCCCACGCCGGCGTCAGCTTGTACAACGCACCAAGCGATGCGCTCGCCGCGTTGAAATCGCGCGTGGTGGCGCTTGCGAACTTCTCGTTGCCCGCCGCCGTCGGATCTTGCCTGACGTGCTCGTAACGCGCGCCTGCGCTCAGCTTGAACGCATCGGTGACGTTCCATTCTTCGAGGCCGAACAGCGCGACGTTGGTCGTCTGCGTGGTCGGCACGAGCGCTTCATCGCCGAGTGCGGAGAACGTGTTCTGGCTGAGCTGCACGCCAATCGCGCCCTCCAGCGGCCCGATCTTGCGATGCCGCGCCTCGATGCGCGCTTCGTAGCCATGATTGCGGAAAGTCGTGCCGGTCACGCCATCGTCGATTTCCTTATGTTCGTAGTCCGTATAACCGAAATCGAACTTCAGTTGCGAGAACGGGCCTTTCAGATTGCGCACTTCTGACGCGAACGCAACGTGATCCTGATGCATGCGCAGACGCACGTCGTCTTCCGCGACGGAGCCGTAGTTTGCCTCGTAGCCGTTGTAGGACAAGCCCGCGTAACCGTCCGCCCACGTGTACGCGCCGCCGACCGCGCCGCCGTGCCAGCGGCCATCGCTGTTCGGGATGCTGCCGTAGGCCTCGTCCGCGTCCGGGCCATCGAGCGCGCGCTGGCGATCCGAATGCGCGAAGCCGGGAATGCGCTCCTTACTGGTTTCGCGGTCGAAGGCATCGACGTGGAAGGCGAACTGGCCGTTGCCGCCTTCGACCATCGCTTCGCCTGCGCGCGCGTTGTTCGCGCCACCGTAGCTGGCATCCACTGCGCCGTCCACGCCCTTGATCGGCTCGCGCGGAATGCGATTGTCGATGGTATTCACCACGCCGCCGATCGCGTTGCCGCCGTACAAGAGCGCGGCCGGCCCGCGCACGATCTCGACGCGCTCGATGGTCAGCGGCTCCTGCGGCACCGCGTGATCGTAGGACAACGACGACGCATCCCACGCGGCGACGCCGTTTTGCAGCAGACGAATGCGGTCGCCGTCCATCCCGCGGATGATCGGGCGTCCGACCATCGGACCGTAAGTCGTCGTCGATACGCCGGGCAGTCCGTTGAGCGTTTCGCCGAGCGAGTTGGTTTGCCGGCGCGTCAGTTCATCGCCGTACAAGGCGGTGGCGGGCGCGATCAGGTCGGTATCGCCCAGCGGATTGGCGGTGACGAAGACGGGCGCAAGCGCGCCACCGGGGATCGGCGCGGCGCTTGTCGCCGTATCCTGCTGCGCCTGAGCGATGACGGCGAAGCACGCCAGCGAGAGTGGCGAAAGGCGTTGGAGGTTCTTTTTCACGTGGTCGTTGGTTTATTTCGTTCTGATATCGCCCGCGTCGCCCACGCAACAATATATCGTTGCATAATGCGAACGCGGTGCTCACACCGAAATTCCGGCACCCTCCGATGTGCGAACGCAATGTTATATCATTGCATTAATAGCGTAAAGATTCGTTGCAACCTGCCTACACCCGTATTTTTCAATCGCCCTGGAGTCGTCTATGAAGTTCGTTTCAATCGCAGCGCTTGTCGCGTCATTCGTCGCGGCCATGTGCGTCTCGCTGCCCGCAACCGCCGCGTCGCCTGTCAAAGTCGTGGCCGCCGAGAATTTTTATGGCGATGTGGCGCGTCAGATCGGTGGATCGCACGTTCAGGTCACGAGCATCCTGAGTAATCCTGATCAAGATCCGCACTTGTTCGAAGCGAGTCCGAGTGTGGGCAAAGCGCTGGCCAACGCGAAAATCGTCGTCTATAACGGCGCGGACTACGATCCTTGGATGGACAAGCTGCTGTCGGCATCGAAGGCAACGAACCGGCAGACGATCGTCGTGGGTGAATTGCTCAAGAAGAAATCGGGCGATAACCCGCATCTCTGGTACGAGCCGGACGCCATGCCGACTTACGCGCGCGAACTCGCGTCATCATTGCAGACGAGCGATCCCGCGCATGCAGCGGATTACACGAAGAATCTGAACACGTTTCTGGCATCGCTCAAGCCGATCGACGCGCGCGTCGCCGCGATCAAGTCGAAGTACGCGGGCACGCCGGTGACCGCCACAGAACCGGTTTTCGGCTATATGGCGCAGGCGCTCGGCCTCGATATGCGAAACGATAAGTTCCAGCTTGCCGTCATGAATGACACGGAACCATCGGCGTCCGATGTGGCGGCTTTCGAGAACGATCTGAAAAGCCACAGCGTGCGCGTGCTGTTCTACAACAGTCAGGCCAGCGGCGGCGCGGCCCAACGCATGCGCGATCTTGCGCTCAAAGTCGGCGTGCCTGTCGTGGGCGTCACCGAGACCGCGCCCGCTGGGAAGACGTATCAGGCGTGGGTGCTCGATGAACTGAACGCGGTCGAGAAGGCGCTTTCCAAAAGCGCGAAGTAAGCGCCAAACTCGAGGCGTCGGCCAAGGCTATGAGGTCTGACGCGCATACGGCCTGAACACGGCGCGATCCGCCAGCCACACGGCGATCATCGTCGCGCCCATCAGCGGGAAGATCACGGCGAGCAGGACCATGCCGGCTTTCCAGCCGCGCATCGGCGGGGCCGCACGTTCGCGCGACGGTGCGCCGACCGACTTCGCGGGGCGGCGTTTCCACCACATCACGAAGCCCGTCACGGCAAGCGATGCAAGCCCGAGCGAGATTGCCGCGCAAATGATCTGATTGGCCAGCCCGAAATAGCGGCCCATATGCAGCGCCGTGCCGTACGACACCGCTTTCGACACCGCGCCGTAGTCCTCATAGCGGATATCCTTCATCACCGCGCCGCTGTATTGGTCGATATAAATGGTCCGCTCCGCTTTCGGATCGGCGGGAAAATACGACACCGTGTAGACCCCGTCCGCCGATCGCGGCAGCGCGATCTCGTAACCGCCGTCGATCCCTTCCCGGCGCATCATTCCGATCACGCGATCGATACCGATGCGCGCGCCGCTTTCGCCTGCGGCCAAGCTCGGCACCTTCACTGCGCCGACCGCCCACGGCACGTTGGCAAGCGGCATGTCATCCATCGTCATGCCTGGCATCGATTCCATCTCGCTCATGTGATGATGGCCCGCACTCGGCGTGTGCGTCTGCGTCTGCGCCGATGCGCTTTGCCCCGGCACGGCCGATCGCAACGGCAAGCCGCCCCACGAACCCTCGGGCGCACCGAGATTGGCGCGGGTCGAGAGCGACTTCAAACCCTGTCCCCACGATCCCGTCCACGGCAGACCCGAGAGCACGAATGCCGCCGCGCCGATCGCCAGCCAAATACCAATCGACGCATGCAGGCTCTTCCAGAACGCCCGGCCCGTCAGCGTCAGATCGGGGACGAACGCGCGGCTCATGCGCGCCGCGCCCTGCGGCCACCATAACGCGATGCCCGTGCCGATCATCACCAGCGTCCAGCACGCCACCAGTTCCATCAGCAACTCGCCGAACTTGCCCAGCAAGAGCTTGCGATGCAGCATCCGCGTAACCTGCATGAAGCGATTATCGATGCTCAGCGTGCCGAGCACATCGCCGCTATACGGATTGACGTACACGCTCTGGCTTCCCTGCTGCGGCACACGAAACACGAATTCGGCGCTGCGATCCGGCGCATTAGGCACGCGCACGCTCGTGGCCTGCGCGTTCGCGGGCATCGCGGCCTGCGCGCGTGCAAGCAACGCGTCCTGACTCAGCTTCGGCGCGGCTTCCGGCTGCACGATCATCCGATGCGGATACAGCAACGGCTCGATCTGCGGCTGAAAGCAGTACAACGTGCCCGTAATCGCCAGCACGACGAGAAACGGCATCACGAATAAAGCTGCGTAGAAATGCCATCGCCACAGCGTGCGATAGCCGTTACCGGTCTTCGGCGCGGTGGCCGTGGCGTCCTTGAACGTAGTGGACATGTTTGCTCCTTTTCCCTACCGGCGCGTCGCGTTCGGCGCGCCTTGGTTCGTCAATGGATAAGCGCGTCCGGACTCGCGTGCGGACGTCAGATAAAGCGGCTTATCAGGCGAACAAAGGCGGCGCGCGCGTTGGCGGCCTGAAGTGGAGAAGAAGCGCGCGTATCGGCGCGGATCGTGGGAGACGCCACGATTCACGCAGCCTAAGAGGCGCGAACAGGAAGAAAAGTACGACGATGCTTGCGAGCGCGGTGGCGAGCGCCCCGCTGAAGGCACATAAATCGCCGGTATGGCTTATGGCGCCCGCGTCGTCATGTTTGTGATCCATCGGCATGGCCATATCCGATGCGTCCGACATATCCATGCCGGGCATCGCCTGCATGGCGTCGTCGTCGTGCATCGATGGTGCGACGAGCATCACGCCGTGGCCCGAGCACAGCATCAGGACAGCGCCGCCCGCATCATGATCCGGATCGATCATGACGATGCTCGAAAGCAAGGCTCGCGCGAGCAGCACGCCAAACACCATTGCCAGCAGAGCGTGCCGCATTGCGCCGCCTCGCCGGATCAGGTGGCGAAGGGC
>NZ_JAQFVG010000015.1 GCF_029439455.1 Caballeronia sp. BR00000012568055 | reverse complement strand
ATCGACAAAACCGCCTGCACAGAACAGAACATCGTCGTATCGAATATACGCGGCTATGCGGTGAACACGGTCCCCGAACACACCTTCGCGCTAATGCTCGCCCTGCGCCGCAACATAACCGCCTACCGCAACGACGTCCTCACCGGCGAATGGCAAAAATCCGGCCAATTCTGCTTCTTCAACCACGCCATTAAAGACCTGAGCGGCGCAACGCTCGGCATCATCGGCGAAGGCGTGCTAGGCCAACGCGTGGCAGAAATAGCAAAAGCCTTCGGCATGAAGCCCATTTTTGCCGCACATAAAGGCCGCGACGGCTTAGGCCCGCTCTACACACCGTGGGACGAAATGCTCGCGACAAGCGACGTCATCACCATCCACAGTCCGCTCACACCGCAAACCCGCAACATGATCTCGACGAAAGAATTCCGAGCAATGAAGAAAGCACCGCTGCTCATCAACACCGCGCGCGGTGGTCTGGTCGATGAAGCCGCACTCGTGGAAGCACTCGACGAAGGTTTGGTCAGCGGCGCGGGCTTCGATGTGCTCACAAGCGAACCGCCCGCCGCCGATAACCCGCTGATGCACGTGGCATCACGCCCCAACGTGATCGTGACGCCGCACGTGGCATGGGCATCGGATGAGGCGCAGCAAACGCTTGCGGATCAATTGATGGACAATATCGCCGCGTTCGTCGCGGGAAATCCGGTGAATGTGGTGAAGTAAGCTAACGCGGCATCGCAAATCGACGAAAAGAGCACGAAATAAGGCTCTTTTCAACGCGCTGCTTGTCCTTACTAAAACTTACCATGACGTGCGTCCTACTCTTACCAACACGTCATGAATGTAACGACCACGGACGACTGCACCGGCGTGATGCCGGATCATCCTTTCGCGAAGCAATTTATCGTGCTGGGCTATCGCGACGGCGCGTTCTCGTCGATTCCCAATAACTTCTTTCGCGACTGGCTGGACGAGGAAGCGAAGGTCGGCACGTTCAGCATCGGTCGCGGTTCGGGTATCGGCGTTGGTTCTATCGCTAAATACGATGCCGGACAGCAAAGCCTCAAGATCGGCCGCTTTGTCGCGGGCGGTCTGCGGCTGCGTTTTTTGCTCAACGGTCAGCACGATATCCGCACGATCGCGACGACCATGTTCAGCGTATTCGGCAACGGCATGCTCAACGCGCCGCCGCCGCAGTATGGCGATACCGTCATCCACGATGACGTGTGGATCGGCGATGAAGCGATGTTCCTCGGCGGCAGCAATATTGCAAGCGGCTGCGTGATCGGTGCGCGCACGGTGGTGCCGCCGAACTTTCATACCGAGCCGTATGGCATTTATGTCGGTTCGCCCGCGCGGCTGGTGCGATTCCGCTTTTCCGAGAAAGTGCGCGAAAGTCTGCTCGAACTCGCATGGTGGGAAATGCCGCTATCGTGGATTCGTGATAACAACACGGCATTTCTGGCGAATCTTACGGATGACGAAGGACTTTCGCTGGAACTGCTGGCCGAACTCAAGCGTCTCAAGCAAGCCTCATCCGTCGCGCTCTGAGATGAATCGCCGTATTGTTGCGGCGACTTCTTTGGGCGCTTCGAGTGGCGAGAGATGGCCCACTCCCGTCAGCATCACGAGCCGCGCATCGGCTAAGCGCGGCAGCAATTCCGCACGCAGCGTCTCCACACGATCCACCTGATCGCGCTCGCCTCCAATCACCAGCACAGGCACATCGATATGCGCAACGTGTTCGGTGATGTCCTCGCGCATAGCGATATCGAGCCAGCCGGTTTTGGCTTGCGTTGCGCCGCGCAGACTGTCTTCGATCACTTGCTCGCGTTGCGCACCCTTGAGTTTCGTATCGCCGGTCAGCACGTTATCGACGACGAATTCGACGGACTCACGCGAATCATAAGCATGCGCCATAAAGGTGCGCTGTTCATCGTCGATCAACGTAGGCGACGGTGGCGATGGCGCGATCAGCACCAGTGCTTCCAGCCCAAGCGGTCTACGCGATGCCAGCAATTGCGCCGCCTTGCCGCCCATCGAATGACCGACGAGCACGTAGCGCTTCAAATCAAGCGATTCAATCGCGTTCTGCGCATCATCAGCGAGATCGGCAATCGTGTAGCCCGTCGCGGGCGCATCCGATTCGCCCCATCCGCGATGATCGGCCGCCACGGTGGCGTACGTGTCCGCGAGTTCGTCCACGACGTATCGCCAGCTTCGTGACGAACCGCCCCAGTAATGCAGAAACACGAGCGCGAGTTCGCCCTCGCCCGCTGTGCTCACGTGAATGCGCACGCCATTCGACTGAATATCCATGATCGCTTTCTCCTTGAAGATCGTGATGTTCATCGTAGAGCCTTGAATCACGCTTGATAATTGGCGATTGATGATCTTCAGCCGATAATCACGCTATCGAATCGAGGAGACGGTTTATGGACCGGTTCACGTGCATCAGCGTGTTCGTTGCGGCTGTCGATGAAGGCAGTCTCGCGGCGGCCGCGCGGCGTTTCGGTTTATCGGCGGCAATGGCGGGGAAATATGTGAGCGCGCTGGAGACATCGCTGAATGCGCGGCTGCTTCAGCGCACCACACGCCGCCTGAGTCTTACCGATGCGGGCCACGCGTACTACATTCGCAGCAAGCAAATTCTCGAAGCCTTCGACGAAGCCAATCGCGAAGCGAGTGACTCGCAGAGCACCGCACGCGGCGTGTTGCGTGTGGCCGCGCCCGTTACTTTCGGCGCAATGCACTTGGGCGATGTCGTCGCACGTTATATGGAAGCGCATCCGCACGTCAACGTGGAAGTGCTGCTGAACGATCGTTATATCGATATGCTAACGATCGGCACGGACCTCGCCATTCGCATCGGACGATTGCCGGATTCGGGGCTGGTCGCAAGAAGAATCGCGCCTTGTCGCATGACGCTATGCGCATCGCCGGATTATCTGAAACGTCACGGCACGCCGCGCACGCCCGACGATCTTCAACGCGCGCAACGGCTCGCGTTCAGCGAGGCGGTTTCCGCAGGCGACTGGACCTTGGTCGATAAAAAAGGCCGCACATTCGATATCAACGGCCCATGCCGCATGAGCGCCAACAACATGCAGATGCTGCTTGCCGCAGCGCTCGCAGGCGCGGGCGTGGCCTACGGTCCGACCTTCGTATTTGGCGCGCCTATCGCGCGTGGCGAATTGATCGCGTTGCTGCCCGCGTATCGCGCGACGGAACTGACCATTCAGGCCGTGTATCCGAGCGCGCGACACGTGCCGCTCAAAGTGCGACGGTTCATCGACCATCTGATCGAATCATTCGGTGATGCACCGCCGTGGGATCGCTGAACACTGCTTACTGATAGAAATTCAGCGTCAGCATGGCGGAACGACCCGGCGCCCACGTCGCGTAGATCGGATACGCGGTCGAGAAATACTTACGGTCGAAGATGTTGTTCACGTTCAACTGCAAGTCCACGGTCTTGGTCACGTGATACGTGGCGACGGCATCGACACGGGCATAACCCGGCGTCCACTTTCGTACGGTCGGCGAAACCGATGCGTACGTCTTGCTCGCCACCGCCACGCCCGCACCAACCTTAAGCTTCGGCATCACGTCGTAGAAAGACCAGAGCGTGAAGTTGTGCTTGGGCACCGTAACCATCGGGAGTCCGGATGAAGTGGGGCTGGCCGCGCCTGCATCGACGGTGATTGCATCCAGATACGAATAGCCGCCGAACACGCTCCATGCGCCGGTGATATTGCCCGCCGAGCCGACTTCCACGCCGCGCACGCGCTGCTTGCCTGCGTTGATGGTGCCGCCGAGGCCATCGCTGACGCGCGCGTTGGTCTTGTCGGTCTGGAACAGCGCCAGATTCAGCGACAATCGATCCAGCACGTCCCACTTCGCGCCCACTTCAATATTCCGGCTGCGTTCCGGCGACAAGTCCTGATTGGTGGTCGTCAACTGATCGGTGCCGCCGCCAATACCCGAGTTCGCGCCCGGCGGATTCGCCGACGTGCCATAGGACGTATACAGGCTCACCGAAGGCACCGGCTTGTACACGAGACCGACCTGATAGCTGAACAGGTTCGCGTTGTTGGTCAGATCCTTCGCGCCTTGCTGAATCGCCGTCACATCGAAGCGATCGAAGCGCACGCCCGCATTGAACAACCATTGATCCGTGATCTTCACGCTATCGAACAGATACGCGGATGCCACGTTGGTCTGCGTATGCGTCGCCGCGCCGGGAAAACCGGTATCGCCATTCAGCACGATATGGCCGAGCCACGGATTGTCCGGATTCCACGCGTTGATGCCCGTGCAGTTATACGCCACCGCACACGGTGTATTCGAACGGATATTGTTGCCCGCGCTGTCCGTCACGAGATAGCCTTCATACAGGCTCTTTTCGTGACTGAATTCGATCCCGCCCGTCATGGTGTGCTCCATGCCGAGCAGCGTCGCCTTGCCGGTCAGTTCGGTTTGGTTAGTAATACTGTTGGTTGCATACTTGCCGCTTTTCGCCTGCAAACCCAGAATATTCGATGTCGCGCTCAGCAACTGCGGATTGGTCGCCACATAGTCCAGTGTCGAGCGACCAAACTGCGTGGTGTTCTTCAGCTTGAGATTGTCGTTGAAGCGATGTTCGACGCGCACTTCGCCCGTATCGGTCTGTCCGTAGCGGTAGTCGCGATTGTTGAAGCCATAGAACTGACTGCGATTGCTGTTGATCGGCGTGCCGCCCGTCGAACGGAATGGCACGCTGAAATCAGGCATATCGTAAGAATTCAGATGGTAGTAGCTCAGCGTGACCGTGGTCGGACTATTGAGGCCGAACGCGACCGAAGGCGCCACGCCCCAGCGCTTGCTGTACACGTTATTGCGGCCCGGCTGGTTTGCATCGTGGCCCATGGCATTGAAGCGGAACGCGTTGCCGTCACCGAACTTCTGGTTCACATCGACCGTCAGGCGCTTGTACGCATCCGTGCCAACGCCAGCGCTGCCGCTGATGAAGTTCTCGTTCTTCGGCGTCTTCGTTTCGATATCGATCGAGCCGCCTACCGAGCCGCGTCCCGCATAAACCGAGTCCGGTCCCTTGATGACCGTGATGATCTCGACATCGAAAGTCTCGCGGTTTTGCACGCCCGAGTCGCGAATGCCATCCACAAAAATCGAATTGCGCGATTCGAAGCCGCGAATCACCGGACGATCCGCCGACGGATTCGCCGCTGCATCGCCACCGAGGAAGGTGATGCCGGGCACGGTCTTGAGCGCATCGGCGAAGGTCGTCGCGTTGGTCTCGCGGATCAACTCTTCAGGAATGACGGTGATGGAGCGCGGGGTATCGAGCAAGGGCGCGGTGAATTTGTACGACGGCAGCGCCTTGGTCTGCAGGTCCGACTGAATGGCGTTGGCGTTCACCTTGACGGCGGGTAAGGTGGCGGCGATGGCGGTCGTGGCGGCGGTATCGGCGGTATCAGGCGCGGTCTGCGCCAGCGCTTGAGAAGGCAACGCGAAACTTGCGCAATAAAGCGCACCGACGGACGCGAGCAGGCGCGTCCGCGTCTTGAACTGAGCGGGCATGGTGAGCGTGTTGGAAGAGGTGAAGCCTCACATTGCATGAGGCGAACTGGCGCGGTCGGAGCCGCCTTAGACTTAGTAAATGGGAATGATCCGCATTAACTAACGGGGCGAAGTGTAATGTTTGTTAACAATCAAGTAAACAGACGTTGAAATTTTTTTGCCGAGTCTTGCTGGATAAGGCTCTGACGCAGCGATGAAAGCGTTTGCTAAGTAAACGCAAGCTAATTTATGAGATAATAGGAATGATTCTTATTCCTGGACGGCGATGAGGCGATGCTTTGAAGCATTGCGCTGACCAATCGCCGCTCGATGCGGTTCGATTCGCCTCTGACGCCGGGAACGCTGCGCATGTTGTCCAACGAGACGGTCTTGCAACGCGAAGTGGAAACGCTCTACTTCGATCATCACGCCTGGCTGCGCACGTGGCTCAGACGCAAACTCGGCTGCGCGCATCGTGCCGCCGATCTCGCGCACGACACTTTCCTGCGCCTGCTTGCACGCGACGAACCCATCGATGCCCGCGAGCCACGCGCCTTGCTCACCACCGTCGCGCAACGGGTGCTCTACAACCACTGGCGGCGCGAGCAGATCGAACAAGCCTGGCTCGATGCCCTCGCGCAGATGCCTGAGCCGCTCGCGCCTTCGCCTGAAGAACGCGCGCTGATCCTCGAAACGCTCTATGAAATCGACGCATTGCTCGATGGTTTGCCCGTGCCCGTGAAGCGCGCGTTTCTGCTAGCCCAACTCGACGGCGCGACACACGCGGAGATCTCTGCAGAACTGAACATTTCGATCGCCACCGTCAAGCGCTATCTGACGCGCGCTGCTGAACAGTGCTTCTTTGCGCTGCACGCATGAATGTGCCGAACATCGCGCCGCATATCGCAAAGCGCGCAGTGCATTGGTGGGTCGAACTCCAATCCGGCAATACACGCGATACCGACCGCCGCGCCTTCGAACACTGGCTCGCGGAACATCCCGATCATGCGCGCGCGTGGCGGCATATCGAATCGGTGAGCGGACGCATGCGCGGCTTGTCCGAGCACGCGAGCGCCGCACGCGCTGCGCTTGCACAGAAACCGGCGCGCAGGCGTCGTGAGTCGATCAAGCTGTTGATGCTGCTGTTTTTTGCGGGCGGCAGCGCATATGTGGCTGAACAGCGTTTGCCGTGGCGCGCGTGGAAGGCGGATTACCGGACCGCTGTGGGCGAGCGGCGCACCATCACGCTCGCGGACGGCACACGGCTGATGCTGAACACGGACAGCGCCATCGATATCCGCTACACGGCGGACGCGCGCCGTGTGCGGCTGGTGCGCGGTGAAATCATGGTGACGACCGGGCATGCCGAACCATCCTCAAGGCGCTTTTTCGTCGACACGACTCAAGCCACGCTCGAAGCGCTCGGTACGCGTTTCGCCGTGCGCCAAGATGCCGACAATGCGCGCCTCGACGTATTCGAAGGCGCGGTACGCATCGAACCGATGGACGCGCCGCAGAACGCCGCCGTGCTGCATGCGGGCGAACGCGCGCGCTTCGATCGCTTGCAAGTGGCGCGCGTGCAGCGTACCGATCCGGATGATGCCGCATGGACCAGCGGCCTGATTGTCGCCAGTCATATGCGGCTCGACGATTTCCTCGCGGAACTGAGCCGCTATCGCAACGGCCTCGTGCGCTGCGATCCCGACATCGCGGCATTGCGTTTGTCGGGCACGTATCCACTCGATGACACCGACCGCGTACTCGCGGCACTCGCCCACGCGCTGCCGGTTCGCGTCGAATATGTCACGCGTTATTGGGTCGCGGTGCGCCCGACCTAAAAAATTTTGCCGATGAGTGAGCTGTTTTTGATTCTCGCGGGACAAGACAGATAAGAGCACTCCAATCTATCTTCTGTGAGCAATCGAAAATGGGATCTTCAAGTCGGGCACGCATGATAGCGCTGGCGGTCAGCGTGCTGTTTGCGACAGCTTTATCTTCAACGCATGCCGTTTCCGCCGAGGCATCTGGCCATATCGCGCTAAAGCAGTACGACATTCCTTCGGGCTCGCTGGAATCCGCGCTGAATCGCTTCGGGCGCGAATCCGGCATTCTGCTCTCGTATCCGAGCGCGCTTGCCGCGAATCGCACGAGTGCTGGATTGCACGGCGAATACGGCATCAACGATGCACTCGTTCATTTGCTCGCGGGAACCGGTCTCGAAGCGCAGACGCAAGACGATGGCAGTTTCACGCTGATCGAACGTTCCAATACCTCACAAGCCTCGCCCGCCGATGCGACGCTGCCCGCGGTCACCGTCACATCGAACGCCTTTAAAACCGGCTCGTATCGCGAACCGAAAGAAGCCAGCGTCACGCGTTCCGACACGCCCATTCTCGATATCGCGCAAGCCGTCAACGTCGTGCCGCAACAAGTGCTGCGCGATCAGCGCCCGCGCAATCTGGACGATGCACTCGCCAACGTCAGCGGCGTCGTGCAAGGCAACACGCTGGCAGGCACGCAGGATACCTTACTAAAACGCGGCTTCGGCGGAAACCGCGATGGTTCGATCATGCACAACGGCATGCCGCTCGTGCAGGGACGCGGCCTGAATGCTGCGGCTGAGAGCGTCGAAGTGCTCAAGGGACCGACATCGCTTCTGTACGGCATCATGGACCCCGGCGGCGTGGTGGACGTGGTCAGCAAGCAGCCAATGCTCATGCCCTATCACGCGGTATCGCTCTATGGCTCGACGTACGGACACGACCGCAATGGTGCTGGCGGCACGCTGGATGCAACCGGTCCGATCGGCGATTCGGGAGTGGCGTATCGGCTGATTGTCGATCAGGTGAACGAGCAGTATTGGCGCAATTTCGGCGAGCATCGTGAGACGCTGGTAGCGCCGTCGCTCGCGTATTACGGACGCGATACGCAAGTGGTGCTCTCCTACGAGTATCGCAAGTATCTTTATCCGTTCGATCGCGGCACGGCGCTCGATCCGAGCACGAATGAACCGCTGGCCATTCCCGCACGCGAACGTCTCGACGAGCCATTCAACAATATGGCGGGCGAGTCGCATCTGGCGCAACTGAGCGTGGATCATCAGATCAACGCGGACTGGAAAGCGCACTTCGGTTACAGCTATAACCGTGAAACGTACGATGCGAATCAGCTTCGCGTGCAAGGCGTGAACAATGTTGCGGGCACGCTGTCGCGCAGTAACGACGCCACGCACGGCGCGCTCAGCACCGACAGTTACGCAATCGCTTATGTGGACGGTCACTTCAATACGTTTGGATTACGAAACGATCTTCAGGTTGGCGTGGACTCGGAATATCGTCGTATCTATCGGCGCGACCTGCTGCGTCAGGCCACCAAATACACGTTCAGCTATATCAATCCGGTTTATGGGCGCGAAAGCCCGTCGAGCACGATTTCAGCAAGCGACAGCGATCAGACCGACACGCTGCATGATCGCTCAATCTTCGTGCAGGATGCGCTGCATCTGACCGATAAGTGGATCGTCTCCGGCGGATTGCGTTATCTGTCGTACAACCAGGTAGCGGGCAAAGGCCGGCCCTTCGTCACCAACACGGATATTGACGGCGGCAAGTGGCTGCCGCGCGCGGGCATCGTCTATAAAGCGACGGAAACGCTCTCGTTTTACGGCAGTTATTCGCAATCGCTCAAGCCGACATCGACGATTGCGCCTTTGAGCTCGGGCGTGGTGATCGACTCGAACGTGTTGCCGGAAGAAGCGACTGCATATGAAGTCGGCGCGAAGATCGCGATGCCGAATGGTCTGACGGGCACGCTCGCGCTGTTCAATATCGACAAGAAGAACGTGCTGGTCTCGCAATATAACGACGCAACCAAACTCACCGATTGGCGCACCTCGGGCCGGGCGCGCTCGCGTGGCGTGGAACTCGATGTATCGGGACAAATCGGCCAGCATATCAACGTGATGGCCAGCTACGCGTATCTCGATGCGAAGACCACGGAAGACCCTTTGTATGCGGGTTATCGCTTGTGGAACGTGCCGCAGCATACGGCATCGCTTGCGGCGGTGTATGACTTCGGCACGCTGTTCGGTGGCGACGATTTCCGATTGGGCGCAGCGGGCCATTATGTCGGCAAGCGTCCCGGCGACTCTGCAAACAGTTTCACGTTGCCCGCTTATTTCATTGCGGATGCATTTGCATCGTATGAGACGAAAGTTGGTAAGCATAACGTTTCATTGCAGCTCAACGTGAAGAACATGTTCAACAAAACTTACTACCCGTCGAGCGCGAATCGCTATTTCGTAGCGATCGGCGATGCGCGGCAAGTGTCTCTGCTCACCACTTTCGAGTTCTGAACCATGTCCATTTCCACACGACGCCGCGCGTTGATGATCGCGCCTTTGATCGGCGCAGCACTTTTTCATGGCATAGCGAACGCGCAGGCACGCAGCATCGTGATGCTCGTGCAGTTGAACGGCCCGAATATCGATATCGATCGTGCCGCCGCCGCGCATCTTCAGGCGCGCGGCCATAGCGTGCAACTCGTCGATCAGGCTACGCGTCCGCACGATATTGGCACGCCGGATCTGGTGATCGTATCGTCAACGGTTTCATCGAAAGATGTCGCGCCTGGATGGCGTACGCTCGCTGTGCCGCTGCTTACGTGGGAAAACGATTTGCTCGACGACTTCGCCATGACCGGCAAGCGTCACGATATCGACTTCGGCGAAGCGCAAAAAGAGCGTTATTTATGGATCGTCAACGCGCCGCACGTGCTTTCGGCGGGGCTGCCTGCGGGCGTGGCGAATGTGTATCGCAAGCAGGCGGGCATGAGTTGGGGCAAGCCGGGATTGGGCGCGAGCATCATCGCAACGATCTACGGACAGCCGGAGCAAGCAGCCATTTTCGCCTATGAAAAAGGTGCGACGATGGATTATGAATCGCTCGCGCCCGCGCGCCGCGTGATGTTCTTTCTCGGCAACGATAGCTTCACCAATCTTTCTGCAGACGGAACGCGTCTCTTCGATGCCGCCATCGACTGGCTGATGCAACGCGCATGATCTAAGCGACGCCTAAGTCTCCTCGCCGAAAGTGCTTGCACAAACAAAGCACTCAAGAGGAGAACGACGATGCTGAACCCGCAGAAAGCCTTTCTGATACGCACCATCAATAAGGTGCCGGAAGTCACGCTGATCTTCTGGCTCATCAAGATCATGTCCACGACGGTCGGTGAAACCAGCGCCGACTTTCTTGCAGTGAATGTCGGCCTTGGCACGCTCGTCACCGACATGATTACCGGCTCGCTGCTTGTGGTCGCACTCGTCATGCAATTGCGCGCGCGCCGCTATGTGCCGTGGCTTTATTGGCTGACCGTGGTGCTGGTGAGCATCGTCGGTACGCAGATTACGGATGCGCTCACCGATGGCGCGGGCATCAGTCTCTACGTCAGCACAAGCGTATTCGGCGTACTGCTCGCGGCCGTGTTCTTTCTCTGGTATCGATCCGAAGCCACGCTGTCGATCCGATCCATCGATACACGCCGACGCGAACTCTTCTACTGGTGCGCCATTCTGTGCACCTTCGCGCTCGGCACCGCAGCGGGCGATCTCGCCACCGAAGCGCTCGGCTGGGACTTTTCCATCGGCGTACTGATCTTCGGCGGAATGATTGCGGTGACGGCGTTTGCGGCGTACTGCGGGCTGAATCGCGTGCTGGCGTTCTGGATTGCTTACGTTCTGACGCGGCCGTTCGGTGCATCGCTGGGTGACCTGCTTTCGCAGCCGCAGAAATATGGCGGTATGGGTTTAGGGACGATTATCACCAGCTCGCTCTTCTTTATCGTCATTGCGGCGTTGGTCGTGTGGCTCAGCGTGCAAAAACCATCGTCCGGTAAATCCAGTATCGCTTGATAGTTAAATTTCTTAGGGAGAAAAACATGCGCAAGTTCGTGGTGAGTTTTGTTGTCGGTGCGGCGGCTTTGTTTGCATCACTGTCGCCGTCTTGGGGATTTGAATTGATTGCATCGGCTCAGGCAGCTTCCAAGCTAGGTGATTTAAGCTCGTTCCGTACTATCGTTGTGGATACGCAGGCTAAGGTCGATAAGGGCGATTTGGCCGGTGCGAAGACACGTATCAAAGATCTGGAAACGTCTTGGGACGAAGCCGAACCTGCGCTCAAACCGCGCGCCGCGCATGACTGGCACACGGTGGATAAAGCCATCGATCATGCGCTTGAAGAATTACGCGCCAAAGCGCCGCAACAGGCTAAGTGCAAGCAAGCTTTAAGCGATTTGCTTGCAGAAATGGATAAGGCCAGTCATTAAGTCTGACGCTGCTGCGATGAGATGCGCTCACCGCGCGCATCGACGAAACGCAGCAGCATCAGCGCGATGCCGCCCCAGACGAATTCGCGCGCACGCTTCACGAGCGCCATCGACAACGCGGCTTCGCGATCGACACCGAATACGCTTGCTATCGCGACGATCGCCGCTTCCTGAACGCCCAGTCCCGCCGGCGCGATAAACACCGCATTTCGAAGGCTTTGCGTGAGCGCTTCGATTGCAACTGCACCTGCTATCGAGACAGGATGCCCGAGCATCTCAAAGCCCAGGAATATTTCGATAGAACCGAGTACATAGCCTGCAAGCTGCCATGCGAATGCACGCAGACAAAGCACAGGCCTTTGCAGAAGCGCGCGAACATCGTGGTCGAGACGCTTGCCGTCGAGCTTTGCATCCGCGCCGAGCCAGCGCCGCGCCATCGCTTCGAGCCGATGAAACGGCGCACCGCGATGCGCGATTACGAAGGCTGCTATCGCGATCGGCAAGGACATCGCCAATCCCCATGCAATAAGTTGCGGCAAGCCGTGTGCATCGCGCAGCGTCATGCAGAGAATCGCGAGACCGAGCACGGCGAGCGCATATTGAACCGCAATCGTCACCAACACTTCGACGATCACGGATGCACTCACGCGGCTCAAATCAGCCAGATAACGCGATGCGAGCCGTATTCCTGCGATCTCGCCGCCTATACCAAGCACCGGTAATAAGCGCCCTACCGCTTCGCGCACGACCGCAATCCACCATAACGCGGGCAAGGGAATGCGCTCATCCAACAAGAGTTGCCAGGCGCGCGCATCGAGCAGAAGCGGCAAGGCATGCAAAGGCACGAGCCACAGCAGAATCGGCCCGGTATGCGCAATCAACGCCCACGCGTCGGACATGCCTTCATGCACGGCAAACGCGATCAGCAAAGCGAGCGCCAACGGCCATCGCATCCACGCAATGCGCTTGAAAAAGGCCTTCATCCGCAGATATCCGCGAATGCGCCGTGCATCGCACCCGTTTGCGCGATGGCTTGCGCGACGCGTGGCGAGCACAGCGCCGCGAGTTCATCCGCGTGACGATAGCCTTGCATCGACGCAGTGATCGGTGTGTCATCGCCTACCGCAGGATGACTGTAGACTTCGAGCACGCCGCGTCGCGGATGTTCGAGCAGCGCGAGCATGGTCGCTTCGTCCATGCCACCCGTGGCCGAGATACCCGCGACCCAATCGTTATGCGCTATGCCCGCGCGATCGAGTTGCATCTTCATCCACGCAGCCCACGGCGCGAGAAACAGCGAACCGTTCACTTCACGCGGCAGGCGCATGGCACGCATACCAAAGCCCGCGCCGATTTCGATGATAAGCGCCAGCACGGTCGGATGAAAATGAAAATGCTTGTGGGCGTTGACATGATCGAGCGTTAAGCCAGTCGCCGCAAATGCTTCGAACTGCGCACGAATTTCTTGAGCTAGTTGCTCGCGCACGTCAGGCAGAAAAAAGAAACGGAAACCGTTAAGCACCATGCGGTCATCAAAGCGGCCACGTCGATCGACAAGCAAGGGAATATCGCTTGCAGGCGATGTCGCCAACCCATCCGCCAGCACGATATGCAAGCCCACGCGCAGCTTGGGCATACGCCGCGCGCGCGCAATCGCATCGTGCGCGGCCGGGCCGCTTACCATCAGACTTGCACAGGTAAGCACGCCATCACAATGCGCACGCTCGACCGCTTCATTTACGCGCTCGTGCAGGCCGAAGTCATCGGCGGTGACGATCACGCCGCGCATACCATCACGCTTCATGTGCACGCAGGAATCGGAAAAATTCGACGCCTTCGCGCAAGCGTCGCTTCATCATGTCCCAGCTTGTCAGCATTTCACGCACGATTTCCCATATCTTCGATGGCCGGAAATAAAAGCGCTTATAGAAGCGCTCAAGCTCATGATAAATCTCATCACGCGACAGATGCGGATAACCGATCGCCGCCAGCTGTACGCCTTCCTTACTGACGAGATTGATTGTCTTGTTCTCCGCCAGCCAACCGTTATCAACCGCTTGCTCATAAAGCTTGGTGCCAGGATATGGCGCCGCAAGCGATACCTGAATGGTGTGCGGATTGATTTGCTTGGCGTATTCGATGGTCTTTTCTATCGTCTCCTTCGTCTCACCCGGCAAGCCAAGAATAAACGTGCCGTGCACCTTGATCCCGAGCTTATGGCAATCCTCCGCAAAGCGCCGCGCGATATCCGTACGCAAGCCTTTTTTGATGTTCAAGAGAATCTGATCGTCGCCGGATTCATAGCCGACTAAAAGCAGACGCAAGCCATTTTCCTTCATGATCTTGAGCGTCGAAAACGGCACGTTCGCTTTGGCGTTGCATGACCACGTAACGCCAAGTTTTCCTAAGCCGCGCGCGATTTCTTCTACGCGCGGTTTGAAGTCGGTAAAGGTGTCGTCGTCGAACATGATCTCTTTGACTTCGGGCATGTTGTCGCGAATCCATTTCACTTCTTCGAGCACATTCTCGACCGACCGTACGCGATAACGATGTCCGCCCACAGTCTGCGGCCACAAACAAAACGTGCAGC
>NZ_JAQFVG010000014.1:11105-14053 GCF_029439455.1 Caballeronia sp. BR00000012568055 | reverse complement strand
GATCATCAATCAATAAGCGCACGCGCACGCCACGATCCGCTGCACGAAGAATCGATGCGCCCATCTCACGACCCGTCAGATCGTCATGCCATATGTAATACTGAAGATCGAGTGAGCGCTGTGCTGTTTCGCTGAGGATCACGCGCGCGATCAGCGCATCGGTGCCGTTGGACAAGAGGTGAAACGCGTTCTCATCCGGATGCGATGCTTCACCCGGCGAAAAAGCTTCGCTAAGCTGAGTATTATTGGTGTCCGTGAACGCGTGCGTGGGCGTGCGTGTGTCCTGAGAAGGCAGGCTCGCGCATGCGGCGAGTATCGTGGTCAGAATGGCGGCGAGTGCGGTTCGTATCGTCATCGTGGCGCTTAGGGTTTGAATGACGCGTGAGCGCTGCTTTCGCGGCGCACCGGGTCGCTCAGGCGCGAGCGCACGAAGCGGATATGTTCGCGCAGCACGTAAAGCGCGTCGGCGTAGGCGAGCGGCAGTCTGATCGTATCGAGCGATTCTTCTATATAGTCCAGCTCCACGTTCAAAGCGCGTCGTTCATCGTCGCTGGTGAGACGCATGGCGCTGCGCTCGACGGCAATCAGCGCACCGTAATAGCGATAGATACGCGACCGCATGCGCCATCGATATAAAGCGGGCAAGACGCGCAGCGCGGGAAAGATCAGTACCGCTATCGGAAGAAGCAGCACGAGCGCGCGGTCCGCAAGATTTGCCAGCCAAAACGGCAAGCTGCGATAAAGAAAACTTTTACCCGAGCGGTAATAGCGATTGGCATCTTCGCTGATCGGAAACTCGTGCGCCACAGGACTCGGAAATTGTCCTGCGCGCTGCAACAGACCCGCCGTGCCGTGCACTTCCTGCGCAGCCTCGATCAACAAATCCGATAGCGCGGGATGCAGACTGGTACGCGCGACGAGTTCGACCATCGGCGCGATGAGATGCACGGATTCAGGCGGTATGCGCCGACCTAGATCGAGCACGCCGGGCGGCAGTTCGATATCGTCGAGATAGGGAAAAAGGCGCGTATAGGCGCGCGCTTCTCGGAAGTCCATCACCGAGATGCCGGGCACTCGGAGCAAGCGCAGCATCAGCGCGCGCGTGGCGGAATCGCCGCTGAGGAAGACGGCGTCCGCTTCTCCGCTGACCAACTGCGTGGCGGCTTGCAGACCATCGGTTGGCAAGAGTTGGGTGCCGTCGCCGGCCGTGATGCCGTTCGCTTGCAGCAGCGCCAGTGACAGCACACGCGTGCCGCTGCCTTCACGGCCGATGGCGATTCGTTTGCCTTCCAGTTGCGACAGCAGCGTCAGCCCTTTGCCGCGATAGAACACGACCAGCGGCACATACGACACGCTGCCCAGCGACATCAACTGTTCCGCTTGTTGTTTGGTAGCAATGCCGCCTTGCACGAGCGCAAGGTCCACATGGTCTTTGGGATTCAAAAGACGCGCGAGATTCTGCTCGGAGCCATCGGACGGCAAAACTTTGAGCGTGACACCGTTGCGCGCCAGGATCTTCGCATATTCCTGACTGATCACATAGAAAGAACTGTCCCGCTGGCCGGCGCTCATCGTGAGGGTTCGGGGCGGAGCGGGATCGACCAGCCAGAACACCAGCGCCGCCGCAATCGCGAGCGCCAGCACGGCAGGGCCGATGGTCCAGGTCAGGTCATGTACGAGGCTTCGCGCATGATCCTGCGGCAAATGCGGACGCTTCATGCGGTGCCCCGTCATGAAGCGACGATTCTCGAAACGGGCGATGCGCGGAAGGTGCGGATCATGGCGAGCCTTTTCGATGACGGCGTTGATCCGCAGTGTACCGCCAGCGACCTGTGAAACTTCGGTTTATTGCACGCCAAGAACCAGCGATCAGATCCAGTGCGCAGGAATCCAGACTGCACCGATCCAGTGGCCGGGAACGTAGACGGCGGGCCGCGGCGCGCGAGCCACATAGACTGTCTTGACGGGCGGCGGAGGCGGGGCGATGTAGACCGGCTTCGGCGCAACGTAGACCGTTTTCACAGGCGGCGGAGGCGGAGGCGGAGGGGCGGTAACTACCACGGTGGACGGCGGGGGCGGCGGCGGCGCTACGACGACCGTGGTGGAAGGCGGCGGCGGAACGATCACGGGCGCAGCGACCACGGTGGTGGAACCCGTCACGACCGTCGATCCGCTGACCACGGTCGTGCTATGCACGCCGTTGCTGGCGGTCGCGCTTCCCGACGTCACGACCACGCCCGGCGCGACGCTCGTTGCGCTGCCTGAGTGCGTAACAGTGCCGCCATTTGCCGTATCGATCGTGCCTGAACGGTTGCATGTCGAGCCGGCACAACTGGTCGATGCCGAGTGCGTCGAGGTATTGCCGTTCGGCCCCGTCACCGATCCCGTCGATGTGTATTGTCCCGGCGACGTGCGCGAAACGGTGTTGTCCGAAGTCGCGTTCTTGCCGTTCGGGCCGGTTGCGCTGCCCGTGTGCGTGCAGCTCGCGTTCGCGCAACTCGTGTTGCCTGCGTGCTGTACGTCGCGGCCATTCGGTCCGTAGGCGGTGCCCGAGTTGGAGAATTGGCCGGGTGCATTGCGCGTCACAGTGCCCGAGTTCGTCGCCACACCGCCCCACGGATTCATCACGCCGCCCGCATGCGAGCAGCTACCGCCGCTGCATGAGCCTGCGTGCGCGCTGTTGTATTCGCCGCGGCCGGTGTAGGCGGTGCCGCCACGCGCCCAGCCCGCGAAAGCCGAGCCGCTCGCAAGCGTAAGCGCCGCAGCCGTTGCCGCGATCAGCAGATGGCGCATGCCACAGCCTCTGCCTTTATTTGCCGCCTTGTTCGAAACGCGTGCGTCTGAAGCAAAAGTCGATTCGTTTTTCACGGGATGTCCTTCTCGGTTCTCAGGCCACTTTGCGTTCCGCGTTTGGCGTTTTGCGTGGCGACGGAAGTGACTATAAAAGC
>NZ_JAQFVG010000014.1:10054-11059 GCF_029439455.1 Caballeronia sp. BR00000012568055 | reverse complement strand
TTCGTCGCATGAATTCAGGGCTTGTCGTAGGCAGGCGGTTGCGGGCTATTCGCAGGGTTCGTGTCGAGCTTGCGAATATCCGAAATGGCATCGGTTTTTAAGGCGCGAAGGTCCGTTTCCAGAGCATCAGCCAAGGCCTTGTCATAGACCTCTTCGCCATTCACGTAGAGCGTGAACGCTTCGAGATATTTGGCCTTCTTAGCAGGATTTTCGATGGTCTCGCGGGTCCATCGATAAAGCGGATAGTGCTCGACGCCATTGCGTTCGGCTTCGGAAACATAGTCGGCGAAGGCATCGAACTGGCATTTCAATGCGGCGTGATGACGTGTCAGAAGGTCGGTCAAATCCTTGAGCTTTTCGTTCGCGGGATCTTTGCGCGCCATGTCCGCATAGGGCGGCGCAAGGCGTAAGCGGATTTGGTATTGCCAGGCTTGAGTCATTGGTTTCCTCTGCCGGTTTATCGGTTAAGGCGTATTGCTTTCAGCATTGAAAGGCGCTTTGACGTTGTCAAGCGCATGCTTAAATAAATCACTAAACTTTTCTCGCCATGACCTGAAGCCTTAGTGGTGAACACTTAGCGGCGAACAAAAGGAGGGTACATGATGCGCCCTGAACATTCGATCTACTGCGCATGTTGCTGCGACATGCGATCCGGCGCTATGACGCGCCGTCGCTTTCTGGCGATGGCATCGCAAAGCGCAGCGGCACTCGCGATGTTTCCGCATCTCGCCTACGCCGACGAATCCATACCGACGCTCGCCTACGATTCCGTACCCGATCCCGTCCGTTTGCCACAGGACATGTACTTCGGCGAATGCTCGGGTGTATCGGTGAATTCTGCGGGACATATCTTCGTGCTGTCACGTGGGAACAGCACGGGACCGGCCTATGGCGCGGCAGCAGCGCAGTTGCTCGAATTCGATCGTAACGGGCGTTTTGTGCGCGAGATCGGCCATAACCTCTATGCGTGGTCGTTTGCGCATACGGTGAAGATCGATCCTCAGG
>NZ_JAQFVG010000014.1:0-10009 GCF_029439455.1 Caballeronia sp. BR00000012568055 | reverse complement strand
TCGGACATGATCATCAAGTTCACGCCGGAAGGGCGCGTGGCGATGGTGTTCGGCCGCAAACAGGAAGCAGCGGACGAAAAGACCGGGCCGCTGAAGCATCCGAATCCGCCCTTGCCTTCAGAACCGGGACGCTTCCGGCAAGTGACCGATGTTGCATGGGATACCTCAGGCAACACCTATATCAGCGATGGCTATATCAATTCGCGCGTGGGCAAGGTCAATAAAGACGGTGACTGGCTCAAGTCGTGGGGCGATCGCGGCACGAGGCCGGGGCAGTTTCACACGCCGCACAGCATCGCCGTGGATGCGAACAATCTGGTTTATGTAGCAGATCGAAGCAATCGCCGGATTCAGGTCTTCGACGGCGAGGGCAACTTTCAGCGGCAGATCACGATCGATGCGCCCGTGCCGCCCGATGCGCGTCCCGCCATTGGCAATATGCCGGACGAAGCCGATATCGCGGAAGGCACGTTTGCGCCCGGATCGCCGTGGGCGATTGCGATATCGCCCGGACCGAATCAGGTGTTGTACTGCTCGGATGCGTTTCCGGGCCGCATCTACAAGCTATCGCTCGATGGCAAGCTGCTCGGTATGTTCGGCAGATCGGGCAAGCAATTGAAGCAATTCGGCTGGATTCACGAGATGTCCTGTCCCGCGCCGGATACGCTTTACGTGGCGGAGTTGTTGAACTGGCGCGTGCAGAAGTTAATGTTGCACGGATAAGGCCGGAAAAATTCAGCCGTCGCGCGCGCTGCCCGTCTGCATGGCTACGCCGTTCCACAAGTGCATCGCGGCATACGCGCGCCACGGTCGCCAGCGTTCGGCGCGTGCGCGCTGCTGCGCGGGTTTGAGCGCCGACGGATCGCCTTTCGCGATCGCCTGCATCAGGACGAGATCGGCGTCGGGCCACGCGTCGGGGTCGCGTAATGCGCGCATGGCGACGTACCCGACCGTCCACGGACCGATGCCCGGCATGGCGAGCAAGTCGCGCTTCAGTTGCTCGTGATCGGTGCCGGGGGTATCGAGTGGTAACGCGCCGCTGGCGACCGCCTGCGCGAATCGCAGCACGGTTTCGATCCGCCGTGTCGGCATGCCGATCTTGTCGAGATCGGCGACGGCCAGCTCGGCGGGCGTAGGAAAGCGCCACGCGGTGCCCTCATGCGGATGCCCGTCGATACGCCGTCCCGCACGCTGCACGATCCGGTTCATGATCGTCGATGCGCCTTTCACGCTGACCTGTTGCCCGACGATGGTCCGCACCACGAGTTCGAAACCGGACCACGCGCCGGGCACGCGCAAACCGGGCGCGGCATCGATTAGCGGTGCAAGCAGCGGATCCTGGCCAAGGCATTGCGCGATGATTCGCGGGTCGGCGTGGAGGTCGAACATTCGCGCGATCGGATCGGCGAGTTCGTCTGCATAGCGTGCGACTTCGCCCTCGACCGTCACGATCAGCCGATGCTTGCGCTCGTGCGGCTTCGCTTCCACCGTGCCGTCCGCGCCACGCCATTCGATCGCGCGCCGATACACATCGCCTTCGATCGACTCGACCCCGGCCGACGCCCGTCCGCCGATAAATCTCAACATGCGGGTCCAGTCGAACGGCCGTTTGAAGGGCAGTTCGAGTGTGGCGTCGCGGCAAAGCTGGGTCGATTGCATGTTGAATGCCGTATGCACGGCGAAATGGCGTCAGGCGGATGTTACCGCGATGCTCATTCTTCGCTAAGAATCGGCGGCCACAATGCGTCTCATGGACACACACTTATCGGAGACGGACATGAACGCCATCAGCATCAGCATTTTCGCGATTGTTATCGTCGCAGCGCTCGCAGTCGTGACGCCGGTCACGCGTTACGTGCAACACGAACGCGCGGTCGCGAGCACGCACACGCAGACCGTGCCTTTTTACAGACGCCTCGTTTGATTCGCGGCCCGGCAAGACCGGTTAGGATTCCGACGGATAGATCGCGGAGATCAACGCATCGAGATCGATCGCGATCAGGCCGATCACAAAGCGCGCGACATCGTGCCCGCTCTCTTGCGGATCGTGCGCCTTGACGGTGCGTTTCAGCGCCTCGGCTGCATGTTGTATGCAATCGAGCGCGTCGTCTTTTGCATGCATTGAGCCCAGTGCGTCGGCGAGGGCGGCGAAGGCTTCCTGCAAGGCTTGCGCGTCATCGTGAAAGCGCGTGGCGCACGCGGCGCGATCGTCACGTGAGACGGCTTTGGCGAGAAACAGCGCATCGCTGTGCAGGCGGCGCAGAAAGGGCGCGGCCTTGTCGATGGCATCGGCGCGTCCACGTTGCAGCGGCACGATGATGTGCTCGCGCTGCGCTTCCTGAAGCGCGTCGTCCAGCGCCTGTTGCGCGCGGTTGCTCTCGGCTTCGAGTTGCGCCGCGCGCGCCGCGTCTTCCTTCCCCGACAGATGCAGGCCGACAAGTTGCCCGAGGCTCGTCACCGTATCCGCGGCGCATCGGTGGGCGCTTTTCAATGCGCGATTCGGCAAGACCGCGACCACCACGAACGCGGACGCTGCGCCGATCAGAATCTCGAAGATGCGATGCAGTGGCCGCTGAAAGAACGGCCCGCCGCCCGCCGGAATCAACACGACGATCACGAGCGTCACGCAGGCCAGCCGCAACGCGGGCCGCTCCGCCGCCAATGCAGCGAGCGGCACCAAAGCCACGGAAAACACCACCAGCGGTGCCGCGCCGTGATCGATCGCGATCACACCCAGCATGCCGACCACGCCACCGATAAACGCGCCGATGATCTGATCGCGCGCGGTACCGAACGCCTGCGTAAGACTCGGCTGCGTGACAACGACCAGTGTGGTGATGATCGCCCAGTAGCCTTCGGGCAGCGCGGCAAGACGCGCCGCGCCATAGCTGAGCGCACAACCCGCGAGCGTGCGGGCCAGACGCCTGGCTTCGGGCCGGCCGAATCGGGCCGGAAGCCAATCACGGAGAGAGGACAACACGGTCATGGCTGAATAATGGATTCGATTCCGCTGGTTCGTCGATCAAAAGTGTCGCTACGCGGAAGACAGCTTTCGCGCCGACAGTCTGGCATGGTCCGACAGGCACGTTTCTGCGCGATTACATCGCGCTGACCGCAATCGTACGTCTGCTAAGGCGCTGCGGCTTTCCTGCAAGGTGGCCCGAGATAGTGGCATAACACATGCAAAACACAAGGCGGGCGCCAGCACGTTGCCCGATAACTCATCCACGTATCGCCAAGGAGAACCGCCATGACGTCGCTCAAACTCGACGACCTGAAGCATGCGCAAGAACTGTCCGCATCCGATATGTCCCGCATCGTCGGCGGCGACAAGAAGGAGCCTGCCGGCAAGCCCATTCATATCGATGCACAGAGCGGCGTGCTGACCTTCAAGGACGGCTCGAAGTGGTCGATGGACCTGGACGGCAAACTGCATCCGCTTTGATCCGCCGCACGAGGAACCAGGCGCTGCGAGGTGCCTGGTTCAAGATGGCCAAGGATCACGCCTGAGTGGCGCTGTCCGCATGCTCTGCCCGGTTTCGCCCCGCACGTTTCGCGCGATACAACGCGGCATCGGCGTTATTGAGCAGTTTTAACGCGTCGTCGTTCTGACGCGGCACCGATGTCGCGCAGCCGATGCTGACGGTGAGAATGCCCTTGGGCGCAGCGCTGTTCGGCATATCGAGCGCTTCGACTTCCGCCCGCAAATGTTCGGCGAACGCCACCGCGCCTTCCGCCGATGCACCCGGCAGGATCACCACGAACTCCTCGCCGCCGTAGCGCGCGACGATATCGCCCGGACGCTTGGCGGAATTCTGTATGCATTCGGCCACCGCCACGAGCGCATCGTCGCCCATCGCGTGGCCGTAGGTATCGTTGTAGAGCTTGAAGTGATCGACATCGACAAAGAGCGCCGACAGCGGCAGCTCCGCGCGCCGCGCGCGACGCCATTCTTCATCGAGCTTGCGGTCGAGCGCGCGCCGGTTCGACAGGCCCGTGAGCGAGTCGGTGCCCGCGAGCCTTTGCAGCTTTTCCTGCGCGATGGCGCGTGAGCGCAGCGAAATAGCCAGCAGCCACGAAATTATGATGAAGCCGCCGCCGAACATCAGCGTAAGGCCGCCGATCACGAGGCTGCGGTCCTTCCATGAAGACAGCACGTCCGCTTCGGCCGGGGCGACCGCCGCGATCAGTTCCGTGTTGGGTACACGCGTGAAGGTATAGATGCGTCGCACGCCGTCCAGCGGCGATACGGAAATGTAGGATCCCGAAGGTTGTGAAGGCATCGCCTTGAAGGTGGGCGAACTCGCGACGGAACTGGCCGCGCCGCTTGGCAGGGCGGGCTTGCGTGCGAGCATCAGCCCATCCTGTTGAACGATGAACACAGAACCCAGCGGATCGACGCTTACGCGCGAAAGCAGAATATTGAAGTACTCCAGATTAATCGCGATTACGGCGACGCCTGCGAACGAACCATCGGGCGCGTTGATGCGACGGCTCAACGCGAGCGAATAAGTGCCGCCGCGAAGGCGCGATCGGTAAGGCGCGGAGATATAAAGCCCGACATCGGGCCGCTGCACGTGGACCTTGAAATAATCACGGTCGCTGAGATCGGGGTACACACTTCGCCCGTCGTCGCGATCGATTACGATATGCCCTTGCGCGTCCATCACGAATGCGCCGCCCACATAACTCACGGCGGTCGCGCCATCGAACAGCACCATTTTGCGCAAGTCGAGTGGCAGCGTCATGACGGCCGGCGTTTCCACGCCGCTTACGATGGTGCGCAAAGACAGGTCGCTCGATTCGATATTCCGTGCGATATCCGCGCTCAGTGTCGCCACCAGATTCGCCGATGCCTGATGCGCGTTTTGCAGCGCCTGTGCGCGGCCTTGCCACAAGGCCGTGAAGGACAGCACGGCCATCGAGAGCGCGATGGCCGTGCCGAGCAGTCCCGCGATCACGGGGAAGCGCGAAAAGACATCGGCGAAACGCATCGCAAGGCTGTTGTTGCGACGCATCAATCGCCGGCCGAGGGAACGGCTGCTCTTGCGCATGGCATTCAGTCCAGAGGGCATACCTCTCTCTCTATTCGTAACGCGTGCGCCCGGTCTCCGGTGTGTCGAGTGGCACGCGGTTCGTCGAAAACATCGAAAAAAAAGCCTTGAAAAAGGGGCTTTTAGCGCGTCTCTCAGGTAACGCGTCGATGTCATGCAGTGTCGATTGTAGTCGGTTGGCCGACAGGTATTTGATCTGGCACCGTCCGCGCAACCCTGAAACCACACGTAGCGTGTGAATGCACGCTGCAGAAAAGCCCTTATTTCACGAGCCGCAGTCGCTTGGTGACGATGGCGCCGTCCTTGCGATCGATCAGCCACACCGCATTTACGATGCCTTGCAAGGTTGAAGTCCGGTGCGTGATATCGGTCGGCTCTTCGTCGGTTGGATCGCTGTGATCGACTTGCTCGGTCATATAAGGCGGTTCCAGCGTGCAGATCAGCACAATCGCGAAATCACCATTGCGCGCGTGCGCCAGATCGGGCGCAAGCGTGCGTCCCCTGACCATGGTTTTGGTGGTGCCGTCCGTGCGGAATTGAATGGTGTCGAAAGTCTGAACGAAGCCTTTTGCCTTGGCTTCGGGCGCGATGACCAGCTTGCGGCCGCTCTGTCCTTTGACGGTCTGCCTGAGCAGAATGGCATCCGGTGTTTCGGGCGATGCGAGCGATACGTCCACGCTCACAACCTTGCGTTTGGCTTCGAATCGAACGCCGTACGCGGCTGGCACGACAAACACGAAGGTGCGATTCCCCTGCGATCCGGCCGTGCTCTGGCCAGCGGCACGCGTCGCCGATGCCGCTTGCCGCTCGTCCTTGCGGATCGATTGCAAGGGATGCGTGAGAAAGGTGCGCACCCGATTGGTGATCGACGCGGAAGGGGCGGTTGCGCCGACGTGACCGGTCAACGCGTCGCGCACATGCACGGGATTGTCGCCGGTGAAGTTGGGCGGCAGCGAATCGGCGGAAAGGAGGCTCGCGATCGGATCGCTGGCGGCGTTTGCCGCGCTGGCTACCGTGTCCGCGCGGCGCGCGCTCGCAGCCGACCGCGCGGTCTGCGCGTGAATGCAGCATGCAGAAATCAGAAGCACGCCCGCAGCGCGAGCGGCTTCGTTACGTCCTCGATTCGCTTTCCTGGAAAAAAACACGTAGCAATCTCCTGCGCACAGTGCCGAATCACGAAGCCGCTATCTTAAAACTAAGCGATGGAACTGGCTGAAGGAGAAAAAACGCAAAAGAAAAGAGCGGCCCGGAGCCGCTCTTTTTTCATGTCCGCCGAAAGCCGGTCACATTCTTGCCGTCGCCGCGTGTTCGCGCTCCTGTCTGGCTTTGCGGCTCAACATCAGCGTGATGATCGCGGACATCGCCAAGGTCGCGCCGACGACGTAGAGGCCCGCCGCATAGCTGCCGGTGGCGTTCTTGAGCCAGCCGATCGCGAAGGGGCCGACGAAACCGCCGAGATTGCCGATCGAATTGATCATGGCGATGCCCGCCGCCGCGCCTGCGCCCGAAAGAAACATGCTCGGCATGGCCCACAACGGCGCTTTCGCCGCGCTGATCCCCACGTTCACCACGATCAACGCCAGCACCACGAACAGCGCCGTGCTCGCCTGACCCGCAAAAATGAAGCCGATGCACGCCAGCGCGCACGGAATGACCACGTGCCACGTACGCTCCTGCGTGCGGTCCGAGTGCCTGGCCCACAGGATCATCGCGATAACGGCGATCACGCTCGGAATGCCGTTGATCAGCCCGGTCTCGAACGCACTGAAACCAAACTGCCGAATGATCAGCGGCGCCCACAAACCAAGCGTGTACAGCCCCGCAGACGTGCCGAAATAGATCAGGGCAAGGGCCAGCACGCGCGGATCGCGGAGGGCGCTCCACGCGCCTGCTGTGTGGCCGGCGTGACCTTGTCGTGCATCGGCTTCGGTCTTCAGTTTCGCGATCAGCCATGCGCGCTCCTCGCCATCGAGCCAGTGCGCTTTCGCGGGCGTATCCGTCAGAAATCTGAGCACGACGAAGCCGAGCACCACGGCGGGCAGCGCTTCGATGATGTAGAGGATTTGCCAGTCAGCGAGGCCGAAGATCGGCGGCATCTGCATGATCGCGCCCGAGAGCGGCGAGCCGATCGCCGTCGAAATGGGCGCGGCAGCCATGAACCATGCGGCGGCCACGGCGCGTTGTTTGGCGGGAAACCAGAGGCTGAGATAAAGAATCACGCCCGGAAAAAAGCCCGCTTCGGCTACGCCGAGCAGAAAGCGCAGCACGTAGAAACTCGTCGGTCCGGTGACGAACGCGGATGCGATCGACACGATGCCCCACGTCACCATCACGCGCGCAATCCAGAGCCGCGCGCCGACTTTATGCAGGATCAGATTCGACGGCACTTCGAACAGAAAATAGCCGATAAAGAACAGTCCACCGCCCAGACCGAATGCAGTGGGCGATAGTCCGATGGCCTTGTTCATCGTCATCGCGGCGAAGCCCACGTTGACGCGATCGAGAAAACTCACGAAATACAGCAGCATCACGAACGGAATGATGCGCCACGCGAGCTTTCGATTCACGCGGCTTTCGATATCGGATTGAGTGGCGGAATGCATGTGTCTCCTCCTTTGGAGGTCGAGCGGTGCTCTTTTGAGGAATGACGCGCGAGCGTCTCCATTGCATGCAATATGCGATGTACCGCATGCTTGGTGGCCCGGCCGCGTGCGTGCGGCCGGTCGATGGATGGATCAGCGGATGCGGATCAGGCAGCGACTTCCACGCGCTCGACGAAGGCGCAGACCGCGGCGGTCACTTGCGCCGTGGTCGCTGTTCCGCCGAGGTCGCCGGTATGCAGCGATGGATCCGCGGTGACGGCTTCGACCGCGGCCATGACGCGTCTGGCGGCATCGAATTCGCCGAGATGTTCGAGCAGCATCACGACCGACCAGAAGGTGCCGATCGGATTGGCCAGACCCTTGCCCATGATGTCGAAGGCCGAACCGTGGATTGGCTCGAACATCGACGGATAGCGGCGTTCCGGGTCGATGTTGCCGGTCGGCGCGATGCCGAGGCTGCCTGCCAGCGCTGCGGCGAGATCGCTGAGAATATCGGCGTGCAGATTGGTGGCGACGATGGTATCGAGCGTGGCGGGGCGGTTGACCATGCGCGCGGTGGCGGCATCGACCAATTCCTTATCCCACTTCACGTCGGGAAATTCCTTCGAGATTTCGACCGCCACTTCGTCCCACATGACCATGGCGTGACGCTGCGCGTTGCTCTTGGTGATGACGGTCAGCAGTTTGCGCGGCCGCGACTGCGCCAGTTTGAATGCAAAACGCATGATGCGTTCGACGCCCGCACGCGTGAGGATGGAAACGTCCGTCGCGGCTTCGATCGGGTGCCCCTGATGCACGCGTCCGCCTACGCCGGAATATTCGCCTTCCGAGTTCTCCCGCACGATGACCCAGTTCAGGTCTTCGGGCTTGCAACGCTTGAGCGGGGCATCGATGCCCGGCAAGATGCGCGTGGGCCGCACGTTGGCATATTGATCCAGGCCCTGACAAATCTTGAGCCGCAGACCCCATAGTGTGATGTGATCGGGCACGTCGGGGTCGCCTGCGGAACCGAACAGGATCGCGTCTTTGTCGCGCAGGGCGTTCAAGCCGTCGGCAGGCATCATCACGCCGTGCTTACGGTAGTAGTCCGCGCCCCAATCGAAATTCTCGAAATCGAACGCAAAACTCTGCGTGCATTTGGCCAGCGCTTCGAGCACTTGCCGGCCGGCAGGCACGACTTCCTTGCCGATGCCGTCGCCAGGAATGGTTGCGATGCGATAAGTCTTCATGTCTCGTCTCCGTTTTCGATATTTCGGGTGCTACCGGGTGTGCAGCGTGAGACCACTCTACCGAACTGGCGACGTTAAAACCGGTGCTAAACTCAAAGCATCTTTAACTTGAATTCACAATTCAACATACCGTGGCCGATACCGTCCAGCCCGCCGATCTGGCTTTTTTCTCGACGCTCGCCGCTTCGGGCAGCCTGAGCGCAGCCGCACGCGAACTCGGACTGACGCCCGCCGCCGTCAGCAAGCGGCTGACGCTGATGGAATCGCGCGCAGGCGTGCCGCTGGTGAACCGCACCACGCGCCGCATGATGCTGACGCCCGAGGGCGAGCTTTATCTGGATCACGCGCGCCGCATTCTCGATGAAATCGATGAATTGGCCGAACTCCTCGGCCACGCGAAGAAAAGCCCGAAAGGGCTGTTGCGCGTGAATGCGACGCTTGGCTTTGGGCGCAGTCATGTCGCGCCCGCCATTTCGCGCTTTGTCGCGCGGCATCCGCAGGTATCGGTTCAGCTTCAGCTATCCGTCGCGCCACCGCCTCTTACCGACGATACCTTCGACGTCTGCATCCGCTTCGGTGAGCCGCCGGACACGCGCGTGATTGCGCGCCGGCTTGCGCCGAATCGGCGTTTGTTATGCGCAGCGCCCGCGTATATTGCCGCGCACGGCATGCCCGCGACGCCGCACGATCTCACGCGGCACAACTGCATCGGCATCCGTCAGGGCGATGAAGCCTATGGCGTGTGGCGCTTGAGTTCCGGGCGCGGAGCCGCGCAAAAAACGGAGGCCGTGCGGATCAAAGGCAATCTCACGACCAACGATGGCGAGATCGCCGTCAAGTGGGCGCTCGAGGGCCACGGCATTCTGATGCGCGCTGAATGGGACATAGCAGACTATCTTGCCGATGGCCGGCTTATCGCCGTGCTTCCCGACTACGACACGCCCAATGCCGATGTCTATGCCGTTTATTCAAGGCGACATCAAATGTCCGCGCGTATTCGCGCGTTCGTGGATTTCATCGCACTCGATTTGACGCATGCGCGCGGTCAAGCTAAGACAAACGGATCGCTAAGCTAAAAGAAAGCTAAGGCAGGCTCGGCGCTATACTGAAGTTCCTTAAACGA
>NZ_JAQFVG010000013.1:12008-21452 GCF_029439455.1 Caballeronia sp. BR00000012568055 | reverse complement strand
AGACGCTTCCTTCGTGATCCAGTGATAATTGAACGCGGGAAAACCCGGCGGACATTCCATCTCTTCGAGCCGTGAATGCGGCCCTACCGTCGCGCGATGCAGCATCGGCAAGTGATAGCTCTCCATGAAGTTTTCCGCGAGGATCTTCCAATTGGTGTCCCACACGTGTTCTTCATAGAACGTTTCGATGTAATCGGTCATGCCGTAGGCATCGATCAACTTACTTAGCTCACCGAGTTGCGACTCCACGGGCGGCGCGTTTTCATCGAGCGTCACGTAAATCCAGCCTTGCCATTCTTCGCAACGCACAGCAGGCAACTTATAGCTTTCCTTGCAAAAACCTTCTTGCCGATCCATCAACGGCGCGCCCTTTAGCGCACCATCGAGCGAATAATTCCAGGCGTGATAAGGACACACGATACGGCGCACACTGCCGCGTCCCTCAAGCAAAACCGACATGCGATGCAGGCACACATTCGACATCGCCTTGAGCTTCATCTGTTCGTCACGCAACACGACAACAGGCTGCGCGCCAAGCTGCGCAGTCAGATAATCGCCGGGCGCTTTGAGCGCGCTGGCGCGGCCTAAGCATTGCCATTCGCGCTGAAAAATATGCTGCTGTTCGAGCGCGAGAAACTCGGGCGACGTATAGACACCGGGCGGCATCGCATGCGCGTCGCTGAACGGGCGCTCGACGCCGGCGTTGAGCGTATCGATCAGCTTTGAAATTGCCGTGTTGTCCATGAGTCTCTCCTCGACATGGACATCAATCTATCAAGCCAAATTGCCAGCCAAAATATTGTTTTTGGATACAAAGCAAAGCTTTTGCCTATACAGCCCGCTTCTTTAAGCGTCGATATGCAGGCGGCCGATATAACTCTCGCAAAACGACGCAAAGCGATGCACCACTTGCCGCGGCTTCATGGTGCGCGATTGCGCAATGCCAAGCATGGTCGCGTTGACGTTGTCTTTGAAGCGCTTAATGACGAACTCTTCGCCGTCAACGGTGCGCGTTGACTTGAGCGGGAAATTGAGCAGGCTATAGCCTAAGCCGTTAGCGACCATGCCACGCACCACTTCCGGCTGCGAGGAGCGAAACGCGGGCACCGGCCGCGCGCCGACTGCATCGAAAAGTGCGGCGAAATATTCGCGGCTATGCGGCAGATCGAGCATCACGTAAGGCTCCGGAAGCAAGTCTTCGAGCGATATCTTGCGCGCCCGCGCCAGCCGGTGCGTACGCGGAAGAATGGCGTAGGGCGGCAACGAAAGCAGCGGCGTAAAAGCGATGTCTTCCGTCAGATCGAGGCTGTAAGTCAAAGCGATATCGAGCGAACCGTCGTGCAAACCGCGCAGCAAGGCATCCTGATGCCCCTCGACGGTGCGAAACGAAATGCCCGCGTGATCTTCCGTAAAGCGGCTGATCAGACCCGGCATTAAAGGCGGCGCAAGCGATACAAGACAGCCTAGTGCAATGGCGCCCGTCATGCCGCCATCCATTTCCTTAGCGGCGGTTTGCAATTCCTCGGCAATCTTTAGCAGATTGCGCGCTTGGCCTAGCAAGTCGCGTCCGGCTTGCGTCAAAGACAAGCCGCTTGCATGGTGACGAATAAACAATTGCACGCCGAACGACACTTCCAGATCCGCTAAGGCCGTGGAAATGGAAGGCTGCGAGATATGCAATTTCTTGGCGGCAGCGGTAAAGGACAAGGCTTCCGCGGTGACCACGAAATAGCGCAATTGACGCAACGAATAGCGCAGCGGCTGACTTTCCATCGACGGTGTTCCGGCTTTCTTAGCTTGAGTGAACGCATTGTGTGCTCGCCAAAATTCTCTGCATAGTCAAATCCGATGCTTAGCATTTTTTTTAAATATTTTAGTTATTCGCTTGGGACGCGTAGATTTTGCGGCAAGACATTTCGCCTCTCAGAAGGACTAAGCCATGACAGTGGAAACGACGTCAATCGACACGCTTATCGTGGGCGCGGGACAAGCCGGCGTAGCGATGAGCGAACATTTGAGCCGCCAGGGTGTGCCGCATATCGTGCTGGAACGTGCGCGGATTGCGGAAGCGTGGCGCACCGGGCGCTGGGATTCGCTGGTTGCCAACGGACCCGCGTGGCACGATCGCTTTCCTAATTTAGAGTTCGCGGAAACGGCTGCGGATGCCTTTGCGCCTAAAGAAGAAGTCGCGGACTATTTCGTCGCTTACGCTAAGAAATTCAATGCACCGATTCGTACGGGTGTCGAAGTAAAGAAAGTCGTGCGCAACACCGGACGTCAGGGCTTTACGGTCGAAACGTCGGATGGTGTGTTCGAAGCCAAGCGTGTGGTTGTCGCGACGGGGCCGTTTCAAGAGCCGATTATTCCGCCGATCGCTCCGCAAAGCAGCACGCTGACGCAGATTCACTCCGCCGCGTATCGCAATCCTCAGCAACTACCCGAAGGCGGCGTGCTGGTGGTCGGCGCGGGATCGTCGGGCGTGCAGATTGCCGAAGAGTTGCAGCGCGCGGGCAAGCGCGTGTATCTGTCGGTTGGCGCGCATGATCGGCCGCCGCGTGGATATCGCGGACGCGATTTTTGCTGGTGGCTGGGCGTGCTCGGCGAATGGGACGCGGAAGTGATGAAGCCGGGCCGCGAGCATGTGACTATCGCGGTGAGCGGTGCGCGTGGCGGGCATACAGTCGATTTCCGACGGCTCGCGCATCAGGGCGTCACGCTGGTCGGTCTGACGAAATCGTTCGATAACGGCGTGGTGTCGTTCAATGCGGACCTCGCGGAAAACATCGCACGCGGCGATGAGAACTATCTTTCTCTGCTCGATGCAGCCGACACCTACGCCGCCCGTAACGGACTCGATCTTCCCGACGAACCCGAAGCCCGCATTATTCCGTCCGATCCCGACTGCCTCACGCATCCGCTCCTAGAACTCGATCTGACTCAAGCGGGCGTGACGTCAATCATCTGGGCGACCGGTTACGCAACCGACTTCAAATGGCTGCAAGTCGATACCTTCGATGAGAAGGGCAAGCCTAAACATCAGCGCGGTGTATCGAAGGAACCGGGTGTGTATTTCCTCGGCTTGCCGTGGCTCTCGCGCCGTGGCTCCGCATTTATCTGGGGCGTGTGGCACGACGCGAAACACGTGGCCGACCATATCGTCACGCAGCGCAAATATCAGGCGTATTACGACCATGCGCCGGTGCCGCATGAAGAAGCCGTTCATACGCCAGCCTGAATAATCCATACAAGGTGATTCGATGACTCAACCTACGCATACCCGTATCCGCATGTTCAATACCAAGGATACGTACCCGAACCAAACGCTCGATAACGATCTTTGCCAGGCCGTGCGCGCTGGTAATACGGTCTACGTACGCGGTCAGGTCGGCACGGATTTCGACGGCAATCTAATCGGACTCGGCGACCCGCGCGCGCAAGCCGAACAGGCGATGAAGAACGTCAAGCAATTGCTTGAAGAAGCGGGCAGCGATCTTACGCATATCGTTAAGACTACGACATTTCTGACCGATGTGCGTAATCGTGAGCCGGTGTATCGCGAAGTCGGCAAGTGGCTCAAGGGCGTATTTCCGATTTCCACTGGCCTTACTGTCGTTGCGTTGGGCCAGCCGCAATGGCTGATGGAAATCGATGTGATCGCCGTGATTCCCGACGATTGGACGCCGCCTGCAAAGGCCTGAAGCTCAAGGAGCGCGCATGACTTTCTCTATCGTCGGCCGTTGTGACAAGACGGGGCAGCTTGGCATTGCGATCAGTTCGTCGAGCATTGCTGTGGGCGCGCGTTGCCCGTGGGTGCGTGCGGGTATCGGCGCGGTGGCCACGCAAAACGTAACGTTGCCCGCGCTCGGGCCGCAGATTCTCGATCTTCTCGCCGATGAAAAACTCACGCCGTTCAACGCGCTGAGCCGCGCGCTCGATGCGAACGAATGGAGCGAATATCGGCAAGTCACGGTGATCGATTCGCAAGGTCGCACTGCATTTTTCAGCGGCAAGGAAGCGCTTGGCACGTATCACGCGGTAGCGGGCGAACAATGCGTCGCAGCGGGCAATATGCTGTCCGGCGTGCATGTGATCGAAGCGATGCCCGCTGCATTCGCCAGCGCGGAAGGCACGCTTGCGGATCGATTGCTCGCCGCGATGCAAGCCGCAATAGCCGCAGGCGGCGAAGCCGGTCCCGTGCATTCGGCTGCGTTGAAGATAACAGGCGAACAAAGCTGGCCGCTGGTCGATCTGCGTGTGGACTGGGCTGACGATGACCCCATCGGCAAGCTCGCTGATTTGTGGACTGCTTATAAACCGCAGATGCAGGACTACGTGACGCGCGCCTTGAATCCGACCGCTGCGCCAAGCTACGGAGTGCCCGGCGATGAATGACATGTCGAGCCGCGCGCTGCTCGAAAAGCTGATCGGTTTCGCCACGGTGAGCCGCGAATCGAATCTCGCGTTGATCGAGTTTATTCGCGAATACCTCGCAAAACATGGCATCGAATGCGAGTTGTTCTATAACGATGAACGCACCAAGGCGAATCTTTTTGCGACGATCGGTCCGCGTGATCGCGGCGGTATCGCGCTGTCGGGACACACGGATGTCGTGCCCGTCGATGGACAAGCGTGGACCGTCGATCCATTTGAAATGATCGAGAAAGACGGACGCTTGTACGGACGCGGTACGGCGGACATGAAAGGCTTTCTCGCCTGCGTGCTTGCTAGCGTGCCTGAATTCGTGAAGCGCGACCTGAAGCTGCCGATTCATCTCGCCTTCTCATACGATGAAGAAGTCGGATGCTTAGGTGTACGTCCGATGCTCGCGGAACTCGCGCGTCGCGCACATAAACCCGTACTGTGCGTGATCGGCGAGCCGACCGAACTCAAGCCCGTGCTCGGTCACAAAGGCAAACTCGCGATGCGCTGCTGCGTCAAGGGCGCGCCCTGTCATTCGGCCTACGCGCCGTACGGCGTCAATGCGATCCAATACGCCGCGCGTCTGATCAATCGACTCGATGAGATCGGTGATCAGCTCGCGCAGCCCGAGCATCACGACGAACGTTTCGATCCGCCGTATTCGACGGTTCAGACTGGCGTCATTAAAGGCGGCCGCGCGCTCAATATCGTGCCCGCCGAATGCGAATTCGATTTCGAAGTGCGCGCGCTTCCGGGCTTCGACGCGAACAAGGTTGCAGATGAATTGCAAACTTATGCGGAGGCCGAACTATTACCAAAGATGCGCGCAGTGAAGGCGGAAACGGACATCCGTTTTCAGTCGTTGTCGGCGTATCCGGGTCTGGCGACATCGCCTGATAGTGATGCTGCGCGTTTGCTTGCGCTGCTGGCGGGATCGAACGCATTCGGCACGGTTGCGTTCGGCACGGAAGGTGGCCTGTTCGAACAAGCCGGAATACCGACGGTTGTGTGCGGACCGGGAAGCATGGATCAGGGCCACAAGCCCGATGAGTATGTAAGCGTCGAACAATTGCAGGCTTGCGACGCGATGCTCGCGCGCCTCGCGGATTACCTCTCGAACACAGTCTGATTCAATCGACATTGTTAAGATACCTGAGCTTTCAACGCTCAGCGATGAAACACGCCTCTAAGGAGACGCAATTGAACACTCCGCAAAGCAATAGCAACAGCAATAGCAACGGCAATGCTTCGCCGTTGATCGAGAAGCACACCATTGGATACGTGCCGCCGGAAGATCGTCATGGCAAGGTGCGTGATCTGTTCACGCTGTGGTTCGGCGGGAATATCGCGCCGCTGCCTATCGTGACGGGCGCACTCGGCGTGCAGATTTTCCATTTGAATCTGCTGTGGGGCATCGTCGCGATCATCGTCGGTCAGTTGGTGGGCGGCGTGTTGATGGCGTTGCATTCCGCGCAAGGCCCGCAAATGGGCATTCCGCAGATGATTCAGAGCCGCGCGCAGTTCGGTTCGTGGGGCGCGTTGCTAGTGACCGTGATTGCAGGCGTGATGTATATCGGCTTCTTTGCATCGAATATCGTGCTGGCGGGGAAGTTGCTGCATGGTATCGAGCAAAGTGTGTCGGTGCCGGTGGGAATCGTGATCGGCGCGCTCGGGTCTGGACTGATCGGTATTATCGGATACCGCTTTATTCATATACTCAATCGCATCGGAACATGGGTGCTGGGCATCGGCATCTTCATTGGCTTCGGCTATATCTTCACGCATATCGCCACCGATGATTTCTTCACGCGCGGTGGTTTCAATATCGCCGGATGGCTTGCAACGGTCTCGCTGTCCGCGCTGTGGCAAATCGCATTTGCGCCTTACGTGTCCGATTATTCGCGCTATCTGCCGGAGAACGTGAGCGTCGCTTCGACGTTCTGGGCGACCTATCTCGGCTGCACCATCGGCTCGACGCTTGCGTTCGTGTTCGGCGCGGTGGCTGTGCTCGCCGTGCCGCCCGGCGTCGATGCAATGGATGCCGTGAAAGCCGCCACCGGCCCGCTCGGCTCGATGATGCTCGTGCTCTTTCTTTTGAGCGTGATCAGTCATAACGCGTTGAATCTGTATGGCGCGGTGCTCGCGGTCATCACCTCGTTGCAGACCTTCGCGTATCGCTGGATTCCCACAGCGAAGGCGCGCGCAGTGTTGTCCGTCGTGATTCTGCTTGCATGTTGTTATGGCGCGATCGGTGCATCGACTAACTTTGTCGGCAATCTGGTCGATCTCGTGCTTGCATTGCTGGTCGTGCTGGTGCCGTGGACCGCGATCAATCTGATCGACTTCTATGTCATTCACAAAGGTAACTACGACATCCAGTCTATTTTTCAGGCCGATGGCGGCTTGTATGGCCGCTTCAATCCGCAGGCGCTGATCGCTTATGTCATCGGCATTCTCGTGCAGATTCCGTTCATGAATACGCCGATGTACGCAGGCCCGGTGCCGAAGTATCTCGATGGCGCCGATCTCTCGTGGGTGATTGGTCTCGTGCTGACGTCGCCGCTTTACTACTGGCTCGCCACACGCGATACGAACTATCGCCGCCGCACCATGAGCGCGAATATCGCTCGTCAGTCTTAAGCGGCACATTCAGAGCATCACTCATCGTAGTAAAGTACGGTCGTTATCGTGCTATACGACGCATCATCTACGACCACCACGATGAGTGAGCAAGATCTCCTCGGCGCCTATCTCAAGGACCGCCGCACGAAACTCGATGCCACCGCGCTCGGCTTTTCCGCGCCGCGCCGCCGCACGCCGGGGCTGCGTCGCGAAGAAGTCGCGCAGCGCGCCAATATCAGTCCCGCGTGGTACACATGGCTCGAACAAGGGCGCGGCGGCGCGCCTTCTGCCGATGTGCTCGATCGTATCGCCGGTGCGTTGATGCTTACAAAGGTCGAGCGCGAGCATGTTTTTCTTCTGGCGTTCGGTCATCCTCCTGAGGTCGATTATCAAGGCGACGAAGACATCACGCCGCGACTTCAACGCATACTCGATGCGCTCAATCCCTGTCCTGCGGTCATTCGCACCGCGACGTGGGATATCGTCGGATGGAATCGTGCGGCAACCGTCATGCTGACCGACTACAACGCGCTGGAGCGCTCGCAGCGCAATGTCCTTCGTCTGATGTTTCTCGATACACGTTCGCGCGAAATGCAATACGACTGGGAAAGCGTTGCGCGCTTTGTGGTGGGCGCATTTCGTATCGACGTGGCGCGGGCTGGCGCGGCGTCTGCTGTCAGCAAACTAGTCGATGAGTTGTGCAACCTTAGTCCCGAGTTCGCCGCAATGTGGCGCGACAACGACGTGCAGGCGCATCGCGAAGGCACCAAGCATATTCGTCATCCTGTGCTGGGGCCGTTTTCATTCGAGTATTCCGCGTTCGCAGTCGATGGCAGGCAGGACTTGAGTATGGTGGTCTATAACCCGGCTACGCCGGAAGATGCAGAGAAAATTCGTTCGTTGATCGCGTAGTTCGTGCGGGTTTCACGCCTGGGGAGCGTCCATGCTCGACAACATCTTGCGGATCGAAGGCGGAAAGAATTGGTACGAGTTTCATATTTATACGGACAACGAATGGGTTGCCGCAGCGATCATCGTGGCGCTGCTGCTGTCCATTCTGCTTGCAAGCACGCTGTGCTATTACCTGACGCGCTGGATCATGATCATGATCGTGAACCGGCTTGCGCGTCGCGAAGAAAACAAGTGGCTGCGCGCCGCCGAGCGACACAAGGTATTTCACCGGCTTGCGCCGCTGGTGCCTGCGGCGATCGTGTATTCGTCCGCGCCGCTGTTGTCGGGCATCTCGTTTCCCTTTGTAGCGATGCTTGGAAGGCCGCTAGCGATCCTGGCCGCGTGCTATATGGTCATCACGCTGGTGCGCGCGGCCATCGCGTTTCGCGACAGCGTGGAAGAGCGCTATAGCCATGTGCCTTCTTCGAGCGAGCGGCCGATCAAGAGCTTTTTGCAGATATCGACCATCATCGTGTATCTGATCGCGTTCATTGCGGTGATATCGATTCTGCTGGAGCGTTCGCCCGTTTATTTGCTGACCGGTTTGAGTGCGGTCACGGCGCTGCTTATCATCGTGTTTCGCGATTCTTTGCTGGGCTGCGTGGCGAGTATTCAGCTTGCCGCGTACGACATGCTGCGCGTGGGCGACTGGATCGAAGTGCCGGGATATGTTGCGGACGGCGAGGTCATCGACATTGCATTGAACACCATCAAGGTACGCAATTTCGACAACACGGTGATCATGCTACCGAGCTACGTTCTCCTGACCAATAGCGTGAAGAACTGGCGGGGCATGACGGAATCCGGCGCAAGACGCGTGAAACACGCCATCCATTTCGATGCCGACACCATCCGCTTTCCCGATGAAACCTTGATCAAACGACTGCAAGACGACGCGCGCCATCCGCTTGCCCTGCTCGCGGATGAAGACGTGCAGCGTAATACGAATCTCGGTTTATATCGCCTCTACATCACTGCTTATCTACGCACGCACGATTCCGTGCGCCGCGATATGGCGCTGATCGTGCGGCAAGTGCAGACCTCGCGCCCTATGATCGCGCTGGAAATCTACTTCTACCTCGATGAAACCGACTGGACGCGTTATGAGCGCAAGCTCTCCGATCTAATCGATCACGCGTATGGCGTGGTGCCTGTATTCGGTCTGCGCGTGTGGCAAAAGGAAAAGTCCAAAGCGGTCGAATAGTAAAATAACTGGTTCGTACGCATCGAGCGCAACCCGTGCGCTTCACAAACGTGTCGCTGCACAATCGAACTAACGCTCAGGCAAGCTTGTCCTGCGTACGAGTTTCGAAGTCCGATGCATCGTGACGCTCGTGCAACTGGCTCGATAGCTCTCCGAACGAACGATTCACCATCCGGCCGCGCTGCACCGCAGGGCGCGCGCCGATGGCATCGGTCCAGCGACGCATGTGCTTGTACTCGTTCACGGAC
>NZ_JAQFVG010000013.1:0-11988 GCF_029439455.1 Caballeronia sp. BR00000012568055 | reverse complement strand
GCCGGCAATGTATTTGCTTTCTGCCAGGCGCTTGTCCAGCACGTCGAGCTGGCGCTTCACTTCCATCGCGAATCGGTTGATCGGATATTCCATTTTGTTCGGCGCATACGCGTAAAAATGGCCGAATCCGCCGCCTAAATAAGGCGCGCTGCCCATTTGCCAAAATAGCCACGACAGGCATTCGGCGCGGGCGCTGAAATCGACGGGAATCAGTTCTCCGAACTTTTCTGCGAGATAGAGCAGAATGGAACCGGACTCGAACACGCGCACGGGTTCGGGACCGCTGCGATCAATCAGCGCGGGAATTTTCGAATTCGGATTGGCCTTTACGAAGCCGCTGCCGAATTGATCGCCTTCGCCAATGCGAATGATCCACGCATCGTATTCCGCGCCTGCATGGCCGCGCGCCAGCAGTTCTTCGAGCATCACCGTGACTTTTACCCCATTCGGCGTGGCGAGCGAATATAGCTGCAACGGATGACGTCCGACAGGCAATTCCTTCTCATGCGTCGGCCCCGAAATCGGGCGATTGATATTGGCGAAGGTGCCGCCGTTTTCTTTGTCCCACGTCCACACACGCGGCGGGACGTACTCGTTCGCGTTGTCTGAATCGGCCATGCTGGACACTCCTTCGAATGCGTTATTCGCCGGAGATTAGCAGGTCGATGCAAAATGCGCTCGGAGCGCCCCGTTTGTGATATCGCTAGCTCAACGTGTGCGTATCTAAAACGGAGTTGCGATGAAAAACGGGCCGTTCAGCGAGGCGGGCAGACGCCGCCGACGCATGTTTCTGAGCCGCGCGCACGTCGTGCTCGCGGCTATCGGCACGTTGACGGCGTGCTTCGGCATCGGTATTGCGATCAATGGCGGGCTGGAGTTCAACCGCACCAAGGTGTTCGTCGGCGTGGGCATGATCGCCGTATCGACCATTCTGTATGTGTCGATGCTGTTCGTCAGCGACGAGCCAGACTAGCGCTCGAAACGGCGGATTGCCCGCAACATCTCGGCCAGCCTGAACGATGGATTGCGCCGTCGTTCTTCCGCCAGCTCCTTCGCCTGCGAGTCGGACACGCCGAGTCCGCACATGGTCGATAACTCCTGAAAATCGAACAGATGCAGCATCATCGGCTGATTGGCGAAGCGTTCGCTTACGCGCTTGCAATTGCGCACGTGCATGAGACTCGCCAGAGCGAAGCGCTGACGTACCTCGTCATAGGCAGACCACGTCGCCTGCTGCCGGTCGGTCTCCGTCGGAAAAGACTGTGCATCGATTTCCAGCATCGCCAGGCTGATTTCATTGCCGGCGAGAATGCGTGGGTCGATGTTTTTGTAGTTGTTGTTTGGCATTGCGCAGGTCGTGCGGGTAGGTCTAGTGTTTTGACGGCCTGTGAGCGGAAATCTTAAGAGGAAAGGAAAAAAACGGATGTGCGGAAAATAGGGCGCGAGGCTTGGCCATTCACGCAATCGATTGCGCCCGTTCAAGCGCCCGAGTCAGTCTTAAGCCTTCTCCACAACGTAGACCGGCTGATCCCCAACTGCTTCGCCGCCATCGACAGATTCCCGTCGCATTGCCCGATCACCTGAAGCATGCGCACGCGATCGCGCGATTCCACCAGATCGAGCACCGCAGCCTTACCGGACGATAAAGATGCAGAAGCCGTCAGCACTTCCTCGTCATCGAAAATAGCGCGGGCGAGATCGGCGCTTCCCACATCCTGAGCATCCGATCCCCCGAGCAGCACCGCCGCGCGCTCCATCACGTTTTCGAGTTCGCGCACGTTCCCCGGCCATGTATGCCGCATCAAAAACGGCATTAGACTCGCGATGATCTGTTCGACGCTGACCTTTTTGAACGAAGCGCCCGATGCCAGCCGCGCCAACAAAGTTTCCGCCAGCAAAGCGACATCGCCGCCGCGTTCGCGCAGCGCGGGCAACTTCAGCCGCAGAATATTCAGCCGATAATAAAGGTCCTGCCTGAATTCCCCCGACGCCACGCGCTCCTTCAGGTTCCGATGCGTCGCCGCAATCACGCGCACATCGATCGGCGTGGGCTGCGTGCCGCCCAAACGCACGACTTCGCGCGCCTGAAGCACGCGCAGCAAGCGCGTCTGCAAGGAAATGGGCATCTCGCCGATTTCATCGAGAAACACCGTGCCCGTATGCGCGATCTCGAATAAGCCCGGCTTGCCGCCTTTGCGCGTGCCGGTGAACGCGCCTTCCTCGTAACCGAACAACTCGCTTTCGAGCAAACTCTCCGGAAACCCCGCGCAATTGATCGCCACGAACGGCCGGCTCGCGCGCGTGCTTTCGTTATGGATGCCTTGCGCGAACAGCTCTTTGCCCGTACCACTTTCGCCCGTGATCAGCACGGTGGTATCGCTTTGCGCATAGCGGCGCGCGAGATCGATCACATCGAGCATCACGTCGGATTGCGCGGCGATATCCGCCAGCCGATAGCTCGCCGTGAACGTGCGACGCCGTGCTTCCGCGCGAATCTGCCGATCGGCGCGCTGCACGATGCTCGCGTCCTGCACGACCAGCATCGCGCCGGACTGGCCTTCTTCGTCGGGAATCGGCGTGACGCTGTAGACCAGCGTGCGATTGCCGAGCGTGAGCACTTGCGATGTCTTCGGCGTTTCCGTCTTCAGCACTTCGTCGATGCCGAACCACACACCCAATTCGCCGATGGCTTCATCGACATTCACATCGCATAAGCGCGCGAGGGCGGCGTTGGCGGCGACGACTTGCAGCTTCGCGTCCGTCACCATCACGCCGTCGCCGAGATATTCGAGGATGGTGCTGAAGCGCGCCTTGCGGGCTTCGTCCGCGCGCGCGTTGCTGGCGAGCGCGATGGCATCGTCCAGGGCGCGTTTGATGGAAATGGGCGAGTTGATGAGGATGCCGGTCAGCCCGCGCCGCGCGGCCACTTCCGTGACCATCGACGAACCGACGATCACTTCAAAGCCTTCCGCCGATAACAGCTCGATCTTCTGCTCAGCTTGCGCGAGCGTGGTGTAGGTTTCCTGCCGGCATCGCACGGTGAGCAGATCGGTTGCGATCTGCAACTCCGCAACCGGCCGCCGATAACTCAGCACGCCCACGGCCTTCGATACGCGCCGCGCCTGTTCCAGCGCGAAGATCACGTCGTAACCGGTGATGGGCATCAGCACGACGGGGGCGTCGAGATTGGCGCGCAGATATGCGCCGGTTGCGCCCGCGCACACCAACACGTCGAAGGTCTTGCGGCGGCGCGCGTCTTTGGCGAGCGCGAGGGCATCGGCGAAAGGGACATCGACTACGCGGATGTCGGCGACGCCCGCGTAGGTCGGCAATACCTTCTGCACTTCATCGGCGAGACGGCTCGGCGGCGTGATCAGTTCGAGATGGCTGATCAGAACGAGAATTTGCGGTAACGGTCGGCGTTGCGGCTCCACGGTCGTGCTGGCTTCCCATGAATGAAGGTCGCAACGATGGTAGCACCGTCATTCTTCGCTCGCGCGCCACTTTCTCTCCGCATCGTCCCAGGCTTGCAGCGGTTGCAAATCGGGCACCCACGCAAGTCCCGATTTGCTATCCGATGAAGCCGCGTCCGGCGTCACGACGACATCGAGCAAGGCCGGACGGTTCGCCATCGCGCGGCTGATCGCGCCCGCGAGATCCTCGGGCCTTTCGACGCGCTCCGCGTGCATGCCGAAGGCGCGCGCCATCGCGGCGTGATCGGCGTATTGCAGCTTGGTGCCGATCACGCGGCCATGCGTTTCCTCCTGATCGCGCACTTCGATCTGCCACGCGCCGTTGTTCGCGACGACCACCAGCAAGGGCGCGTTGTGACGCACGGCGGTATCGATTTCCATCGCGTTGAAGCCGAACGCGCCATCGCCGGTTGCGACGATCGTGGTCTGATCGGGACGCGCGAGACTCGCCGCGATTCCGAACGGCGTGCCCACGCCAATGCAGCCGAGCGGACCCGGATCGAGATACGTCTGCGCAGGCAAACCGACCCGCGCGAAGGCCAGAAAATCGCCGCCATCGGCCACGACGATGCTGTCTTTCGGCATCTGCTCGCGCAACTCCGCGATCAGCCAGTTCGGATGGATACGGCCATCGCTGCCGGTCTGCTTCGCGCGCAATCCGGCGTTGAACTTCTCGACGCGCGCTTCGTGATTCTGCTTGTGCTTGCCGATCCATTCGCGATCGATCGCGCCTTTACGATCACCGATTTTTTCCACGATCGCACGCAAGGACTCGGCAGGACTCGCATACAGTTCGACATCGGCGCGTCGGTTATCGCGGAGTTCGGCGGGCGAGTCGGCAAGACGGATAAGCTTCGCTTCGCCAAACACCGCAGGCGATCCATACGCAAGCTGAAAATCCAGCTTGCGGCCGACGGTGATGATGAGATCGGCATCGCCCATGATGGTGCCGCGCACCGCGCCGACCACGCTCGCGTGCGAATCGGGCACGAGGCCGCGGCTTTCGCCGGTGTCGAGATAAGCCGCGCCGGTTTTATCGAGCAAGGCGCGCAGTTCCGGCCCTGCGGTCATTGCGCCACGGCCGGAAATCACCAGCGGGCGTTTGGCTTGCAGCAACAACTCAGCGGCAGAATCGATACGGCGCGGATCGGGCAGCAATGCAGCGCGCTCGAACGGGCGGAAGTACTCGTCGCGTTGCAAAACCTTGGGGACGGTGTCGCGCAAGGTATCGGTCGGGAAGTCGAGATAGACCGGACCCGGATCGCCGCCTTCGCCCTGCGCACGCGACATCGCTTCGCGCAATTCCGGCAATACGAGCGATGCCTCGCGCACGGTGCGGGCGTATCGCGTGATCGGTTTGACGAAGTCGATATGCACCATATCCTGCAACGCGCCGCGATTCTCCTGCTGGCGCGGCGGAATGCCCGACAGCACGATCACCGGCGCACGCGCCACATGCGCATTCGCGATGCCGGTCATCGCGTTGGTCGTACCCGGACCTGCGGTAACTAAAGCGACGCCCGGTTCGCCCGAAAGCTGGCCATGCGCGTGCGCCATATACACGGCGGCGCGTTCATCGCGGACATCGACAATCTGGATGCCTTCGGCGTCGAGGCGCATCCAGATCGGCATGATATGGCCGCCGCACAGCGCGAACACACGCGTGACGCCCTGCGCCTTCAGATAGCGTGCGATTACACCAGCAACGGTATCTCCCGTCAGCGGTGGCAAATTCATGTCGTACTCCTTGCGATTTCTTTCGACGCGTAGTCGTGGGTTTTGACAGCAGCGGATGCGGTATCCGCAGGCTTTTTCTTGAGCGGACGAAGATCGATAGCGCCGGGACGCAGACGCGGATCGCCTTCCTTGAAGAGGCTCATCTTGTGCAGCTTCTGCGAACTCGTGGTCGGCAAGGCATCGAGGAACAGATACCACGCGGGCGCTTTGAAATACGCCATGCGGGCCATGCAGAACGCGAGCAAATCCTTGGCGAGTTTTGCAAGATCGGTCACGTCCGGTGTCGTGACGATGCACGCCATCACTTCTTCCTCGCGCACTTCATCCGTTACAGCGATCACCGCCGCCTGATGCACTTGCGGATGCAGCACCAGACACGCCTCGATCTCCGCGGGAGAGATGTTCTCGCCCGCGCGCCGGATGATGTGCTTGTGACGATCGACGAAGAAGATGCGCTGCGATTCATCGCGCACGACGACATCGCCGGTATGGAACCAGCCGCTTTGCCAGGCGTCGGCGGTGGCGGCTTCGTTCTTCAGATAGCCCGAGAAAAAGCCCTTGCGCGGCTCGGCTTCGCTATGACGGATCAGCAATTGTCCGGGCGTACCGACCGGCACTTCGCGTCCTTCCTGATCCACGATGATCGCTTCGATGCCCGGCGCGGGACGCCCGAACGCGCGGCTGTCGATGGCGCGCGGCTCGGTGTGATCGGTCATCAAACGGCCGACTTCCGACATCGACCACATTTCGACCAGCGGAATGCCATAGCGCGCTTCGAATTGAACGTGATGTTCCGGCTCGCAGCCCGCGCACAAGGCAAAGCGAATGGTGTGCTGCTTTTCGCGCGGATCGAAGGGCAGCTTCAGCAGAATATTCGGAATGATGCCCTGAAACTGCACCGCCGTGATCTGGCATTCGGTGACATCGCGCCACCACGAACTCGCATGAAAACGGTCGGGAAACACGAGGCAATTTCCCGTCAGCAACATCGCGGAAACGGAGATCGACAGACAGTTCGCGTGATGCAGCGGCAGCGGATTATATAAACGTTCGCATCCCTCACCAATTGCCATCACATCGCCGCGCGTGACGTAGCACATGCCGAACATGTGAAAGTACTCGTTGCTCATGATGCAGCCCTTCGGCCGTCCTGTCGTGCCGGAGGTATAGAGCAGGGCGGCTTCGGTATCGGCGGTGGGTGTGCCTTCGGCGTGCGGCGTGCGCGGAATCGGCAAGGTCTGCGGAAAGCTTTCCAGCGATACCACCGCGCTCACGTTCTCGCAGGTCTTCGCCGCTTCCTTCACCTGTTCGATGCGGCTATCGATCGACACCGCCAGCGATGCTTCCGAATGCGACAGCAAGTATTCGATCTCATCGTGCCGGTAATCCGGATTGATCGGCACCACGCTCACGCCGAGACTGTTCAGCGCGAAGTAGTGGAACAGGAATTCGGGCCGCTGATCGAACAGAATCGCCACGCGATGCCCGAGGCCATAGCCCGCTTCCTGATACGTCTCGCGCAACGCAGCGACGCGCTCGTTGGTCTCGCGCCACGTGAACGTGACGCCTGCGGGATGATACGCGCGACCTTCCATCGCCGGGACCATGTACGCGGGGCGATCGGCGAAGCGCTGCACGGCGCGTTGCAGCGAGTCGTAGAGCGTGCCGAACGTGCGCGGATCGACATCGGTTAATTCAGCCATGATGGTGTTTGTCTCCGTGATGCGTTTTGTTCTTTGTGTTCGATTTCAAAGCGTGTTGACGAGATGCCCGCCATCCACCGCGAGCACCGAGCCGGTCATATACGCGCCCGCATCCGATGCGAGCAGCAGCAATGGCCCGTCGAGATCCGCGAGTTCGCCGAGCCGCCGCTGCGGAATGCGCTTGATCAGCGCGAGACCGGCTTCCGACTCGAAGAACGCATCGTTGATGCCGGTCTTGATATAGCCCGGCGCGAGCGCATTCACGCGGATTCGATGCCGCGCCAGTTCCAGCGCCATCGCCTTGGTCAACTGAATCAGCGCGGCCTTCGATGCCGCATAACCCGGCAATTGCTGCGCCACACGCAAGCCGAGAATCGACGCAATATTGACGATGGAACCGCCGCGTCCGTTCTCCTTCATGCGCCTGGCCGCTTCCTGCGCGACATAGAACGCGCCCGACAGATTCACCGACAACACGCTTTCCCAATCTTCAGGCGTGTGATCGAGCAACGGTTTGGTCAGCGCGATACCCGCGTTGTTCACGAGTATGTCGATGGGGCCGAACTGCGCTTGTGCTTCATCGAATGCTTGCGTGACGCTTTTGGGATCGGTGACGTCCAATGCGACGGCGCATGCTTTTATGCCTTCGCAAATTTCACGACACGTTTCCGGACGGCGCGCACCGAGCACGACGGATGCGCCCGCTTTGGCAAGCGTGATTGCAAAGTGCGCGCCGAGTCCGCCGTTTGCGCCCGTTACCAATGCGACGCGATTGTTCAGGGAAAGTTGCATGCGCTTTAACTTCCTTCCGTGATGAGCTTCGGGTTGGTCACTTCGAGCTTCGCGTGCACGATCTCGCGCAGCCGCAGCAAGTCGCCGGGATTGTCGAGACGCGCATCGAGCTTGCCGGCGCGGATATCATCGACGAGACGCGCGCGTGCTGAGGCGAGGCGTTCTTCCATCGCGCGATCCGGCGACAGCGTTGTGCCGTTTTTTGCGGGCGCGATGCCATCATCCGATAAGCGATCGATCGCTTCGAGTTCACACGCAGCCGAATGACGCGATGTCTTGATTTGCCGCGACCCACGCGCCACGGCGCTCGCGATCATGCGTGCTTCATAGCGCTTTTCAGCAGGCAGAGCCGCGATCAGTTCACGCGTGAGGACCGCGTGACATTCATCGAGCAGATCGGCGGCGATTGCTCCATCAATCATCGAAACCTCCGTCGAGCAGGCGCACGATTTCCAGTTCGAGATCGGGCACAAGTTGTCCTGTCAGCGCGAGTTCGAGCGAGCGTTCCTCGTTCGATGTATGCCGCGCCGTCTGCTGCAACGCGATCAACGCCCATCGCAGATGCGCGAGCACTTGCCAGTAACGCAAGTCTTCGCCTCTGAACGCGATGCCCGATTCCTCGCGATATCCCGCGAGAAACGGTTCAACGTCCGCAATCCCGCCCGCTTCGCGATGCGCGCCCGCGAAGCGCCAGCATCGCGCGGTGAACCAGCCTAAATCTTCACGACGATCGCCCCAGCCAGCGAATTCCCAATCGAGAATGCCGCTGAGTTCACCGCGATCGACCATGTAGTTTCCGGTGCGGAAATCGCGATGCAACAGCACCGGAGCGAGCGGCTCCGGCGCATTGAGTTCGCACCAGCGCAAGCCCCATTCGAGGACCGGATAACGCTCGCTTAACGCATCGAAATGCGCGCGATAGTCTCCTATATCCGCGAGTACAGGATTCGCACGCGGCGCGCCGAGAAACGACAGCAGCGCGTGACCCGGCTGCACCGAATGCACGCGCGCGAGATGGCGTCCGAGCGAATGCGCGAGCGCATCGGCATCGGGCAGCAAGGCCGCTTCACGTGTCAGCCGATGCCCCGCCGCAATCCCGCGCACGCGCTGCATGATAAAAAAGCTGCGGCCGATTTCGTGCGTATCGCTGCACAGCCAGAGCGGTTCCGGCACGCACACGCCTGCTGCATGCACCGCTTGCAGCAACGCGAACTCTTCGGCACGCGACCGGCTCACCGCGATGGACGAAGCCGAATCCGTACGCAGCACCCATTCCTGTTTGCCGTGATACGCGCCGCCTTGCACGTCCGCGCTGATCGCCCAGTTTTCCTGAATCGCGCCGCCGGAAAGACGCGTCATCGCGGTGACGTTCAGCGTATCGGCGTGCGTGGCGTCGCGCAGCCAGCGGGCGAGGGCGTCGCGCGTTTCGGGCGCATCGAGCGGCAGGACGATGTCGTGTTGAATGACCGTTGCCATCACTTCATTCCCATGACCAGAAGTCCTGCCGCTCATCGACCAGACGTTGCGCGAGCACCATCTTGTGCACTTCGGATGCGCCATCCACCAGACGCGCCTGACGTGCATAGCGATAAATCCAGCCAAGCGGTGTATCGGTCGAATAGCCGTACGCGCCGCAGAGCTGGATCGCGGTATCCACAGCCTTCTGCAACGCGTCCGCGACGACGATCTTCGCCATCGAGATTTCCTTGCGCGCGAAGCTGCCTTGGTCCAGCAGCCAGCACGCGCGCATCGTCAGCAATCGGCCGATATCGATCTGCAACGCGGCGTCGCCCAGCATTTGCTGCACGCTCTCGCGATCGAGCAGCTTGCCCGCGCCCGAATCGCGCTTCTCGACGTATTGCAGCGCGATATCGAGGCTGCGCTTCGCAAGTCCCGTCCAGCGCATGCAGTGCGTCAGACGCGCGGGGCCGAGGCGCATCTGCGTAATCTTGAGACCATCGCCGACGGCGCCGAGTCGGTTGCTATCGTCGATACTCAGGCCTTCGAAGGCGATCTCGCAATGCCCGCCATGTTCCTCCGGCCCGATGATCCCGATGCGCCGCACGATATGCCAGCCCGGCTGTTCGCGATCGAACAGAAACGCGGTCAGCCCCTTGCGCGGATCGTCCGATGTGCGCGCCATCAGAATGAAGTGCTGCGCTTCTTCCGCGCCCGTGATGAACCACTTTTTGCCGTTGACGATCCACTTGCCATCGACCAGTTTCGCGGACGTTTTCATCATCGTCGGGTCGGAGCCGGAGCCGGGCGAAGGCTCGGTCATTGCGAACGAAGAACGCACTTTTCCTTCGATGATCGGTTGCAGCCAGCGCGCCTTCTGCGCATCGGTGGCCGCCTTGTTGAGGATCATCATGTTGCCGTCATCGGGCGCGGCGCAGTTGAAGACCACGGGACCGAAGATCGACCAGTTCATCTCCTCGTAGCACGCGGCCATCTCGTGCATCTTGAGACCGAGGCCGCCGCGTTCGCGCGGCATTTGCGGCGACCACAGTCCGGCTCGTTTCGCCTTCTCGCGCAGCTTCGTGAGCTGATCGACGGCGATGTTCTCGTGCGCATCGTAGGCGGCAGGATTGCTTTCGAGCGGGACGATTTCTTGTGCGACGAACTCGCGAATTTGTTCGCGCAGCTTCTTGAGTTCGGGACTCAGGCTGAAGTCCATGATGTTTCCTTTTTTTGTGTGATGCAGTGGTTCAGTTTTTCATCGGATCAGCGGTTCACCAGCCGCGCGGGCACCAGCAGAATGGCGAACGCGGCAGTGGCGAGAATGACCGCGAAGAAATACATGCTGCCGTTGGTGCTGTGCGTGAGGTCGGCGAGCAGGCCCACGAGCCACGTGCTCAGAAAGCCCGCGAGATTGCCGATCGAATTGACCAGCGCGATGCCTGCCGCTGCCGCCGCGCCGCCGAGAAACGCAGCGGGCAGGCTCCAGAACGCCGCCTGCGCCGCCGATGCGCCCGCGGTGGCGAGTGTGAGACCGATCATCGCGAGGAAGATGTTGTGGCCGCCGAATGCGCTCAGTGCGAGACCGAGACCGCAGACGAGCGTCGGCACGACCGTGTGCCAGCGACGCTCGCCGCGACGATCGGCGGAACGCGAGACGAGGTACATCGCGACCATCGCGAAGAGATAAGGCACGGCCGTCATCAGACCGATATCGCGCGGCTGCGTGATGCCGGCTTGCTTGATGAGCGTCGGCAGCCAAAATGACAGCACGTAGATGCCGAGCGCGATGCCGAAGTAGATCAGCGAAAGCAGCCACACTTGCGGACTCTTGAACGCCGAACCAATCGATGCGTGCGCGCTCTTGGTCGCATCTTCACGCGCAATATTGGCGCGCAGCGTGGCTTTTTCGCTATCGCTGAGCCACTTCGCCTTCTCGATGCTGTTCGGCAGATACGCGATGATCACGAAGGTCAGCACGAGCGAGGGAATCGCTTCGAGAAGGAACAGCCATTGCCAGCCGCGCAGACCATTTACATCGCCCATCGCCTGCAAAATCATTCCGGACAACGGACCACCGACGATGCCGGACACGGGAATCGCCGCGAGAAATAGCGCCGTGATGCGGCCACGACGCTCGGCCGGCCACCAATACGTCAGGTACAACAAGATGCCGGGGATGAACCCCGCTTCGGCCGCGCCGAGCAGAAAGCGCAGGATATAGAACTGCGTCGGCGTCCTGACGAATGCGGTAAGCGCCGAGAGAATCGCCCATGAAAACATGATGCGCGCGATCCACATGCGCGCGCCCACGCGATGCAGGATGACATTACTGGGCACTTCGAAAATCACGTAGCCGACGAAGAAGATGCCTGCGCCGAGACCGTAGACGGTCTGGCTGTAGTTGAGATCGGCGAGCATTTGCAGCTTGGCGAAACCCACGTTCACGCGATCGAGATACGCGGCCAGATACGAGATAAAGAGAATCGGCAGCAGGCGGCGCGTGACTTTGGCGTACAGCGCGCTTTCGGAAGTCGCGCCGGACGAGGCATCGCCCCAGGGCGCAGTGGCTTGTCGCATGAACTTGTCTCCGTGTTTTGTCGATGCGGCTGCCGTGGTTTTGGATGCGCCGCAACTGGGGAGGCAAATTGCAAGTGTTGAGCCATGCGGGTGGTGGCCAGAGAAGGCGGCGTGGGAGCCTTATGGGGCGGGGTGTCGCGGAGCGCGCTGCGGGTTTTCCCGCAAGCGCGTCGATGTTGCAGTAGTGTTTCAGCGATGTTTCAGACAGTGTTTCAGGTGAGACGACTCAAAGATAACTACAAACA
>NZ_JAQFVG010000012.1 GCF_029439455.1 Caballeronia sp. BR00000012568055 | reverse complement strand
GTGCGTGGCGCTTTTTTTTGCTTAATCGTTGAGCGCTCGACCGGGCGCTAACTGTCGCAGCAGTGAGACCAAGACTTGAGGAGAATTCCCCTTGCGACAGTAGGCGTCAATGCCCGCTGGTATGCCCTGCACCAGCACGTCGTCTTCCGATAGCGAGGTATGGGCGATGACGGGCACGCGCATGCAGTGCGCCAGCTTGCGCAACTCCTGCGCGACGCGAAAGCCGTTCATGATCGGCATCTCCATGTCGAGCAGCACGACACTCGGCATCCAACGCCGGGTGATCTCGAAGCACTCGACACAGTCGGCCGTTCGCACTTCAAAACCCTCAAGCTCCAGCACAGTAGCCATTGCCTGAGCGAAGTCTTCATCGTCATCGATCACGAGGGCGCGGATGGGCGGGTCGACCGAGTCGAATGTGCGCGTGCTCCAGACGCGCGAGGGCGGGATAAGGGCGGCGGACATGGCGTCAAAGAACGTGTGGACGAATTTGTTTGCGTTTTAGTTAGCAACGCCGATGCCCATTATTGCAGCAATGGTGTTCAAACGAACATTGAACTGATGTTATGAGCGTGCCTGTCAAGGTTTCGTAGGACCAAAAGTTGCGCTTATGACATTTTTCCTTCCAATCGAGGCGCGTCCGGCATGTCTGAGCAGTCAAAACTTCCCATCATCGAGACCGGCATCCCGGAGTTGGACGTGATACTTCGCGGCGGATTACCGAAAAATCGATTGCATCTCATTGAGGGCGCGCCGGGCACCGGTAAAACAACGCTGGGCTTGCGCTTTCTACTCGACGGCGTCAACCGTAATCTACGGTGTCTCTATGTCACGCTGTCGGAGACGAAGGAAGAATTGGTCACGACGGCGAGCACGCATGGATGGAATACTCATGGTATCGAGTTCTTCGAACTCATTCCCGAGGAGGCACAGCCCGAGCGGCAGCAGACGGTGCTGTTCCCGACAGAAGTCGAGTTCGGGAAGACGATCGAGCAGCTGACTGAGCGCATCGAGGAGTTCAGTCCCGACCGCATCATCATCGACAGTGTTTCAGAGCTGCGCATGCTCGCGCAGGACAAGCTGCAGTTCCGCCTGCAGATGACCTCGCTCAAGCGCTTTCTTCAGCAACGCGACGTAACTGTCCTTTTACTGGACGACCTGAGCGAAAGCGACAAGGGTGACCTTCACAGCTTTTTTCATGGGGTGCTGTCATTAGGGCTGTTTGAGCGCGACTATGGGGCCGCGCGGCGGCGCATGCGCATTGTCAAGATGCGCGGGGTCAATTTTCAGAGCGGATGGCATGACTACGCGATCGTCACTGGCGAGATTTTAGTGTTCCCTAGTCTCATTGCCGAGGAGCACGAAAGTGATGTGCAGGGCGCACCGCTCCAGAGCGTCTTCGACGACTTGAACAGCGTTTTTCCACAGGGTCTGGATCGCGGCACGACCACCATGCTGATTGGCCCATCGGGAGCGGCTAAGTCGACGATCGCCATGAGTTACGCGCTGGCGGCTCAGCGTGGCGGGGAATCAGCGAGTTACTTCTCGTTCGATGAGACCTATGAGACCTTCCAACGACGCAGCGAATCCATGAATCTGGATCCGACCGAGGCGATGGATGCTGACAAGTTCTTTTGGCGGCGCATGAATCCGTCGCGGATCTCGCCTGGCGAGTTTGTCTGGCAGGTACGAAGAGATGTCGAGGACCGTAATGTCCGCGTGGTGGTAATCGACAGTATCAACTCGTACTTGAGCACGATGCCAGAAGAGCAGTCACTGATCTTGCATTTGCATGAACTGCTCAGCTATCTCAACAAGCGGGGCATCGTGACGATTTTGGTTTTAGCACAACAAGGCGTGGTGGGCGATGTCGAGAACCCTGTCGACCTCAGTTTCTTAAGTGACACCGTCATTCTGTGCCGGTTCTTCGAGGCTGCAGGCACGTTGCGCCGCGCGTTGGCAATCGTGAAGCGGCGTACCGGCGTTCACACGCTGGCGATTCATGAATATCGGCTCTCTTCCTCCGGCATGAAGGTCGGCCCCGCGCTGACCGAGCTGCGCGGCATCTTCACGGGCGTGCCGGTCTACACCGGCGCGCACGAGGAGCTTCTTGACCCGGCTCCCAACGACGGAAAATAAGATGAATCTAAACGCTAGCCCTTCCACTGGCGCAATCGCGATTTGCGCGCCTTCGGGGGTCGACGCAGAGACGATCGCGCAGGAAATCAACGCGATTGGCTTGGAGACAAGTATTCTCGCCACCCTTGACGAACTGGGTGAGCGGCTGGCGGCAGAGGATAGCGAGGAGTTTGCTGGGCTGTTTGTGACCGAAGAGGCGTTGGTCGACGAGATGTCACTTGCAGACGCACTTCGCCAGCAGCCGGTCTGGTCCGATCTCCCAGTCATCATTCTTACCGTCGCGGGTCACCGTGCCAGCAGCCGCAAACGGTGGGCGCTCTTCACAAGTCTGGGCAACGTCACCCTGCTGGCCCGGCCGCTGCGTCGTGAGGATCTGCACAGTGCTGCACGCGGCATCGTGAGAGCACGTACGCGGCAGCATGAAACACGGGCACACCTATTTGAACTGAAGCTGACCGCGCGGAATCTCGAACAACGCGTGCAAGAGCGCACGGCTGCCTTGATGGAAATGGAAGCGACCTTGCGGCAGTCGCAGAAAATGGAGGCGATCGGCCAGTTGACGGGCGGCTTGGCTCACGACTTCAACAATCTTCTCCAGATCATCAGTTCGAATACTGAACTGGTCAAACTGCGAGTGCGGCAAGGCAACCTCGCGGATCTGGGACGCTACATCCACAATGTGTCAGGGGCGACGGAGAAGGCAGCCGCGCTCACACATCGGCTGCTCGCATTCTCGCGCCAGCAGACCCTCGATCCGAAGCCGGTGGATCTGAACAGGCTGGTGCTCGATATTTCGGACCTGGTCAAGAGCACGGTCGGCCCGTCGATCAAACTCGAAACGACATTGCACGCGGATCCAGTACTGACGCTCTGCGATCCACCGCAGCTTGAAAACGCCTTGCTGAACCTATGTATCAACGCGCGTGACGCCATGCCTAACGGCGGCCGTCTCACCATCCAGACGGATCGTGCCTCGCTCGATGAGGATCGCTCCACGCGTCACGGACTTGTGCCGGGCGATTATGTCTCGGTCGCAGTGACCGACACCGGGGAAGGCATGTCGCCAGAGATCGCCGAGCGGGCCTTCGATCCGTTTTTCACCACCAAACCGATGGGCCAAGGCACCGGGCTCGGCCTCTCGATGGTCTACGGCTTTACGCGCCAGTCGCACGGGCATGCCAGTATCGAGACTGCACCGGGCAAGGGAACGACGGTGCGCCTATTGTTGCCGGAGCTGGTACCTGAGCGGGCTCTGACGCCAAACAACGCTTCCGGCCAAACGGCTATCGATCTCCCGCCGACCTTGACGGTGCTGCTGGTCGACGATGAGGATGGTGTACGAACCCTGATCACCGAAATCTTGCGGGACGCGGGCTACGCGGTGATCGAGGCAAGCGACGGGGTCGAGGGGCTCGAAGTCTTGCAGTCCAGCGTGCCCATTGATGTGGTCATTACCGACATTGGCATGCCGCGAATGACCGGCGTGGAGATGATCGAGCAAGCGCGTGAATCGCAGCCTGACTTGAAGGTACTGTTCATCACCGGTTACGCGCAGCAGCAGGTGTCGCTTGGTCAGCAACTCGACCGGAATGCCCAAGTACTGACCAAACCGTTCGTGATGAACGCCTTGCTCGAGCGGGTTGCCGCGATCCTGAAGCCTTCATCGAGGCCGTCAGCCTCCTGACGCCGCGCGAGGATCGCTCCGCCACGCGGCGACGGCGGCCTGGGTCGCCTCATAGGCGGCCTCATAAGTGGCGAGCGCTGTTTCGACCTGACAGATGATGCGGGTGCTATGCGTAAGCACATCCTCTTCAAGAATGGCCCATACCCAGCCTCCGGCTTCCCTGTGAACTGCCACAATTTCGAAATCGATGTGCATGCTGCGATCGTAACAACTGCAGCGGCCGACTTGCATGAGCGTGTGCACACATCGCAGCAAGTCGAAAAGCGAGACCGACACCTTGAGAAGATGGCTGTCTCCGCCCGCGACGAATTAACCCGCTATGCCGCGAAACTGGCGCGCTGTTCAAGTTGGCTGCATGCCGAAGATGGCAGCACGAGAGTTTCGAGTGCGCGACGCAGGTTCAGCACGCGTTGGCGCTGCGTGGCCACGAGCAAAAATTCAGCTTCAATGTTCGAGATGCGGGCGTGCCAGTAGCTGGCGGTCAGGCGCGAAAGCGCTTTGATTTGTCGCATGCCACTGAGCACAAATTCGAGATGCGCGATCTCACGATCGGCGAGCCATGTTGCTCGCTTAGCTGATGTACTGGTCTTCATGCTTTCCCCGTACGCCGCACCGTGAGAATTTTTTCGCGCGACTGCAAAAATGCAATCTTCGTACCTTGCTACTAGAGGAGATCGTCGGATGGAAGCAACTTTTGCCGACCATATCGAAATCGTTTGCGTCTAGTCGATTGCTCAGATAACCCTTTTGGTATGTGCGCTACCCCGCGCAGCCAGATTCTGGGGAATTGGCAGGGAAGCCAACAAACATTGCAAAAACGCTACCAGGTATCCCAAAAATGCCCCGTACAGGGGCCTTCGCATGAGGCAAGCTGTCGCTCGCCTGAAAAGCGAATCAAGTCGATAGATCATTCATAATCGGTTTGATCAATCAATGCCGCTATGGTGAGTGCTCTCTCAGGCTCGTCATGGCCCTCGGATGACGACGAGCTTTTCTACGCCGACTCTATGCCAGCTTTTTTCCGTGCGGGCGCTAGCAACAATTGCCTTCAGAGCGGCGTTGTCTTGGTGTTCGAGACACTGGGGTCCGCCATCGGAGCGGCCGAACTTTCTGTCTCGCTCGCGCCGGTGCCAGTTGTACGCTCCACTTCCACGTCGTGCCTCGATGGTGTCGTTGACAATTGCAGTACGGCTGGATGCCTCCTAGCCCACCACTACTTCTCCAAAATCAGAAAGCGGTTCGTCGTGGCAGCGCCTTGCTGTCGGTCGAAGTTCGCTATAAATCCATCTCCGGACAGGTGCGCGATGCGCTGTATGCCGCCTGCGCCATCGACATCGATTCGCGCGTCGCGCAGGGGCACAATGCCAGTTACAGCACTTACCGACAGCACGGTGCCCGCTGCACAACGAATGGTGCCCATGCTACGCGCTGCGGCTGAGCGCCGAGCGTTCGTTATGCACGAGCGTTAAGCATAGGGCACATTTCGGAGCGGACCAGCCGTTCGAGCGGCCAGCGTAAGGCCCAGGCTAACGGCAATAATGGCCGATATTGGAAGTCGTATCCATTACCCGCGGCCCCCTCTTCCACAACCCTCACGGCCTCAGCCTGTCGGCTCCAATTCTTTTTTGTGACATGTAAAGTCACATAGACCTTCACTCAGAGCCGCGCAACTGCAACGTCCAGGCGATGGCAGGGTTCAGCGCAGCGAAAGTCGCGAAAACCAGGAAAGCGGTCATGAAGCCACTGGCGATATGAGCCGTCGTGATCGCGCGCGCTATGTCTGGTAGCGACCTCAAGGCGGTTTAATCGTGCTGGACCGCCGCAGCAAAGGTCACCTTGCCGTGAGCAAGCCGACCAAACTTGTGGAAAACGCCCCGATTAGAGTAACGAAAGGCCAAAACGAGGTCACTGGTAAAATTGGAACATGGAAAATCGGGCGGGAAAGATGGGCTTCGAAAAACTCGCTACGCTCAAAGCACAACTGAACGAAGACGCCAAGAACAGGACGCGCGCGTCAGGCGTTTCGCCATCTCGCGTCAAAGCAGGAGCCGCGGTCATACGACGGTCGAACCCCCTACGGACCTCTGACGCCGCAGCACATGCAGTCGCGACGCTGCAAAAGAACTTTCCACGCGCTTTCCCGCGCAGCCCTACACCTAAGGTGCCGCTCAAGGTCGGAATTCTCAAGGATGTGCTCGCCCAAGCGGCGTCAATCGGACTGAGTGCGCGTGACATTCGTAACGGCATCAAGCTTTGGTGCCGTGGTCATCATTATTGGACGTGTCTTACTGAAGGCAGTGCGCGCATAGACCTTCACGGGGCGGTTGTTGGCGTGGTTTCCGCGGACGAGGCCGAATACGGAGCAAGCCAGGAAAGCATGCGGCTCGCGCGCAGGCGCAAGCAAATGGCGAAGGATGGTGGCCGACAAACGCGTTGAAAATACAAAGCCGAAGCCATTACTTCCCGCTTTATATAAATAGTATTAGTGCGCTTATGTAGGAATGCTATTTATATTCCACGTCGACTGACATGTAGAAAGCGACCCATTGATCATTCGAGGTGGCTATGCGATCTGACCGAGTGCGCCATATACGAACGTTCGTTCAGCACCTCGCTGAACGCGGCAACGTGCGCACGGCAAGTATCGGAGTACAGACCTCGGGCTGTAATCGTCCCCGAGCGCTTCGGTGTTAAGCGGCGTCACAGCGTTCTGATGCTGCGTTTAAGACTAGATCCGAAGGACATGAAGGAGGGGTCGACATCACGTCTTACTCAGTGCGGGAATCAGCGATGCTTACTTGACGACCGCCCAAAGTGACGTATGATGGACTTGTATATTGCGTTGCAGCAAAATCGCGCTCGGTCAGAAATACGCTTTCTTTAAAAAACTGAACTCAGGAGCATCAATGTTTTCTTCTATTTCAGCAAATCAAACGTTTGCCGATCCTGCAGGGAGCCTTCAGGTAATTGTGAATGTTGCAAAGCGGTACGCAAGTGGGCTTCAGCAACTTGCTGAACTAAACGTGCAGACAGCCAAGACCGTCTTCGAAGAGAGCGCTGCCGTTGCGAAGGCCGGCTCGCAGGCAAAGCCCGGCGATTTTCTGAGTTGGCAATCGACTCTGCTAGCTGAAACGCCTGAAAAGGCGGCCGCGTATACTCGGCATTTCTGGCAGATCGTTCGTGCGACGCAGACGGACATTCTCAACGAAGCGCGTGGCCCGATGGAGCAATTCGGCTTCGTACTGAAGAAAGCGTCCGATTCTGCTTCGAAAGAGGCTGTCGGACTGCTGGCCGGTGCCGCCGAAGCATCGACCAATCTCGCGGATGCAGGCGCCGGGGTCATCGAGTCATCCGAGAAGGCCCTGCGTTCCGCCAAGGCCGAAGGGAAGCGTTGATACGCGCCGTTAGTCTTCACGTGCCACTGTTGACTTTTGAAACCCGCATCACGCGGGTTTTTTGTTCCGCTCGACCGACGGTAGATCGATGAATCCCTTCCATCCGCTTGCGTGGGCGCACGACTCGTTCTGGTCGATGTTTCCTCGCGAAATTGTTGGTCTCACGGCGCAATGCTTCGACAATCCCGAGACAGCGATCGCAAGCACTGCGACTCTGCAGTCACCGGAGAGCGAAACGAAAAAGACGTGCTCCGAAGATGAACTGCCGCACGGCGAGAATCCAATCGTGCAAGCAGGCACTGATCGCTGGTTGAGCAAGAGTTTCGATCATGGCAACGAATGCTATCGATTCAAGATCTACGTTCCGACCGCATACGAAGGTCAGCCGCTACCGATGATCGTCATGCTCCACGGCGCGCAGCAGGACCCGGACGACTTCGCGTCGGGGACCGAAATGAACATCGTCGCCGAAGAGAACGGCTACATCGTCATCTACCCAGCGCAGTCGGAAAGTTCAAATCCATTGAGATGCTGGAACTGGTTCATGCCGGCGAATCAGGCGCGCGAATCAGGCGAAGGGGCGGCCATCGCGGCCCTCACGCGCGAGGTCGCGGCCACGTACAACGTGGATCGCGCTCGCGTTTATATCGCGGGTATGTCGGCGGGCGGGGCACTGGCCGTAAATCTCGCTGTGACACATCCGGAGCTCTACGCGGCCGCGGCGATTCATTCGGGCCTGGCGTTCGGCGTCGCCGACGAGCAGATGACAGCACTCTGCGCGATGAATGACGGCAAAGGCAAAGTGCGCTTGCCCGACACCCTGTCAGGCGACGCAAAACCGCCCGCGGTGCCTCTGATCGTCTTTCACGGTGATGCCGACGACACGGTGCATCCGCGCAACGGCGAACAGATCATGTCGATGAGCCAGTTGCTTCATGGTATGTCCGACGACACAGTGATGTCTTCTTCGATATACGTCGCCGACGAAACGGGCGGCTACGCTTATACCCGGAAAGTGTTTCACAATCGCGACGGCGAATCGAACGGCGAGCAGTGGGTCGTGCACGGACTCGGTCATGCGTGGTCCGGAGGCCATCCCAACGGCACCCATACAGACATGCGCGGACCGGCGGCCAGCCGAGCTATTGTGCGATTTTTCGGTCAATTCGTGAGAGTGGATAGCCGACATTACTGAGGGTTCAACGACGAAGTCCGCTCTGAATCCTCGTCCTTCGCGGCCTAGACTTTGATTGACATTTCAGGTGGTCGATCATAGCTGTCCGAAAATAAGATTCTCTAAAGCCAGGCCACCGTTCTGAGGGCTCTTGACCGCATCGAAGCCGAAATCGACGCGATGGACCGACTGCGCGTGCGTAGGCACGCAAGAGGTTCGCTATGCAGAACATCGGTTTGCAAGGCTGGAATTGGAGTTGAATAGTTGAATCGCCCAATTGCCTAAATGTCGCGGAACGGCGCTTTGAAGGGGAAGTCACGACCCACATCGCCCTTTGGGCCCTGCCGATATGTTCGACCGCGTCCGGTGGTAGGACGGACCTCACAGTGCAAGGGCGCTGCCGAAAGTCGAACCTGTGTCAACTGTACCGAGCAGTGTGGTCAACAAAGACAGCCTATTCAGCTCGGCGAAGAAAATCCACTAGTACGGCATTGAATTGGTCCGGCTGTTCCTGCTGTACCCAATGCCCGGCACCATCTATAAGGTGAACGCCGTCCATGCGGGTACAAGTCGTCGTGCGCATTCGTTCGAGCGCGCCGGGCTTACGATAGGCTCCCCAGTCGGCGGCCCCTGATATAAAGCAGGTCGGAACGTCGATAGTGCGTCCCGTGAAGAGTTCAATGTCAGCGAGGCCGATGCTGCCCGTATGGCAGCGGAACCAGTTGAGCCCACCCTGAAAACCCGTTCGCCGGAACGACCGCACATAGACTGCGAGGTCGGCTTCAGTCAGCCAGCTGTTCGTCGCCACTTCTTTCGGCGATGGCATCTCCGGAGCTACGGTGTCGGCCATACCCTTCGAGCGATCCATGATGTAGTACATTGGCAGCGTCGCCAATTCTTGCACAGAGCCTGTCGTTAGCGGATGAGGATGGTTCCCCGGCCAGTCGGCGCTCTTGACATGGTAGTAGGCACGCAGGAAATCATGTAACCCCTGCCGCGCAAGCAGCATGTCGTCGTTGGCTTCCGGCGTTGAGAAAAACGCCATGCTGTCCTTGCGAGGACGCGGCAAGGCCGCCAGTTGCGCGTCCAGTGACGGCGGCCTGGTCTTGCTCGGCTGGTCGGCACTGTCGAACGGTATTGCCGGGGGGCCATCGAACGGGAAGCTCATCATCACCAAGGAGCGAAACACATCGGGACGCACGAGCGCGCAGTAGGCCGCGATCATCGAGCCGAAGTCGTGACCCACCACGGCGGCCACGGAGCGATAGCCCATCGCCGAAACGACCGCCAGTGCGTCGCGCGCAAATGCGTGAGTGCGGAACGAGGCAACCTCACCGTCGTATCGGTCATCCCAGCCCTTAGTTCCGCCATATCCACGTTGATCAGGGGCAATAACGTGATACCCGGCCTCAGCAAGGAACGGCATAGCCTTGCGCCAGCTGTACGCGATCTCGGGAAACCCATGGAGCAACAAAACGGCAGGCCGCCCCGGCGTTTCATATCCGGCCTCAAGCACACGCACGGAGAGACCATTGATGTCGTTGAGCGTCCGCTGACGGACGCCCGGTATCGACGGAGGATGATCTGTTTGATCGCTGGACATTGATGTTTTTCTCAATTGAGCGTTGGCTATATCGGATTCCATGAGCGCGGCCGCTGACCCGGTGAAAGTCAGGAACAGCGGCAGCAGGGCGGCCCGGGTCAGCACTTCGCGCCGGGCCACGCTCGTCGGTGGCTTCGCGTTCTGGGAGTTCACTGGCGACCTTTAGTGCTTCCATGCACGACAAGCGGTCCAAATGCCTGACTCACGGGCATCAGCTCGATGATGTTGATATTGACGTGTTCAGGCCGCGTTGCCGCCCAGAACACGGTGTCGGCAATGTCGTCCGGCGTCAGCGCCTCGGCGCCGTCGTAAATCTTGCTGGCCTTTTCATGATCGCCCCTGAATCGCACGGCAGAGAACTCAGTTCCCCCGACAAGCCCCGGATCGATTTCCGTGACCTGAACGTTCGTCCCGGCGAGATCGGCGCGCAGGTTTAGGGAAAACTGGCGAACAAACGCTTTGGTCGCGCCGTAGACGTTACTGCCTGGATAGGGATAAGTTGCAGCCGTCGAACCAATGTTGATGACGTGCCCGCTTTTACGGGCAGCCATTTGAGGAATCACGGCATGCGTGACGTACATCAGCCCCTTGACGTTGGTATCAACCATCGTCTCCCACTCGTCCAAATCGGCTGATTGTGCCGGCTCAAGTCCTAGCGCGAGGCCCGCGTTGTTCACCAATGTATCGATGTTCGCGAACGACGAAGGCAGGCCACGGATTGCCGACTCGACCGCATGACGATCGCGGATGTCGAGCGGAATGATGTGGAGTTGGCCTTCCGGGAATTCAGCTGCAAGCGATTGCAAGCGATCTGGCCGGCGGCCGATCGCTACGATTTTGTGTCCCTCCGCCCCGAAGCGACGAGCAATGGCTCTGCCAAAACCAGCTGTCGCTCCAGTTATGAGAATAGTCATGACCTGTTTCCGTTTAAAGATAGAGTCGGCTTCGATAAAGCCTTTGCTTTGGCGACGAGGGGTTCCGTTCTCGTATCAAGTACAACGGATCTGGAAAGCCCATC
>NZ_JAQFVG010000011.1 GCF_029439455.1 Caballeronia sp. BR00000012568055 | reverse complement strand
GCGCGTAGGTCGTGTTTGAGCAAATTGCTTAGCGCGTCGGCTATATCACCAAAGACGAGCGTCAAGGCCAACGCGTCGAATTCGAGCCGATGCACACCCGCTTCAAGTGCTGGCCACGCAAGCACCAACGCATTCGCTAAAGGTTCGATCAAGACATCATCGACAATAGCCGAATGCGCACGACGCAAATCGTCCGCACTGAACGGACGCTTCTCGATCGATATAAATTCGAGTTTTTCAGGCCGCATGGGATCGTCAAGCCATGCGGCCCACGTCGCCAGAAAATTGATGCCCATGCCAAAGCCGGCTTCGAGAATCACATAGCGTTTGCTTGAGCACCAGCGCTCCGGCAAGCCATTTCCTTTGAGAAAGACAAAGCGCGCCTGATCCAGCGCGCCCGCCGCGCTGTGATAAATATCCTGATGACGCGGCGAAAACGGTGTGCCGTCGTCACGAAAAAGCCAGTTCGGCGGGCGTCATGTCCCTCAGGCTTCGTCGATCGAAATGCCTAACTCGCCCGCCATCTTTTGAACGATCGCGCGCAGTTGCTCGACTTCATGCGCAAGCCGCTTCTGCTCTGACTTCAAGGCTTCGAATTCGGACAAGGAAAACGACTCGCCACCGCCGCTAGCGCCTGACGATTCCCGCGCAGGCAAATCGCTAAGACTGACGGGACCGCAAAGCAAGTGCATCCAGCGGCTTTCACGTTCGCCGGGCCGCGATAGCTTAATCACGCGGGCCGGTTCGTTATCGGCGAGTTCATCGAGAAAGCTTTCCACGGATGAAATATCCGCAAAGCTATGGAGCCGCGCGCTATTGGCGCGCAATTCCGCCGCCGTTTGAGGCCCGCGCAAAAATAATGTGGCAAGCAGCGCCACCGATTGACTCGGTACGCCAAGCACGCGATTCACATTGTGTTCATAGCGCGGCACGCGGCTGCTGCTGCCTTCGATCACCAGACTCAGACGCTTGAGCGCGTCGATGGTGGTCATGACTTCGTTGTCGGTGACGGTCATGACGGGCGAGCGCGCAGTCTTCTGATTGCAGCCCGCCGTCAAAGAATTCAAGGACAGCGGATAGGTATCCGGCACGGTGTGCTGCTTTTCGACAAGCACGCCAAGCACGCGTGCTTCGAGCGGCGTCAGTTCGCGCAAGCCGGGGCGCGGAGTGGATTCGGCAGTGGTATTCATAAGCGTTTTTGGTGGTGCGGCGAGACGCTTATGATACCGGGAGCGTCACCGTGTTTAGCATGCGCGCACCGACTTGCAGCATGCCTTTGTGTCGCGCTAAGAATCGTTGCGCCGTTGTGGTGCAAAATAAATCGGCGCTCAGGGCTTTTCCGTGCATCCTTAACGCTAACGAATGCGTAAAATCGTTGGCATTGAAGTTGCTTTTTGTTTCATGGCACTGGGCAGCCCGCGCAATCGATGCGATTCTGACATGGCAGCATCGCGCTTTGAGGTCGCCTATTAATTGGCATGGCAAGCGGCTTAAGCTTGCCGCGTCGTTCGGGCCTTCGAGAAGCGTTTGCGAGTGCTACCAGGAAGATAAGCGTTGGGGCGCGCCACCCCTCGCATGTACTTCACATGGAAGACGGGTTATGACGCAAGCATTCTTCAACGAGATGTTCGAGCGTAACGATCTCGAAGCGCGTGGTTTGCCGTCAGCGGCATTTCAAAGCATCGGCGATCCGCGCACGCATTACCGCGATTTCATGACCTGGCTCACGGCGCAAAGCGAGCAGCAGATCAGTCTCAAGCGCGCCGAGGCGGACCTCAATTTCCGTCGCGTGGGCATTACGTTCGCCGTCTACGGCGCGAGCGACACGCCGGGCATGATTCCCGAACGCACCATTCCCTTCGACGTCATTCCGCGCATCTTTCCTGCCGATGAATGGAAAGCCCTGGAGCGTGGCTTGCGACAGCGTGTGAACGCGCTAAACCGCTTTATTCACGATATCTATCACGAGCAGAACATCATCCGCGCGGGCATCATTCCCGAAGCGCAGATTCTTGGCAATGCGCAGTATCGTCCGCAAATGAAGGGCGTAAATGTCACGCGGGATATTTACGCGCATATCGCGGGCATCGATATCGTGCGGGCGGGACAGGGCGAGTTTTATGTGCTCGAAGATAATCTGCGCGTGCCGTCGGGCGTCTCGTACATGCTTGAAAACCGCAAGATGATGATGCGGTTATTCCCTGATTTGTTCTCGCGCAATCGCGTGGCGCCGGTTGCGCATTACCCCGACTTGTTGCTCGATACCTTGCGCGCCGCTGCGCCTGCTGAGGCAAGCAATCCGACTATCGTGGTGATGACGCCGGGCATGTATAACTCGGCTTATTTCGAGCACGCGTTCCTGGCGCAGCAAATGGGCGTCGAATTGGTCGAAGGTCAGGACCTCTTCGTTGAGAACGATTGCGTGTTTATGCGCACGACGCAAGGGCCGCAACGCGTCGATGTGATCTATCGCCGTGTCGATGATGACTTTCTCGATCCGCTCGTGTTCCGTGCCGATTCATCGCTGGGCGTGGCGGGGCTGATCAACGCGTATCGCGCGGGGAATGTTTCGTTATGCAATGCAGTGGGCACGGGTATCGCGGATGACAAATCCATTTATCCGTATGTGCCGGATATGGTGCGTTTCTATCTCGGCGAAGAGCCGATTCTGAATAACGTGCCGACATGGATGTGCCGCAAGCCCGACGACCTCAAGTACGTGCTCGATCATTTGCCTGAGCTTGTCGTTAAGGAAACGCATGGCGCAGGCGGTTATGGCATGTTGGTCGGACCGGCATCCACTCAAGCGCAGATTGAAGAATTTCGCGCGGTGCTCGAGGCGCATCCTGAGAAATATATTGCGCAGCCAACGCTTGCTTTATCGACCTGTCCGACGTACGTGGAAGCGGGTATAGCGCCGCGTCATATCGATCTGCGTCCGTTCGTGCTTTCGGGCAATGACGTGCGCATGGTGCCGGGTGGCCTTACGCGTGTCGCGCTAAGGGAAGGCTCGCTGGTGGTGAATTCATCGCAAGGCGGCGGCACGAAAGATACGTGGGTGCTCGAACGCTGAACGCGCGCTTTGCCAGGAAGCAGGTGCATCACTTAAAACCATAACCGGGAACACCCATGCTGAGCCGTACCGCGGATCATCTCTTCTGGATGGCGCGCTATACCGAACGCGCCGAAAATACCGCCCGGATGCTGGATGCCAACTATCAGCTCTCGCTGCTGCCGCAGTCCGACGAATATGCGGAACTCGGCTGGCGCGCCATGTTGTCGATCTCCGAGCTTAGCGGCATTTATTCGGCAGCCCATCACGGCATGGAAAGCCGCGAAGTGGTCGATTTCATGGCGGCGGATATGTCGAATCCGTCGTCGATTGCGAGTTGTTTGCGAGCCGCACGAGAGAATGCGCGCGCCGTGCGTAGCTCGACCAATAGCGAGCTTTGGGAATCGCTCAATACCACGTGGCTCGAATGCACGCGTCTTTTAGCCGATGGCATCCTGACGCGCGAGCCGTACTCGTTCTTCGAATGGGTCAAGCATCGCTCGCATTTGTCGCGCGGCGTGCAGCTGGGCACGCTCGTCAAGGACGATGCTTTTTACTTCATGCGTCTCGGGACTTTCATCGAACGCGCGGATAATACCGCCCGCATTCTCGATGTGAAGTTCGAGATGATGGAGCAACGCGCCGACACATCCGCGCAACCGTTCGATTACCACCACTGGACCGCTGTGCTTGGTTCGGTGTCGGGCTTCGAGGTGTATCGGCGCGTGTATCGCGATGTGATTACGCCGGAGCGTGTGGCGGGTCTTTTGATTCTTTACGGCGATTGGCCGCGTTCTTTAGCGGCAAGCATTGCGGAAGCCGAAGTGCTGATCGCGCAAGTCACTAAAGGACGCGATACCGAAGCGGCGCGCTTAGCGGCGCAATTGAGTTCCGAGCTTAAGAACGGTCGTATCGGCGATATTTTGCAAGGCGGTTTGCACGCTTACTTAGTGAATTTCTTAGCGCGCGTGAATGAGCTTGCCAGCGCCGTTAGCAAAGAATTTCTTTTGCCGATTGCGCCTGAGGAACCGGAAGAACTGGAAAAACCTCAAGCGCAATCTCAAACACAAACGCAAAGCCAGACTTAGTTACGCTTGGCCGCCGCCGCGACCACACGATGCACGAAACGCAGTTTATCGACGACCGCAGGCGCAAGCGTGAACGGATAACCGTCCGGCATGCCGAGGCTGCGATTCAGGCTGTTCAACACGTACGTCAACGGAAACCAGCGCTTCATCAGGTCGTCGAAGCTCGCATCTTCCACAGGCGTCTGATCGGTCAGCGTGGGTTCGTGAGGACTGTCGGGCACGAGGGCAAGACCGCAGGACACGGCGGTATCGAGCGTATCGACGATATGCAGGTAATGCGCCCACGTCTCGGCCCAGTCTTCCCACGGATGCATGGTGGCATAGGCGGAGACGAAGTTCTGCTCCCAGTTGGGCGGCGGGCCTTCGTTGTAGTGGCGATCGAGCGCGGCCTGATAGTCCTGCGATTCGTCGCCAAACGCCGTGCGGAATGGTGCGATGCGCGCCGTGTCGCCGATCAGGCGATCGAAGAAATAGTGCCCTGTTTCATGGCGAAAATGGCCGAGCAGCGTGCGGTAAGGCTCGTGCATGGCGGTGCGCGTCTGTTCGCGATGTGCATCGTCGGCTTCGGCGATGTTGAGCGTGATCAGCCCGTTGCTATGGCCGGTCATCACGCCGTGACCTTGGGAATCGGCTTCGAGAAACTGAAATTCGAGGCCGCGCTCGGGATCGGTTTGCCGGTTGGGCACATCGAGCCCGAGTTCGGAAAGTGTATAGAGCAGGCGTCTTTTAGCGCCTTCCAGCCGGTACCAGTACGTGCGGTTTTCCGGGTTCGACAAGTTCGGAATCGTGCTGGTGAGCTGGCACGAGCAACAGAGTGTATCGGGTGAATCGGCGGGAACCATCCAGTTGCAGACGTTTTCGACCTCGTAGTTATGACAGGGACGATAAAGCTGATCCAACACCTGCGGATGCAGGCTTTTCCAGCGGCCATCTTCGGTTTCCTCGAAGGCGCTGATCTGATCGATCTCCGGCACGTAGCCTAAGTGCGCGCCGCAGTTCTCGCAGAGCGTGTTCTCGAAAAACACCAGTTGATTGCAGCGGTTGCAGTGGAAGGTTTTCATCGTCTGGAGAATGAAGTTGAATGTCGCGCGGATGCGCGCCGTTGGGATGCGGAGCTTGCGCAAGGATCGTGCCGCACGAAAGTGCCTTGTTTCAAGGGCTTTTTCGTGAGAATCGGCGTCGTCAGATTTGAATAAAAGGAGTGCGGAGTGTCTATTCGTGTCGCGTTGAATCATGTTACGCAGTACAGCTATGACCGGCTCGTCGGTTTGTCGCCGCAAGTGGTGCGATTGCGGCCGGCGCCGCACTGCCGCACGCCGATCGTTTCATATTCGATGCGGGTTGAACCCGAGGAACACTTCATCAACTGGCAGCAGGACGTCTTCGCGAACTATCAGGCGCGGCTGGTTTTCCCCGAGAAAACGCGGGAATTCAAGGTCACGGTCGATCTCGTTGCGGAGATGGCCGTCTACAATCCGTTCGACTTTTTTCTGGAACCGTCGGCGGAAGAATTTCCCTTTAGCTACGCGAAGGAGTTGCAGCACGACCTCGCGCCTTACCTCATCAAGGGCGAAGCGACACCGCGTTTCGCGGCCTTTGTCGAGAGTATCGATCTCACGCCGCAACGCACGATCGACTTTCTGGTCGGGCTAAATCAGCGGCTCGCCAATGAAATTCGCTATCTGATCCGCATGGAGCCCGGCGTGCAGACGCCGGAGGAAACGCTCGAAACCGCGTCGGGTTCGTGCCGCGATTCGGGCTGGCTGCTGGTGGAAACGCTGCGGCATCTCGGACTCGCCGCGCGCTTCGTTTCAGGGTATTTGCTGCAACTCGCGCCCGATACCAAATCGCTCGATGGCCCGAGCGGCACGGAAATGGACTTCACGGATTTGCACGCGTGGTGCGAGGTCTATTTGCCGGGCGCGGGCTGGATCGGCTTCGATCCGACCTCGGGACTGCTGGCGGGCGAAGGGCATATTCCGGTCGCGTGCACGCCGGAACCGGACAGCGCCGCGCCGGTGTCGGGCGCGGTCGATAAATCGGAAGTCGAATTCCATCACACGATGTCGATCACGCGCGTGCTCGAAACGCCGCGCGTGACCAAGCCGTACACCGACGAGGAATGGAGCGCGGTGCTGCGCATGGGCGATCAGGTCGATGCCGATCTCACCGCCGCCGACGTGCGCCTGACGATGGGCGGCGAGCCGACCTACGTCTGCGTACGCGACCGCGATGCACCCGAATGGAACACCGACGCGCTCGGCCCGACCAAACGCGCCTACGCCGTCTCGCTGATGGACAAGCTGCGCGCGCAATACGGCGCGGGCGGCTTTCTGCATATCGGCCAGGGCAAGTGGTATCCGGGCGAGCAGTTGCCGCGCTGGGCGCTGTCGCTGTTCTGGCGCAAGGACGGCGAGCCGTGCTGGCACGATCCGTCGCTGTTCGCCGACGAACGCACGCCCGCCAGCTACACCGCCGACGATGCCGCGCGCTTTATCGGTCATCTCGCGGGCAAACTGTCGCTGGATTCGAAGTACGTGCAGCCCGCCTACGAAGACACGTGGTACTACCTGTGGCGCGAGCGCCGCCTGCCGGTCAACGTCGATCCCTTCGACTCCCGTCTCGACGATGAACTCGAGCGCGCCCGCCTGCGCCGCGTCTTCGATGCGGGCCTGCCGTCCGTCACCGGCTACGCGCTGCCGATCGAACGCGCCGATGCCGAAAAGATGCAGCCGGGCCGCTGGGTCAGCGGTCCGTGGTTCTTCCGCGACGAGCGCATGTATCTGATCCCGGGCGATTCGCCGATGGGTTACCGCCTTCCGCTCGATTCGCTGCCGTGGGTGTCCGAAACCGATTATCCGTGGCAACACACGCACGATCCGTTCGCGCCGTCTACGCCGCTGCGCAGCGCGGCTGAATTGCGCATGCAATATGCGGATGTGGAAGCGACCACCGCTAAAGACGGTTCCGCAGGAGAAGCAGCAGCAAAAAAAGACCGCATGCCCCAACGCGGTGAATCCGCATCCACCACCAACCGCATAGCAATCTGCGTCGAAGCACGTGATCCCGCACGCGCGGCAGGTCCAAAGGCCGAGGCCGAAGCCTTCGCCAAGACCGGTCAGCGTAACAAGCTGATGCACGTCTTCATGCCGCCGCTCACCGAAGTCGATGACTATCTCGACCTGCTCGCCGCCGTCGAAGCGACCGCCGCAGAACTGCGCATGCCGGTGATCGTCGAAGGCTATCCGCCGCCGCGCGATCCGCGCCTGAAGGTGCTGCAAGTCACGCCTGATCCCGGCGTAATCGAAGTGAACATTCATCCTGCATCGAACTGGAAGGAACTGGTCGATCACACCGAGTATCTCTACAACGCCGCGCACGAGTCGTATCTCAGCCCGGAAAAGTTCATGCTCGACGGGCGACACACCGGCACCGGCGGCGGCAATCACTTCGTGCTCGGCGGAGCCACGCCGCCCGACAGTCCGTTCCTGCGACGCCCCGATTTGCTGGCCAGTCTGATCGCGTACTGGCTGAACCATCCGTCACTTTCGACGCTGTTTTCAGGGCTTTTTATCGGCCCGACGAGTCAAGCGCCGCGCGTGGACGAAGCGCGCAACGATCAGGTCTATGAACTCGAAATTGCCTTCAAGGAACTTCAGCATCAGCTCGACCTGCTCGGCGGACGCGAAAGCGCAACTGTGCCGCCGTGGCTCATCGACCGGATTCTGCGCAATATCCTGATCGATGTGACGGGCAACACGCATCGCGCGGAATTCTGTATCGACAAGCTGTATTCGCCGGATGGTCCCACTGGCCGTCTCGGTCTGCTCGAACTGCGCGGCTTCGAAATGCCGCCGCATGCGCGCATGAGTCTCGTGCAGCAATTGCTGCTGCGTGCGCTGGTCGCACGTTTTTGGAAGGAGCCATACACCGCGCGCCTGACGCGCTGGGGCACCGAACTGCATGACCGCTTTATGCTCGGCACCTTCGTGCAAATGGATTTCGACGATGTTCTCGCCGATCTTCGCGAAGCCGGTTTTGCCTTCGAACGAAGCTGGTTCGCGCCGCATTTCGAGTTCCGTTTCCCGTTGGTCGGCGCGTACGACAGCAACGGTATCGAGCTGACGATTCGCAACGCGTTGGAACCGTGGCACGTGATGGGCGAGGAAGGCGCGATCGGCGGCACGGTGCGTTTCGTTGATTCATCGGTGGAGCGGCTGGAAGTGCGCGCGTTGGGGCTCAACGGCAACCGGCATATCGTCACGGTCAATGGCGAGCGTTTGCCCTTGCAGCCGACCGGACGCGTCAGCGAATACGTCGCGGCGGTGCGATTCCGAGCGTGGGGACAATCGGCGTCGCTGCATCCGACCATCGGCGTGGATGCGCCGCTCACCTTCGACATCATCGATACCTGGACCGGACGCGCGATCGGCGGCTGTCAGTATCACGTCGCGCATCCGGGCGGCCGCAATTACCAGACCTTCCCGGTCAATGCCTACGAAGCCGAAAGCCGTCGCCGCGCGCGTTTCTTCGCGACGGGGCATACGCCGGGTGCGGTCGCGGTGGAACCGCGTGAGCGCAGCTACGAGTTTCCCTTCACGCTCGACCTGCGTTATCGTTGAAACTGCATTCATCATTCAAAAAACCATAAGAGCTGATTGTGGCGTTTCAATCGACCCTGCCTTTCGACACCGCTGCGATGCCCATCGACGCGCTCGCGCTGCTGCGCGCGCTGCCGGTGCGCGAAGGGCATTGGGATGAACTGCGCGATGCCTCGGGGCAACTGCGCGAGCCGTGGCGGCGCTTCTTCGAACTGCTCGGCGAAGCGGGCATCGCGCGACTGGACGAAGGCGTCGCGGCAGTTGCGCGGCAAGTCCGCGAAAACGACATCACCTACAACGTCTATGCCGATAACGGCGAGCCGCGCGCGTGGTCGCTGGACCTGTTGCCGCTGGTGATCGATGAAGACGAGTGGGCGGCAATCGAACGTGGCGTCGCGCAGCGGGCGCGCCTGATGGAAGCGATCATCGCGGATATTTACGGGCCGCAGACGCTGCTGCATCGTGGTTTATTGCCGAGCGCGCTGGTGTTCGGGCATCCCGGCTATCTGCGTTCGGTGAAGGGCTTCGTGCCGCCGTGCGGGCGCTTTTTGCAGATCGTCGCGGTGGATCTCGCGCGTTCGGCATCGGGTGCGTGGACGGTGATTTCGCATCGCACGGAAGCGCCTTCGGGACTGGGTTATGCGCTGGAAAACCGGCTGATCGTCACGAACCTGTTCGCCGAGCCATTTCGTGAAATGCGCGGCAGCAGGCTTGCATCGACGTATTCGGCGTTGATCGCGACCATCGCTCAGGCTGCGCGCACGACCATGCGCGAAGAAGAGGGCGATCGTGACGATCCACCGCATATCGCCTTGCTGAGTCCGGGTCCGTACAGCGAAACCTATTTCGAGCATATTTTTCTGGCGCGCTATCTCGGCGTGACGCTCGTCGAAGGCAAGGATTTGACGGTACGTCACGACAAGCTGTATCTGAAAACGCTGCAAGGTTTATCGCGCGTGCATGCTGTGATTCGCCGTCTCGACGATGCCTTCTGCGATCCCGTCGAACTGCGCGCGGACTCGACTATCGGCGTGCCCGGTTTGTTGCAGGTGATGCGCGCAGGAAATGTTTTGGTGTCCAATGTACCGGGCGCGGGATTCGCGGAATCGCCCGCATTGAATGCGTTTTTGCCGGGGATTGCGCGCGCCTTGCTTGATGAAACGCTCGACTTGCCGACCGTGCGATCGTGGTGGTGCGGTGAGGAAGCGGCACGTGAGGAAGCGTTCGAAGAACTGGAACGCGCCTATCTCGCACCGACGTGGCCGAGCGGGCAACAGGATCAGGCGCCGGGCATCGAAGCGGGCATGCAGGATTTGAAGGACTGGCGCGAACGAATCGAGCGCGCGCCGGATGTGTTCACGATTCAAGAGAACTTGCCGTTCTCCAGCGCGCCGCGTTATGCCGATGGCGCGCTCGGCTCGCGTCCTTGCGTGTTGCGTGCTTACGCCGTCGCCACCGTCGATGGCGGATGGACCGTGTTGCCCGGTGGCTTCACGCGCCTTGCTGCCGACAAACGCGCCACGGTATCGATGCAATTCGGCGGCAGCAGCGTAGACACATGGGTGTTATCGAGTCAGCCGCCAAGCACGGCCTCGGTGCGCCCCAAGCCGATGAAACCCGGCGATCTGCGCAAGCGCCGCACGGTCTCGAGCCGTGCCGCAGAAAACCTATTCTGGGCCGGCCGATACGGCGAACGCTCGGAAAACAACGTGCGTCTGTGCCGTCTTCTGCTCGGCACTTTGGAAGGCAGCGAAGCCGATTCGCTGTTCCCGACGCTCGCTGAACTCGCTGCGCAATGCGGCCTGATTCCCGCTGTCGATACACTCGCGCGCAGCTCACCCCAAGCGCTCGAACGTGCACTCGTGGCGGGCTTGTCGGAGTCGAATCGTGTGACGAGTATCGGCGGGAATCTGGCGGATCAGGCGCGCGCGTGCGGCGAGATACGCGATCGTTTATCGACCGATCACTGGCGCACGATTCTCGCCTCACGCAACGACTTCCGCGATGCACTCGCGCAACTTGCCGCTGGCGAACTCGGCCGCGATTACGACCGCTTGCTGCTCACCGGCGCACTCGAACATCTTTCAACGCAACTGTGCGCAATCAGCGGCGCGCAAGGCGATCGCATGACGCGCGACGAAGCGTGGCGTCTGTTGTTCGTCGGGCGGCATATCGAACGCGTCTCGACCATGTCCACGTTTCTGCGCGTGGTGGCCGAACACGGCACGCTGACCATGCCCGCAGGCTTCGATCTCTTGCTGCAACTCTTCGACAGCACGTTGACGTATCGCTCGCTGTATCCGGGCCGTCTGGAGGTGCCTGCGCTGATCGATCTGCTGGTCGTTGAGCGCTTCAATCCGCGCGGACTGTATGGCATTTATGCGCGCCTTCAGGACAAACTCGCCGATATCGCCGCTGCGGCGGGCGGAGTGCGTCGATCGCATTTTGCGTCGATCATGCAGAGCGCAGATACGCTGCCATCGCTCGATGCACTGTGCGAAACGAACGAAGACGGCATCTACGAAGCGCTGATCGAGTTGTGCGACACGCTGGCGGCATCGGCGAGCGCGGCATCGAACGAGGTCAGCGCGCGATACTTCAGTCACGCCAAAACGCTGTCCGCGCAGGTGTCCTCATGAATCTGCCGACCACCACGCTCGCCGTCACGCATCGCACTACGTATCGTTATTCGACGCCGGTTGAAATCGCGCAGCATCTTGCCGTGATTCGCCCGATGCATTGCCCGTGGCAACAAGTGATCGCGCACACGGAACGGATCGAGCCAACGCCGTCCTACGTGCATAGCCGCGTAGACGCGTTCGGTAACGACGTGCTGTACTTTTCGCTCGATACCCCGCACGAGCGCCTTTCGATGACGAGCGAAACCACGGTGCGTCTGACGCCGCGCTGGGCATCGCTCGATCCCGAGGCCACGCCTGCCTGGGAAGCGGTCGCGGATCGCATGCGATTTCGCGCGGGCGTGCCGTTCTTCGCGGAAAGCGAGTTTTGCTATGCGTCGCCGAACATCGCACTCGATCAGGCCATGCGCGATTACGCGCAGCCCAGCTTCGACACGGACACGCCCTTGATCGTCGGCGCGATCGATCTGATGCACCGCATTCACGCGGATTTTGAATACAAGCCATCATCCACCACGGTCGATACACCCGCCGCGCGCGCCTTCGATCTCGGTCATGGCGTGTGTCAGGATTTCTCTCAGGTGATGATCGGCTGTCTGCGTGCGCTCGGTCTGCCTGCGCGCTATGTGAGCGGCTATTTGCGCAACGATCCGCCGCCGGGGCATCCGCGCCTGATCGGTGCGGATGCCTCGCATGCGTGGGTGTCGGTGCATTGCCCGCAAAGCGGCTGGATCGATCTCGATCCGACCAACGACGTGCTCGCGGATCTCGATCACGTCACGCTCGCCACCGGCCGCGATTACAGCGATGTTTCATTGCTGCGCGGGATGATTCTTGGCGGCGGCACGCATCATATGGATGTCGCGGTGAATGTGCTGGCCTTGTAAGCGCCAGCGCTAAAGCGCTTATTCACCCTCAGGAAAATCCGCTCCCGCCGATACGGCTTCCCATCCGTCGAAGTCCTTGCGCAAAGCATCGATCTTGATGCGCGCATTGGCAAGCGCCGCTTTGCCAAGCAATAAACGCAGCGGCGGATTTTCGCTTTCTACCGCCTGAATAATGGCTTCAGTCGCGCGCACCGGATCGCCTGGCTGCTTGCCGCTGTAATTGCGGATCATGTCCGTTCGTGCTTGCGCGGTCGCTGCATAGTCTTCTATCGTTCGCGGTGCTTCGTTAGCCGAACGACCTGCCCAATCCGTTCTGAACGGACCCGGCTCGACGATCAGCACCTTCACGCCCAGCGGCGCGAGTTCATGCGACATCGACTCGGATATGGCTTCGACGGCAAACTTGGTCGCGTGATAAAAGCTCACGCCAGGGAACGCGATGATGCCGCCGATCGAAGAAATATTCACAACGGTGCCGCTTTTTTGCTTGCGCATCTGCGGCAGCACGGCGCGCGTCATATCGACGAGACCCCAGAAATTGATATCGACCATTTTGCGCACTTCTGCGTCGTCGCTTTCTTCGAACGAACCGAAATAGCCGATACCCGCGTTGTTCACCAATACATCGATGCGCCCTAATTTGGCGAGTGCATCCTTCAAGGCAGCTTGCACTTGATCGGGCTGCGTGACATCGAGCTTGAGCGACAAAGCGAGATCGGGAAATTGTCTGGCAAGGTCTTCGATCGCGGCGGGATTGCGCGCGGTAATGACCGTTGGATAGCCAAGGTTCAGCGTCTTGAGCGCAAGCTCGCGGCCAAAGCCGGTCGAGCAGCCGGTAATGAACCACACAGGTTTATTCGTGGATGTATTCATGCTTAACTTCTCCTGTGAATGAGTAAGAGCACATTTCGGTTAGCGATTTAATTTAGTCAGTCGAAAGCAGTACGCCACATGATGCGCGTGAATCGTCGCGCTTGCACAAGCGGCGTTTCATATGAACGGAACGCTATGCGTTTCGGCGAGTCTGCTTTAAAGGCGCTTCTTGTCATTCATCGCGCGCGCATCAACCGCAAGCCCTTTTTATCCCTATGACGTAAGCACATGCCACTCCACTTCGATGCGGATCGAAGCGACGGGCATGTGCCTGCTTGCCGGACACCTGAATGGACACCACGAGAGTATTGAACATCTTTCTTAACGTGGCGCGTGCGCAAAGCTTTAGCCAGGCCGCACACGACACGGGTTTGACGACGCCAGCGGTTAGCCGCGCCATCGCGCAGCTCGAAGAGCGTCTGGGCGTGCGGCTTCTGCATCGCACGACACGCCGCGTCAGTCTCACCGACGAAGGCGCGCGTCTATTCGAACTCGCCGATTCCGCCTTGCGTCTGCTAGACGAAGCAATGGACAAGACGGTTTACGCAACGCAGCAGACGGGCGGCATGATTCGAATTGCCGCGCCGCGTTCGCTCGGCGTCAAGCTGCTCGTGCCGGTGATTGCAGCGTTTCAGGAGAAGCGCCCCGACATCCATTTCGATGTCATGCTCGACGATCATTTCACCGATCTCGTCGCCAATAAGATCGATGTCGGTTTTCGTGCGGGCGCAGCGCCCGAGCGCAATGTCATTTCGCGCTCGCTCGGCACGATGTCGCTTGTCGTATGTGCATCGACGCACTATGTCACGCGTCATGGCTTGCCGCGCAGTGCGGAAGATCTGAGCGCGCATCGCTGCACGGGCTTGCGTCATCCGAGCACGGGGCGCACCGCGCCTTGGGAATTGTTGGTCGGAAATGAATTCGTCTTTAAGGATATTGCAGCTGTTGCCACGTTCAATGACGTCGATGCGGAAGTCGCAGCGGTGCGCGCCGGTTTAGGCATTGGGCAATTGCCGGATTATCTTGTGGCTAACGATCTCTCCGGCGGCGGCTTAGTGACGCTTTTGCCGCAATGCGCGACGAGTCGTTTAGGCGTGTTTATGTATTACTCGGAGCGAGAGCGTATTCCCGCGCGCGTGCGTCAGTTCATCGACTTTGTGATGGATTGGCCTGACTTGCCTTTTGATCGCCGTGCGGCGTTTCCTTCGTCGACTTCTTCTCTTTAGCGCGTCCGCTAAAGCTGCGATTCGATTGGCAAGATACCAAGCATCCAGACACCTGTGCGTTTCCAAACGGAGACGCCGGGTTCGCTGTCGAGCACGGTCTCGTGTCCGTTTGCATCGGTATCGATCCACACCATTTTCCCGGAGCGCAATGTCACGCGCCACGCAATACGATCGATATTTTTCTCTATCCCGTCGGCGACTTGGTCGGCCGCTTGCGCGCTCTCGCAATACACGCCAATTTCCGTGTTCAATTGAACGGACCGCGGATCGAGATTCATCGAGCCGATAAAAATTCGCTTGCGGTCGAACACATAGGTCTTGGCGTGCAATGAGGCTTTGGATGATCCAAAGGTGCTTTTCTTGTCGTCCTTAGCGTTGTCCTTAGCATCGTCTTTGCTTGCGATGGGCTTAAGCTCATAAAGCGTCACGCCCGCCTCGAGCAGATCCTTGCGATAACGTTGATACCCCGCATGCACGGCGGCGACATCGGTTGCGGCGAGCGAGTTGGTCAGTACGGTCACGCGCACGCCGCGCGCGGTCATCGATCGCATCCATTCGACGCCTTGTTTTCCGGGCACGAAATAAGGCGATACGATCAGCATCTCGTGCTCGGGATCGAGACTGAGCGCCTTGAATCGCGACATCAGATGGCCTTCGGTGTCGCCGGGCTTGCGCGTGATTTTTGCGGGATCGTCGTAAAGCAGGGTTGCCTTGCCCCAAAAGAAATCGGCGTCGCGCGAAGCGATCACGTTCGCCAGGCGCTGACGTGCCTGCGCGATATAAGGCGAACTTTGTTCCGACAGCAAGTAAGCATCCAGTTTGGCGCGAATATTCGCCAGCGCCTGAGGATCGGCTTGCTTGCCCATCAGATTTTCGATCGGATACGCGGCGTCAGAATTCCAGTAAAGATCGAATGCGTCCGAAACTTCATGCACGATAGGACCGTGCATCAGCGCGTCAAGATCGCCAAAAGCAACCGTGCTCGAAGCGCCAAAGTATTCATCGCCGATATTGCGGCCGCCGAGTATGGCCGCCTGATTGTCCGCGATGAA
>NZ_JAQFVG010000010.1:11401-13675 GCF_029439455.1 Caballeronia sp. BR00000012568055 | reverse complement strand
GACTTATGCGGTCAACTACAACCTGCCTGTCGATGCAGCTTCGAAGTCAGGCACGGTGACCGTGTACGACATGATGGGCAATGCATCGACCGTGAAGTACAAAGACGGACACGTGCCGCTCGTGCTCACCGAAGCACCGGTCTACGTCGTCTCCGACAACGCGGAAGCGATGCGCGCCAAGGTGACGAAGCCTGTCGGATACGTCGGCCAGTGACTTCGTTGCACGCTTAAAAAGCGGTGGCCTGAGTGGACGATCTTTCGTCGTTTTTCGCCAGTGTGACGCGCGCCTTACGATTAATGCACACGCTACACTGGCTGCACGCTGAACCCTGGCGAGGTATCGAAAGGGAGCGACCATAACAAAGTAAAGCAAACGACCAACGGGAGCGGTAATGCTGAACGAGGCAGATTTTCTGACGGTGATTCGGCTCACGCCGCTCGTGTCGATCGACCTGATCGTCACCGATGGCAACCGGCGCGTGCTCGTCGGCCATCGACGCAACCGGCCGGCGCAAGGGACGTGGTTCGTGCCCGGCGGACGCATCGCCAAGGATGAATCGCTCGATGCAGCGTTCAAGCGCGTGGTGCGCAGCGAGTTGGGGGTGGCGAGTGTGGAGCGGTCTTCGTCGCGGTTCTTCGGCGTGTACGAGCATCAGTATGAGGACAACTTCGCGGGGGCTTCGGGGTTTGGCACGCACTACATCGTGTTGGCCTACGCGATGACTTTGTCTGGTACGGTGCCGATCGGCAGATTTGATCAGCACAGCGAATATCAGTGGTTGTTACCCGATGAGCTGCTTGCGCGGGATGATGTGCATGAGAATACGAAGGCTTATTTTTGGTAGGCTTCGGTGAGCTGGCGGGTCAGCGGTATTCGTCGATTTCGATTGTGCCGCCCATTGATTGCATCATGGTGCGGATGTCGGAGGGGATGCGGTCGCCGGTGTAGTTGGCCGAACTTCTTGACCATAGAAACTTGCTACGTTGTCCGAATCGGTCGATAGATTGCATCGCAGAATTCCCAAAACAAATTGCTAACGAGCACCAAAAACAAACGGCGCACATCACTGCGCGCCGCCCGTTCCCCGCCAAGAAACCTAAGAAAACTAAGCCTCGACCTCATCCCCCGCATCGTTCGCGACGATCGTTTCGATCACCTCTTCCGCCTTCGCTCCGAACTGCGCCCGCAAATAAGCTTCGAACTCGCCCTTCACCTCGGGATGCCGCAACGCAAACTCGACCGTAGCTTTCAAATACCCCAGCTTGCTACCGCAATCGAACCGTTGTCCGCGATACCTGAACGCCAGCACCTGCTCTTCCTTCAGCAGCGCTTCGATCCCATCGGTCAACTGAATTTCGCCGCCCGCGCCGGGTTTCTGCGTACGCAAAAATTCGAAGATACGCGGCATCAGCACATAACGCCCGACCACGCCGAAGTTCGACGGCGCCAGCGCCGGTTCCGGCTTTTCGACCACGCGTGATAGTTTGAAGAGACCATCGTCCCACGGCTTGCCTTCGATCACGCCGTACGACTTCGAATCCTTGCGATCGATCTCTTCCACGCCGATTACCGACGAGTGGTAGTGATCGAACACGCTCACCATCTGCGCGAGCACGGGCGGCTGACCATCGAGCAAATCATCGGCGAGCACGACGGCGAACGGCTCGTTGCCGACCATCTTTTCCGCGCACAAAACCGCGTGTCCGAGACCCAAGGCTTCCGCCTGGCGCACATACATACACGTCACATGGCTCGGCAAAATGCCGCGCACCAACTCCAACAACTTCTCCTTGCCGCGCGCTTCGAGCTCCGCCTCGATCTCGTACGATTTGTCGAAATGATCTTCGATCGCGCGTTTGCTGCGACCGGTAACAAAAATCATCTCGGTGATGCCCGCCGCCATCGCCTCTTCCACCGCGTACTGGATCAGCGGCTTGTCCACGACCGGTAGCATTTCTTTCGGGCTGGCCTTAGTGGCCGGCAAAAATCGCGTGCCCAGGCCCGCTACCGGAAATACTGCCTTACGTACTTTGAGCATCGGATCACCTTGATTTCGTTTGAGTTCGACTGGCGCGTTCGATGCTCGTTTCGGGCGTTCGGACGCGCTTCTTCTTGTGCGGAAAACCATGCTGCAAGTCGCCCGATTTCATCAGACGACACGATTGAAGCCAGCTTATCCGTTGAATATCGAAATCATCTGCCAATGGTTCGCTGTTATCCGACTCGGACGGCGGCGCATGTTCGCTGCCGCGTATAGTTCGGCTCGTATAAGC
>NZ_JAQFVG010000010.1:0-11379 GCF_029439455.1 Caballeronia sp. BR00000012568055 | reverse complement strand
GTATCTGCTACTCAGGAGAAGGGAGAAGTCGATGGTATATGCCAATGGTGTAGGCCGGCTGCAGGTCGTGCGCGATGTCGATGACGCGCCTTCCGCCGAGATGGCCAACCCGGCAAAGCGGATCGGAATTCTGATCTTCGAGGACTTTTCGCTGGTCGAAGTCAGCTCGATTTCCGAAGTCTTTTCGCTCGCCAATCAGGTGCGCCTGCCCGCATCGGCGGGTGATCGCGCGTCAGGGGCGGCAAATCCGAACTATTCGCTGCAATTTCTGTCTTCCGATGGCGGCAGTGTCGCGAGCAGTTGTTCCATGCGTATCTGGACCGAGAGCATCGAGTCGCGCTGGATGAACGAGTGCGATGCGCTGTTCATCGCCGGTGGCGGAGGCGCGCGGCGTGCGCGTCACGATGCGGTGCTCAGGCGCAGGCTCGGCCGCGTCGCACCGAAGATTCCGTTCATCAAGGCGATCGGCGACGGCGCGCATATTCTCGCCGCCGCGAATCTGACCTTGCAGAACCGCTCACTCGATTTCGCCGATGAAGACGAGCCGGAAGAGGCGCTCTCCACTGCGTTGTCGCCGGCGATGTCGAGCGCGTTGTTCATCGCCGAGCAGACGCTGACGCTGGACGATCCGAAGGGTCCGATCGCAGCGGCCTTGTCGATCGTCAAGCGCGATCACGGTGCGGCGGTGGCGCGTGAAGTATCGGAACGCACGGTGCCGGGCGCGTGGCAAAAACTCGCCACCGTCCTCGACGATACCGAGAGCGGCGGCGTCAGGCAGAAGATCGATGCCGCTGCGCGCTGGATTCGCGAAAATTACGTCAAGCCGATTTCGATCACCGATGCCGCACGCGTTGCCGCCATGAGCGAGCGTAATTTCTTGCGCCGATTCAAGGCGCAAATCGGTTTAACGCCCTCGGAATATTTATTGCGTGCGAGACTCGATGCGAGCTGCATGCTGCTCGCCGGCACCGACCTTCCGGTGGACAAGATCGCGCGGCGCTGCGGCGCGGGCAGCGGCGACGGACTCGCTAAAATCTTCCGCAAACGGCTGTCGATTTCGCCGACCGAATACCGCATCGCAGGCAGACGCAAACAGCAGGATAGTTCGTGATGCGCGAGCGCACCTCATAACGGATTTGCATGACGTCAAAACAAATTTTCTACCTCTGGGCTTTTTCCAATTTCGGGGATGCGGCACTTACCCTGCCGATCGCCCTCGTGTGCGGTCTGTGGCTGCGCTCGGTCGACAAGCGCCTCGCGCTGTTCTGGGCGCTGTCGCTGGCGGCGGGCATGGCGCTGGTCGGGGTATCGAAAATTCTGTATGCGGGGTGTGGCGTCGAGTTGTCGGCGATCGATTTCCGCATGATTAGTGGTCACACCATGCTCTCGGCGTCCGTGTACGCGGTCGCGGGCGGCTTGCTGCTCGGCGGATTCGGCACGGCGTGGTACAGGCTGGGCGCGGCGGGCGGGCTGGTGTTCGCGGCCATGATCGGCTTCAGCCGTGTCGCGACCAATGCGCATACCACGTCGGAAGTGATCGCGGGATGGCTGCTCGGCGCGGCCATCGCGCTATTGCTGCTGATGCGCGTGTTCGAACAGCCGCGCAAGATGCCGCGCGCCGTGTTCGCGGGCGTGGCGTTGCTGGTGGTCTCTACCCTTGCCTACGGCCATCACGCGCCGTTTCAGGCCATGATCGAGCGGTATTCCTGGTGGGTTTGCAAGGGGCTCGGCTTGAGCTGAGCGCCGCGCGCGTTTCCTGCAACGTGCGGGCAATCCAAAGTATGATCGTTGATTAGCTTCGAACTATTCACGATTTCGGACTTCCCGCATGGACCGCTTTCTCGCAATGAAAGTCTTCGCACGCGTCGTCGAGGCCGGCAGCTTTTCGAAGGCCGCCGACGCGCTGCGTCTGCCGCCCGCCAGCGTGTCGAGAACGCTTCAGGCACTAGAAGCGCATCTCGGCGCGCGGCTCATCAATCGCACCACGCGCAGTATCAGCATCACCGAAGATGGTGAGGCGTATTACGACCGCTGCGTGCGCGTGCTCGGCGAAGTCGACGATATGGAAGCGTCGCTGTCGCATTCCAAGCTCAGTCCCAAAGGCAACGTGAAAGTGAGTCTGCCGCAGGTGATGGCCAAGAGCACGATCATTCCCGCGCTGCCGCAGTTCTTCAAGGCGTATCCGGATATCGGCGTGGAGCTGGTGCTGACGGATCGGCAGGTCGATCTCGTGGAAGAAGCGGTGGACTGTGTGGTGCGCGTGGGCGCAGTCGGCGACGTCGGGCTGGTGGCCAAGCGTATCGGCGCGTACTCGCAGATTACGTGTGCATCGCCGGGGTATATCGAAGAATACGGTGAGCCTATGACGCTCGATGATCTCGAACATCATCTGGCGATCGGTTATGTGCTGACCAATTCGGGCCGCGTGCGCAACTGGGAGTTTTCCGTCGATGGCGAATCGCGCGTCTTTGCGATGAAGCACAAGATCGCCGTCAACGATGGCGATTCGTATATCGCAGCGGGCGTCGCCGGGTTAGGGCTGATCCAGGGTTCGAGCTATACGCTCGATCCGCTGCTCAGAGCGGGCAAGCTGGTAGAAGTGCTGGGAGAGTATCCGTCGCATCCGCGCGTGGTGTCGGTGCTGTATGCGGCGAACCGGCATCAGCCGCGGCGCGTGCGTGTGTTTATCGACTGGGTCGCGGAGTTGTATAGCAAGTTGCCGATTTTTCAGGCGCATCCGTCGAAGGAACGGGCGGCTACGGTCTGAGCTTCAGTGCCTGCCAGTCAAAGGCTTGATACGCGCGTTCCAGCGCTTCGAGATCGCTTTCTCGCGCGCTTGCATGCACGCCTTGAAGATGCGGCATATCCAGTTCGATCGATACGCAGTTCGTGTAGTCACGCGCGCGTAAATCGGCGGCGATGGTCGTGAAGATCGCGGTCGTCGGTACATCGAAAGCGGCTGCGATGTGCAGCGCTGCCGTATCCGATGTGACGACGTAGCGCGCATGTTTGATCCACGCGAAGAAAGCATCGGTATCGCGTGATTGCTTCGAAATATCCCGGTAGTGCGGATGATTCACTGCGCCGTATCCATATACCGTTAAGCCGAATTCCTTCAACATCCGATCGACAATCTTCACACGCGCCGATTCCGGAATGCTGCGGACCGGCGTGCTGGCGGTCGCGCACAGCAGCGTGTAATCGAGCGCCGGCGCGTGAGGCAATGGCAGGTCCATCATCCAGCGATTGCGCTTGTCGTGCGCGGCAACTTCATCGGGATTCAGGCCGAGCGCCCAGAGAAAGAAATCGATCATCGGCATGGACGCGAATTGCGGCCAGAACAAATGATTGCCGATATCGATCTTCAATGCGCTGTCCGAAAGACTGGCGAACGGCACAGGCAAATCGACGATTTCGCCGAACTCAGGCGATGCGAGTTCATACAGCCGCCGCACATAACGCGGCGCACGCGCAGGCCGATAGATCGTGAACTCAAGATGCGGATGCAGACGCTTCAATGCATACAACGCGGTCAAACCGACGATCGAATCGCCGAGCGTGACGCCGAAGGCATTGATAAGTTGAACGTGGCTCGCACGGGCGTAGTCCACAGGGTCCGCATGATGAACGGGAAGCGGCACGTAGCCAGAAGCCGCATCGCCCGATTTTTCGAGATCGTACGGCGCGACAATCTCACCATCCGCCGATAGCAGCGATCCCGCATGAGTCAGCGCATGAAACTCGTCGAGCGTCGTCGCCATGCGTGAGCTGAGCGGGAATCAGCCGTTGACGCCGCGCGAATTCGCCGCCTTCGTCACCGGCACGCTTTGCAGCACCGGCGCCATCACCGTCTGATACTCCGGCACCCAGCGACGCAGATCGCGGCGCACTTCCTCGTCCGACAGAATCCGATGCTGCATCAGCCAGGGCAGCAACTCGTCGATGAAATCGTCCGGCACGCCGCGCGCCTTCGCGATCCGCAGTTTCGGATGCGGCGTGCGCGTGGTGGTTTCATCGTCGGCGAGGAGTTCTTCGTAGAGCTTTTCGCCCGGCCGCAGGCCCGTGAACACGATGCGAATCTGCTCTTCCGAATAGCCGTAGAGACGAATCAGATCGCGCGCAAGATCGACGATTTTCACCGGCTGCCCCATATCCAGAATGAAAATCTCGCCGCCACGACCCATGCTCGATGCCTGCAACACGAGCTGCGCGGCCTCGGGGATCGTCATAAAAAAGCGCGTGATTTCCGGATGCGTGACCGTCACCGGACCGCCTTTGGCAATCTGCTGCTGGAATTTCGGGATCACACTGCCGGCGCTGCCCAGCACATTGCCGAAGCGCACGGTTTCGAATTGCGTGCGCGGTGCGGACTGCTGCAAGGCCTGACACGCCATTTCCGCAAGGCGCTTGCTCGCGCCCATCACGTTGGTCGGGTTGACGGCCTTGTCGGTGGAAATCAGCACGAAGTGGCGCACGTCGTGGCGAATGGCGGCGCGCGCGACGCGCAGCGTGCCGAGCACGTTGTTGCGTACGGCTTGCCATGCGTTCTGCTCTTCCATTAACGGAACGTGCTTGTACGCTGCGGCGTGGAAGACAATATGCGGTGCGAAACGCATCATGGTCTGATCGAGCAGCAACGAGTCTTTTGCATCGCCGACGACGGGAATGACCGAGCACTCCGCAAATTTCTCGTGCAATTCCTCGATCAGCCGATACATCGCGTATTCGCTCAGATCGTAGGCAATCAGTTGCGCGGGCGAGAATCGCAGAATCTGCCGGCACAATTCCGATCCGATCGATCCGCCCGCGCCCGTCACCATCACCACGCGGCCGTGCAGCAGTTGCTCGACGTGCGGCATGTCGATTTTCACCGGCTCGCGGCCGAGCAAATCTTCGAGGTCGATCTGACGCACGCGCGACAGGAAACCGCCCTCGCCTTGCGTGAGTTGCGCGAGCGCGGGCAGCACCATCACCTTGACGCCGGCACGCACGCACAAGGTCGCGACGCGGCGTTGTTCATCGACACCCGCCGACGGAATGGCGATGATCGCGTATTCGGTCTTGTACTGCTCGGCGAACTTCGACAGATCGCTGAACGCGCCGAGCACTTTGTAGCCGAGCACTTCGCGGCCTTGCTTGGCGGGATCGTCGTCGAGCAGGCCGACCAGACGCCATTCGCTGGAGCGCGCGAGTTCACGCGCGAGCATTGCGCCAGCGGTGCCCGCGCCGAGCACGATCACCGGCTTGCCCTGCCCGACCAATCCGCCGTACAGATAAAACTCCTTCGATGCGCGGTACAACGCGCGTGCGCCGCCCATCGCCAGGAACAGCAGCAGCGGCGAGACGATGAGTACGGAACGGGGAATCACGGGAAGCGGCTGCGCCATCACCGCGCCGATCATCACCAGCAAGCCGCCGACGATCACCGATTTCGAAATGCGCATGAGATCGGGCAAACTCGCGAACACCCACATGCCGCGATAGAGGCCGAACACGCGGAACATCACGCCGTAGAGCGGCAGCACCCAGACGAGCGCCATTAATGCGCCGTGGCGGAAATCGGCGGGCACCGAGCCGTTGAAACGGATCAGATAGGCGACGAGCCACGTGCCCGCGACCGCGCAGAGGTCGAAGGTGAAGGCGCTGGCGGAAAGCCACGGTGCTTTGTATCGAATCATCCGCAGGTTCCTCACGCTTGTTCAGAAAGCCGCTGATGGCGACGCCAGCCGGAATCGACCACCACACCGACCGCCACCATCACCACGGCCCATGCCGCGACCGTCAGCCATTGTTTCGCGGGCGGCAACGCGAGCGCCCAATTGGCGAGCACGATGGCCGCCAGCATCAACAGGTACCACGCAAGCGCCGTGCGCGCGTGGCCGATTCCGAGCCGTACCATGCGCTGATAGTAGTGCTCGCGATGCGCCTGCCAGAATTTTTCGCCGCGCGATAAACGGCGCAGCAAGGTCACCGATGCATCGGCGATGAAGGGCGAAAACACCAGCGCCGGAAACCATATCGGCCACGTTCCCTTCAGCCAGCCCCAATATCCGAGCGCGCCAGCAAGAAAACCCAGAGGAATCGACCCTGAATCACCAAGAAATATCCTAGCTGGATGAAAGTTGAACAGCAAGAAGCCCATTGCCGCGCCCGCAATGGCGGCACTCGCGACGCCCAGGTCGATTTGCGGTACGGGGCCGGATAACGCCGCAATCGCGTAACCGCCGAAGCCGATCATCGCCATGCCGCCGGCGAGGCCGTCCGAGCCGTCCATGAAGTTGTAGAGATTGACCAGCCAGACCATCAGGAAGCCGACCGCGCAGAGCGCCCACCACGGCACCGGCGCGGGATTCAGCACGATCAGCAGCGCCACGGCCGCAACATGCGCGCCGAAGCGCACGCGGGCGGGCAGTCCACGCCGGTCATCGATCTGCGATACGGCAGCCAATGCCGCCGCCAGCACGGCCACGAGCCACATCAGCGGCGCGGCGATCAGCATGGCGATCACGCCAACCGGCACGATGCCCCACCCGCCCACTCGCGGCGTAGGACGCATATGTAGCGAACGCTCGTTCGGGATATCGGTGGCGAGTCGCCAGGCCAGTCCGGTGCGCAGCAGCGTCAGAAGAATCAGCGCACAGGCAGCAAGACAGGCAATCGCCACGCACAGCGCGGCGATCCGGGGCGAATCGACGAAAAAAGGCAGCAACGGGCGGATCATCCCAAATATCGGTACGGTGGGCGAGGTTATCGATTGCGAATCTTGCCGGCTTATTCTTGGTTCGCGTGTTACCGGCGCATATCGGTTGTTACCGGACGTTAACCCGTCTCTGTTAGCGAGAAATTATTTTGCCCCGGACGCCAGAAACCACGAGGCAGTGGCCGCGAGACCGGCGTCGAGCGTGTGGGACGGCCGCCAGCCTAACACATCGCGAATATGGTTCGAATCGACTTGCAGACTGCCGGTCAGGCGATCGATCTGCGCAGACTTGCCCGTGAGGCGTCCGAGGGTTTTCAGCAGACGTGCGGGCACCGGAACCAGCCGCGCCGGACGATGCAGATGCACACCCAGCCGCCGCGCCAGCTCCGATACTGTCGGATCGTCGCCATCGGTGATGTGGAAAAGCTGATTCGCGGCGCGCGGATGCATCGCGCAGGCGACCAGCGCGGTGGCGAGGTTATCGATGTAGACCATGCTGCGCCGCGCCTCGATCGCGCCGATGGGCAGAGGCATGCCCTTCGCGATGGCGCGCATCAGATTGAAGAAGTTGGCGCGCACTTGCGGGCCGTACACCAGCGGCGGACGCGCAATCACGATCTCCAGGCCCGTGCGTGCGCCGAAGGCTTGCAGCATGACTTCGGCTTCGGCTTTGGAAATGCTGTACGGATCGGGCGGATTACGCACGTCGGTTTCGAGCAAAGGACGGCCGGGGTCGAGTTCGGCGAGCGCCTTGATGCTGCTGACGAACACGAAACGTTTCGCGCCGGCCTGCAGTGCGGCTTCGGCGGTTTTGAGCGCGCCATCGACGTTGATCGCGCGGAAGGCGGCGAGCGGATCGGTGGCGGCGTCGTTCATCACGTGGACGCGGGCGGCCAGATGGACGACCGATGCGCAGCCCTGGAACGCAGCCGGCGTGATGGAATCGAGTGAGCCGATGTGGACGGTTTCGAAGCCGGGTTCGGGCGTGATGCCCTCGCGCACTACCGACACGGGCCACGCGCCTGCATTCAGCAAGGCACGCGTCAGCGCCTGGCCGACGAAACCGTTCGCACCGGTGATGCCGATGCGCTCCATCAGAGCCATCTCCAGCCGAAGCGGTTGAAGAAGCGAATCGCTGAGGTGATGAAGAGTTTGATGTGCGTGAAGCCTTTGCGTGCGGCATCCCCGCCGTGATGCAGGACGCGCACGGACGGCACGTAAGCGACGCGCGCGATCTCATGTGTGCGCAGGCTCAGGTCGTAGTCTTCGAAGTACAGAAAGTAGCGCGGGTCGAAACCACCGAGCTTTTTCAGGACTTCGGTGCGATAGAGCATGAAACAGCCGCTGATGATGGGCGGGTCCCAGAAAACATTTTTATCGTCGATGGCGTCACGGAGTTCATAGTGGGCGAGACGTTTGGCGAACGGCGCGCGCAGGCTGCGCGGGAGGAAGCCGCGAACGAAGAGATCGAGGACGGTGGGGAAGCGGCGGCAGAGGAATTGCTGCGCTCCGTTACCGCTGCGAATGTTTGGCGTGATTGCGCCCACTTCCGGATGCGCGTCAAGAAAGGCAATTCCCTGAAAAAGCGCGTCATCGTCGAGTTCGATGTCGGGGTTTAGAATTAGGTGATAGCGGCTGGTGGTGCGCTCGATTGCTAGATTATGGCCGCGACCGTAACCAACATTGCCTTGGCCTTCGATAATGCTCGCCCGTAGCCATGGTTCGTTGGTCATCTCCGACCAGTTAATGTGTTCGTCCGTTCCGTTGTTAACGAGGTAGACCGGCGCCGACGCGATTCTGTTCGCCTCGATCGCGGTGTTGAGCGTATGAAGCGTAAGTTCGAGAAGTCGGCGGTGCGGCCGAAAGATCACGATGGAAACGCTCAGCGGGTCACGTGGACTAGCGTTGTTGGAATGGAAGTTCAACTGCATCCTTAATAAACCGAAACGAGCGAGACTCTCCAGTTTTGCTTGCGGAACTGGGCATCCATGTATTGTCGCCTAAATAGTGCGGGCGCGGGAACTCGACTGAATCGTTAGCCGGCGCGCAAGCACGCCTCATTAGCTATGCACGCAACTGGACACCGATTGCAAAACCAGCCTTTCAGTCCGGTGCAAGACCCACAGTCATCATAAGCCTCGCGACAATCTACGCTAACCTCCACCTTCTTCTACCGAACTCGACGCCCTGCGTGGCAAAACTTATCTCTTATCGAAATCATCGTTTTGGAAGACACAAGTAGCTAAAGGATCGGCACGGTATGGTGATCCAGCGCCGCATTTTCAACATCCTTCCGCGAGCGGCCTTTGCAAGTGACGTGCAGCGTGATGCGAAGTTAGGTCGGCCGCTCTATCGGTAGCGCTTGGTTCAACGTGATTGCGTAGCAGTTGAATCAACGAACCGTCGAGACCGCTGTCTGATGTTCCGCGTCTAAACCTGCGTCTAGCTTGCTGCCTGTTAGCGTGTTTGCGGCGAGCAATGACACACAATAGTTTATACACTCTTCTTCAGCTTGTTCCTCATGCGCCACATATTGGATTTCCTCACCACTCGAGCGGACTTGCGTGTATCCACCAATGCTGTGAATACCGCCTAACTAAGTTCCTTTGTTATGAATGCGAGTGTGTTTGGAGGTTTCACCCCAGTTGAAATGGTGGTTTAGCACATGCTGACAAATAGTTCGATGCCTATCTCATCCACTCGGCTGTTGACGTCGCTGTGCATAAATTAGAAGGCTCGCGGCAGCATCTAAAGTCTTAGTGCAAACATTGAACCATTATCACCATTTCAAAATTTGTTGTCTTATTAACGTCGGGTGGTCGCTCCCGCGTGATGCCCACTGTTGGCTTGGGGATTTTCGATTTTATGCGGACTTACTGTCTGTTGGAAACAAAATTTTAATACATCTGCTTGTTCTTATTAGTATTGAGGAACGCACAAGCCATTCAATGCCATACGGAAATCGAATCCGTTATTGTTCGGGCGCTCGAACTATAGTTAATCTGTTTTACTGACATTTGCCATCGCCTTTACTATCTACTAAGCAGGCCTCGCAATGGCGTCCAAAGCATGTAAAGGAAGTGCGAACGATCATGTCAACGGTTGTTGATGCTGTCGTTGGTTCAGATGTTACACAAAACTACCTGACGGAAACTGAGTGCGGTTGAAGCCGCATGCATCATGGCCCTATCGGCCCAATGAAGGCTGCGACAAGTTGAGGATACGTCTGCGCGGACACTTTTCAACGACATAATGAAATGACCAGCTTTATCCTGGCGACAGTCCCACAATGAAAGGCTCGGGCTAACGTATCGAGGTTGCGTAAGAAGTCACGCTATCGGCGTTGATCTGGCAAACGTACGTCTAACATTCGTGGACAAGATGCGAAGGGCTAAGCGATCTTTCGGAAGAGGCTTATACATCTGCAGTTCCTTCGCCTCTTTCGCGATATAGAAGTCGTACGGCAGTCATGGAAGCTTGCGCTGGCTCGCACTGGTTAGCACGGAAGCTGAGCGCGACTAGGCATGTAGACTTCACCTATAAAGACTATCAGTATCGGTAAATATCCTAAAGGCACGCAGACCCGTATTCGAGCGACCCGCGACCGCGTTTGGCAATGGCGTCAGTCGAATTGCAAAGTAACACCGCGGCAGTCTCACGAGACCTTTGTGATGGGGCAACCAACCCGCGAATACCAGCGTGATCCATCGTCGAATTTCACTGCTACGCCGCTCTTGAGGAATCTGCGTTGGGTGCTACTGTATGACGGACAAGCGCGCACCGCATCGACCAGATACATAAAAGAGATGGCCAAACTAACTCAATACGAAAAAACAGTTTGGAAAAGTAGGTAGCGATTGTATTCTGATGATAGTTTATTGTCATTGGAATGCAAGCGGTGTAATCTATATGCAGCAATTGTTGCCACCTCACAGCTCGGCAATAGCGCTTTTTTAATTTCATCGAAAGCATCTTGTTGGTCTATCTCGCGAGGAATAACAATGCGCGCTTTTTTTGGACTATTTTTGCTGCTGTGTTTAGGTGTGCAAATGCCGGCTGCCTTTGCACAGGCGGCTTCAACTACCTGTCCTAGCATCGTAGCATTTGGCGGAACACCGGGAGGCACAGATAACACCGCTGCTTTGAATGCAGCCTTATCAGCGTCTTCAGGTGGGCGTGCTTGTGTGTACTTTCCGGCAGGGAGATGGGCGTTGAATAGTGCGCAGTCGTACACATTTGCGTCTACCTTGGCTTCCATAACGATCGAGGGCGCTGGGCAAGATGTATCGGAATTATACTTTCCAAACGCGACGTCCGGGCTCACTTTCAACTACAACGGGGCTTTTGATTCAGTTCACTTAAAGAACCTGTCACTCACGTCCGGAGCGGGCGCTAACAGTACAATTGGTATAAGCCTTAATCAGATGCAGACTTCGAATTCCAACCCGGGCAATACTGCTTTATCCGATATTTCTAATGTTACCCTAAGAGGGGCAGACGGCTATCTTGTTGGCGCTCACTGGGGCACCGGTGTTCAGGTTTCGGGCGTCTCTAACGTCAACTTCTACGGCGATTATATTATTGGGCCGGCTGGAAATGGCGTAGTATTACAAGGAACGAGTTCGAATATTCCGGTTGTATTCAACTTTACCAACACGTTCTTTAATAATCTGACGACA
>NZ_JAQFVG010000009.1 GCF_029439455.1 Caballeronia sp. BR00000012568055 | reverse complement strand
GAACATCAACCGATCGTTCAAGCAATATGGCTGGTGCTCGCTGATTCGCGGCGTCGAGTCGGGCGGCACGGTGGAAAACCTGCCCTGCCACACCTTCCCGACCGATGATGGTGGCATCGATATGAAATGTCCGACCGAAATCGCTATTTCCGATCGTCGTGAGGCAGAGCTTTCGAAGAACGGTCTGATCCCGCTGATTCATCGCAAGAACACGGACCACGCGACCTTCATCGGCGCGCAGTCCATGCAGAAGCCCGCCGAATATCACGATGCGGACGCCACCGCGAACGCCAACCTTTCCGCGCGTCTGCCGTATCTCTTCGCATGTTCGCGCTTTGCGCATTATCTGAAGTGCATCGTGCGCGACAAGATTGGCAGCTTCCGCGAGCGTGAGGAAATGCAGAGCTGGCTCAACGGCTGGATCATGAATTACGTCGATGCAGACCCGTCGAACTCATCGCAGGAAACCAAGGCACGCCGGCCGCTCGCCGCAGCCGAAGTGGTGGTCGAAGAGATCGAGGGGAATCCTGGCTACTACCAGGCGAAGTTCTTCCTGCGTCCGCATTTCCAGCTTGAAGGCTTGACGGTGTCGCTGCGATTGGTTGCACGTCTGCCTTCGATTAAGCAGGCAGCGTGATACGGCGGTTCGCTCATCCGCCAATCTCAGGTAACAACAGTAGCAAGAAGTCAGTTTAACTAATGGAGTTTTCAGATGGCACAAGACATCTTTCTAAAGATCAATGGGATCGATGGTGAATCGCAGGACTCGTCGCACAAGAACGAGATCGAAGTGTCCAGTTGGGGTTGGCTTATCTCGCAAGATTCGACCATGCACTCGGGCAGCGGCGGCGGCGCTGGCAAGGCGAGCGTCAGCGATCTGACTTTCGAGCATCACATGGATCGCGCCAGCCCGAACTTGATGAAGTACTGCCTGACGGGCAAGCACATCGATCAGGCCGTACTGACCGTGCGCAAAGCGGGCGGCAGTCCGCTCGAGTATCTCAAGATTACGATGAGCGACGTGATCGTCACCAAAGTGCAGCCGTCCGGCAGCAATAGTGACAACGGCATGCGCGAACAAATCGGTCTGTCGTTCTCGAAGGTCAAGCAAGAGTACATCGTCCAGAACGCGCAAGGCGGTAGCGGTGGCGCGGTAACGGCCGCCTACGACATCAAGGGCAACAAGGAGGCATAACGCCCCGTTGTCGATTGCGAAACGCGGAACCCGATGCAGTGACATGGGGTTTCGCTCACAGCCCTACTTCATGCCTTTCTTCACGACTTACGCGTTTCGCTTTTTGCTCATTCCGTTTTGCACGCTGACGCTTGCGGCCTGTGCTGGCAGCGACCGGCCGCCTGCGCGCGCGCCGCTCATGCTCACGGTCGCCATCGACGCTTCCTCGGGTGTCAATCCCGACGACCGGAAGCGCGCAGCGCCCATTCTGGTTCGCATCTACGAACTCAAGAATTCCGACACGTTCAATCAGGCCGATTTCTACGCCCTGCAGGACAAGGACAAGACCGTACTCGCCGACGATCTCATCGCGCGCGATCAGTTTTTGCTGCGGCCGGGTCAGCACGAAACGCTGACCCGCGCCGCCAACGACGCTAGCACCACGCTCGGCGTGCTGGCCGCTTATCGTGATTTGCCGAACTCGATCTGGCGCGCCACATGGACGCTGCCGGTACGCACGACGGCTGCCTGGTATCGGCGCACACCTAAGCTGAAGCTCAGCGTCGATCTGGACGCGAACGCGATCCGGATCAGCGAAGAGTCACAAGGCCACTAGGCAATCAACACGCATAAAACCCGCAACAAACACGCATTAAATACGCACGCAACAGGTATCGATCTCATGAGCTGGCATAACAAAGTCACCTGGAGCGAGGGACTCTTCCTGCGCCCGCAATTGTTTCAGCAGCAGGAACGTTATCTCGAACACTATGCGCACAAGCGCGCCGCGCCGCTCTCGCCATTTTTTTATGGCTTCTCGAAGTATGCGATCGATACCGAAGCGCTCGCGCTAGGCAAGGTCGTGGTGAAACACGCAAGCGGCGTGTTTGCCGACGGCACGCCCTTCGATATGCCGGGCAATACGCCTGCGCCCGCGCCGCTCACCATCCGGCAGGAACATCTGGAACAGGTGATCTATCTGGCCGTGCCCATTCGCGTGCCAAACGGCGAGGAAACCACCTTCGAGGATTCGCCTGACTCACTCGCGCGGCATGCCGTGTTCGCCACCGATCTGCGCGATGCCAATTCCGTCGGTCAGGGATACAAGACCGTGCAGTTATCGAATCTGCGCGTGCGACTGTTGCCGCAGAAGGAATTGACCGACGCATGGATCGGCCTGCCGCTCACGCGCGTCAAAACCCTTCACGCCGATGGCAGTATCGCGCTCGACGAGACGCTAGTGCCGCCGGTGAGCGGTTATGGCGCGAGCACACTGCTCACCAGTTGGATCGGCGATATTCACGATCTCGCCCGCATGCGTGCGGACAAGCTCGCGCAACGTCTGACCGGCAGCGATGGGCAGGCCGGCTCGGTGGCCGAGGTATCGGACTATCTGCTTTTGCAGACGCTCAATCGATACGAGCCGTTGCTGCAGCATATGCGACGCATTCCTGCTACGCCGCCCGTCGAGATTTATTCGCTGCTGTTGAGCATGGCCGGCGAACTGTCCACCTACGTGCGCCCCGAGACGCGTCGGCCGCTTCAGACGCATCCGCCCTATCAGCACACCGAACCGTACCTGTGCATCAGGCCGCTCGTGGACGATACGCAGTGGTTGCTGAACGCCGTTCTGGTGCGCAGTGCGCAAAGCATCGCGCTTCACGACGCGGGTTATGGCATGCGCAACGCATCGGTCGATCCCGCTGAGATTTGCAGCTTCTCGGCCTTAGTGCTGGCGGTGTCGGCGCAGATGCCAGCCGATTCGCTCGCACAGCAGTTCCGTGCGCAAGCGAAGGTCGGCCCGTCCGAGCGCCTTCCGGAGCTTGTGCGAGGGCACTTGCCGGGCATTCCCATCCAGCCGCTGCCGGTTCCGCCGCGGCAAATTCCATTCAATGCCGGCTTCGTCTACTACGAAGTCACGCGGCAGGGTCCGCTATGGGATCTGATCGCGAAGCATGGCGGGATTGCTTTGCACGTTGCCGGTGAATTCCCTGCGCTGCAATTGCAGCTTTGGGGCGTGCGCGGCTGAGCGGAAAAGCTGGCGGCGACGCATGATCAAAAACATAACGAGGTGACGCGTGAGCACAGATGCTGCGCAATTCGAAGCCAACGCGACTTCCGAAGCCGATAGCAAAAGCGAGCAAACGCCTGACTCTGGCGTCATCGAAATGGTCCGGCGCGTTCCACCGGGCGAACAGTTTGCCGTACGCCTGCGAGCCATCCAGCAAGCCCGCAACCCGTTGCTGGAAGCTGCGCGGCCGCTTTTGCGCGCGCTGGCCGAGATGCCCGACACGCTCGTCAGCCGGGAAATCAAGATCGTTCACGCCGTGCTGGAGCAGGAGGTGCGGGGCTTTCAGCGGCTGTGCGAACAAGCGAATCTGCGCCGCGAACATATGCTGGGCGCGCGCTATTGCCTGTGCACGGCGCTCGATGAAGCCGCGACGCAGACCCCGTGGGGCAAGAGCAATTCGGGCGTCGCGTGGATCGCCAACGGACTCGCAACCAAGTTCCATGAAGATCGCGAAGGGGGCGAGAAAACCTATTATCTGATCGGTCGCCTGATGAGCCAGTCGCACGAGCATCTCGACTTGCTCGAAGTGATCTATCGGATTTTGAGCCTCGGCTTCATGGGTATCTACCGGCATCAGGTGGATGGCGCGCGCATGCACGATGCAATCCGCCAGCGTCTCTATCACGAGATTCAGGCCAGCCAGAAAGCCGTGCCGGGCGCACTCGCCCCGCACGCCGCATCGGATGCGCGCGGTAAGCGGTTTTCGCTCTATGACTTTCCCGTGTGGATCAGCTTCACGGTGCTCAGTCTTATCCTGATCGCGCTGTTCGGCTGGTTCAAATACCACCTGCTCGGGCAGAGCGCGTCCGTGACGAAGCAGATCGTCGATATCAGCGGGATGACGCCGCCGCCTGCACCGCGCCTGCCGCATCTGCGCGAACTGCTCAAAAACGAGATCGCCGCAGGCACCGTTCGCGTAGATGAAGACGCGCGTCACAGCGCAGTCGTGTTTCGTGGCGACGCCATGTTCGTGCCGGGCGGCGTGAGCGTGAGCGCCGCCATGAGTCCGCTCATCGCGAAAATCGCGCTCGAAGTTGCCAAGGTTCCCGGCAAGGTCACCATCACCGGCTACTCCGATAACGCGCCCATCCGAAGCCGCCAATTCGCTTCGAACGAAGCGCTGTCGCTTGAGCGTGCGACGCAGATCATGCAGATGCTGCAAGCCGGCGGCGTTCCGGCGAGCCGCCTCGAGGCGATCGGCAAGGGCGAAGCCGATCCGATCGGCGATAACGCATCGGTGGCCGGCCGCGCGCAGAACCGCCGCGTCGAAATTTCAGTGACGCCGTAGCGCATGGCCGTCCGGACCTTCTTGTCGCGCTCGACATCGCTACCCGCCCAACGGATTTGAAGAATGAAGAAGTTTCTGTCGTTTCTGGTCTCGCGTTGGTTCCTCGCGTTTCTCGTGCTGATTCTGCTCGCAATCGGCGTTTGGTTTCTCGGGCCATACATCGCGTTCGGCGGATTGAAACCGCTCGAAAGCACGGCGCTGCGGGTGATCGTCATTGCGCTGATGCTTGGCGGCATATTGCTGTGGCTTACCGGCCTATCGACGGCTGTCGTGTTCGCCGCGCTGCTGTGTCTGCTGATCTGGTACGCGTCGCCGCTCCTGAGTCTCGGCGATGCCAAGCCGATGGCGTCGGCGGCAGCGCGCATCATCGCCATTGCTTTCGTGATCGTGCTGTTCACTGTCTGGGGTTTGGTCTGGCTCTGGCGGCGCATGCGGAGCGACGAGCAGTTCCTCAAGAAAGCGCTCAGCTTCGGAAACAAGAACGAGACGCCGGCAGCCGCCCAGATCAAGGCACTCGAAGCACGCATGAAGGTCGCGTTGAGCCGCCTCAAAACCATGCGATTCAACGCGCGGGGAATCGGACGTGTCTTTCAGGGCACGCGTTATCTGTACGAACTGCCGTGGTTTATCGCAATCGGCTCAGCCGAGTCGGGTAAAACACGCGCCCTCCTGAACTCGGGATTGTCCTTATCTTCCGAAAGCGCCCTGCCGCGAACCGGCTCGACAGGCTCATTGTCAGGCGTGGACTGGTGGCTCACGAACGAAGCAGTTTTTATCGATACAGCGGGCTACTACACGCACCCCGGCACTTCGCGTCGCACGCTGGATCTGGCGGCTCTAGCCAATCGCGGTTCGGAAAGCCTGCTTTCGTCGGGCAGCGATAAAGATGCCACCGCGGTCATCGACGAAAATCAACTTCGCCGCATCGCCGATACAGACGAATGGTTCGGCTTCCTTAGTTTGTTGCGGCGATATCGGCCGCGCACGCCGATCAACGGTGCGCTGCTGACTATCAGTCTCGAAACGCTCGTCAGCACCGATCCAACCGTACGCGAAGCCGAAGCAAACGCACTGCGCGAACGGCTGGCCGAGTTGCGCCGCACGCTCGGCGTTCGCTTTCCCGTGTATCTGATCGTTACGCAAATGGACCGGCTGTCCGGCTTTACGGACTATTTCGCCTCGCTCACCGAAGAGAATCGCGCGCAAATCTGGGGCTTCACCTTGCCGCTTGCCGCGTCCCTTTCCGCGTCCGCCTATTCGAAGGAACTCGAAGCACTGGCCAGCCGCCTCGCCGATGGCGTCAACACGCGCCTCGAAGATGAGTACGACGTCGATCGCCGACGCAAGCTCGCGGCATTGCCGGAAGCATTCGCGGTACTCTGCGCGCCCGTGTCGGATCTGCTCACGCAACTCTTCTTCGGTTCACGATTCGACGACACCCAGCAACAGGCCATGCTGCGCGGCGTGTACTTCACGAGCACCAAGCAGGGCGACGAGCGGCTCGAGGCTGAACCGCTCACCATCAATCAGCGCCTTAAAGGCATCGTGATGCGCCCATTCAGGACCGACACGCATCCCGCGTCCGGCATCCAGAGCTTCTTTCTCCGCGACATCTTCACGAAAGTCGTCCTTCCCGAAGCCCATCTCGTTCGTCCGAATCTGCGTTGGGAGTATCGCTTCAGGCTGGTGCGCATGCTCGGACACGCGCTCGCGATATTGCTCTTTGTGTGGCTCGCCATGTCGCTGCGCGTGAGCTTCGGCAACAACAGCGACTATCTCGACGCCATCGCTCGCAAGGCACAGGCGCTTTCGAGCAAGGTCGCGCAGCTTTATCGCGATCCGAAGCCCGAGATGGTGCCGGACGCGCTCACCGAAGCACGCTATCTGCCGACGTGGATCGGCATCGATCTTGGTGATCCGTCCTCGGACTTCCGCTACGGTTTGTTCGCCGCGCCCGGCGTGGTCGATGTCAGCGGCGAGATGTATCGTTCGCTCGAAAACAATCTGCTTGTGCCGCAGATCGTGCATCGGCTGGAAGCAGTGATCGATCAATCGATTGCCAACAAGGACGCGAAATCGGCTTACGACGCGCTGCGCGTCTATCTGATGCTTTACGACCGCGCGAAATTCAACGCGAGCGAAGTCAAGAGCTGGGTTTTCGATGACTGGGCCAAAACGGACAGTGCCTCGATCTTCGGCGGCCGCGCGTCCATGCTCGGTCATGTCGATCAACTCTTCTCGGGCGAACATGTCGTGCAATCACCGCTGATCCGCAATGACGCGTTGATCGAACGCGCGCGTGCGTTTCTCGATATGAGTAACGGCACGCAACGCCTCTACGATCGCGCGAAGGCCGCAATGCAAACTGAAGCGCCCGACGACTTCACGCTGCTGCGCGCGGTCGGCCCTCAGGCGGGGACCGTTTTCACCCGTGCAAGCGGCGAGCCGCTTTCACGCGGCGTATCCGGCTTGTTCACGTTCGCGGGCTATCGCGAACTGTTCGATAAGCGTCTCGCGAGCTTTATCAATACCGCCCGCGAAGACGACGCATGGGTCATGGGGCGCGCGTATCTGTCGAGTTGGACGCTCGCGGCTCAAAAAAAAACTGCTGAGCTGACGGCAAGTGCGTCCGGCGCAGACGACCCATTGACCGATGCGATCCGTCGGCTTTATCTGGCCGAATACGCGCAGCGTTGGGCCACGTTTCTGTCGGACATACGGCCGGTGACGGGATCGAGCCTCGCGTTCAATCTGCCGATCCTGCGCCAGTTCGCCGCGCCCGACTCGCCCCTCGAACGTCTCGCGCATGCCGCCGTGCGCGAGACCACGCTGACACAGCGCGTCACCACGGCAGACAGCTCGATCATCGACAAGACCACCAGTCAGATCGCCGACAAAGCCAAGGCGCTAGGCCTGCGCTCACAGGAGCGAGTAGAACGCGAACTCGTCGATGATCGGTTTGCGGCCTTGCGCGAGATGGTCACAGGCAGCGCCCGAACCTCGCGCGATGCGCAGGCAGCGCCCGCCCAGGCTGGCAAGACCGGTCTCGATGGCGTCACCATGTTGCTGAACGAGACCTACACGGCCCTGTCGATTGCCGACAACGCGTTGGCGAACAATAGCCTGCCACCGGCGAACGAGGCATCGGGGAAACTGAAGGTTGCTGCCAACACCATGCCCGCGCCCTTTCGCGAAGTGTTGTCAGGGCTGGCGGCGCAAGGCTCGCACGAGGTGAATCAAGGCATCGGCCAGCTATTGTCGCGTCAGATGCAGAGCGCCGTCGGCGATGCGTGCCGTCTGGCGGTCGAAGGCAACTATCCGTTCGCGCCCGACAGTTCACGCGATATCGGTATCGACGATTTCACGCGCATGTTCGCGCAAGGCGGCGTGATCGATGACTTCTTCACCAAGAATCTCGCGCCCTTCGTGGACGCGTCATCGCATCCGTGGCGGTATAAGACGCTGCCCGGCGCGACCGAGCCCGTTCAGGGACCGGATCTCGAACCGTTCGAACACGCACAGGCCATCCGCAATGTCTTCTTCGGCGATCAGGGCAAGCAGATCGCGTGGAAAGCCGAACTGCGCGTGCCCGAACTCGACCCGACCATTTTGAGTCTCGCCATCGATATCGACGGGCAAAGCATGCTGTATCAGCACGGTCCGGTTACACCGCTGAAAGTGGTCTGGCCCGGCCCGCGTGGTGGCGTGCATGTCGATATCACGGCGAATCCGCGCATTCGTGCCGATACATCGACTATTGCTGTGGATGGTCCGTGGGCGCTCTTGCGCCTGCTGCGCAAAGGACAGATCGTGCAGACCGCAACGCCCGGACGGACACGCGTCGTATTCGATTTCGACGGTCGCAAAGCCGCGCTGGACATGGCGAGCACGGGCAGCGTGGACAATCCGCTCACCAGCACGGTGCTGACGAATTTTCGTTGTCCGAGCGCGATGCCGGTGTTCGGTCTGGCGGACAGCGGACCGCCGCCGGGACTGCCTGCCGCCGCGACCTTGCCCGGTGCGACGGCTGGACCGCCAACTCAATCGAAATAGCGCGGCAAGCGCGAGCCTACGCCAAGCCCTGCGTATTCACATACAACGCGTAAAGCCCGTGACTCGCCGCCATAAACAACCTGTTCCGATGACGCCCGCCGAAGCACACATTGGCGCATCGCTCGGGCAGATCGATATGGCCGATCGCTTCGCCCTGCGCCGTGAAAACGCGCACGCCGTCGAGTTCGGCATCGCCCATGCCCCAGCCGCACCACAGATTGCCGTGGATATCGACGCGAAAGCCATCGGGCGTGCCGGGACCGGCATCGATGATCAGACGCCGCTCGCCTAGCTTGCGGCCGTTGTCGATCACATCGAACGCCCAGATCGTGCGCGGATTGGAGCGTGACTCGACCACGTACAGCACCGATTCGTCCGGCGAGAACGCCAGCCCGTTCGGTCCAATGAAGTCATCGATCATCACGGTGATCTCGCCGCTTTGCCCATCTACGCGATACACGCACGGCTTGAGCTGCGGCTCCGCCTGTTCGCCTTCATAAAACCCGTTGATGCCGAAAGTCGGATCGGTGAACCAGA
>NZ_JAQFVG010000008.1:13980-18910 GCF_029439455.1 Caballeronia sp. BR00000012568055 | reverse complement strand
GACACCGTTGAGAAATTCGAGCGAGCTTGTTGCCATGCCATTTGCATCGCTTCGATCGATTGCTGAGAGGCGCGGAAACAACGTGCGCACCATCGCGTTGGGCAGCATATTCAGACGCGTGACGAGGTTCTGCGGCACCGTGTAATACGTGACGAAGCGCGCGCCGAGATGCGCACCGAGCATGACGCGATCGAGCGAGTCAGTGAGCATTGTCGTGATGGACGAGACGAGCATCCATCCGCCGAAGCGAAATAGTCCACCCGCTACGCTGCGTTTAGGCCATTCGATGCGCTTGATATCGAGCAATTTGAAGCTTGCGCGACCCAGCAACAACGCAGCGACAAGACGCGCCGTGACCGCAGCCGCAAGCACGGTCTGTAAATTCGGTGCGATATAAAGCGCCGCGCCCAGAGGCAAAAGCTGAAACAAAAACGTGCCGAAGGTCTGATTCGCGTTGTAGACGCCGAAGCGTTCCATCGCGTTGATCGCGCCTGCAAAGACCCATGAAACGTTTGCGATCGGAATCGCGAGCGCGAGCCACGGCAATGCGTAGTAGACCTCTGTTTGCATCTCGGGTGCAGCGTGCGCGACATACGCGGTATATAAAAATGCGCCGAAATAAATCAACAACCCGCCGAACACGCCCGTGGCGAAGTTGAGCCACACTGCGCTCCAAAATACGCGCGTACGCTGTTCGATATCGCCTGCCGCCTGCGCCTTCGCAATCTGATGTTGCGCGGCCATGCTCATGCCGAGATCGAGAATGCTGAAATAGCCGATCAAGGTCCACACAAGACTGATCACGCCATAGCGCTCTACACCGACAAGCCGGATATAAGCCGGCACGGTCGCCAGCGAAACGAACGTCGGCAAGATCAACCCGATAAAGTTGATCGCCACGTTGCGGACCATGCTCTTTTCCATTTATGGCTTCCAGCGGTACATCATGACCTTGCCGCGCGCGTCTTCTTCGACGAACACGAGGTATTCACCGTCACCGCGCCTGAACGCGGTCACGCCGTTGGGCACATCCACCCAGCCCGATGCTCGGCCGACTTCCGGCCCCGGTTTAATCAGTCCTACTTCCTTTCCAGAATCCTTGTCATACACGTGCACGTCACCTACTGGTTCGACTGCGAATACATATTGCCCTTCCACCGTGACCCCGATAATGGTCGCAAGCGGCTTGCTCTGCGTGTCCCACGGCAAGTCGATTGCATAGCGTTGTTTCGGGTCCGTGGACCAATGGTCATAGCGCGCGAGCTTGCGGCCGACTTCTTTCCAATAGCGCTTGTCTGCCGGCGCATCGGGTGTGTAGCCGGTCACGTAGAGCGTGTCGCTGGCGGCGTCGTAGACTGCGCGGCGCAGCGTGTCGAACGGTGCGGGCACGCTGTATTTCTGGATGTTCGCGTAGCTATAGATCGGGTTGCCTTGCTTGTCGAGACCGCCATAACGCAGGCGATAAATGTTCTTCGAATCGCTGGTGCGCCAGATATCGCCTTTTGCATCGACCCACCATCCCCAGCCGCCTGTGATGCGCGCATCGCCGGGATTGCGCTGAAATTCGCCGGTATCGAAGCGTCCATCGCCATTCGTATCGCGCCAGATCCATTCGCCACCTTCAGGGCGATTCGGCACGTCCTGCACAGGACGCGGACGGCCTGCAATGAAGCTCGATGGAATCGCCAGTTCTCCTTCGCGTTTTTCATCGAACCGATAGATCTTCAGGTGATCCGCATACATGTCCGTCAGATACAAGAACGTACGGCCTTCGAGTCTTCTTGCAATCGGCAAGCCCGGCCATTGATCGGTATGAAACACGGGATCGTCGGGATATTTGAAGCGGGCCGTGAGATAACCCGCGTAAGTCCATTCCTGTCCCGGCGGCTTCGAGAGATCCAGTTCGAAGCGCTTGTTGCCCGTATAAACGCTGTTGGGACGACCTGGGTCCATCCACGCACCATCGACAAATAAGAGCCCTTGCAACTGCCAACGCGATGCACCGTCAGGCGCATAACTTTCGAGCGTTGCGCCAAGTCCTGCGCCGAGCTTGCCCATCTTCGGGCCGATGCCATTGGTCGATACGTACACGTTGCCGTCCTGATCGACACCCACGCCCGTCAAGCCGTTAAAGCGACGCGGACCTGGCTTGCCCGGCGTGCCGGAAAAAATGCCGCCGCGTTCGCCTAAAGCGCCCGACTCTTGATACGTATTGCCTTCGCGCTTATAAAAAAGCACTTGCTGACGCGGCCCGTTATCAGCAACGAGCAAACGCCCGGTCTTGTCGATAGCGATATCCACCGCCACGCTATCCGGCGGCAAGCGCGGTGCGTCCTTAATTTCCGTGCCCGACGCCGCGTAATGCGCGATGCGCGGATGCTCGCCCGCGCTTTCAACGATCGCCCACAACGTCTTATCCGATGCGATTGCCAGGCGTCCCGGCTGCGGCGCATCCCATTGCGATTTCTTTTGCATCGACTGCGCGTCATACACTTCGATGCGATTCACCGACGTGTTCGCCACGTACAAGAGCGAATCGTTTGCTGCGAGGCCGCCGATCTCCTGACGCGCATCGGCGGGCGTATCGTTGATCGAGAGGAAGCTGCGCGCCATCGCCGCGCGCGGATCGCGATCGGCGGCGAGTGCTTTCATCGTCGCGTTGGTGTCGCTGCCTGCATCGAACGGAACGGGCCGCTTCAGTTCGCCGATATCGCGCCGCGATACACCCGTCCATTGCCGTCCCGCCGGCGGCCAGACACCTTGTTTAACGAGCCTGCCACGCTCATTGCCCACACCGACAGCGACATACACGTAGCGCGAATTCACCGCGACCGCATTGCCACCCGACGCGCCCCATCCATGCGTGCCGCCCGCAAAACCCAGCATCTTTCCATCGCGATACACACTCGCTTCGGCCCCGCTTTCGTCCCACGGCGCGTTGGTGAACACGCGTCCATCGGGCGCAACGGCGATCGCGGTGATGTTGATCTGCGTCCAGGTGCCGTCGCCGAATCCGAACGTATTACCGATCCACGACGACTTCGCGTCGAGCACGGGCGCTGCGGCGTTCGCGCTGCTTGCGGCCAACGCACCAGCGACAGCTAAAGCCAATTTAATAAACGACGTGGGCCGCAACGCTTCCTCCTTGAATCTGCCTAACGCCCGACCTTCGACGCGCGGAAACGGCAGCGGTCACTCAATTCGACACGATGCAGAGTAGAGGCCAAATAAAGCTAAAAAAACGAAAAATATTTGAGTGCGTGGGGCGGCCTATTTCTTAGCGTTCGCTTAGCGTGCTTTAAGCGCCCTAGCGTTTTTTATTGATCGAAATGGGTCTAAGCAGCCGCATCGAATAAAAATTAATTCGCTTAGCGTGGCGATATTTTTCCGTTTTCTTTTCCCTAGACTAAGCCTCAACGACATTTCCCAATCGAGGCGGAAAACCATGGCCGGTCAACTCACAGCGATCATTACGGGCGTCTCCGGACAAGACGGCGCTTACCTTGCCAAGCTGCTGCTCGACAAAGGCTACGAAGTGGTCGGCACTTATCGGCGCACAAGCTCGGTGAATTTCTGGCGTATCGAGGAATTGGGTATCGACCGTCATCCGAAACTCAGACTGGTCGAGCACGATCTGACAGATCTGGGTTCGAATTTGCGTCTGCTGGAGCAGGCGCAGGCGAGCGAGTTGTATAACCTTGCGGCGCAAAGCTTCGTGGGCGTATCGTTCGATCAGCCTTCTACGACGGCAGGCGTTACCGGTTTGGGCGCGCTGAACTTACTCGAAGCGATCCGCGTGATCGATCCGAAAATCCGCTATTACCAGGCGTCTACGTCGGAAATGTTCGGCAAGGTGCAGGCGATTCCGCAATGCGAAGAAACGCCGTTCTATCCGCGCAGTCCGTATGGTGTGGCCAAGCTGTTCGCGCACTGGACCACGATCAATTACCGCGAGTCGTACAACATTTTCGGTTGCAGCGGCATTTTGTTCAATCACGAATCGCCGCTGCGTGGGCGTGAATTCGTGACGCGCAAGATCACGGATACGGTCGCCAAGATCAAGCTCGGCAAGGAAGAATTGCTCGAACTCGGCAATATGGACGCCAAGCGTGACTGGGGCTTTGCGGCCGAATACGTGGAAGGCATGTGGCGCATGTTGCAGGCCGCCGATCCCGACACTTACGTGCTCGCGACCAACCGCACGGAAACGGTGCGCGACTTCGTGCGCATGGCGTTTGGCGCGGCCGGCTTTCAGCTCGAATGGGCCGGAAAGGGCGAACGCGAACGCGGTATCGACGTCGCGACGGGCCGCACGCTCGTGCGTGTGAATCCGAAGTTCTATCGTCCGGCCGAAGTGGATTTATTGATTGGCAGTGCCGACAAAGCACGCGAAAAGCTCGGCTGGAAGCCTGAAACCACGCTTGAAACGCTGTGCAAGATGATGGTCGATGCCGACCTCAAGCGTAACGAACTCCAGCCGACGTTCTGAGCCGCCTATGCCTCGCCGCGCACTCATTACAGGCCTGTCGGGATTCACGGGCCGCCATATGGCGGCGCATCTAATCGACCGAGGCTACGACGTCTGGGGCACCACTACGTCCTCGCCCGAGGGCGAAGTGCCTGATTCGGTCGGTATACCTGTCGATCTGCTGGATGCCGACGCCCTCAAATCTTTCGTCGCCGATGCGCGGCCTGATGTGGTTGCGCATCTGGCGGGCGCGGCGCATGTCACCGGGCATTCGCCGAGCACGACTTATCTGGTGAATATTGTCGGGACGCGGAATTTGCTTGCTGCTTTAGCATCGCTCGATAAGCGGCCTAAGTCGGTTTTGCTTGCCAGCACGGCTAACGTGTATGGCAATGCCGATGTCGAGACTATCGATGAAGATGCGGCGATCAAGCCCGCTAACGACTACGCCGTCAGCAAGCT
>NZ_JAQFVG010000008.1:0-13921 GCF_029439455.1 Caballeronia sp. BR00000012568055 | reverse complement strand
TTCGATCGCTTGCCGATTTTCTTTACGCGGCCTTTTAATTACACCGGCGTGGGGCAAAGCGAGGACTATGTTTTGCCTAAGATCGTTGGGCATCATGCACGGCGTGAAGCGCGCATTTCGCTTGGCAATTTAAACGTTTCGCGTGATTTCTCCGATGTGCGGGATGTGGTTGCTACCTATGCTCGTTTGCTTGAGGCGGCGCCGGCTGGGGAGACTTTCAATATTTGCTCTGGGCATAGTCATTCGCTTGGGGAAATGCTTCGGATGCTTTCTCGGATTGCCGGGTATGAGATTGATGTTTTTGTCGATCCTCGGTTTATGAGACGCAATGAGATTGCTCGGCTGGTTGGGTCTAATCGGAAGTTGCGGAGGGTGATTGGACAGGTGCCCTTGACGCCTATCGACGATACTTTGGAGTGGATGTATCAGGTTATGGCGGATCGGGTTTCGGCTGAGCAGGTTTAGGGCTTTTTGGGGTTTGCTGCTTGTGGTTGTTGTTTGGTTTATTCAGTAGCCGCCTCCCCGGCGGGGGGGTAACTTTCTTTGCTGCTGCAAAGAAAGTCACCAAAGAAAGCAGCTTTTTCAACCAGGCAGTGCCTCTTGAGACGGCAAGTGGATTTATGGTTTCGCTAGGTAACAATAGCTTGCCACCACGGAGGCCTGCCCGGCCTGTCAGCGAATAGGTACAGTCCGTTCAAGCACCTCTATTTCCTTAGCAGAGCGGTTCGCGCTCATGCTACCAGCGTGCGCGCCCTGCGCGCCGCCGGGCGCTAATCGAAGGAACCCGGCAGGGAACCAAGACAACGACTCATCACACGGCAACGCACGAACGCTATTCGGCCCAACGTCGTTTAGCGCTTCTATTTCCCTCTCGCCTCAAAGTAACGGTAGGGCCGAATAGCGTTTAAGCGGTGACGCTTGTTTGTTCGTGATACTCCGCATTCTCTGTGTTTCCCTTATAGACCCCTACGGCGATGGCGCGCGAGCGCCGAACACGCCGCGCGAAAGAGCGCGTACCGCTTTGCTGAGGAAAAAGAGGTGCTTGGATGGTGCGTACCGAACACGTGACAGGCCGGGCAGGCCTCCGTGGCGGCGGGCTATTGTTACCCAGAGAGACTTTTAATCCACTTGCCGTTTCAAGAGGCAGTGTCCGGTTGAAAAAGCTGCTTTCTTTGGTGACTTTCTTTGCAGCAGCAAAGAAAGTTACCCTGTAGTGGTCTAGCAATCTTGGACACTTCAAAAAGGTAGACTTTGATCGACCAGAGAGGTGTCAAATGGGCAGAAGAGAATTTTCGGAGGAATTCAAGCACGACGCCGTGGCGCTCGTGCTTGAGCAAGGCTATACAGTGACCAAGGCGGCCAAGGCGTTGGGCATTGGCGAGTCGGCGCTACGGCGCTGGATGGGCAACCGTCAGGCGGTGGCGAGGCCCAAGAATGCAACTGAGGCGGGCAGCACCGAGCAACGCAAGATTCGAGAACTTGAGAAGCGGGTGTTCGAACTCGAACGGGAGCGCGACATTCTAAAAAAGTCCACTGCCTTCTTCGTCAAGGAACTGGATCGCGATACGAAGTGATCCATGAGACGCAGAAGGCCTATCCGGCATCCGTGGTGTGTAAGGTGTTAGGCGTGCCGTGCAGCAGCTACTACGCATGGAAGACGCGTCAGGGCACGCTATGCTCAGTGCGTGTCGGACTGATACGCGAGGTGCAGACGATTCATGCGCAGATGCGCCAAAGCTATGGCAGTCGCCGCATGTCACAGGAAATGCAACGCCGAGGCTATGCGGTGGGCCGCGAGCGAGCGCGTCGGCTCATGCGTGAGGGAAATGTGCAGGCGCGGGTACGTCGCACGCATCGTTATGAGAAGCGTGAGCAGGGAGTAGGGATTGCTGAGAACCGGCTTGATCGAGCGTTTGCCGCGCCGGCGGCGAATCGGTTCTGGGCTGGCGATGTGACGTATATCTGGACACAGCAAGGCTGGATGTATCTGGCGGTGGTGCTCGATCTCTATTCGCGGCGCGTCGTGGGTTGGGCGAGTTCTGACTCGTGCGACACATTTCTGGTGATGAGAGCGCTACAAGTGGCGCTGGATCTACGACGCCCCAAGCCGGGGCTGATGTTTCACTCGGATCAGGGAAGCAATTACGCCAGCCTGAGTTTCCAGCAGTTTCTGCGAGACAGAAAGATCGTGCAGAGCATGAGCCGTCGGGGAAACTGCTGGGACAACGCGGTGGTGGAGCGCTTCTTCTGCAGCCTGAAAGGCGAATGCATTCGTGAGCGTGCCTACCGCGATCATGCTGAAGCCCACGCCGACGTGTTGGACTACATCTTGATGTTTTACAACCAACGTAGATTGCACTCGGCAGCGCGTCACCTGCCGCCAGCCGAGTTTGAGAAATTAAAGGTGGGAATGGCTTAAATAGTGTCCAAGATGAGTGAACCACTACACCCCCCCGCCGGGGAGGCGGCTACTGCATAACCAACAAGACAAAAGCAGAAAAAAACCCCTCATTGCAAAGGCCCAACCAAAATAGCCTCCTCATAAACCAAAGCCACGCGCCTAGCGATCACAGAGCGATCAAAATTCTCCCGAGCATACTTCCGACATTGAGCCTCGGAGGGCAACTCAAGCGCCCCATCAAACGCGGAGATAAGCCCATCAGCAATAGCATCAGCAGAAGCCGATTCAAGCACGAGAGAGGCCGACAACCCCCGCACGGCTTCGGGCAAGCCCCCCACCGGCGTAACCAAAACCGGCGTCCCCGCAGCCAGCGATTCAACGGTAATCAACCCAAACCCTTCCAAAGCAACCGTCGGCACGATACTCAAATCCGCCGCGCGATAGAGCATAGCCAGCTGCTCATCCGGCACGAAGCCAAGCAAACGCACGTTATCCTGCAAACCCGCAGCATCGACACGAGCCTGAAGCTCTTCGAGCAAACGCCCTTTGCCGGCGATCAGCAAAAGCACATCCGGCACCTTCTGCTTGACACGCGTCATCGCATCGACAAGAGACTCAAGGCCCATGCGTTTCACCAAACGCCGCACAGCAAGCACAGTCGGCCGCCCTGCAGGCAACTGCAAGCGACGCCGCGCATCAGAACGCGTCATCGATAATTCGAACTGCGATGTATCGACACAACCGGGCACAACGCAAATGCGCTCTTCCGGCACGCCATAGCGCGAATTCAGAATCTTGCCGAACGCTTCCGACAACACGATCAAACGCGTAGAACGCGCATATACGCGCCGCTCAAGCATGAACTTCGCGCGCTGTCCTAAGGAATCCGCACCTTCGACATGACTTTCATCCGCCCAAGGCCCCTGAAAATGCGACACCTGCGCAATACCGCGCGTCACATCGAGCCCAGGAAATGTGTAAAGCGCAAAGTGCGATGAAATGACATCGGGGCGCTGATCGCGCAAGGTATCGCGCAAGGCGGAACGGGCGTTCATCAGGCGACGCGGCAAAGACTGCGCGGCAGGGCCGAAACCGCGAATCGCACCTGCGGTGTCCGCAGCCACGCGCGGCGATCCAGCCACCACGCCGCGCACGTCCACCCCCGCCTCAGGCAGCGCGCCCACCAGCGTGTAATACATGCGATCGAGTCCGCCTGCGCGCTCGGGAAACCAGTGCATGCCGATCTGAAGCGACTTGATGTTCGATTGCGTGCTCATAAAAGTCCTGTGATTTAAGCAGAAGTCGCTTCGAGCGATGCGGGCGTCGGTTCCGGTTCGCGTCGCGCAAAGAAGGCGTAGAGATCGAGATAGCGACGCGCCATGCGCGCCCAGTTGAAGCCTGTGGCAAGCTCGCGCGCGGCATCGCCCATGCGTGCGCGCGTGGCGGGCGATGCCGCCAGCGAATCGATCGCACGCGCAAGCGCGAGCGCATCGTCGGGGTCTTCCAGCACGATGCCGCATTCCTCGCCGATGATCTCCGCACCGCCCGCCGTGCGCGCCGTCACCACAGGCAAACCTGCGGCAAGCGCTTCGAGCAAGGACAGACTCATTGCTTCGTAGCGCGAAGGAAATACGAACACATCGACGGAGTGCATCAGCGTTGGCATATCCTTGACGAGGCCGAGAAAATGCACACGCGATGCAATGCCGAGCGCCGTGGCTTGATCCGGATAAGGACTGCCCGGCAGATATCCGGCCACCACGAGTTGCACATGCTGAGGCAAATCCACCAACGCCTGAAGCACCGTTTGCAGGTTCTTGCGCGGCGTGCGTAAATCACCGACGAAGAGCAGCAGGCACGCATCGTTCGGCAGATTAAAAGCCGCACGGTCTTTGGAAGCAGCGCTGAACGCAGTGGTATCCACACCGTTATAAACCACCTCGACACGTTCGCCATCGATACCGCCCGCACGAATTTCCTGCGCCACTTTCTCCGACACCGCCGCCACCACACGCGAACGCCGATACGCCCATCCTTCCAGCCACGCATTCACGCGGCTGTAGATCACCTGATAAGCCGACCACGCGCCACCGCTCAATCGAAAAGGGTAGTACGGGCTTTTGGCCCAACCACCATGCACGAAATGCGCGGTGTTCACGTCAGCGCGCGCCCACGTGATAAACCCATTCACATGCAGCACATCGTATTCATTGCGATGCACACGCAGCCACGACGCACTTTTTAACGCGAATATCTGCTGCTTGAACAAGCGCGTCGGCCAGAAGCGGCCCACGCTTACACGAATCCATCTGGCGTTAGGATACTTAAGCAATTCAGGAGCGACGTGCGACGCAATAAGCGTCACTTCGTGCCCTTCCGCGAGTGCCGCGCGGGCGATCTCATAGTTGACGCGCCCCTGGCCGTCGTTGTGCCGCACTACGTGAGTGACGATCGCGATTCTCATCGGCTGGACCCTACAGGTTTGAAATGGAAAGCGTTGCGGCGACGCACGAGCTTCGCGTGATGGCGCGCGGCGATGATCGAAAACAAAGACATGTAAAGCAGCGATCCTCCGGTACTCACGAACGTATTGGCGAAAATAAGGATTCCTACCATCGACAAGGCGAGACTCAAACAGGCTTGTGCGAACTTGTCGTCGCGTAGCGAGAACGAGGCGCGTACTGCGCGTGCCAGCAGAATGCCAAGTCCGGAAACATACATCAGCGCGCCGGGCCATCCGAGCACGAATGGCACGTTCATCACGCCGCTGTCGAACGAGCCGTATTTGCCGAGATCGCCATTTGCGCTGGCAAGTTTCGTCGATGTGCCCGTTGCGCCGAAGCCTTCGCCCGTCACGTCCGTGAACGCGGTTTCCATAAAGGTCGCGTAAAACTGGTTGCGTGCGGCGTAGCTGTTGTCATCGCTCAGATTGGTCATGGTTTGCAGACGCGTGCCAAGGCGGTCTGCAATTGGGCCGAAGGTCATCAACGGAATCGACAAGGCGACCAGCACCACCGCGCCGATCAGAATGCGCAAGCGCATACGATTGCTCGCCTTGATAAGCTGTAAGACCATCGCGATGATCCAGCCGCCCCACGCCGATCGCACCAGCGACAAGCCGAACGCCATGAAGCCCAGCCCGCCCGCAATCCATTTGATGCGCTGATCTGCGGCCATCACGAACGTAAGCCCTGCCATAGCGACCAGCGCAAATGGGCCGGACGAATTCATCGTACTGAAGACGCGCACGCCAAACGGTACGGGATCGCCTTGCGAGGCCATTTGTGAGCCGATCATCCACATGGAATCCCATGCGGGCATGATGAAGAACTGCACCACGCCATATGCGCCCATCACGAGTAAGCCCCAGATGAAGGTATCGAGCAGCACCTTTCGATACTTCGGGTACTCGTGCGCGTTCACCATGATGTGAAAGCCGATCAGCACCGGATAAAGCCAGTTTGCAAGGTCATACGTGGCCGCCATCGGCCCGCTCGATGCCACGCCAATCATGTAGGCATACGAAATACCCAGCAACATCAGCAACATCGGCAAGCCGCGACGCTGCGCCAGCACGCGATAGTGCCGCAACAGCGTGAGGCCACAGATCACCGTGACGACCAGCGGCGCAACCTGAATCAGGCTCGTCTGCGTGAAACCGCCCTTGCCCCAGTCCGCGAGTCGACGCACTTCAGGGCTTAAAAACCAGACCCACCACATAAAGCCGAGATATCGCGCCGGGCTTTTGAAGTAGAGATACAACGCGGCGAGCGTCGCCATCACCGGGAAGCCGTACGTGAGCGCCGTGCCCTGACGCGCAAGCACGAGCAGCGCCGTCACGCCCCACACGATGGCCGATGGAAGCCATTCTGGCGGTCCTTTGCGCTTCGCAGCGGGCAGCTTGCCGATCCGGCCGGCGAGATCGCGCGGGGCGCGTGGAATGGTCGTGGCGTTCATCGATCAGCCCGCGCGACGCGTAACAAAAGCACTGTGCGCATGATGCGGCGCATCGCTCGTGCCTTGACGGCGTTCGAGTGCTTCGCGCGTGAGGCGTACGTGTTGCAGCGCGAACTCGCGCGTCGTGTAATCGCGCGCGACGAAGTGACGAAGCGCGGCCTGCGCGCGTGCCAGCGCAAGCGCGGGATTCGAACGCATTTCATCGAGCGCGCGGCGCAGTTCGATGGGGTCGTTCGCAGGTACATATGCGACGTGGCCGGGGCCGAAGTAATCGCGTAACCCACCAACATCGGTCACGATCACGGGCTTGGCGAGCGCTACCGATTCGAGCAGCACGGTAAGGCCCGAAGCATGCGTATTGTCGCGCAAAGGTACGACGATCACATCGGCCCAATCATAGAGTTCACGCGCAGCCTTCAGACCGATCGCGGGCGCGACGTGGACGTTGTTTGCACGCAGCGCGCCCGGCACACGACGGCGCGTGGCAATGCGCACTTCATAGCGCGAATCATCGCGAAACGCCTGCGCGAGCGTGTTCCAATCGCGATCGCGATCGTTGCCGATCGCACCGATTCGCAGCGGCTCGTGCGGCGTCCACGACACCGGCACCTTCAGCGCAAAATCCTGCGTATTCAGGCCGTAGAAGACCTGTTGCGCTTCACGTCCGAAGTATTCGCGCACCAAGGCAGCGTTCACCGTCGAATGCGTGGTGAGAATATCCGCGCGCGCAATCAGCTTTCGATACGCCCATCGCCTGAACGTGCCGTAGCTTTTCCAGTTGTCCAGCAGCCAGATCGATTGCGCGAGCAATAGCGGCTTCGCGCGCTTCATCATCAATAATAAGGCTACCGAAAGATGTTCTTGTTCGGTGTGCGTCCAGATGGCATCGGCGGCGAGAATGGCGTCGCGATTGCGCCACGTGTGAATGAAATCGAAGCCGATCACCTTCTTCAGCGCGCGCCGCATCATGCGCATGGGCTTGCTTTCGTTTGCATCGCGCGAATAGGACAGTTCGAACTCAGGCGACTCCGCATGGTGGTAGCCATACAGGCAGCCGATGTTGTCGCCCACGCGATACTGACGCGGGTCCGCGCCAAAAAACAGATGCACATGCACATGCGTCATAGGGTCCTCGCGGCGGGAAGCGTGGAAGTGGAGGCGTCGCTTGCGCGGCGCGCTTCGCGGCGTGCTTGCCAGGCGCCCTTGCGCACCGCACGCCAGCGTTGCCACGCGCGCGGCAATCCTTTAGGAATCGCAATCACACTATGCAAAAGTCCCGGATAAACACGCGTGCCGATCAACGCGTACCAGAGCCACGCAATCTCACGACCTGTCGATTGCAACGCCTCGCCCATGATGAGATGGAAGTTGTAGGCGGCATCCGTCAGCGCGCCGAGTGTTTGCGCGTCACGGCGATCATCGTCGAAACGTTCGGCGGGGAAATGATCCACGGCGATCTGTGGGTCATACATCACCTTCCAGCCCGCACGATGCACGCTCATGCTGAACGCCATGTCGTTATGCACTTGCGCACCTGCGCCGCGCAGACGCGTATCGAAACGCAAATGGCCAACTGCAGTGCGCCGATAACTCATATTCGCGCCCTTCAGCATGCGCACTTCACGCGGTTCTCCCACGCCAAGATGATGATTGCCGATCACGCGTCCCGTGCGGCGAATTACGCCGACTTCATCGCGCGCGCCATCCAGCACGCGGCCTTTTTCATGCACCCAATCGCGTCCACCGATTGCGCCGAGTTGTTCGTCGAATTCGAACGCCACAGCAATGCGTTCGATCCAGTCCATCGCCGGCGCGGCGTCGTCGTCCGTTATGGCGATGATGTCGCCCGTGGCCGCTTCCAGTCCGCGATTGAGCGCGGCTACTTGTCCGCCCGCGCCGGTATCGATTACTCGGAGTGCGAAGCGATGCCATCCTTTCATTTCCGTCTTCATGCGCTGCGCAGTGGCATCGTCTTCGGGACGCGCGATCACCAGCACTTCGTCGGGCGCGCGGCTTTGCGCACGCAACGCCGCGAGACAGCGTTTCAGATCGGCCGCGCGACGATACGTCGGCACGATCACGGAGACTTTGAGTGTCATTGGCCGCTCCCGTTACTCACGTTACGCATCGACATAAGCTTCGGTTTCGGCGTAGTGTGTGCGGCCATAACCGCGTGCGCGCAGCGGCGTGCCGTTCAGAATCGCGCCTTGAATCGCGATGCCCGCCGTCCGCAGACGGCGCGTCGCTTCGCTGATCTCCGATTCGTTATGCGCGCCCGAACGCAGCACCAGGAAGTTCGTGCCCGCCAGCTTGCCGATGATCGACGCATCGGTCACGGCCAGCACCGGCGGAGTATCAACGATGATCGCATCGTAATTGCGGCTGAGGCCTTCGAAATACTGCTGGAGACGCGGCGACATCAGGAGTTCTGAAGGATTGTCGGGACGCTTGCCCGCCGCGATAAAGTCGAGCGATGCAATGCGCGTATGGCGAATCGCTTCTTCGAGTCCGGCGTTGCCCGCGAGCAGTTCAGCGAGACCCGGCTGACGTTCGCCGTCGAAGGCACGTTCGAGCTTGCCGCGACGCATATCGGCATCGATCAGCAAAACTTTCTTGCCGGTTGCGGCGAGCAGCACTGCAAGATTCGTCGCCAGAAAGCTCTTGCCGACACCAGACGCGGGCCCCGTCAGCATCACCACGCGATTACGCGATTCCATCAAAGCGAATTGAATCGACGTGCGCAGGCTGCGCATGATTTCGACGCAGACATCGTGCGGGCGCATGGTGGCGAGAATCGGCGTTTCGCGGTCGTGGTTGTGACGGCGGCGCGAACCCGTATCGAACTTGGTTTGCTCGGCGCTCAGCGGCACGAGACCGAAGATAGGCAACGCTGCAACGCGTTCGAGCTTCTCGGGATCGTCAATACCTTTAAAGATCGCGCGGCGCAGGAACACCACCCCGACGCCTAAAATAAGGCCCAAAATCACCGCCGCCGACATGATGAGCACTTTCTTCGGCTTGACCGGATCGCCGGGACGCAAGGCGGCATCGACGATATGCACGTTGCCGCCCGTGCCCGCGCGCTGTACCGACAACTCCTGCACGCGATTGAGCAGCAGCACGTAGATGTCTTCCGCGACTTTCGCATCGCGCTGCAAGGCCACGGCTTTTACTTCGGACTGCGGCAGATTTCGAAATTGCGTCGCGTACTTGTCACGCAGCGTCTGCAACTGGGCGAGCTGATCGCGCGCCGTCTGCAATGAAGGATGCAGATTGCCGTAGCGTTGTTCGAGCGTCGTGATCTGCAATTTGAGCGCGGAAATCTGCGCTTCGTAGTTGATGCTGCCTTCGAGGTACACCTTGGCTTCATCGCTTGCATTGATCACGCCTGCCTGACGCTGATACTCCGTCAACGCGGCTTCCGCGTGCTGCAAATCCGACTTCAGACGCGGCTCCTCGCTTTGAAGGAAAGCGAGCATTTTGCTGGCATCGGCCTGTTTGCTCTCGATATGCTGGCGCAGATACGACTGTGCCAGCGCATTAGCGATTTCAGCGGCTTTGTCCGGGTTCGTATTCTCCAGCGAAATCTGGATCACGCCCGTTTGCTTGCCCTGTTCTGTCACGGTGATGCCCGACTGAAAGCCCGCAATCGCGCCCAGATCGTTTGCGCGCATCACCTTGAAACGCGTGCCGGGGCGCGCAACCAATTGCTTGACCAGCAGCGTGACACCATTACCGCTCGCCGACTGGCCAACCGTGCCTTGCAACAGCGGATGCCCGTCTGCATCGGCGAGTGAGTAGCGGTTATCACCGAGCGCGGTGAGCATCAGATTTTGCCCTTCGAATTGCGGCTCGACTTCGATCGAATCCACGTCGATGATCTCGCCGCCCCACGCGTAGTTGTTCATGCCGAACCACGGTTTCGCGGGCTTGCCGGGCGTCGCGAAGTGCGAGGCGAGGCTGCCGAGGAACGGTACGGTCACCGGAGACGCAAAGAAATTTAGTTTGCATTCCGATACAACTGGCGCCACCACGCCGCGACTCTTGATGATTTCGATTTCCGCATCCGTCGGCAGCGAACTGGAACCGCTGTTGATGGTCTGCCCGGTCTGCGTTTGCGTCAGCGCTTGCGACGTGTTGTCGTTGGTTTCGACGCGTACGTGCGCATCGGCCGAATACACCGGACGCGCGAGATAGCAGTACACGGCCGCCGCCATGATGACGAACGCGGCGACGCCGATAAGCCACCAGATATCGTCGAATACGGCTTGAATCAGATTGCCGAGGACCACGTCCTCTTCATCCGGCTTCTGCAAAAAGGCATTCTCTTGCATGTTCATGATTCGCTCGGAGCCCAGGTTGATGAAGATTTAACGCGTCAGTTGCTTCAAATAGAACAGCGTCTGCAAGGTCGGCAACACTTGATTGATCAGGCGGTTGAACTGCACCGCGCCCGCCGTGCCGACATAGACCACGTCTTGCGGACGAAGCTCGAATTTCGTGGAGAGCAACAGCGAATCCGGCTGCGACATGTCGAGGCGATAGATATCGGGCTCGGTCGGATTGGTCTTTGCGCCGCGCACCACATAAATCTGGCGCACATTGGCGTCGGTATCGAGAATGCCGCCTGCTTGCGAAAGCGCGTCCGCAATCGATGCGCGGCCACGCACCATGTTCACCGGCATCGGCGTTTTTACTTCGCCCATTACGAAGATGCGGCTGTCGTATCGATCAGGAATGTTGACGATATCGCCAGCCTGAAGCATGACGTTCTGCGAGACATCACCGCGATCGAGAATGCCGTTCGCATCGAGCACGTAGAGCTTGCCGTTGCGCGTGAGCCGCACGCGTTGCAAATCGGCTTCCGTGGTGGTGCCCCCTGCGCGCGTGATCGCATCGACCAGTGTGAGCGGTACGTCGCTGATCGCAAGCGGGCCGGGCTGTTTGAGTTCGCCCGTCATCGCAATCTTCTGGCTGCGATACGCCAGCACGCGCACATCGAGTTGCGGGTTCTTGATATACGGCGCGAGCGCTGCGGCCATTTCATCGCGGATTTCGCCGGTGGTCTTGCCCGCCACACGCACGCGGCCGATGAACGGAAAGAAGATCGTGCCGTTGGGCGATACCGTTTGACCGTATGGATCGGCCTGACCGGGAAGTGCCTGCGTATAGGGCTGTTGCAGCGCGCCCGCGACGGTCTGTGTGGTATTGCCGCCGGTTGAAAGCGTGCTGCCCTGCGGCGTCGTAAGCTCAGGGTGATCCCACAGCGTCAGGCCGAGAATATCCTGCGGCGCGACACGGTAGACATATTGCGTCACATCGGCGAAACGCGGCGGCGGCAGTGGCTGCACGGCATCGGCCGTGGCGATCATCTGTGCAATCGTGTTCGCCGTGATCAGATGCACGGGATACGTCGTGGTCGGCGTCGGATCGTTATCCTGAAGACGTGACGTGTTCAGGTAGTTTCCGGGCGCGGTGGCGCACGCGCTCACGAGCATCGACAACGCTACCGTCAGCGAGAGAAAACGAGCTTTCAGCATATTTTGTTCAGCCATCCTAATACGAGCCGTTCGATGAGCCCAAAGCTTTCGCGGTACACAGCTTCTTCGTTGCCATAGGGGTCCGCGACTTCCGAGTCTTCCCATTTGCCCAGCAGATGCACCTTGCCGCGCGTGGTCGGCACCAGCTTCGAAATGGTGTCGATCTGTTTGCGCTCGGGCACCAGAATCAGTTCCGCCTGACGCGCCATATGACGATCGAAACGGCGCGAGCGATGTCCCGAAGCATCCAGTCCCTGTTCCGCGAGCAGGCGCTGCATCGTCGGGTCGATGTCGTCGCCTTCGTGCGCGTAGAGGCCCGCCGAGGTGAACTCGATCGGACGTGCACCGCGCTTTTCCGTATGCGCGCGAAACAGTCTCTCCGCAGTCGGGCTGCGGCAAATATTCGCGTGGCAGACGATCAAAACACTTCCGAACATGGAGTCCTTCCGGCAAGCGTTACCCGGAGCGGCGTCATTTAACGCCGCTCATCTTGCTACTTTATTTCGATATCCCGATTATTCGACGCTGGCGGCCGACTTCACTTCCACGCCGCGCACGCCACGCCCGATCGCGTGATACTCAATGCCCATTTCGTTCATCGTGTCCGGCTCGTAGAGATTGCGGCCATCGAAAATAACCGGTGTTTTCAGGCGCTTTTTGATCGCATCGAAATCCGGGCTCTTGAAGACCTTCCATTCGGTGACGATGATGAGCGCATCCGCACCATCGAGCGCTTCCTTGTGATTGGCCGCATACGCGAGACGCGCACGCGCCTGCGGCTGGCCTTGCAGATCGATCGCGAACACGCGGCGAGCTTCATCGACTGCGACCGGATCGTAAGCCACGACTTTCGCGCCGCGTGAAAGCAGCGCCGCGGCAAGCACGCGGCTCGGGGCATCGCGCATATCGTCCGTGTTGGGCTTGAATGCGAGGCCCCACAAAGCGAAGGTGCGGCCCGACAGATCGTCGCCGAAGCGCTCGACGATCTTGTCGGTGAGCTTGTCCTTCTGCGCTTCGTTCACGTTCGAAACCGCCTTCAGAATGCTCATATCGTGGCCGTATTCGGTCGCTGTCTGAATCAGCGAGCGCACATCCTTCGGGAAGCACGAGCCGCCATAACCGCAACCCGCATACAGAAAGTCATAGCCGATCCGCGGGTCCGAACCAATGCCGCGACGCACCGCTTCGATATCCGCGCCAACCCGGTCCGCGAAATTCGCCAATTCGTTCATGAAGGAGATACGCGTCGCAAGCATCGCGTTTGCAGCGTATTTCGTGAACTCTGCCGATTGCACGTCCATATACAGCGTGCGTTCGTGATTGCGATTGAACGGCGCATACAGCCGCTTCATGCGATCACGCGCGCGCTCGCCGGGCACATCGTCATCGCAACCAATCACGATCCGATCCGGGCGCGTGAAGTCTTCGATCGCCGCGCCTTCCTTCAGGAACTCAGGGTTCGATACGACCGAAAACATATGTCGCTCGCCACGCGCATTCAACTCGCGTTCGATGGTGTCCTTCACGCGCTGCGCCGTGCCAACCGGCACCGTCGATTTATCGACGATTACCTTGAAGCCGTTCATATAGCGGCCGATATCGCGCGCCGCCGCGAGCACGTAGGAGAGATCGGCCGAGCCGTCTTCATCCGACGGCGTGCCCACCGCGATAAACAGCATCTCGCCATGCTCGACCGCATGCTTCACGTTCGATGAAAACGCCAGACGTCCCGCATCGCGATTGCGATCGATCACTTCCTTCAGACCGGGTTCGTGAATCGGAATGCCGCCGCCGTTGAGAATGGCGATCTTGGGTTGGTCCACATCGAGACACAGCACGTCATTGCCGATGTCCGCGAGGCATGCGCCCGTCACGAGTCCCACGTAGCCGCTGCCGATGATCGTCAGTTTCATGTCCTGCGCTCCAGAGGTTGTGTTTCCGAATGCTCAATATGCGTTTGCGCCAGCAAAGCCTTTCCACAACGTCAGGACTACGATCTTCATATCGAGACCGAAGGTCCAAT
>NZ_JAQFVG010000007.1 GCF_029439455.1 Caballeronia sp. BR00000012568055 | reverse complement strand
ACACTGGAATACGAATGCGATCGATTTTCTCGTGAATAACGCGGGAATTGGCGCAGCGGTGCCAATCGATAAGATATCCGAAGAAATGTTCGACACTTTCCTTAATGTTCATTTCAAGGGCGTGCTATTTCTTACGCAAAAGTCCCTCAACATAATGAACGATGGCGGCGGCGTGGTTTTTATCACCGCAGCGGCGACGCGTTTTGTCGTGCCGGGTTATGCCACTTATGCAGCTTGTAAATCAGCCGTCGAGACTTTTTCGCGTTATGTGGCGAAGGAGTATGGCGCGCGCGGCATTCGTGCGAACGTGGTTGCGCCCGGTGGTATCGAAACGGATTTTGCGGGTGCGGTTATTCGAAATACGCCGCAATTGCAGGACTATGTGAAAGCGCAGACCGCATTAGGCCGTGTCGGACAAGTGGACGATATCGGCGGCGTGGTGGCGTTTCTCTGCACGAGCGATGCGAAGTGGATCAACGGACAACGCATCGAAGTCACAGGCGGCATTCATCTTTAATCGTGCTTAAGCCCTTTTTTAAGCCCGTTCCTTAAGTCTTTTCATGCACGAAGTCGAATGATCTGGCTTTGATCTCATCCGCGATGAAATCCACAAAGGAGCGCGCTGCCAGCCGCGTGGCGCGCCCCATCGGAAAATAAGCGTGTACGGGCAACTCGGCCATGCGCCATGCGGCCAGCACATGCACCAGCGTGCCGCGTTCCACTTCGGCGCGGCACGCCCATGATGTCGTCGATACAATCCCCAGTCCTGCCGTAGCCGCCGCGAGCGCGCCCGCCGTATCGTTAGTCGATACATGCGGTTGTAGTTCGATCGACGTTGTCACTCCATCACGCTCGAACTGCCATGACGATGCGTGCGCGCCCGCCGGCCCACCCACGATGCGATGTGTCACGAGATCATCCGGCGTTTGCGGCGTGCCGTGCCGCTCCAGATAATGCGGCGCCGCCACGATCACGCGATACATCTTGCCGATCAGCCGCGCCGTGCCCGATGAATCCGGCAAGCGGCCCACGCGAATACCGACATCGATTGCTTCACGCACCATGTCTTGCCAGCGGTCGTCGAGCAGCACTTCGATACGCAATGCAGGATGGCGTTCAGTGAATGCGGAAAGGCTCGGCATGACCACGCGCATGGCCATGGTCGAAGGCATGGCGAGTCGCAGCAAACCACGTAATTCGCCCGTCTCGCGCACGCTGTTTTCCGCATCTTCGATGGCCGCAATGATCGGCTCCATGCGCGCGAGAAATTCCAGTCCCGCTTCGGTTGGCGCGACCGCGCGCGTGGTGCGCGTAAGCAGACGCGCACCGAGCGACGCCTCCAGTTCCGCGATCATCCGCGAGACTTGCGACTGCGCGAGACCACTCTCGCGCGCCGCCGCAGAAAAGCTGCCCAGACGCGCGACGCGCGTGTAAAGCCGGAACGTCGTCACATCCTTCACGCGCGTCTCCTTTGCAGCGGATCGATGCTGAATCAGCATAGATCTTAGTCGAATTCGCAGGCTACCGCGCCTGGGCCGAAACCAGCACATTAGCCACATGGCCGGTGCTCACTGGCCTCAACCGAATCCTCAAATGCAAACGGAGTAATCGATATGACCAAAGTTCTCGTTACCGGCGCTTCAGGCGATACCGGCCGTCCCACAGTCGAACGACTGATCGAAAAGGGCTTCGAAGTGCGCGCACTTGTGCGGCGCGACGATCACCGCGCGCAGCGTCTGCGTGATCTGGGCGCTGAAGTCGTGCTTGGCGATATGGGCAGTTTGCGCGATATTCGCCTCGCCATGAGCGATGTTCAGCGCGCCTACTTCTGCTATCCGCTGGCGGAAGGGCTCGTGGAAGCTGCGGTGATTTTTGCGCAGGCTGCAAGGGAAGCGAAGCTCGATCTGATCGTGAATATGTCGCATAAGCAATCGCGCCCGGCGGCACGCAGCAAAGCCACGCAGAATCATTGGTTATCCGAACAGATTTTCGATTGGTCCGGCGTGCCGTCGGTTCATCTGCGCGTGACCTTCTTCGCGGAATGGCTGTTATATATCGCGCCGCAGATTCGCTATGGACGCTACGTGATGCCCTACAACAAGGAAAGCCGCTTCGCACCCATCGCGGGTAGCGATATTGCGCGGATTATCGCGGGAATCATGGATCGTCCCGAGCCTTATGTGGGCCGCGCCATTGCGCTGCATGGTCCGGTGGAATATAGCCACGAAGAACTTGCCGCCGAAGTCGGTCGCGTGCTTGGCAAGCATCTGCCGTACGAGCATGTGACGGTGTCGGTGTTCCTCGAACTGTTCGGCCTTCAGGATGCCACCGCCATGCGGCGTCACTTCGAAGCGGTGACGATCGATCAACAGGAAGGTCTGCTTGCTGGCACCGACAGCACCGGCACAGAGATCATTGGACAGCCGCTGACGACGGTCGAAGCGTTTATCAAGGCCAATCTGTCGAAGTTCGTACTTGAGTATCCGATCGCCGCCTGAGCGCGCGTCGAATCGACATGCAGAAAACCTTTTAAATTACTTAGGATATTTGATCATCATGAAACTCTCGAACTCAATCGCCCTTGTAACGGGCGCTAATCGCGGTATCGGTCAGGCGTATGTGGCAGCACTGCTGGAACGTGGCGCATCGAAAATCTATGTTGCAGCACGCGATACCGCCACGCTGAATGATTTGCTCAAGACCGATCGCCGCCTCGTTCCGCTCCCGCTCGATGTCACCGATCCCGATCAGGTTGCGGCTGCCGCATCGATTGCGAATGACGTGACGCTGCTCGTCAATAACGCCGGCTTCGCAGCGTTCGAAGGCGCGATCTCCGCGCCCGACATGGACGATGCCCGCCGCGAGATGGAGGTCAACTACTTCGGCACGCTTTCACTGACGCGCGCTTTTGCACCGGTCCTCGCCAAATCACCGGAAAGCAGCGTAATCAACATGCTGTCGATGCTCTCGCTCGTCAGCTTGCCGATGGCGGCCACTTACTCGGCATCGAAGGCGGCAGGCTTGTCGCTTACGCGCAGTCTGCGCGCGGAACTCGGCGCACAAGGTACGCAAGTCGTCGGCGTGCTCGCGGTCCAGACCGAAACATCGATGGGCGCGAAACTGCCCGAGCCACGCATGACGCCGCAAGAAGTCGTCACCGATGCGCTGGACGCCATCGAATCCGGTGTGAACGACGAAGTCATCGCAGGCGAACAGTCGCGCGGTATTCATCGCGCCTTCGTTGCCGATCCGAAAGGGCTGCAGGCAAAAATGTCCACACGCCTTCCTCAATCGCGCTAAGGAGCACATCATGAATTTCGTCGATACACTCATGCAGCGCAACGCTGATTTCGCGGAAAAGCGCTTCGATAAAGGCCTGAAAATGCTGCCCTCGCAGCGCACGATGATCGTCGGCTGTGTCGATCCGCGCGTCGATCCGATGGATGTGCTTCAACTCGAACCGGGCGAAACCGCGATCATCCGCAATGTAGGCGGACGTGTGAATCCGGCGCTGCTCGAAACGATCGCGGTGCTCGGCACGGTCTCGCGTGCGGCGGGCGCGGAAGTCGGTACGGGATGGAATCTGGTGCTGCTTCAGCATACGAACTGCGGCATTGCAGGTTGTTATCACAACGCGCCGGCCCTGCTGGCGAAACAAATGGGCGTGGCCGAAGATCAGCTCGATACACTCGCGATCACCGACCCGTATGAAGCGGTAAAGATCGATGTCGCGGCGCTCAGATCCAATCCGAACTTTCCGGCGGGTTTCACCGTATCCGGCCTCGTCTACGATGTCGAGACCGGACGCGTTGAAACAGTCGTGCCGCCGGATCAGGCGTGATCGTTTTGTTTAGTATGGCGTACGGCTTGCCCTGCGCCGATAAATCCCCACGTTTTCCAGTGCGTTTTGCTTCGGCTTCGCCAGCTTCATCAACGCGGCGACATGCGTTTCCGCATCGCCATAGAACGATGCGAGATCGTGCTTCATCGCCGTGCGCGATGCGTTGTCGAGATAGATCATGTGCCCGGACGGATAAAGATTGAAGCTGAGATTGGGCGGCATGGTGCCGCCCGCCACCGGCATGCTTTCCAGATCGATCATGGTTTGAAAGAACGGCGTGACCGAATCGAAATAGCCGTTTGCAGAAAACACCCTTAAATAAGGGTTCACCGCAAGCGATGCCGCCAGATCGCCCGCCGTGTACAAGCCATTGCCGCCACGTTGCGCGCCGGTCGGATCGATATGGCCGAAGTCCCAGTTGAGGAACGCCTGATCGTTCAGGTCCATGAACGGCGCGATCGATGTGTACTTCAGTTCTTCGTTCAGGTACACGTTCCACATGGCCGTGTAGACGCCGCTTACCGCTGTCATGGTCGGATCGTTGCCGCCCGAGTCCGGCGAAATGAATTCGGCGATACCCGTGTCCGCACCGGTCACGCGTCCATCGTATGCGCCGATGCTCAGGCCTTCGTCTATCAGCAGGCTGGTGAGAAAAGCGGTGCCGTCCGTGCCGGAAGGATCGAGCCGCCAGTATTTGAGGACCACGGGCGGAATGCCGAGCATATCGCTCAGCGTCTTGAGTTTGGCTTCATCGACATTGGGGAACGAGTTGTATAGCTCGATATAGTCGCCCACCGCGAACGCCTCGACTTGCTGCATGAACGAAGCGAGATCCTTCGGTGCCGGTGTGACCGTCACTTTCTTGTGAAACCACGCATCGGCGGCGAGCGTGGGCAGCGCGCCAACCGGTTGGCCCGCTTGCGAGTAATCGAGAATCGCGGATTGCAACACGATGCCGTTCAGATCGACGCCATCTTCATGCAGCAACCACGTCAGCACACACGTGCGCGGCGTGCCATACGATTCGCCGAACAAATACTTCGGCGAGTTCCATCGGCTATTCACGGTCAGATAGCGTTTAACGAATTGCTTGATCGAGTTCGCGTCTTCATCCACGCCCCAGAAGTCTTTGTTTCTTGCGGGTGAAATGGCGGTCGAATAGCCTGTTCCGACCGGATCGATAAAGACCAGATCGGTATGATCGAGCAGACTGTCGGGGTTGTCTTCGAGCGTGTACGGCGCGGGCGGCGTGAAGTCCGGCATGCTCGTTTTAATACGTCGTGGTCCGAACGACCCAAGCAACAAAAACACTGCCGACGATCCTGGTCCGCCGTTATAGAAGAACGTCACCGGACGCTGAGCCGCCGCCACGCCATCTGCCGTGAATGCAACATAGAAAATCTTCGCGGCGGGTTGCGCGCTGTTGCCATCGGTGGTGACGAGATGCCCGGCACGCGCCGTATACGCGATCGATTTACCCTTGATTTTAAGCGTGTGATGCGTGATGGCGGCGGTTTCGTCGATATCGCTGACGGAATCGTCCGGGCCATAGCCGTAAGGCGTCGGATCGACGAAAGGCTGATCGGCTTCAGCGCCCGCGCGATGCGTCGTTGTGCTCATCATGACTCTCCCATACATGTGTCATTGACAGGTATAGGCGCTGAAGGACGCATGCGGGACGCCATAGCATCGGATTGAACGGACACGTTCGGCATGGTGTCCGTCGAGCGCATTGTTTCAGAAATGCGAAGGTATTCAGGGAGTTGCCCTCAGATAAGTCACGCGATCAAAACCTGTCAATCATGTAAGCAACACCGGGGCCGTTTCTTGCTACACACCGGCGGGTGCATCGCCAACACCATCGCATCGGCCCGGATCAACGACGCACCCACTCCCCTCATCGCGCAAGAGAGAGTCGCGTCAAATGAATACACCTTCCTCGCCGCAAGTGCGGCGCTCGTCCTCGCCCGTGCCCAAGTGGCTGACCGTCATCTTCCTGACACTCGCGGGGCTGTTTCTCGTCGTCGGTGGCGGCTGGCTGATTGCAGTCGGCGGCACGCCTTATTACCTGATCGCCGGTCTCGTGATGCTCGTCATCGCGTGGCTCGTGCATCGACAGAACGCAGTGGCGTTGTGGCTCTATGCACTGCTTGTGCTATGCACGCTGATATGGGCCGTCGCCGAAGCGGGCTTCGATTTCTGGGCGCTCGCGCCGCGTCTCGATGTGCTCGTGATCGTGGGCGTATGGCTGGTGCTGCCGTTCGTGTTGCGCGTGTTTTCGACGCCCGCGCGACAAGGCGCGATGGCGCTGGGCGTGACGCTCGTGCTGTCCGGAATCGCGCTCGTCTACGCCGCGTTCAACGATCCGCAAGAGATCAACGGAACCGTAACCGCGTCTGCAAATACGGCGGCAAAGAGCGACGGCAACTGGCTCGCCTATGGTTCCACACAAGGCGGCACGCGTTACTCATCCCTCGCCCAGACCACCGATAAAAACGCCAACACGCTGAAAGAAGCCTGGACGTTCCAAACCGGCGATATGAAAGGCCCGAACGATCCCGGCGAAATCACTGACGAAGTCACGCCGCTCGCCATCGATGGCACCTTGTTCTTCTGCACGCCGCATCAGATCGCCATCGCGCTCGACGGCGCCACGGGCAAGGAAAAATGGCGCTTCAATCCCGAACTCAAATCCGATCCGAGCTTCCAGCACGTGACATGTCGCGGTGTTTCGTACTTCGAAACAGATGCGGCAAAACAAGCGCGTGCATCGAACAATATGGCTTCGCTGCCGATGTGTTCGCGCCGCGTGCTCTTGCCCGTCAACGACGGCCGTCTCTTCGAACTCGATGCCAACACCGGCAAGCCGTGTCCCGGTTTTGCCGCGAACGGCGTGCTCGATCTTCAGCATCTGCAACCGGTGAAAACGCCGGGGCAGTATGAGCCGACCTCGCCGCCCATCGTCACGTCGAAGGTGATCGTGATGGCGGGTTCGGTGGAGGACAACTATCAGAATCACGAGCCGTCGGGCGTGATTCGTGGCTTCGATGTCGAAACCGGCAAGCTGCTGTGGGCCTTCGATCCCGGCGCGCACGATCCCAACGCCATTCCCGACGATCAACACAGCTTCACGCCCAACTCGCCGAATTCGTGGGCGCCCGCCGCCTACGATCCGCAACTCGATCTCGTCTATCTGCCGATGGGCGTCACCACGCCCGATATCTGGGGCGGCGATCGCACGCCGGATCAGGAGCGTTACGCAAGCGGTCTGCTTGCGCTGAATGCATCGACGGGAAAGCTGGCGTGGTTCTATCAGACCGTGCATCACGATTTGTGGGATATGGACTTGCCCGCGCAGCCGACCATCGCCGATATCAAGGATGCAAACGGCAATATCGTGCCCGCGATCTATGCGCCCGCAAAGACCGGCAATATTTTCGTGCTCGACCGGCGTAACGGGCATCTGATCGTGCCCGCGCCAGAAACGCCGGTGCCGCAAGGCGCGGCCAAGGGCGATCATGTTTCACCCACTCAACCGTACTCCGAACTAACTTTCCGCCCGCAGAAGCATCTGACCGGCGCGGACATGTGGGGCGCAACGATGTTCGATCAACTCGTCTGCCGGGTGATCTTCCACAAGCTGCGTTACGAAGGTCCGTTCACGCCGCCGTCCGAACAAGGCACGCTGGTTTTTCCAGGCAACCTCGGCATGTTCGAGTGGGGCGGTCTCGCTGTCGATACCGACCGCAGTCTCGCCATCGCCAATCCGATTGCGCTGCCTTTCGTCTCGAAGCTGATTCCGCGCGGACCGAAGAATCCGATCGAACCGGCATCGGGCGCGACGGGTTCGGGCACGGAGAGCGGTATCCAGCCGCAATACGGCGTGCCCTTCGGCGTAACGCTCAATCCGTTTCTGTCGCCGATCGGACTGCCGTGCAAGCAACCCGCGTGGGGTTATGTCGCGGCGCTCGATCTGAATACGAACAAGGTGGTATGGAAGAAGCGCATTGGTACGACGCGCGATTCATCGCCCATTCCGATCGGCTTCAAATTGGGTATGCCAATGTTGGGCGGTCCGATGACGACAGCCGGTCACGTGTTCTTTATCGGCGCGACCGCTGACAACTATCTGCGCGCCTTCAGCACGGATAACGGCAACGAGTTGTGGAGCGCGCGTCTGCCCGCAGGCGGCCAGGCCACGCCGATGACCTACGAAGCGAACGGCAAGCAATACGTGCTGATTGCGGCGGGCGGTCATGGTTCGTTCGGGACAAAGCTCGGCGATTACGTGATTGCCTACGCATTACCGTAAAGACAGTCAGTCCGCTGGAACGCGCATTGCGCAGCGATTCGCGTTTCATCGAACGGACTCGCCTTGAAGGAGGCAACCATGAACGTACCCGCGACCGAAGAGCAGATTCGCACGCTGGCCTATAGCCTTTGGGAGGAAGCTGGCTGTCCCGAAGGTCAGGCCGAGACATTCTGGGCGAAGGCGCAGGAGCAGCTCGGAGTGGAATCATCGGACGTGAAGAGCGATGCGGCAAGCTGAATGCACGCACGCCTGTTGCTGATCGAGTGTTTCGCGCCGCTTGAACAAGCGGCGTTTTATTTTCGCCGTCCGCTCGATCACGCGTCATGTGTGACACTTCGGGCCTCGTCTCTGCGAAAATCGCTTGCTAGAAGGCTTGCTACGACGCTTGCTACAAGGCTTGCTGCGAGGCTTCGATCCTCATCCTTGCGCGCAAGACGGCGTACAGGAAAATTTTGGGCTGGCCGTTCGCGGCCTCCCACTTGCGACACGTAAATATGCCCGACCGCACTCTCACCCGCATTTCGACCGGCCTGCCGCAACTGGACGATGTTCTCGGCGGCGGCCTGCCCGTCAGCCGTCTGTATCTCGTCGAAGGCATGCCCGGTTCCGGCAAGACCACGCTCGGTCTGCAATTTCTGCTCGACGGCGTGGCGGCAGGCGAGAAAGTGCTGTACGTCACGCTCTCCGAAACCGGCGAAGAGTTGGCCGAAGTCGCCGCCGGTCATGGCTGGTCGCTCGACGGCATCACGCTGTTCGAGCTTGGCGAAGCGGGATTGCCGCTGGGCATCGAAGGGGATCAGAGCATCCTGCATTCATGGGAACTGGAATTGGGCGAAATCGTTCATCACATCACCAATCAGGTCGATGAACTCAAACCCACGCGCGTGGTGTTCGACAGTCTTTCCGAGCTGCGTCTGCTCGCGCAGGACCCGCTGCGTTTTCGGCGGCAAATTCTTTCGCTCAAACAGTTCTTCAACCGAAACTCGGCCACCGTTCTTTTGATGGACGACATGACCGCGCGCGGCTCGCACGATGTCGATCTGCACAGTCTTGCGCACGGCGTGCTCACGCTGGAACGCAAGACGCTGGACTTCGGCATTTCGCGCCGCCGTCTGCAAGTGCAGAAGCTGCGCGGCAGCGGCTTTCGCGAGGGCTATCACGACTTCGCGATCCGCCGCGGCGGCCTGCACGTGTTCCCGCGTCTGGTCGCCTCCGAGCATCACGCCGATTTCTCCGATGCCCCGCTGCAAAGCGGCCTGCCCAAGCTCGATGCGCTGCTGGGCGGCGGTCCGCTGCGCGGCACCAGCACGCTGATCACGGGACCGGCGGGCTCGGGCAAGACCACGATCGTGCTGCAATACATCGCGGAAGCGGCGCGGCGTGGCGAACGCTGCGTGCTCTACGAATTCGACGAACGCATCAGCACGCTGCTGATTCGGGCGAACGCTATCGGCATCGATCTTCAGCCGTTTATCGACTTGGACTTGGTGCATATCCGGCAGATGGACCCGTCGGAAATCTCGCCGGGCGAGTTCACTTCCATCGTGAAATGCGAAGTGGAAGAGAACAACTCGCGCATGATCGTGATCGACAGCATGAACGGCTATATCGCCGCGATGCCGCAGGAAAAGGAACTGATTCTGCAATTGCACGAGTTGCTGTCGTTCCTGAATCAGCAAGGCGTGACGACCTTTCTGATCAATCCGCAGCAAGGACTGGTCGGCACCATGAATTCCGGCTCGCTGAACATCAGCTATATCGCCGATGCGGTGATTCTGCTGCGTTTCTTCGAAGCCGAAGGCCGCGTGCGCAAGGCGCTGTCGATCCTTAAAAATCGCGGCAATCTGCACGAAGACACCATTCGCGAACTGATGATCAGCAAGCGCGGCCTCGAACTGAGCGAACCGCTCGCGCGCTTCTCCGGCGTGTTGACCGGCACGCCCACTTACACCGGCGGACGCGGGCCGCTGCTGGGCGCATCGCGCTTTCTGGACCCGCAGGACGACAACGGCGCACCGTAACGATGAAACCTTTTGCGCGCCATGTGTTGATCCTCACGCCCTTCGGTCGCGACGCCCTGACGATGGAAAAGCTGCTGGAAGGGCGCAATATCGGCACGACCATCATGGCGTCGTTCGATCAACTCGTCGGCGAGATCGATGCGTATACCGGCGCGGTGCTGTTGGCCGATGAATCGCTGGCGGGACAAAACCTGGCCAGTCTGGAAGCGAAACTGCACACGCAGCCTTCGTGGTCCGATCTGCCCTTCGTCATGCTGACGCGGCGCGAACGCATGGACGCCGCGCATCAGAAGCGATTGCAGGGCAGTCTGCCGCGCCGCATGTCGAATATCGTGTTCGTGGAGCGGCCGGCGAGCGCGCTGGCGCTGACGAGCGCGGTGGAAGCGGCGCTGTCGGGCCGCGAGCGTCAGTTCGAAATCCGCGATGAACTGCGCGCGGCCGTGCTGATGAACGAGCGCCTGAGCGAAGCGGAAGCCACGCTCGCGCGCAGTCATCAGGAACTCGAAAAGCTGGTCGAAGAACGCACCGCCGCCCTGCGCGATTCGCACGAACGCCTGCGCGCCGAAGCCGAAGAACGGCGGCGCGCGGAAGAAGCGCTTGCGCATGCGCAGAAAATGGAAGCCGTCGGGCGGCTGACGGGCGGTATCGCGCATGACTTCAACAATCTGCTGATGGCGCTGCTGGGCAATCTCGAACTCGCGCGCCGCCATCTCGACGGCGGCAGTCCGGTGCTGTCGTATATCGACAAGGCGTACAAGGCGACGCAGCGCGGCGCGAAGCTCTCGGCGCAATTGCTGGCGTTTTCGCGCATTCAGAAGCTGGCGCTGGAGTCGGTGAATATCGATGGGTTGATCGGCAATGTGGTCGATCTCGCACGGCATTCGCTCGGCGCGATGCACGGTATCGAACTGAAGCTGGACGCGCCCGGCTCGTTCGCTCAGGCCGATGCCAATCAGCTCGAACTCGCGGTGCTGAATCTCGTCAACAACGCGCGCGACGCGATGGAAGACGGCGGCACGGTCACACTTTCGACGGGCCTGCATCCGATCGTCGGTTCGGACCCGGATCTCGCGCCGGGCAGCTACGTGCAGATTTGCGTCACGGATTCCGGCACCGGCATTTCGCCCGACGCGCTCAAGCGCATCTTCGATCCGTTCTTTACCACCAAGCCGCTCGGCAAAGGCACCGGCCTCGGGCTCGCGCAGGTGTGGGGCATCGCGCGGCAATGCGGCGGCACGGTGCGCGTGACGCCCGCCGTTGGACGCGGCACCACCTTCTGCCTGCTGCTGCCGCTCGCCGCCCAGAGCGAAGAACTCGTGGCCGCCGAAACCGTCACGCTCGACGCCGTCGATGGCAACGCCGGACACGGCACCTCCGTGCTGGTGATCGACGACGACGACAACGTGCGCGAGTCGATCGTCGCGGGCCTGACGCTCGAAGAGTTCGACGTGCGGGAAGCGAAGTCAGGCGAAGACGGACTGGCGCTGATCGGCGCGGATTTCCCCGACGTGCTGCTGGTCGATTTCGCCATGCCGAATATGAACGGCGCGGATGTCGCGCGCGCCGCGCAGAAAATCCGCCCCGGCCTGCCGGTGCTGATGGTCACCGGTTATCTCGATACCGCAGCGCTCGACGGGGTATCGAACGCACAGATTCTGCACAAGCCGCTGCCGCTCGAAGCGCTGGGACGGATGATCGTGAATCTCGCGGGCGGCGGTCAGTCGGCCTGATCGCACGCCGTCGATTGAGATAATGTGTTACAAAGTCGTTCGATGGGGATGGGGTTCCCCCGACAACCGCCATTCCGGCTGATGACTCCTGGACAACGCTGATCGCACGGCACGCACGCACGCGTCTGCCGCGCCTTCGCTTTTCCCGGAGCGCGTCTTTGAATCCCTTCTCTTCCTTTGTGGTTGTCTTTATCGGCGGCGGTCTCGGTTCGATGCTGCGTTACGCCGCCGGCCGCGCCTCGCTCATTCTGCTCGGACCGAATTTCCCCTACGGCACGCTCGCGATCAACACGCTCGGCTCGTTCGTGATGGGTCTGGTGGCCGGATGGTTCGCGCTGCGCGGCCAGGCCGACCAGAGCGTGCGCCTGTTTCTGACCACGGGCATCATCGGCGGATTCACGACTTATTCGACCTTCTCGCTGGACGCGGCGCTGCTGTGGGAACGCGGCGATATGATGTCCACCCTGCTCTATGTCGGCGGCACGCTGGCGCTGGGCTTCGTAGGGATTTTTGGCGGACTCGCGTTGATGCGGCTGATGCTCGCGACGGGGTGACCTGCGAGCCTGTAAGCTCGCGCTGTCGAGCTTCTACTTAATCACCCGCAATGCCATCCACCATCCGCAATTCGCTGCTCTGGATTTTCGATGCCTTCGAGCACGACGAAACGTACTTTCGCAAGCGCATGTTCGGCTGCGATGCCGCGTATATCGACGGGCTGCTGTGCCTGATCGCCGCCGACCGCGATGCGCCGTTCAATGGCCTTTTGGTGTGCACGTCGAAGGAGCGCCATGATGCGCTGATGGAGGAGATGCCGGCGTTGAAACCGCATCCGGTGATCGGAAAATGGCTGTATGTGCCGCAAGCCGATGCGGACTTCGAAGACGCGGCGGCGCGTCTGACGGCGCTGGTGCTGGCACGCGATGAGCGGATCGGCGTGGAGCCGACGCCTCGTAAATCACGCCGAAAGTGAATCGCGCGGCGGCGGGACGAGCCTTGCGCCCGTCCGCCGCCTGCACGAAAACGCGCTTACGACGCGTTGACCGAATCCTTGAACGCCTTGCCAGCCGTGAACTTGACGGTCTTGGCGGCCGGAATTGTGATGCTTTCGCCCGTCGACGGGTTGCGGCCCGTGCGTTCCGCGCGCGCGCCGGTCGAGAACGAGCCGAAGCCGATCAGTTGCACCGTGTCCCCCTTCGTGACGGCCTGCATGACCGTGTCGAAGATTGCGTCGATGGCTGCGCCCGTGCTGGCCTTGCTGTCGCCGGTTTCTGCCGACACTGCGTCGATGAGTTCTTGCTTGTTCATGTTTACGTTTTCCCTGATAAAGCGCCCCGATGGACGCGGATTGGGCGTCACCCTACCGCATCTCCGCCAAGGCAGGCAAGCCCCCGAGATTTCCGGACATTGCGCGAATCGGCAAATCTTGTCCTTTCCGGCGCGCCCTTGCCGGCGGTGGCGCAGCCATTATACGACGTGGCAGCGGCAGACCGTTAGTTGCATATATCGATCGGAATTCATTTGGTGATCCGAACCATCCAGTTAGGCGATTGCGCGCGTGCGGATGCGTGCTATGTTCGTGCCTGACGCCGACAAAACAAAAGAGACGATGGAAACAGAGGTCTACAAGGGCTACTCGATCTACGGCCATTCGATCGAACAGAAAACCGGCTACGGCGCGAGCGGCACTGTCGTGCGCGACGAGCGCGTGGTGCAGAGCAGCGGCATCCTCGCGATCTTCGCCACCGACGAAGAAGCGCTGCACGCCGGTCTGGACTGGGCGCGCGAATGGATCGACGGGCATAGCTGACGTGCGGCTGCGCTCACTGCTTGGCGCGCTGGCCCTGCTGGTCACGACTGCGACGGCGACGGCGACGATCACGCACGCCGCCGAACTCGCGGCCGATCTGCACGAGACCGTCGTGCAGGTGCCCATGACCGAGAAAGGCTTCTTCGGTACTTCGACGCGCGAACTCGTCGCCACGCTCTATCAGCCGGACGGCGCGGGTCCGTTTCCGCTCATCGTGCTGAGTCACGGCAGCCCGCCCGATCCGCGCGACCGCGTCAAGACCGGGCGATATCGCGCCATCGCGCAAATCCGCACGTTCGTCGATTTGGGTTTCGCGGTGATCGTGCCGATCCGCCGTGGCTTCGGCGCGACCGGTGGCACCTATGCCGAAGACTACGGCCACTGCAACGGCGCGGACTATGAAGCCGCTGGCAATGCCGCCGCGCAGGACTTGCTTGCGACCATCGCGTATGCGGACACGCTGCCGCAGATCGATCGTGAGCATGTGGTGCTGGTCGGGCAGTCGGCGGGCGGATTTGCATCGCTGGCGGCGGCGAGTTTCGATCCGCCTGGATTGGTCGCCGTGGTCAACTTTTCGGGCGGACGCGGTGGCGATCCGGTGAAGCATCCGGGCGTGCCGTGCGCGCCCGAGCGCATGACATCGGCGATTGCGCATTTCGCCAGTACCACGCATGCGCCGGTGCTGTGGCATTACGTCGAGAACGACAAGTTCTTCGGTCCCGACTACACGCGAAGCTGGTTCGCTTCGTTTCAGCAAGCGGGCGGCAAGGGCGAATTTGTCATGGAACCCGCCTGGGGCGATAACGGCCATCTGATGTTCGCCTCGCGCGATGCCATTCCAATCTGGCTGCCTCACGTCCACGATTTCTTAGCGCCGATCGTGCATATTCGCTAAGTTTGCTAAGACTCGCTTAGCGAATTAATGTCGAAAGCGAAACAACCGCTAAGCCGAAAATACCAACCATTCGGTCAGAAACGCTAAGCGACGCTTAAAGCTTGCTTAGCGATATTCAATAAACCGCGCAAGTAATTCCTTCCCTGATACTTAGCAATTGGTTACGCACCAGCGTGCGGAAACTACCGATGCCAACGCGCGCAAAACACGCGAAGCTGCGTGAATCAAACGTTTCCATCGGCTGAACGTAAGTGCATTTCCGTTTGACGGAAAAATTACCGCATGCGCTAAAACAACACTCGACAATTTCCTTATACCTATCACGAAAAGCGTATTTCGCACAGGTATTATTGCGGCTCGCGAGGCAGCCGATTAGAGCCTCAACTTTATCGATTTCGTGCCGTTATTAATCGAAGCGACAAGAATTCGCTGCGTAGAGCGTGCGTCAGGTTTGTACTGAACAACGTTCCCGCAGCCCGGACCGTTTTGTCGCCATGTCCGGAAAAACCTAAGAAAGGCTCGATATGCCAGCGGCCTCGAAGACGAATCGACAGTTGTTCAAGACGACGTGGCCGTTCGTGGCCGTGGTGGCGTCGCTGCTCGCGCTCGTCGCGACGAGTCTGTCGATCATGTCGTCGGTGCGCGCGTACATCGGTGGCGAGAGCACGTGGTCCAAAGGTCAGAAAGACGCCGTCTTCTATCTGATCCGCTACGCCCAGACCGGCGATCAACAGGCATATCGCCAATACGAAAGTGCGATTGCGTATCCGCTCTATCTCAAGCACGCGCGTCTTGCGCTCGATCGTCCCGATCCCGATGTCGAAGCCGCACGCGAAGCGCTGATCGCCTCCGGCGTCTATCCCGCCGATGTCTCGTCGGTGATCTGGGTTTTCCGCACCTTCCGCCGGGCCAGCTATTTCGAAGCAGCCGTCACCTACTGGACGCGCGGCGATGCGCTGGTCGATCAGCTCGCGCATGTCGCCGATGAATTGCGCGAAGCGAAGGCATCGGGTGCGCCGGGACGTCTCGAAGTCGAGCAATTGACGAGCGAAGTGTGGAACATCAACTCGGCCATCGCGCCGATTTCGCGCGCTTTTGCCGACGTGCTGGGCGCGGCGTTCCGGCAAACCGCGTTGCTGCTGTTCGTCATCAACGTCGTCGTGGCGATGCTGCTGGTGAGCTTGTCCGTGTGGTACGCGCGCCGCTTCATCACCGCGCGGCTCGCGTCCGAACACGCGTTACGCCGCAGTGAGGCACGCGCGAAGGCGACGCTCGGTTCTATCGGCGAGGCAGTGATTTCGGTCGGGCCGACGGGTCTGGTCGAGTTCATCAATCCCGCTGCCGAACGGCTGTTTTGCCGCGATGCCGCCGCCTGCGTGAATCGGCCGCTGACGGCGCTGGTCGCCATCATGCGCGAATGGGACCGGCGTCCCGTCGATCTGATCGAACAGGCGCTGCGCGGCACGGAGCAAACCGAACCCGGCGCGGACCTGATCCTCACCAATGTGCGCGGTCAGGAAACCGTCGTGCAGGCGATCACCTCCGTCGTTCACGATACCTCCGACACCATCACCGGCGTCGTGCTGCTTCTGCGCAATATGGCGCGTGAACGCGAGTATGTATCGAACCTGTCGTGGCAGGCATCGCACGATGGACTCACGGGCTTGCTCAATCGCACCGAGTTCGAACGGCGTCTGCATGAGTCGCTGGCCGAACAAGCCGAGCACGCCAACAGCAATCATCCAACGCGGCCGTGCATGTTGATGATGCTCGACCTCGATCAGTTCAAGGTCGTCAACGATACCTACGGTCACGCCGCCGGCGACACCATGCTGCGCGAAGTATCGACGCTGTTCCGCAAGTGCCTGCGCGACGAAGACTCGCTCGCGCGTCTGGGCGGCGACGAATTCGCCGCGCTGATGTCCGATTGCGACGAGCGCACGGCCATGAATATCGCCGAGCGTCTGCGTCAGGAAGTGGCCGCGTTCCAGTGGTCGTGTGAGACGCATACGCTTTCGACCAGCGTGAGTATCGGCCTGGTCGATTTGCGCGGGCTCGATATGGAAACCGCCATGCGCTTCGGCGATATCGCCTGCTATCTCGCCAAGGAACGCGGGCGCGACCGCGTGCATCTGGCCGTGCGCGGCGACAAGGAACTCAATCGCCACGCCAGCGCCATGTCGTGGTGCGGGCGTATCAAAGACGCGCTGGCATCGAACAGTTTCTGTCTCTATGCGCAGGAAATCCGCGCAATCGATTCAAACCACGGCCATCCGCGTCATGTGGAAGTGCTGCTGCGCATGGTCGGCGATGGCGGCAAGATTATTCCGCCCAACTTCTTCATGCCCGCCGCCGAGCGCTACGGGCTGATGTCCGCCATCGACCGATGGGTGGTGCGCGCCGTGTTCGCCACGCTTGCGCGCAGCGGCAATCCCGAAGGCATTCAATACGCGATCAACCTCTCCGGCGCCTCGATCGGCGACGAGCGTTTCTTGCAGTTCCTTACCGAGCAGTTCGAACTGACCGGCGTCACGCCATCATCCATCTGCTTCGAAGTCACCGAAACCACCGCCGTCGCGAATCTCGCGACCGCCGCGCGCTTTATCCGCGATCTCAAGAACCGCGGCTGCAAGTTCTCACTCGACGACTTCGGCGCGGGCATGTCCTCGTTCGGTTATCTGAAACACCTTCCGGTCGATTACATCAAGATCGACGGCGGATTCATCAAGGACATGCTCAAGGATGCCGTTAATCGGGACATGGTGGCGGCAATCAACGATATCGGCCATTCGATGGGGCGTCTGACCATCGCCGAATACGTCGAAAGCGAAGCGATCCTGCGTGCGCTCGGCAGCATGGGCGTGGACTTCGTGCAAGGTTTTCATGTCGGACGCCCGGCCTTGTGGGCACAAAACGTCGAGTTTCTCGCCATTACCTAAAGGATAGGAGAACAGGTTGGATCCCACATTTCAGCGGACGGGTGATCTGAAGGACATCGCCAGCTACCCGGCGTGGCTGGGCGACGTGCTCGCCGAAACCGATGTGGCCAAGCAGGCGGTCCTCGGTCACCCCATCTTCGCCGCGATGCGCGAAGCGAAACTCACGCCGCGCCAGGCCGAAGCGTTCCTCGTCAACGGCTGGCCGGTGGTCGAGCAGTTTCCGCAATACATGGCGATGAACCTGCAGAAGGTCCGCTACGGGCATTCGCGCGGTGAAGATCTCGCGCGGCGTTATCTGACGCGCAATATCCGCGTCGAACAGAATCACGCCGATTACTGGGTCGATTGGGCCGCCGCGCACGATGTCACCAAGCGCGCGCTGATGAAGGCCAACGGTCCTTCGATGGCGTATGCGCTGTCGCACTGGTGCTGGAAAAGCAGCGGCGGCGATCCGCTGGCCGCGAGCATTGCCGCGACCAACTTCGCGATCGAAGGCGTGACCGGCGAATGGTCCACCTTTGTCTGCTCGAGCGATGCCTATGCCAACAGCTTTCCCGTTGCGATGCGCCGCAAGGCCATGCGCTGGCTCAGCCTGCATGCGCACTACGACGACGAGCATCCGTGGGAAGCGCTGGAGATCGTCGCGACGCTGTTGGGCAATGCGCCGGGCGTTGATGAAGTGCAGTCGGTCAAACGCAGTATCGAAATTAGTTACGAGTATTTCAAGGTAAGTCTCGACTGCTGTCTTTAAAGCGTAGTCGAAGCCCTTCCCTTTTTCCGTGTCTCCGACCCGCCGGGCTTCCCGCCCGCGCGGTGCGGATTCGCTCGCCTGTCACACCATGAATCAACGATTAAAAGAGAACAAGACGATGAAGCTGAAACACATTGCATGCGCGGCCCTTGCGGCACTGGGCGTGGCGGGCGCGAGCGGCGCACATGCACAGTCCGCCGGCAGCGTTCAGATCAACGCGGGCTGGATGCACTTCGCACCGCAGGATTCGAGCGGCGCGTTCAACGTGACCGCATTGGGTCAGACGCAGACGCGTCCCGGCTCGGGCGCATCCGTAAGCAACGCCGATACCTTCGGTCTGACGGCGCAATACTTCGTCACCGACCATATCGCGGTCGAAGCGGTGATCGGCGTGCCGCCGAAGTTCCATCTCGATGGCGAAGGCACGCTCGGGCCGCTGGGCGAACTCGGCACCGCGAAGGAATGGAGCCCGACGCTGCTGCTGAAGTACTACTTCATGAACGCGCAGAGCAAGTTCCGCCCGTACCTCGGCGCGGGTGCATCGTATGTGTGGTTCTCGGATGTGAAGCTCAGCTCGCAGATGGCCAACGGCGCGTTCCTCTACACGCCGCAGACCGGCACGGCGCTGACCGGCCCGACCAGCGCGCATATCAGCAACTCGTTCGCGCCGGTGGTGAACGGCGGTATGTCGTACCAGTTCGATAAACACTGGTCGGCGTCGTTCTCGGTGTCGTATATGTGGCTGTCGGCGCGCGCGACGCTCACGACGAATTCGTCGGTGGGCACGGTGCGCAGCGAATCGAAGATCAAGCTCGATCCGATCGTGACGTTTCTGTCGGTAGGCTATACGTTCTAACGTTGCATCACGCGTGCATCCGGCGCAGTGCATTGCCGGATGCACGTGAAGCCGCTTCAGCCCTTGCGAAAATCCGATCGCGGATTCATTCGCACACCTTGCGGCCGCCACGCGCCGCGCGTATCTTCCACGTTCGGCGATGGCCCCAGCGCGCGGTTCAGAATCGCGCGCGTGCCCGGCGTCACCTGCATGCGGCCGAGTTCGGAAGAATCGACCCAGCGCACTTCGTCGTATTCGCCGAGCGGACTCGGACGCGGATCGACATCGTCGGCAATCGCCACGCGATAGACGCTGTGCAAATGCTGCGCCGACACCTGCTGAAACTGGAATACCACCGCGCTCGCCTCGACACCGGTATCGCGATGCAAGCCGCGAATGGCCGCGACCATCGGCAATTCATCCATTCCTACCGATGCCCCCGGCAGCAGCCACATGCCGCCACGCTCGCGCACCAGCAGTACGGCGTGATGCCGCGTCAGCAACACCGTCGCTCGAATTCTCATTCCCCGTCCCCTGTCGCCCGGCGAATCGTCCTGCATTCGCGGTGCCCGTCTGAAGATGGCCATCTGTTGTTGTCTCTCGGAATGGGTCCGTCAGATTGCCACAGCAAAATCCGACGCTCTCGGAATTGTTAAAAAACGTAACTTCAGCCATTTTGTCAGCCGCCAGAACGATTCGCAATTCGTGCATGTCCCATGTGCCCCCTTCATATGTGTGCGCGGACACATGCGCGTCGTATCAACGACACAGCCTTCCGCGATGCGAAACGTCGCCTATAGAGAAAACGGTTTGTGACCGGGAGCGACGATCATGATCGAGTGCGCGTGTGTGAATCGGAGGCGCTTGTTGATTGCGGCGCTCGCCACGTCGATCACCTCGTCGATCACCGGTTTCGCCCGCGCCGATGCGCTCACGCACGCGCAGCGCGACAGCATGTCGCCGGAAGCGATCATCGAAGAGATGAAGCGTGGCAATGCGCGATTTCAGAAAGGCGAGCGAAAGGCGCGCAATTATCTGCGCGAGCAGCGGGCGAGCGCGGCGGGGCAATATCCGGCGGCGGTGCTGCTGAGTTGTATCGATTCACGCGCGCCGGCCGAAGTCATCATGGATCTCGGCATCGGCGATATCTTCAATTGCCGCGTGGCGGGCAATGTCGAAAACGACGATATCCTCGGGAGTATGGAATTCGCGTGCAAGCTCGCGGGCGCGAAAGTCGTCGTGGTGATGGGTCATACGAAGTGCGGCGCAATCAAAGGCGCGATCGCCAATGCCGAACTCGGGCATTTGACGGGGCTGCTCGCGCGCATCAAACCGGCGGTGCAGCAGACCGAATTCGATGGCGATCGCTCGGCGGCGAATTACGCGTTCGTGGATGCGGTGGCGCGCAAGAACGTCGAACTGACGTTGACGGGTATCAGGCGTGATTCGCCCGTGCTTGCTGACCTGGAGCGCAGCGGCAAGGTCGATATCGTCGGCGCGATGTACAACCTCGAAACGGGCGCGCTGAATTTTCTTGGTTAGCCTTGGTTAGCTAGTCGCGGTGTAGATGCCGATCAACCGAACGAAGCCATTGCGCGTGCTGCCGCCAATGGCGATCCGTTCAGGATGATTGTGATCGCTTCGAGACCGCTTACGCCACTTCCGCGACGCGCTTCTTCGGCAGAATGCGATCGAATTCACGCTTGACGATGCCGTAGCACTCGCACGCGTTGGCTTCGAGCGCCGCGCGATCCAGCACGCGGATGCAGCCGCGGCTGTGGTGGATCAGACCGGCATCGTGCAGCTTGCCCGCCGCTTCGGTGACGCCTTCACGACGTACGCCCAGCATATCGGCGATCATCTGTTGCGTGACCTTGAGCTGATCGTTCGGCGTGCGATCGATTTGAATCAGGAGCCAGCGCGCGAGTTGCTTCGACAGCGAGTGATGGCGATTGCACGCTGCCGTCTGTGCGACTTGCGTGAGCAGAGCTTGCATGTACAACAGCATGATGCGGCGCAGAAAGTCCGAGCGGCCGAACGCTTCACGCAGCGCCCCTGCGCTCATCCGATACGCAACGCCCGCGCATTGCACCTGAACGCGCGTCGGCATGGTGTCGCCGCCCGTCAGCACCGGCACGCCGGTCATGCCCTCGCGACCCACGGCCGCCACTTCGACCGAACCGCCGTCTTCCATCGTGTGCAGCAGCGAGACGATGGCCGTAGTCGGGAAATACACGTGATGGATGCGCTGACCCGAATCGCACAGCAATTGCTCGGTACGCAGTTGAACCAGTTCGAGATGCGGTGCGATGGCGGCCCATTCTTGCGGCGGCAGCGCGCCAAGGAGGTGGTTGCCGTGCAGATCAGATTGGAGGGTCAACATGATTATTAGCTCTTGTCTTTGCGCGTTGCGCCATACCTTGTTTTTATGCGGTCCGCTGCAGGGTTCGTGAGTGCTCTTGTTGGCGATCATCGAAACCTGCAGCGGCCAGCCCCGTAGCACGATGTCGCTGTCGTTCATTTGATGTTGCGGCGACTGTCCGTGCGTGACACCTCTATAGCGAGAGGTGTGCCAGGAGGCCCAAAACCCTTTACCAGCAAGGCTCCCGATTCGATGTGGCGTGGCGCACGAGAACGCCGATTCAAAAATGATTCAATCCTGAAAGATAAGAAGAATCTAGGGCGATGGCGGCGTTTGGCGCATCGCTGGCGGTTTGGTAGGCGCGCGCCCTTGCTGAGCAAGGCTGAAACCGGTTTTGGCGCGTCTAAAAAGCTGGGATTGCGCGACGACGTGGCGCTTGGCGAGCCTGATTTGAGCGACGAATCAAAAATGTTGCAGCCGTGTTCATCGCCCGGTTCTTCGCCAGCTACTAACACTCCCTTTAGAGCTTCAGAAGTCAGTCAAACGCCCACTCGCACGGGGCTCAGCCTGATTTGTCGGACGTGCGCGGGAGGCTAAAGATGTATCGAACGTGCATTTGAAAAATGTTGCATCGCGTACACCGGACGCTATTCAGGCGTTATCCGTGTGAGCAAACGCACGGCAACATGCCGCAAAAGTGGCCGATCCTCATAGCAAATGCGCCGATTTCCGGTAAGGCCTTCCGCAAGCGCGATGAATCGGTCTGTATGATGTCGAACTCCCGGCGATGGAAGATTCGCCGGCTTCTTTTCTTCGACCAAAGGACTTCGTCATGCCGGCAGCAACGCAATTCGATCAGGTTTCCGTCATCAAGCGCGCCAACGTCTATTTCGACGGCAAGTGCGTGTCGCACACCGTGCTTTTCGCCGATGGCACGAAGAAGACGCTCGGCGTGATTCTGCCGGGCACGCTGAACTTCGGCACCGATGCGGCGGAGTTGATGGAAGTGCAGGCCGGGCAATGCCGGATTCGGCTGGATGGGAGTGAGGAGTGGAAGACGTACGGCGCGGGCGAGTCGTTTTCTGTGCCGGGGAAGAGCCGGTTTGATATCGAGGTGGTGGAGACGCTGGATTATGTTTGTAGTTATCTTTGAGTCGTCTCACCTGAAACACTGTCTGAAACATCGCTGAAACACTACTGCAACATCGACGCGCTTGCGGGAAAACCCGCAGCGCGCTCCGCGACACCCCGCCCCATAAGGCTCCCACGCCGCCTTCTCTGGCCACCACCCGCATGGCTCAACACTTGCAATTTGCCTCCCCAGTTGCGGCGCATCCAAAACCACGGCAGCCGCATCGACAAAACACGGAGACAAGTTCATGCGACAAGCCACTGCGCCCTGGGGCGATGCCTCGTCCGGCGCGACTTCCGAAAG
>NZ_JAQFVG010000006.1:30605-36088 GCF_029439455.1 Caballeronia sp. BR00000012568055 | reverse complement strand
CGCGATCCAATCGACCTCTTCATCCACGGGCGTTGCGACGGAGTTGAGGAAGTCAAGGCCGGGGGCATCGGCGAGAAACATGGGAGGAATCGAACGATAGTCCATTTTTTTTAATGCTTTTCTGTAGCTGGCGATGACTTCATCGTAACCTCTAAAAATCATCTTGACAAGTTACTAACGAATTTGTAACCTTCATTAATGCATTTCACTGGTTACGCGAAATTTCATTCCTCAGCGGAGAAATAGCATGTCTACGATTGCGCATCGCCATATCGACATCGACGGTCTTAACGTGTTTTATCGCGAAGCAGGCCCGGCCGATGCGCCGAAGTTGCTGCTGCTTCACGGCTTCCCGAGTTCGAGCCATATGTTTCGCGATCTGATTCCGCTGCTGGCCGACCGTTTTCATATCGTCGCGCCGGATTTGCCAGGCTTCGGTCTGACCGATATGCCGAGCCGCGAGACCTTTTCCTATACGTTCGAAAACATCGCCACGGTGATTGGCCGATTCACCGAGCAAGTCGGTTTCGATCGTTTCGCTGTTTATGTCTTCGATTACGGTGCGCCGACGGGTTTTCGCCTGGCGCTGGCGCATCCGGAACGCGTCACGGCGATCATCACGCAGAATGGTAATGCTTATGAAGAAGGCTTGAGCGAAGGCTGGAATCCGATCCGCGCGTATTGGGAAGCGCCGACGCAAGCCAATCGCGATGCCTTGTGTCCGATGCTCGCGAAGGAAACCACGGTCTGGCAATACACGCATGGCGTGCAGGATGTGTCGTCGGTATCGCCCGATGGCTACTCGCTCGACGATTACTACATGAGCCGCCCCGGCGCACATGACGTGCAACTCGATCTCTTCCGCGACTATCGCACCAACGTTGCGCTTTACCCTGCATTTCAAGCGTATTTCCGCGAGCACAAGCCGCGCGTGCTGGCCGTCTGGGGCAAGCACGATCCTTTCTTTTTGCCGCCCGGCGCAGAAGCATTCAAGCGCGACGTGCCTGATGCAGACGTGCGCTTCTTCGATACCGGCCACTTCGCGCTGGAAACACACGCGCAGGAAATTGCGGCGGCGATGATCGAATTTCTCACGCGTTAAAAGCTGAATGCGGCGTTCGCCCGAAGCAAACGCCGCCTGAAACAAGCGTTTATTGCGCCATCGCGCCCGACGCGGGCTTGTCCATCGCATCGGGCTTCTTCATCTTGTCGCCCTTCCCCATCGAGTCGTGCGACATGGCGCCTTTGTCCATTTTGCCCATCTTGTCTTTCGACATCGAGTCGTGCGACATTGCATCGTTGGACATCGCGCCGCTTGCTTGCGCATACGCGCCCGAAGCCGCGCCGAGTGCGAGTGCTGCTGCGATCGTAGCTGTGAGGATTGCCTTCATTTTCATTGCTCCATTGACGTAGTAAAAAATGGCAAGCGATCCTAACCGCCGCCAGGTTGAAATTCGGATCAGGAACCACCGAACCAGTTGTAGCCCTGATCGACCCAGTAACCGCCGGGATACGTGTTCGTCACGAAGATCTCGACGATATGTTTCGGGTTCTTGTAGCCAAGCTTGGTCGGCATGCGCAGCTTCATCGGATAGCCGTATTTCGCGGGCAGACGCTGGCCGTCATACTCGAACGTGAGCAGCGTTTGCGGATGCAGCGCGGTGGGCATATCGATGCTTTCGTAGTAGTCGTCGGCGCAGCGGAAACCAACATACTTCGCGGTCGTATCCGCGCCCGTACGACGCAGAAATTCGCTGAACGGCGTGCCGCCCCATCGGCCGATCGCGCTCCATCCTTCGACGCAGATATGTCGTGTGATCTGTTCCGCATGCGGCAGCGCGTAAAGCTCGGGCAAGGTCCACACGCGCTGACCCTTGACCAGACCACTCACCTTCAGCCGATAGTCGCTGCCATCGACATGCGGCACATCGTCGATGCCATAGAACGCGTTGAACGGAAAAGGTCGCGTGAGTTGCGCTTCGGTGTAAGTGGGCGCGAGACGATTCGGATCGAACAATGCGCCTTGCACGCGGTCGTTCAGGCGCGATACGGCGGTCAGAAATTTGTTCACCGAATCATTATCCGTAATCGAACAGCCGGTGAGCATCGCGAGGCCACCGAGTGTCAGCATGCGTTTGCCGAAGAGACGGCGTGAAGGCATGTCGAGTTCGCGGCGCGCATCGGCGAGAATGGACTTTCGGTCCAGCGTGATGATCTTTTTATCCATGATGGGGTCTCTATTTCGCACAGACACGATCAACGCGATCAACGGCCGCGCAACATGGTGAGCAGCGAACGCGGCACGAGTGCGACCATCGCCACATGCACGACGACGAACGCCGCCATCACCGCCATCGCGCAAAAGTGAACGATGCGCGCGCGATCGTAACCGCCCATAAGTTCGCGCAGCACGGGAAATTGCACCGATTTCCAGATCGCAAGACCCGATAAAACCAGCACGATCAGATCGATCACCACGACGAGATACGCGAGCTTCTGCACCGCGTTGTACTGGCGTAAATCAGCATGCGAGAGCTTGCCGCGCAGTGCAGCGAAAAGGTCGTGGATGACGGCGCGCGGCGACAGCGGAAAGAATTTCGCCCTGAAGCGCCCGCTCAGCAGATTGAAGGCGAGATAGGTGATGCCGTTGAAGAACAGCAGCCACATCGCCGCGAAATGCCATTGCAGCGCGCCGCCGAGCCATCCGCCGAGGGTGATCGAAGGCGGAATGACGATCTGCGGAAATACCGGCGAGGCGTCGTAAATGCGCCAGCCGGACAGCATCATGATCAGCGCGGCAAAGGCATTGAGCCAATGCGTGAGGCGCAGCCAGAGCGGGTGAATCGGCGTGGTGAGCATGTCGAACTCTTCGCAATGTGTGTATCGATACGAGTGAGTTCGACGGCCACGCTCATCCGGTTACACGCATCGGCAAAAAAATTTTTTGCGAACGGCTGTAACCGAATCGAAGGATGCGACGAACTACCCTGAACACCCCTACCGGCGATGACGATGGACCACGATGGCGCTATTGCAGCGCATCACGGCTTCGGCTATTCTGAAACGCTCGCTCTAAAACGCGAGCGCCCGGAGTATTCACGTCCACACGCCATCACGGGATCGAACTTGCACGACGCGGAACACCGCCTGAAGGCTCTGTTTGTCAGCGGCCTGCAAGGTGATTCGACTGCTTATCGCGGCTTCCTGCAGGCATTGACGCGCCATTTGCGTGGCTATCTGCGCAGGCGCATCGCGCGTTATCCCGAAGATATCGAAGACCTCGTGCAGGATATTCTGCTTGCAGTGCACAATGCACGTCATACGTATCGCGAAGACGAGCCGTTGACTGCGTGGGTGCATGCCATCGCGCGATACAAGCTAACGGATTTCTTTCGCTCGCGTGCGCGTCACGACGCGCTTAACGAACCACTCGACGATCACGCCGACCTGTTCGCCTCGAACGATGACGAACCCGCGCACGCGCGCCACGATATCGGCAAGCTGCTGGATCAATTGCCCGATAAGCAACGTCTGCCTATCGTTCATGTGAAGCTGGAGGGCTTATCGGTGACGGAGACGGCGCGGCTCACGGGGCTGTCGGAGTCGGCGGTGAAAGTCGGCGTGCATCGCGGGCTGAAAGCGCTGGCCGCGCAATTGCGCAACACCTTGCGAGGCGCGCGATGAAAACCGATGACCTGATCGATCTGTTGTCCACAGGCGTGACGCCCGTTGATCGAAGCGCGGTCACGCGACGCTTCCTGATGGCCGTGCCGCTCGGCGCACTCGGCTCGGTTATCTTGATGCTGATCGTCTACGGCTTGCGGCACGATCTCGGCAGCGTTGCCATGGCCGGCGTGTTCTGGGCGAAGATCGCCTATCCGTTGTGTATCGCGATTGGAACGTTGGTTGCCGTGATGCGGCTCGGACGGCCGGGCGTGCGCGCGGGTCACGCGTGGATAGCAATCGTGCTCCCGTTCATCATCGTGTGGCTGGCGGGCGCTTATGTGCTGCAAGGCGCAGCACCGGCCGACCGCCTCTCGATCGTGCTCGGGCAATCGTGGCGCACGTGCCCCTTCAATATTCTTCTGTTGTCCGTACCAACTTTTCCCGCAGTGTTATGGGCCGCAAGAGGCTTGGCGCCGACGCGTCTGCGTCTGGCAGGTTTCACGGCGGGATTGCTTGCAAGCGCTATCGCGACGGTCGCGTATTGCCTGCATTGCCCTGAGATGAGTCCCGCGTTCTGGAGCGTGTGGTACGCAATCGGCATGATGTTGCCTGCGATCATCGGCGCATGGCTGGGGCCCCGTTTGCTGCGCTGGTAATCAGGCTTTCTTTCTTCGCTTGTCAGCTCGTTTGGTTTGAGTATCGACGCCGATCATCGCAAGAACAGGACGCGCCGCGCCTTCGAGCAGCGCACGCTGCGGATTCACCCGCGCCAGCACGCGCAGGCCCATCAGCGAGGCGAGCAACATCTTTGCGATATCGTCAGCGGGCAATGACGACGCAATGCTGCCGTCCTTCTGCCCCGCCGATACGCACCGCAGAAAGAACGCCTGCATGTCCTTCAGCACACCATTGAGCACGCGATGAAAGTCCTTGTCGTGCGGCGCGAGTTCCATCGCCGAATTCACGATCAGACAGCCCTTGCGATGCGGATCGCTCACCGACAGTTCGATAATCTCCGCAAAGAACGCCGCAATCGCCTCACGCGGCGGCAAGTGATGCTCGAAGCGCCGCACACGCTCGCGGAATCCGCGTTCCACATAACGTTCCAATGCGCGCTCGTACAAGCCGCGTTTGTCACCGAATGCGTTGTAGAGGCTCGCTGACGTAATGCCCATCGACGTGGCGAGATCGCGCACCGAGGTCGCTTCGTAACCGTGCGACCAGAAGTGCGCAGTGGCCGCATCGAGCGCGGCCTCCTCGTCGAATTCGCGCGGACGCGCCATCAATCAAGCCTCTTTCGGATAATTCGATGGAAACAGCGCGCGCCGTGTTTCATCGTCATTGACGCTCTTGAAGGCATGCTGCTTGTTGACGCTGCGCGCACGCGCAACCGCAGGACGCGAATCGATGGTTGCGAACCAGCGCTTGATTTCAGGGTACGGCGCGAGCGGATCGTCACTGTTCTTGAATACGCGCGATGCACGATCGATCCAGCCCCACGCCGACATATCAGCAATCGTCAAGCTATTGCCCACGATGAAGTCGCGGCCCTCGAGGTGATCGTTCAACACCTGATAATGCCGGTCCGCCTCACGCCGATATCGATTCACAGCGTAATCCAGCCCTTCCGGCGCGGCATATTGAAAGTGCACGGCCTGACCCGAGAACGGGCCAAGACCGCTGGCAATGAACATCAACCACGATAACAACTGCGGACGGTCTTCCGGTGTGCCGAGAAACTGGCCGGACTTCTCTGCGAGATAAAGAAGAATGGCGGTGGAATCGAACACCACGGCGTGACTATCCGTATCCACAAT
>NZ_JAQFVG010000006.1:19466-30585 GCF_029439455.1 Caballeronia sp. BR00000012568055 | reverse complement strand
GGTATCCACTGGCTTCAATTCATACGGCATGCCCGATTCTTCGAGAAACAGCGCGATTTTTGCGGGATTCGGCGTGGGATGAAAGTAGAACTGGATCATGCGATCGTCTCCGTGACGTGGCTCGGAGACGATTTTAGATCGATCGCCCTAAAACGTGCAAATATGACGAATGACATCGACGAGCGGCGTCGTGCCCTTCACCGTGCGGCCTTCGAAGTCGATCCAGCCTTCATTGAAGCCATCGAGCATTTGAATGCGCGGCAGCGGATGCTTCATGCCCTGCGCTTCGAACAGGCCCTGCCATGAATCACGCGGCACAGCTTGCGCGCTCACCAGTTTGCCAAGCACGTGCGCGAAGGCATCGGCAATATCATTCGGGCTGACGCGATGCGGTCCTTCGAGTTCGACGGTGCGCGTGATGTTTTCATCGTCGAGCAAAAGTTTTGCGGCTTGTTTGCCGATGTCTTGTGTCGCCACCATCGGTATCGCCCGATCGAGCGGGTGCAGGAAACTATGCACGATGCCTTCATCACGCGCGGATGCCACGTCCCACGCGCAGTTTTCCATGAACCACGCGGGACGCAGAAACGTCACAGGAAAGTCTTGTTCTCGCAGCGCCTGTTCGACCAGACTGTGCTGCGACAGCAGATTCGTTTGCGTGGCCTGCGCGCCGACGGTCGAGAGATAAACCACCTTTCCAGGCTTCGCGCGATTCAGCGCTTCGATAATCACGTCGCGCAGCTTCGATGCTTCAGGAAAGCCCGGTTCAGGATCGAATGTGGGCGGCAGAAGAATGAATACGCCTTGCGCGCTTTCGAAAGCACGCGTCAGCGCATCCACATCGCTCAATTCGGCGAGCGCGATATCGAACCCGCGCGCCGCCCATGCCGCGCCTTTGTTCGGATTGCGTACGATCGCGCGAACGAGTTGATTCGCTTCCAGCAGCGCATTCGCCACCGCGCCGCCCACTTGCCCTGTGATTCCGGTGATTGCATACATGCTCGCGTCTCCTTGTGAAAATGAATGGGATGCGTTGCATGTTAGGGCGTTTGCGTCGATGCAAAAATGATGTGCGAGTTATTTCATTGATGCCATTTCGTCATGATGGGAGCTGCGCCTCGATTGCCGCTTTATCGATCACGGACCAGACTTCCTCTATGCGCCCTTCATGAAAGCGATAGAACACGTTTTCGGCGAAGCGCACGCGTTGGCCATTCACGGCGAGGCCCATAAATAAGGCGCGCGGCGTGCATTCGAACCATAGGCGGCTCGCAACGTTCGCCCCGTCTACAACCAGCAGACGAATATCGAAGAACAGATCGGGAATCTCTTCGAAGTCGCGTTTGAGCATGGCGCAATATCCGCCGAGACCGAATGGCCGGCCATTATGCTTCGCGTTTTCGCTGACGAATTCGCCCAAACGCTCCCAGTCTTGCGCGTTGAGGCAGGCAATGTATTCGCGGTAGATTTCGCCGAGATCTTTATAGCTCATGTCGTCTCCTGAGTGAATTTGCAGGATACGATCAAACGATTAAGCGTGTGCGCGCGCTTCACGACGCACGCCTTGCGGCGGCACGCCGAAGCCGCGCATGAACGCTTCGCGCATATGCCGGCGATCACGAAAGCCGGTTTCCCAGGCGATGGCTTCGAGCGAATGGCGGCTGCGCTCGATCATCAGACGCGCCGCTTCGAGCCGCAATCCTTCGATAGCCTTGGCGGGCGATTGCCCGGTTTCCTCCGTAAAAACACGGCTGAATTGACGCGGACTCAAATGCGCTTCACTCGCCAGTTCTTCCACCGTCAACGGACGATTCAGATGTTTGCGCGCATAGTTCAGCACATTCTGGATGCGGTCGGACTTGGGCGCGAGTTCGAGCATCTCCGAATGCTGCGACTGTCCGCCCGCGCGGCGCTGCGGCATCACGAGCTTGTGCGCGACTGATCGAGCGATATCCGCGCCGAGATCTTGTTCGACCATCGCCAGCGCGAGATCGAGACCGGCTGTCATTCCCGCCGATGTCCACACCGAACCATCGACGATATAAATGCGGTCTTCGTCCACATGGATATGCGGGAAGCGTTCACGCATTTCCTGCGCGAAAAACCAATGCGTGGTCGCACGCCGATTGTCGAGCAGGCCCGCTTCAGCGAGCACGAATCCACCCGTGCAAATGCCTGCGATACGCCGCGCGCGTGGGCCGATGCGTCGTACGAATCTGAGCATTTCCTGCGTGGCCGGTAATTCGATCGGATTGCTCACGCCCGCTGCAATCCACGTGTCCATGTTAAGACGCGGGTTCAGCGCGCGCGTGCCCACGCTCATGCCAAGTGACGAACGCACTTCACCGCCCGCCACCGAAAAATTCTCGATCCGATAAAACGCCTCGCCCGCCGTGTCGTTCGCGTGTTCGAACACTGACTGCGACGCGATCGACATGATCTGAAAACCGTCAGTCAGCAAATAGCCGATTTTGTGCATGTTGCAGAGTCCGAAGTCGATGTCCTGAATCCGTACCATATACGTCATTTGAGACACCGTCAAATCGAGTCAGAATTCACTCACCGTTTCATCACGAAACTTTCAAGATTCAAAAAGGACACGCATCATGAAACTCACCAAAAATACGATCTTCATCACTGGCGGCACATCGGGCATCGGGCGGGCGCTGGCGGAAGCGTTTCATCAACGCGGCAACAAGGTGATCGTGGCCGGCCGTCGTCGCGCGTTGCTCGATGAAATCGCTGCTGCGAACCCGGGCATCGACACGGTCGAACTCGATATCGGCGATGCCGTGCAGATCAAGCGCGTCGCGCAACAGGTAATCGCGAAGTATCCTGCGCTGAACGTGGTCATCAACAATGCCGGCATCATGCCGTTCGACGATGCAGGTGGCGCGCTTGACGATGAGCAGGCCGTACGCCTTATCGATACGAACCTGCTCGGCACGGTGCGCACGAGCGCGGCCTTTATCGAACATCTGAAATTGCAGCCGGAAGCCACGCTCATCAACAATAGTTCGGTGCTGGCTTACGTGCCGCTCGCCGCGACCGCGCTATATTCGGCGACCAAGGCGGCGGTCCATTCCTACACGATGTCGCAACGCTTCGTATTGCGAAATACCAGCGTCCGCGTGCTCGAAATCGCGCCGCCGTGGGTCGATACCGATCTGATTCACAAAAGCGGCGATCCGCGTGCCATGCCGCTGGACGCATTTATCGCGGAAATTATGCAGAAGCTGCCTGAAGCGAGCACCGAAGTTCTTGTCGATTCCGCCAAGCCGTTCCGCGATAACGCCGGTCCGAACGAACACGCGTTCGTGGATCAGTTCAATCAGTTGGTGACCGACAATCCGATTCCCGTCGCCTGATTGCGCACGTTAAACGCAGCCACATTACGCGCTGTCGTCATGTTAACCAGTTCAGGAAAGGTCTCGACGACAGAGTTCGGTGGCTTCGGTATCGGACCGGGCGCGGGCAAGCTGATGGCCGATCTCGTCATCAACGACACACCGCTGGTCGATCCGCACGCGTTTCGTGCGCGAACGCTTCAGCGACGGCACGCAGAAGGGGGCGATGGTATAGGCTGCTATGGAGAATCAGGAGAAAACCATGGCGGCCCTACCTTACGATGCTTCGCGTACTGCACTTTTCACGCCACAAAACAGGCCGACGCTATTTATTCCCGGCCAGACTTACGACGTCCATGCGCTCTGTGTCGAAGCCGCGCGGCTCGCTTACGTGCATGCGGAAAACGGCGGCGCGGAACTGCAAACGCTCACCGATGCGCTGGCGATCGTCGGCTTCGAACCACCAACGTGTTTTTCCGATCCCACCACCGGCACGCAGGGCTTCGGCGCAATCAGGCAAGCGGATGATCTTGCCCTGCTCGCATTTCGCGGCACCGAACCAAACGAGTTCACCGATATCGCCACCGACCTGAAAGCGAGCCTCGTTTCGTGGCCCGAAAGCGCTGGCCGCGTGCACGATGGTTTTGCGGCCGCCACGCGAAGCATTCTTCCTGCGGTCAAGCAATGGCTGGCCCAATCGCACGGACAACTGATCATTACCGGACATAGCTTGGGCGCGGCCATCGCGTGTTTGATGGCGAGCGTGTGCAAGCCGAAAACGCTGGTTACGATCGGCTGTCCGCGTGTCGGAGATGCGGCATTCAAGGCCACGCTCGATGAAATCGATCACACGCGTTTCGTCGATTGCTGCGATATCGTCACCGAATTGCCGCCCGAAATCGACGGATACGTTCATGTCGCGCCGATGACCTATATCACGAGCGCAGGCGCGATCGATACAACCGCGACCGATGCCACCATCTCCGCCGACCGCGCCGCTGCACGCACCGCCTATCTATGCGATTACGCATGGCGCGCGGGCACGGTCATAGTGCGTGATCTCGCCGATCACGCACCGGTGAATTACGCGCGCGCCGTGTTTTCCTGAGGCCATACTCGCGAGGCATGCCCCGCTGCCTACAAAGTCTTTCTCCTTTGCAACGCCCGGCTCTACATTGCACTTCATCGAAACACCTCAACCGATGGAGTCAATCTCATGAACAAGCCCCTTATTCAACTCAATGGCAAGACCGCGCTAGTCACGGGCGCATCGCGTGGTATCGGCCATGCCTCGGCGATTGCGTTGGCACGTGCCGGAGCAAGCGTATTGGTTCACTACAGCAGCGGCGAGCAGGAAGCCGATGCCGTCGTCGCGGAAATTCGCGCGTTCGGCGGCACTGCGCAGAAAGTACAAGCCAATTTGCGCGATGCCGATGGCCCGCACAAGCTCGCAAAACAAGTGTGCGAGGTGATCGGCGGCAGGCTCGATATTCTCGTGGCGAACGCGGGCGTGTCGAAGGCCGCGAGCATCGAAGAAACCAGCATCGACGATTTCGATTCGCTGTTCGCCGTGAACGTGCGCGCGCCCTTCTTTCTCGTGCAGCAACTGTTGCCGGTGTTGTGCGAAGGCAGCAACGTCGTGCTGTTGTCGTCGCTGGCGGCGCGTGCAGCAGTCGGCACGCTTGCCGCATACGCTGCAACGAAAGGCGCGGTCGATACGCTCGTCAAGCACTTCGCCGCCGCGCTCGGTGAACGCGGCATCCGCGTGAACGCAGTCGCGCCAGGCGTCGTGGAAACGGATATGTCGAGCTTCACAAAGAGCGATGCGGGCCGCGATATGACGCTCGGCATGCAGGCGCTCAAGCGGCTCGCACAACCCGACGATATCGGCGATGCAGTGAGCTTTCTTGCCTCCGACGCCGCGCGCTGGATCAGCGGCGAAACACTGCACGTAGACGGCGGATCGAAGCTTTGATGTATTCTGACTGACCTCTTCGATCAGGCATCGCACGATCATGGAACTGCGGCATCTGCGCTATTTTCTTGCAGTGGCAGAGACAGGCAGTCTCACGGAAGCGGCCGAGCAACGACTGCACACTTCGCAGCCTTCGCTCAGCCGTCAGATTCGCGATCTCGAAGATCATGTCGGCGCGGATCTGTTCGTGCGCACGGCGCGCGGTGTCGAATTGACGGCTGCAGGACGCGCTTTCATGGAGCACGCGCGTATTGCATTGAATCAGGTCGATGCCGCCGTCGAAGCCGCGCGACGCGCCGCGCAACCGGTCAAGCAACGCTTCGCGCTGGGCTTTCTTACGGGTCAGGAAATGAGCTGGCTACCCGATGCCATGCACGTCCTGCGCGATGAACTGCTCAATGTCGATGTCACCGTATCGAGCGATTACTCCACCGAACTTGCCGAAGGCGTCGCGCGCGGGCGGATCGATGTCGCGTTTATGCGTGCCGAACCGGATTATGATCTGTCGTACGAAATAGTCGATCGAGAACCGCTGGTCGTGCTGATGCCGAGCGATCATGCGCTGGCATCGCAGGACGCGGTGAATGTGCACGATCTTGCCGATCAGCCGTTCATTGCGATGGCGTCAAAAGCGCGCGTATTACGCGGCGTGATTGACCAGTATATCGAACGATCTGGCGTGCGCATCGAAGCAGCGCAGACCGTCGACAATCCGGCGATGGTGATGTCGCTGGTGGCATCGACGCGGGGTATCGCGCTGATTCCGGCATATATCGAGAACCTGATGCCGTGGTCGGTCACAAGCCGCCCGCTTGCAGGCGATGCACCGACCATCGATCTCGCCGTCGGTTATAGCGCGAAGAATAAATCGCCTAGTTTGCGGCTGTTTCTTTCGCGGCTCGACGAACTGGTTTCGCGGCACCGCGAACGGACGGCGCGGACTCCGTCAGCAGATCGCGCAAGGCGTTGAGTGCTGCGGAGAAATGGCCTTTGCGCCAGACGAGCAATGTATCTACTCGGCCGAATTTGCCGAGCGAATGCAGATCGACTTCGCCATCGAGACCCGCCAGTTCGAGTACCGAACGCGGCGCAACCGCCACGCCCGCACCCGCCGCCACGCACGCGACGATCGCGTGATACGAACCCAACTCCAGCACGCGCGCCGGACGAATGCCCTGCTCTTCATACCAGCGCATTGCATAGGTTCGATAAGCGCAGCCGCGTTCGAACGCGACGAGCGTAAGACCGGCTACATCGCGCGCATTCGACGACGGATGCTGCCCGCGCGGCGTGAGCAACACCAACTCTTCTTTGAACACCGGCATCGATTCGAATTGCTCGGCGGGCAACGCGTCCGGCTCGATGGGACGCGCCATCAGCGCGGCATCGACTTCGAAACTGCGCACGCTGTCGATCAGCGCGCGCGTCACGCCGGTCGCCAATTCGAGCGTCACCTCCGGCCAGCGCTGATAGTAGGCGGCGAGCACGCGCGGCAGACGGCTGGCGGCGGTGCTTTCCATCGTGCCGAGCCGCAAGCGCCCGTGCGGACGATTTTCGCGGACGGCGTGGCGGGCTTCATCGGCCAATGCGAGCAGACGTTCGGCATACGGGAGCAGCGTTTCGCCTGCGGGCGTGAGCACGAGACGACGGCCATCGCGAATAAACAGGTCCGCGCCGAGCGTTTCCTCGAGTTGGCGGATGCGCGTGGTCACGTTCGACTGCACGCGATTGAGCTTGGCGGCGGCTTTGGTCACGCCGTTTTCGCGCACGACGGTGCGGAAAATGGTGAGCGCGGAGAGATCCATTTGATCTTTTCCTGTGATGGCTGGCATCTGAATTATTCATTTTTCGAGATGGATTGGTCAAGGTAGGATTTTGTTTTTGCGGTTTCTTTTGGACTGACATGGCTACTTTTGCTCGGGATACGACGCGGTCCGGCGCGTTGGGCATCGCGATGGCGTGCGCGGTGGTGTTGGCGGTGGCGCTGGGCGTCGGACGGTTCGCGTTCACGCCGTTGCTGCCGTTGATGCTCAAGAGCGGCGCGCTGGATATTCGGCACGGCGGGTGGCTCGCATCGGCCAATTACGCGGGATATTTGATCGGCGCGTTGTCGTGCGCGGCGATACGCGTCGAGCATGGGAGGATGGTGCGGTTCGGCTTGATCGCGACCATCGCCCTGACCTTTGCGATGGGTATCGTCGATGTGTTTTGGGTATGGGCTTTCGTGCGGTTTTTCGCGGGCGTGGTGAGCGCGTGGGCGTTCGTGTTTGCATCGCAATGGGGTTTGCGCAAGCTCGCTGAACTGGACGCACATGGGCTTGCCGGGATCATCTACGCGGGGCCGGGAGTCGGGATTGTGGCGACGGGGTTGTTGGGGGCTGCGGCGGCTTCGTTGGGCGTGTTGGCTTCGGTGGTTTGGGTGGGGTTTGCGGTCTGTTCTTGCGTTGCGGGTTTGCTTGTGTGGAGCGCGTTTTCTGTCGATGCGGCGGCTCAGGCGCGTGGCGGTGTTCGTGCTGCTGATGTTTCGGTCGATAGGTCTGCGGACGCCGCGTGGCTGATCGGGCTTTATGGGTTGGCCGGGTTTGGGTACATCATCACCGCGACGTTTCTGCCGGTTATCGCGCGGCAGGCTTTGCCTGGGTCGGTCTGGCCGGATTTGTTTTGGCCGGTGTTTGGGGTGGCGCTGATTGTTGGCGCGATCGTGTCGTCGCGGTTGCCTATGCGTTGGGATAATCGCTTGCTGCTGGCTGGGTCCTATGTGATTCAGGCGGTGGGGATTTTGCTCGGCATTGTGTTTCCTACGGCGCTTGGGCTTGGCATCGGGAGCCTTTTGTTAGGATTGCCATTCACCGCGATTACCTTGTTCGCGATGCGGGAAGCGAGACGGTTGCGCGGGGAATCAGCGGCGGGGTTGATGGGGTTTGCGACCGGGGCTTATGGATTGGGGCAGATTGTGGGGCCGCTGGTGGCGGGGCCGCTGGTGGTGAGGACGGGGTCGTTTGATGGGGCGTTGGGGGGGGGGGGGGGGGGGGTGGGTGGGGGGGGGGGGGGTGTTGGGGGCGCTTGTTCTAACGCGCTTGAGATGGCGTTATTTCAAACGTTTCTGAAACTAAATTGGCCCGCTCTGATTTTTCGTTATTGACTCTCAGATCGATTTCGCAGTGCAAATCAAAAACATGGTGATTAGTCGACTGCGGATTTAAATAGCTGACTACTCGCACACATTTATTTCAACACGCGGCTAATGATGTTGCTTCCTCGCAAAATCGACAATAACTTAGATTCTGCCAATCCCCTATTTATTTGATCTTTGTCACTGGTAGTTATCTCTCATCTGCCACTATTACTCCTATCACAGTCACATACACGTTCAGAAAGCGCCGCTTTCAAATATTATTGAACATCCTTAACTAAGCTAAGTAATAGGCTTTGATATGTAGTAAAGTCAAAGACGTTTCCTCAAAACGACTTTGCTATGTCCGAACACGATCCACTCCGTTTTGCTGCGGGATTAAGTGCAAAACTCGCAACCCGATCTCGCCACGTCTGTGCGCTGTTCGGTGCCGGCACGTCGAAGGCCTGCGGACTACCTGACGTGGCTGAACTTCAGCGGAGCGTACTGAAGAGTCTGTCGGAAATTCAGCGTAATATGCTAAACACTCAACTCACCGGACGAAATCTGGAAGGTGCTTTAAGCAGGCTAAGGCGAATAGCCGCACTTTTGAGCGGCGATCAGACAATCGACGGATTGACAGCGGCCGATGCAATTTCGCTAGATCGGGCAATTTGTCGTGTGGTGATTTCCGAAGTCGACATATGTCGAGCCAACTTGAAACCCACACGTTATTTTGCGGCTTGGCTCGCACGAGCGCGCTATCACCTCCCAGTGGAAATATTCACAGTCAATTACGACCTGCTCTTCGAAACCGCGCTCGAGGAATTACAAGTTGCCTACTTTGATGGATTTATTGGTAACTTACGGGCACGTTTTCAAACTGACCTTGTCGAGTGCATGCTCGACGCTGAGCACGATTCAGTGCCTGCGTTCTTCACGCGTCTATGGAAGCTGCATGGGTCGGTGAACTGGGAATGGGAGTCCAAGCAAGTGGTTCGCGTCGGCCAAGCGGTGGCCGAGGACGCTGCCGCCGCTATATACCCATCCGACACGAAATATGAAGAATCAAGGCGTGTCCCCTTTCTTGTTCTTCATGATCGGATGCGTAGAGCATTAAATCAACCAGAGACTCTCGTAATTGTTGCGGGGTACTCATTCGGCGATGAGCATCTCAATGAGTTGTTATTTGATGCTGCCATTCGGCGACATCGAACTGAGATTGCCGTCTTCTGCTATTCGGATATCCCCGAGCCACTTGCAGAGCGGGCTCAGCTGACTCCCAATATCCAAATAGTGGGCAGCCACGAGGCAGTTATCGGCGGTGTCAAGGCTAAGTGGGCGATTCCGGAGCACAACGTAAGCGGAATATTTGAAGACGGGCGATTTCTGCTAGGCGACTTCCAGAAGTTGGCTCAATTCCTCGCACGGAGCGCATCAAGCGATTCCGACATGGACTCTCGTCTAAATCAGCTAGCCAAGACTGAGAATCTAAATCCTTTCGAAGGAGACGCGAATGATGCGGGATCTTGAAGCGACGTGCGTGGGCAAGGTTCGCAACGTGCTTGGATCAACGGTCACCGTTGTCCTAAATCCTGATTTGGCCGGTGTAGCGCCAATTTACAAAGGTCAACTTCAACCCATCGGGCAAATTGGGTCGTTAGTTCGAATTCCGCAGGGCCTGATAGATCTTGTCGCAACTGTCACGCTGGTGGGAATTTCCGAGCTTATCGACAAAGTTATCCCCTTTGGTTCAATTCAACGAGACGAACGATGGCTCCAAGTTCAATTACTCGGTGAAATTGATCGCGCAACCGGAAGGTTTCAGCGGGGTGTCGGCACGTATCCCGGCCTTGATGACCCCGTCCACTTTGCGACACCGCAAGAGTTGGCATCAGTATTCCCTCGGCAAGACGAAGCTCATCTCCGCTTAGGACGGCTGGCTGCGTCGGAAGATATACCTGTGTGTATTGACGTCTCGAGGTTTGTCGTTCGACATGCCGCGGTCGTAGGTTCGACAGGATCAGGAAAGACAAGCGTTGTCGCATCGCTGGTCCAAAATTTCGTGAGAGGCGGTTGGACATCCGCGAACATAGTTGTCGTGGATCCGCATGGAGAATATGCGCGAGCATTTGCCGACAATGCTTCTGTGCGTAGCGTGCTGGCCCGAAATGCCGAGAGCAGATTGCGAGTTCCTTTTTGGGCGCTTCCAGCAGCTGACATCATACGGATATTCGCGGGTACTTCAGGCGGCGCAAGCTTTAACAACAAATTCAGCGAAGTGGTGACTCAAGCCCGAAAGTCTTTCTTAGCGGAGGCCCAATGGCTAAGTCTTGATCCTAGTGCTGTCACTTGTGACACACCGATTCCGTTCGACATCCGACGCGTTTGGCATCAACTAGATTCAGAAAATCGAGAGACCCGGCAAGTCAAAGGAGATTCGACCACGGCTTGCCTTGAGGATGCTGGCGATCCCTCTACGCTTCGACCAGCCCGATTCTCGCCATATGGGCAAGGAGGTCAAGCCCCGCATCAAGCTCCGACTTATGGTGTCTACGGTTCAATGCCAGAACTCCTGCGTCTTGGATTGCTTGATCAACGACTCAAGTTCTTCCAAGAACCGGTCGGGACGGTTACCGGTCCGGATCCCCTTGTTGGCGTTGTCCAAGAGTGGCTCGGCGGAGA
>NZ_JAQFVG010000006.1:19130-19446 GCF_029439455.1 Caballeronia sp. BR00000012568055 | reverse complement strand
CCTGCTCTCGCTGCTGACCTTGCGATCGGCGTAGTTTTGAATTTGTTGTTTGAAATTGCATTGAGAAGTGAACCACAGGGGCCCGGTATTGGACGGCCAAGCCCGGTTCTAATTGTCCTTGAGGAGGCTCACAGGTATTTGGGCGAATCCGCAAACGCAACCACTCGGGACTCTGCGAATCGTATCGCGCGTGAAGGGCGCAAATACGGCGTTGGACTACTCCTTGTGACACAGCGACCAACTGAGCTTCCAGACACGGCGCTCGCCCAATGCGGAACTTTGATTGCTCTACGACTGACGAACGCGGGAGACCAAG
>NZ_JAQFVG010000006.1:18905-19073 GCF_029439455.1 Caballeronia sp. BR00000012568055 | reverse complement strand
TTGCTACCGTCCTGCCGTCACTTCGCACAGGTGAGGCAATTGTAAGTGGAGAATCACTCGTTCTGCCCGTAAGGGCAATACTCGAAAAGCCAAACCCTATGCCGTTGGCTGAAGATCCTACGCTAATCTCTTGGCGTTCTGTACCCGAACTGCCCGACGTTGCGGCAG
>NZ_JAQFVG010000006.1:0-18885 GCF_029439455.1 Caballeronia sp. BR00000012568055 | reverse complement strand
GGCGCGGCACCTATGAGCCTGAAAATGAATAATTGGATACCTGTAAGTAATTCCACGCGTATTGTCGCTGAAATGTACGAATCTTTATCAGAGACAATATATGTTCGCTTCCCTAATGGTGTTGAGTGGTGGTATTCAAACTGCCCGCCCGAGGTATGGGACGCGTTCACTGCTCCAGGACAGTCGCGCGGGCAGTTCATCCATAAGGTGCTTAACTATAAGCCAAACGGTCGCTACGCAGGATAAAACCGAGTCGACTACAAGCGTCTAACAAAGACGTCCTGCTTGCAGCATCTAATGCAAGCAGGACGTCAAAGTTCCAACGCAAAAAACTCAAGTCACCGGCGCCGGATTAAACAACACCAATGCATTATGTAATTTAAGCGCTTCGGCTTTAGTCTGCTTCTTCCCACTAGCCACATCGAGCATGAGCCTGAAAAGCTCCCAACCCACATCCCCGATCGTAGCCTCACCGGTCGCAATCGTCCCGGCATTCACATCCATCAAATCATGCCAGCGCCTCGCAAGATCGGAACGCGTAGCCACCTTGATAACCGGCACTTCAGCCAAGCTATAAGGCGTACCACGCCCCGTAGTGAACACATGCAGATTGATCCCCGAAGCCAACTGCAACGTCCCGCAAATAAAATCACTAGCCGGTGTCGCGGCGTAAATCAGCCCCTTCTGCTTAACCTTCTCCCCTGGCGACAACACACCCGAAATAGTCGATGACCCCGACTTCACGATCGACCCCATCGCCTTCTCGACGATATTCGACAGTCCGCCTTTCTTGTTCCCCGGCGTAGTGTTAGCACTCCGATCCGCCCCGCCGCGCTTCAGATAATCGTCGTACCACTGCATCTCGCGGATGACCGCCGCAGCCACCTCGCCATTCGCCGCACGCGCCGTCAATTGCGCGACGCCATCACGTACTTCGGTCACCTCGGAGAACATCACCGTCGCGCCGGCACGCACCAGCAAGTCCGTAACAAATCCAACCGCCGGATTCGCCGTCAAACCCGAAAACGCATCGCTGCCGCCGCACTGCACGCCGATGACCAAATCCGCCGCCGGACACGTCTCGCGCCGACGATTGTTCAAACGCTTCAGATGCGTCTCCGCCATCCGCATGATCGAATCGATCATCGATCCAAAGCCGACGTGCGCTTCGTCCTGAAGCACCACCGCGCCGCCGTTCTCGTCGTGAGTCACATCGCCGATATCCGCGACGTCTTCCGTCTCCGCCGATGCCGATGCAATCGGAATCGTGCCCGGCGGCATCAGCCGTTCGGGTTGCAGCTTCTCGCAGCCAAGCGACACCATCATCACTTCGCCGCCGAAGTTCGGATTCAGCGCGATATTGCGCACCGTGCGAATCGGCACCATCGCGTCGGGCGCATCGATGGCGACGCCGCAGCCATACGTGTGGCCCAAACTCACGACATCGTCGACATTGGGATACTGCGGCAGCAGTTCCGCCTTGATACGCGTGACCGCATGCTGAACCACATCGGCCACACATTGCACCGTGGTCGTGATCGCCAGAATATTGCGCGTGCCGACCGAGCCGTCCGCGTTCCGATACCCCTCGAACGTGAAGCCTTCCAGCGGCGTTTCATCCGGCGCCTTGATCGTGGCGATGGGCAAATCGTGGAGTTCGGGCGGCGTCGGCATGCGCAGCACATGCTCATTGATCCAGCTACCCTTCGGCAGCAGCTTGTTCGCATAGCCGATGACCACGTTGTAGCGGATCACCGCCTCGCCTTCTTCGAAATCCTTCAGCGCGACTTTATGGCCTTGCGGAACGCGCTCGCGCAGCACGAGGCCGTCCGCGAACGTGGCGCCTTCGCCCAGACCGCCGTCGTTGACGACGATCGCGACGTTGTCGTCGGGGTGAACGCGAATATAGAGGGGGGACTGGTTCATTCTTAACGATCCTTCCTAGAGTTATGTCATCCTACAACATAACGATGCACGGCGGCTCGGTGTTTACCCGCAAAATCCTATATAAGACATCGTTTTGATTGTGCAGCCGAAAATCATGTTGTACGATGCCCTATAAGCGCTGACCATCAACGGCCGCTCTCAACAACCGCTCCAGACATCGACACCTACATCATGACGACACCGCAAGAACTCAAGCAAATCGTTTCCGAAGGCCTGCTCTCGTTCCCCGTGACGGACTTCGACCAACAAGGCAATTTCCGCGCGGATACGTACGCGCAGCGCCTCGAATGGCTCGCTCCGTACGGCGCGACGGCGCTGTTCGTCGCAGGCGGCACGGGTGAGTTCTTCTCGCTGACGCAACCGGAATACTCGCAGGTCGTGAAGACCGCCACCGAAGTGTGCCGTGGCAAGGTGCCGATTCTCGCCGGTGCGGGCGGCCCGACGCGCACGGCTATCGCGTTTGCGCAGGAAGCGGAGAAGCAAGGCGCGCACGGCGTGCTGCTGATGCCGCATTACCTCACGGAAGCGTCGCAGGACGGTATCCGCCGCCACGCGGAAGAAGTCTGCCGCGCTGTCCCGAACATGGGCGTCATCATCTATAACCGCGCCAATTCGAAGCTGAACGCCGACATGCTGGAGCAACTGGCGGATAGCTGCCCGAACCTGATCGGCTTCAAGGACGGCGTGGGCGAAATCGAAAACATGGTGACCATTCGCCGCCGTCTGGGCGATCGCTTCTCCTACCTCGGCGGTTTGCCGACGGCTGAAGTCTACGCCGCCGCGTACAAGGCGCTGGGCGTGCCGGTGTACTCGTCGGCAGTGTTCAACTTCATCCCGAAAACCGCGATGGAGTTCTACCGCGCGATCGCCGCTGAAGATCACGCGACCACGGGCCGTCTGATCGACGAATTCTTCCTGCCGTACCTGAAGATCCGCAATCGCAAGGCGGGCTACGCCGTGTCGATCGTCAAGGCAGGCGCGAAGCTCGTCGGCCATGATGCAGGTCCGGTGCGCGCACCACTGACCGATCTGACCGAAGAAGAACTCGGCATGCTCGACGCGCTGATCAAGAAGCTCGGCGCGCAGTAAGCAGGCACGGCGGGACGCCGTGGGGACGGCATCGCGCTGAAAAACCGAGGGCCGCTTGACGCGTAGAAGCGCGACCAAGCGGCCCTCGGCGCACGTACGCAAGAGAAAGTGGAAAGGGGAAGTCCATGTCGTCAAGCCGCGCCGCGAATCCCGCGGACGTCGTGAAGCGCACGAAAGTGCGTTACGTCATTCTGTTGCTGATCTTCGTGATCACCACATTCAATTACGCCGATCGCGCCACGCTCTCCGTGACCGGTTCGGCCATGCGTACGGGATTCGGTTTCGATGCCGTCCGCATGGGTTATATCTTCTCTGCCTTCAGTTGGGCGTACGTGTTGTCGCAAATGCCCGCAGGCTGGCTGCTGGACCGCTTCGGCGCGCGCCGCGTGTATGCGGGCAGCATCTTTTTGTGGTCGCTGTTCACGCTGCTGCAAAGTTCCATCGGTCTGCTGGGCAGCGCGGCGACGGCCGTGACCGCCCTCTTCGTGCTGCGCTTTATGATGGGCGCGGCGGAAGCGCCGGCGTTTCCGGCCAATGCCAAGGTCGTCGCAAGCTGGTTTCCGACTTCGGAGCGCGGCACGGCATCGGCTATTTTCAATTCGGCGCAATACTTCGCCGCCGTCGTGTTCACGCCGCTGATGGCGTGGCTCACGCATGCGTTCGGCTGGCATCACGTGTATATCGTGATGGGCGTGGCGGGCCTGGCGCTCGCGCTGACGTGGCTTTCGGTAATGAAGAATCCCGCCGATCATCCGCGCGTCAACCGGCAGGAACTGGAGTACATCGAAGAAGGCGGCGGACTGGTGCGCGGGCATCAGCGTGGTGCGCGTAGCGCCGGATCAGCGGGTAACAAGCTCGGCTGGCCAGCGGTCAAACAACTGCTGACGAACCGCATGTTGCTCGGCGTGTATCTCGCGCAATACTGCATCAACGTCCTGACGTATTTCTTCCTGACGTGGTTTCCCATTTACCTCGTGCAGGCGCGTCATATGACGATTCTGCAAGCCGGTCTGGTCGCGTCTTTGCCCGCTATTTGCGGCTTCTCGGGCGGCGTGCTCGGCGGCGTCATTTCGGATAGTCTGATCCGTCGCGGCCATTCTCTGACCGTTGCGCGCAAGCTGCCGATCGTCGGCGGCATGTTGCTGTCGTCGTGCATCATCGGCTGCAATTACGTGAATACCGATTGGGTCGTGGTCGCGCTGATGTCGCTGGCGTTCTTCGGCAAGGGCATCGGCGCGCTCGGCTGGGCTGTCGTTGCGGATACGTCGCCGAAAGAAGCCATCGGTCTGTCGGGATCGATCTTCAATATGTTCGGCAATGTCGCCGGGATCGTGACGCCGATCGTGATCGGCTATCTCGTCGCGCAGACCGGTTCGTTCAACGGCGCGCTGGCTTTCGTCGGCGTGAACGCGTTGATTACCGTGTTCAGCTATCTGGTGATCGTGAAAGAGATCAAGCGTGTGGAGTTGAAACTCGGCTGACGCGTCGCGCTTCGAAAGAAAAAGGCAACCTGTGTGGTTGCCTTTCTTATGCGTGCTGCGCCCTATCGTGCCTAAATCACGATCGATTCAATCGATTGCTCAACTTCGCGCCTTCGTTTATCGCTTTGATACACGACACGTCACGTCGATATCCGGAGGGCTTATGTCTCAGCCGAAAGTCGCAGCCGATGCATCGCTCACGCAGTACGTGTGACGATGGCATGGTTCGTCGATCATCCCGCGGTCCTGTTTATCGTGCTGCTGTCGGTGTTCATCGGCGCGGTGGCGTTCGGCGCGTACGTGCTCAGCCGCATCTTTCCGCTGCCAGGCGACGAGCGCGAAGACTTCGTCGTGGTGCAGACGTCCACGCTTACGCTGCTCGCGCTATTGATCGGCTTCAGTCTTTCGATGGCCGTGAATCGATACGATCAGCGCAAGAATCTCGAAGAGAACGAAGCAAACGCCATCGGCACCGAATACGCGCGCGCCGATCTCGCCGATGCCCCGCTCAGCGAGCAGATGAAGCAAGCGTTAGGCGCATATACGCGCTTGCGTCTCGATCATTTCGATACCCGCGAACCGCAGGAAATCGCGCGCATAGAACGCGATACGGCCGCGCTTCAAACCACGCTATGGCATTACGCGACGCAAGTCGCGCGCGCGATGCCGACGCCCATCGGCGCGACCGTCGTCACCGGCATGAACGATGTGCTCAACTCGCAGGATTATTCGGAGGCCGCACTCATCAACCGCATTCCGGTCGGCGCATGGGTGCTGATGATCGTGATTGCGCTATGCGGCTGCATGGTGCAGGGTTACGGCGCGAAAGGCAGTCACCGGAGCGGCTTGCTCGTGGTGATTCTGCCCGTGACGGTGGCGTTGTCGCTGGCGTTGATCGCGGATATCGACAGTCCGCGCGGCGGGTTCATTCATGTGCAGCCGCAGAATCTGGCGCGGCTGCTGGCGTCATTGAAGCATTGAGCCTTATCGAATCACATCGATACGCAAAGCCTCGCCGCCCGCGACGATCTCAAGCAAGCGATCCACATTCGGATGCGCGCCCGGACGATTCCGCGCGTCCGCCGTATGCTCGGCAAACACGGCCAGACCATGCTCGGCAGCCTTTGCATCGAGCGTGCCGAATGTCTGCTGCAAATACGCATACACCGCGAGTGAGCCTTGTTTTCCAGGCTTATTCTCGATGCTCGACACCACCGCGCCTTTGCCATCGACCAGATCGATTCGTTCGATGCCTTCGATCGAAGGCAGTTGCGCGAGGTTATCCTTGAAAACGTTGCCGGGCTGGATCACGAATAGACTCCACATCATGGGTTGGCGAATGAAGCGGAGTATCTTAAACGATCAACGGTTCGACCATGCTGTCGAGCGTAATCGTGCCGCCCTCGATCACACGCGCCGTGATACCGCCGAAGCCGCGCACCGCGTTATAGCCGCCCGCACCGAAAGTCTCTTCCATGCGCGAACACGGATGACATTCGCCGCTCGCCTCCAGCACCGCATCGCCGATACGAAAACGCCGGTCCTTCAGCGCATGCAGATTGATGCCCGACGTCACGATATTGCGCCGCAAATCAAAGGGCGAAACGTCGCTCAGGCCGAGATGACTGGCGATCGCGCGCAGGCTTTCGCTTTGTATCAGCGTAACCTGACGATTGCCCGCGCGGCGGCTGTAGTGATCGCCTTCCAGCCCTTCGTCTTTCAGCGCGCGTGCAGAATCGACCTGAAATAAAGGCTCGCGACGCGCGGCGCGCAAGCCAATCCATATCACGCGGCCCGGCAAAACGGGCGAGCGCATCAGTCGGGCAAGCGGTGAATCGGGATTGAGCGGCATGTTATTTGAGGAAGCGGAAATCGCAGCCTTCGTCCGCTTGCAAAATCTCGCGTTCATAAAGCATCGCGTAACCGCGCGTGGCTTTGTGCGTGTCTTGAACGGGCATCGCGGCGCGACGTGCGTCGAGTTCGGCATCGTCGACCAGCAATTCGAGCGAGCGATTCGCCACGCTCAGACGAATGCGATCACCATTGCGCACGAGGCCGAGCGGCCCGCCCGATGCCGCGTCCGGCGCGATATGCAGCACGATGGTCCCATACGCGGTGCCGCTCATGCGCGCGTCGGACATGCGCACCATGTCCTTCACGCCTGCGCGCGCGAGCTTCGACGGTATCGGCAAATAGCCGGCTTCGGGCATGGCGGCATCGCTCGATGGACCCGCATTTTGCAGCACGAGGAAGTCGTCGGCGTTCACATCGAGTTCGTCACTGTCGATGCGATTCGCCAGGTCTTCGAGCGACGTGAACACCACCGCGCGCCCTTCTTTCTCAAACAGATTCGGATCGGCGGCGGAACGCTTGAGGATCGCGCCGCGTGGTGCGAGATTGCCGAACAGCGCGACAAGACCGCCTGTTTCGCGCACGGGTTCATCGAACGGTTTCACTACGTTGTGATCGATCCAACTCACGTCTTCGAGCCGCGCGCCGAGCGTTTCGCCGGTCACGGTCGGGCAATCCAGATGCAGCAGATGTTTGATCTGCCGAAGGATCGCGGGCACGCCGCCCGCTGCGTAAAGATCTTCCATGTAATGCGTGCCCGTGGGCTTCAGATTCACTAGCACGGGCGTGGTATCGCTCAATTCGTTCAGCCGACGCAGATCCACTTCGATACCCAGCCGCCCCGCAATCGCGGTCAGATGAATCACCGCATTCGTCGATCCGCCGATCGCCAGCAACACGCGCCACGCGTTCTCCACCGACTTCTGCGTGATGATCTCGCTGGGCCGCACCGGTTTGCCGATCAGTTCGAACGCCACGCGCCCCGTTTCTTCCGCGATCCGCAAGCGATCGGCATCCACGGCGGGACAGGCGGCGCTGTTCGCGGGCATCATGCCGAGCGTCTCCGCGATAATCGCCATGGTGCTCGCGGTGCCCATCACGGCGCAGGTGCCCGCCGTCGATGCGAGCCTGCGTTCGACGATATCGATCTCCTGTTCATCGATTTCCGCCGCACGAAAACGCGCCCAGAAGCGGCGGCAATCCGTGCATGCGCCCAGACGTTCGCCACGATGCCGCGAGGTGGACATCGGCCCGGCGACGAGCTGGATGGCGGGGATATCGGCGGAGGCGGCGCCCATCAGTTGCGCGGGCACGGTCTTGTCGCAGCCGCCTAACAGCACGACCGAGTCCATCGGCTGGGCGCGCGTCATTTCTTCGACGTCCATCGACATCAGATTGCGGAATTTGAGGCTAGTGGGCGTGAGAAAGGTCTCGCCAAGCGAGATGGTCGGGAACTCGATCGGCAGGCCGCCTGCTGCGAGCACACCGCGTTTCACGGCGTCGATCATCTCCGGAAAATGGCGATGGCAGTTGTTGAAGCCGCTCGCCGAATGCGCAATGCCAACGATCGGCTTGTCCAGCATCGCGCGGCTGTAGCCCATCGAACTGGCGAAGCTGCGCCGCAAATACACGCTGAATTCGCGGTCGCCGTAGTTGGTCAGGCCTTTTTTGAAGCCGACGGGTTTCCCTTGATCGCTCATGTCTCGCTCGTCTTTTTTCGATTGACGCTTATCCTAACGCGATTCGCATGGCCTAGTCGGTTTGATCGTTCTTGGCTCTGCCACATGGGTCATGCGTCGCGTATCGTGCAGGCTGGGAATTGTGGAGCAGGACATGAAGATTTCGATTACTTTCCGGCATCTGGAAACGCCTGACGCGTGGACGGAAGCCTTCGACATCATGAAGCAATTGCGCCCGCATCTGAGCGATGCAGCGGCGTTCTGCGCGCAACTCAGGCAACAGCGCGAAGAGGGATACAAGCTGCTTGCTGCGTATGACGAATCGGGCGTGATGCTCGGTCTTGCCGGTTATCGCACGCAAACGAATCTGCTTTATGGGCGCTTCGTGTATGTCGATGATCTTGTCGTGTCGAACGAGCTTCAACGCGGCGGTATTGGCGCAAATCTGCTCGATGCCGTGCGGCAAGTCGCGCGCAACACGCAATGCAGCCATTTCGTGCTCGATACAGGTCTTCACATGTCGCTCGCGCAACGCTTTTATTATCGCAATGGCCTGCTCGCCAAGGGCATGCATTTCGTCGAATCTCTGGAGCACACGCAGTGAAAATTCTCTTTATTAATGCCAGTCCGCACGCCGAAGCGAGCCACGGTCACAAGCTCGCGAAAGAGCTGATCGGCACCATCGACGCTGAAGTGATCGAACGCGATCTGAGCATTGCGCCCTTGCCGCCGATCACGCGCGATTACGCGAAAGCCATCACGTCACGCGAACCGGATACGAGCCTGTTCCAACTGTCCGAGCAATTGATCAACGAGATCGAAACCACGGACATGCTCGTCATCAACACGCCGATGCATAACTTCACCGTACCCGCCTCGCTCAAATTGTGGATCGATTACGTGCTGCGGATTCATCGCACGTTTGCGTCTACGCCTGAAGGCAAAGTAGGTTTGATGCGTGATCGGCCGACGTATGTGATCGTTGGATCAGGCGGATTTCATCGCGGGGAACGCGCGCGTCAGCCGGATTTTCTGACGCCGTATCTGGAATTTGCGCTCGGTTCCATCGGCATACAAGATGTGCATTTCATGCTGCTGCAAGGCCTCGTAATGGGCGATGAAGCCGTCGCGCTCGCCGTCGATGCAGCACGCGCCGAGTTCGCGAAACTTAGCCATCGTACGCACGACGAAGCATCCGAGCAAGCCGCGTAGCTTCTGCGCTATCGGCCACGTTCGCGAAGCCGAGCACGATGCCGCGCAAGCTACGTTTAGTGCGCGCGCCGAGATACCACGCCGATAAACCGATCACCGCCAGCCCCGCTTCACGCGCACGCGCAGCGACGGCGAGATCATCGACGGGACCGTTCGGCGTGGGCGTAAAGCGCATCACGAGGTGCATGCCGCCCGCAGGCAATTCCATGCTCACGCGCTCACCGAACGCCTTCACGATGGCATCGGCGAGCAGCGTGCGGCGTTCGGCATACAGCGCACGCATACGCTTCAAATGCCGCGCAAAATGCCCTTGCGCGATAAAGTCCGCGACCGCTGCCTGCAACAGATGCGGCGGCCCGGCGTTCATGCTGCGCGTGATCTGATCGAAGCGCGCAATCGCGCGTTCGGGCGCAACCAAGTACGATAAACGCAGGCCCGGAAACATGACCTTGCTGAAGGTGCCGCAATAGATCACGCGATCGTCGCGGTCCAGACTTTTCAGCGCAGGCAAGGGACGGCCCGCATAGCGAAACTCGCTGTCGTAATCGTCTTCGACAATCCAGCTTCCCGCGCGATCCGCCCATTCGAGCAGCTTCATGCGCCGCGCCAGCGACAAGGTCACGCCCAGCGGACTCTGATGCGAAGGCGTAACGAACGCGAAGTGTGCGTTGGCATCGACTAATTCGCCTTGTTCGGTGTCCAAACCTTCTTCGTCGATGGGAACCGGCACGAGCGTCAGGCCCGCTTCGATCAGAAAGTTTCGCGCGAGCAAATAACCCGGCTCTTCGAACCAGGCGCTGTCACCGGGCTTGGAAAGACTGCGCAAAATCAGTTCGAGCGTGGCGCGATAGCCATTGGTCACGAACACTTGTTCGGGCACGCATTCGACACCGCGCGACAAGCCCACGTATGTCGAAATACGCTCGCGCAAGGGCCGAAAACCCGCAGGATCGGGATAGGTCAGCGACGCGATATCCACCCCGCGCGCGCGATGCCCGACCAGCCGCGCCCATACCTTGCGCGGAAACGCATCGAGCGCGGGGAGACCGGGACGCAGCGGCTTCGCGTCGTTATCGACGACGACCGCGCGCAGCGGCGCCGCGCGCTCACGCACGCGACGCGGCGCGCCCTTCGTCACGGACCCCGGTAGCGACGATGACACGAACGTACCCGCCGCGCCGCGCATCTGCAAATAGCCTTCATCGACAAGGATGTCGTAGGCCATTTCCACCGTGCCGCGCGCGGTATTCAACTGCGTGGCAAGGCCGCGCAAGGCCGGCACGCGATCGCCGGGTTTCAGATGTCCCGCTGCAATCGCAGCTTTGAAACGCTCACAAATTTGCAGATAAATCGGCAGCGTATGGTGACGATCGACCTCGATTGTCAAAGACATGCGCGCATTGTGAACATTGGTCATGGACTAGTCCATTCGTTGATTCTTGTCCCTTCCGGGTGAGACATGATTCTCGCACAATGGCATCACTCTCTCTTACTTCTCAATCGAGGTGCATCATGAAGATCGTCGTCATGGGTGGATCGGGTCTGATCGGCGCGAAACTGGTTACGCTGCTGCGCGCAAAGGGTCACGACGCGCTGGCCGCATCGACGCGCACGGGCGTGAATGCGATCACTGGCGAAGGCTTGCAAGTCGCGCTCAAGGGCGCGGATGTGGTGATCGACGTAACGAACGCGCCTTCGTGGAATCCGGACGATGTCATGGCTTTCTTCCGCGACGCGACCATCAATCTCATGAAGGCCGAGGCCGAAGCGGGCGTGAAGCATCATGTCGTGCTGTCAATCGTCGGCACGGACCTGATGACGGACAACTTCTATTTCCGCGCGAAGACGGCGCAGGAAAAGCTGATCGAAGAATCGGGCGTGCCGTACACCATCGTGCGCGCGACGCAGTTCTTCGAGTTCATCAGCGGCATTGCAGATGTGAATACCGTCGATGGCACCGTGCGCATTCCGCCGGGATTGTTCCAGCCGATCGCGGCGGATGACGTCACTGACCTGATCGCGGATATCGCGTTGCATGCGCCCGCAAACGGCATCGTCGATATCGCCGGTCCGACGCGTGCGCCGTTTGCGGAGATCGTCGCCACGACGCTGCGCGCGCAAGGCGATGCACGCGAAGTCGTCACCGATCCCCACGCGAAGTACTTCGGCGGCACGGTCGTGCAAACATCGCTCGTGCCGGTGGGCGAGGCGCGCATCGGTCAGACCTCGCTCGATGACTGGCTCGAACGCGTCAGCGCCTAATCAGAAGATATGCATCATGCCGACGTACGCGCCCGTTTGCGATTCACCCGCAATCGGGCTGGTCGGCGATGAAGCATCGCGCGGCGTAGCGAACACCGAGAACGAACCATTCGCGCTGTTGCGCACGTAGGCCACCGTGCCGTACAGGAAGGTGCGCTTGGTGAAGTTATAGGTGGTGCCGAGCGCGTAGAGCGTGGCGTGGCTCGCCGGGTCGTGCGCGGCATCGCCCGATCCTTGGCCTACGTGAATATAGAAGCCCGCTGCGGTTACGGCCCACGCGGGCGTCGCCTGATAGGTCGCGCCGAGCCAGTAATGGTCCGCGCTGTCGGCCACGCCTGCGGGTGAATCGGGCGCGGCATAGTGCGTGTAGGCGGCCTGCACTTTCCACTTGTCGATCTTCACGTTCGCGCCGACAAAATACTCGCGCGAGGCCTGAAAAATATTGTCGAGGCGTCCGTCCTGCGAACGCAGTTCATCGTAGATGCCGCGCAGATCGAGCAGCGGCGAATGATACGAAAGCATCACGCCATCCGATCGTCCAAACTCGCCGTTTGCGCCACTGTTGAACGATCCTGGCTGATTGCCGAACGCGTATTGTCCCTGCACATCGACACCATGAAACACGGGGCTGTGATATTCGACATTGTTGCTCGACTGCTGCCAGTTGCGCCCTCTTACCAGCGACGCCGATGACACCGCCTGCTGCACGAAGGGATCGAATTCCCACACGCCGTCACTGTCGATAAACAGATTGCGGCCCGCCTGAATCTGCCCCCACTGCTCCGACGACAACCCCACATACGCGCGCCGCGACCACAAGCGCCCGCCGCCCGTGGTGCCGTTCATGATCTGCACGGCGGTTTCCAGATCGAAGATAGCCTGCGTGCCGCCGCCTAAATCTTCCTTGCCTTTGAGGCCCCACATGCTGGTGCCCCAGTCGCCGCCTTCCGCACTCCATCGCGATGAATTGCCGCCTTGCGGCGTCGCGATGTGGTTCAGATATTCGATGCCGCCATCCAGCCGACCGTACATCGTGACGCTGCTCTGCGCCCGGACACTGCTTGTGGACAACACACATACGCTTGCTGCGGCGCAAAGACAAACGCGGGTAGCTTTCATTGTTGTATGGCTCCTCGATGACCGCTTGAAAGACTGATCGGCAGCAAAAATATCACTAAGTCGCGGATCGAGCAGAAATGAAGTCGCGGGTGTCTTAGTTAAATCTTGAATTCGGCTTAAGGGAGTGACCGGGTATCGGCGAATTGCTTCGGATGGCTAAGATAGTCGCGCTGTTGTACGACGACATATAAGAACGCCTTCATCACCTTACGAGGACCGCATCCGTTCATGAGCAAGCCTCTTTCTCGATCCGTCACTACGTGGTTCACTGTGTTGTCGCTCGCTTCGGCGTTGGCGGCGTGTGGCGGATCTTCATCATCCTCATCCGTGCTGCCTGCAACGACCAATGGCGCGTTGAATAACGAAAGTGCGCCTCCTGCGTCTGACGTCGTGCCTGCGTCTGACGTCGTTCCTGCTTCTGAGGCTGCACCTGCTTCTGACCCGGTGCCTGCTTCCGAGGCTGTGCCCGCATCCGACGCCACACCTGCATCGAGCGTCACGCCCGCGAGCGATCCCTCCCCTACGCTTCCACCCGGCTTCAAAGTCGGCACGACAACATACGATCCCGCTTTGCCGCCCGAGCCGTCCTTGCCTACCGCATCACAGCTTTGCAAGGCACTGCCCGCGGCCATCACCTCGCAATCGAACGGCTTGTTGCCCGATAGCGCCGATGCCATCAACACCGCGCCCGACACCACCCGCATTCAGGACGCAATCGATGCGTGCACGAACGCATCGAGCACGGGGCTTTCGACCAACAAGGTCGTGCATCTCACCAAAGGGCCGAACGGCGAGAATGCCTTCCTTGCCGGCGCGTTGAATCTGAAAAGCGGCGTGACCTTGTGGATCGATCAGGGCGTGACGCTGTATGCCTCGCGCGATCCGCGTCAATTCGACAAAACCAAGGGCGTCGCAAGCTGCGGCATGATTACCGCAAGCGATAACGGCTGCTCCGCGCTGATCAACGCGAGCAAGATTGCGTATGGCGCGGTCATCGGCGATGGCGTGATCGACGGACGCGGCGGCAGCCCGCTGATCAGTAGCATTCCAAACGATCCGAACCTGCTCAAACGGCCCGATGGCTCCACGATGAGTTGGTGGGATATCGGCTGGATGGCGAACAAGGTGTTGAATCAGGCGCAGAATAATCTGCGCCTCATTCAGATCAGCAATGGCCGCAATTTCACGCTGTATCGCGTGACGTTGCAGAATGCGCCGAAGTTCCATGTGGTGCCGAGTGGTATCGACGGCTTCACGGCGTGGGGCGTGAAGATCTATACGCCTACTGCCGTGTATGAAGCCATGACCAACTATCTCGGCATGAACTACAGCCCGGCGACCGCGAAGAATACGGATGGCATCGACCCCGGCAGTTCCGGCGCAATCACGAGCAACGCGGGCAATCCCGCCCGCCTCGCGGGCGATGCAAGCAATATGCTGATCGCCTACACGCATATCCGCACCGGCGACGACAATATGGCGATCAAGGGCGGCACGGGCACCGTCAACGGGCGCACGTACAACATCACCGTCGCGCATAGTCATTTCTATGCGGGGCACGGCATGTCGATTGGCAGCGAGACGGCCGGCACCGATAACGGCGCCGCCAATGCCGATGGCGTGCTGCCGAGCGTGAGCAATATCAACGTCTACGATCTCGTGATCGATGGCGCGGACAATGGCTTGCGCATCAAATCGGATTGGAGCCGCAGCGGGCTGATTTCGAATATCAACTACTCGAACGTGTGCATTCGCACGCCGGATGCGTCACCGGATGGCGCGCCGCAAGCGCTGATCTTCTCGCCGTACTACAGCGCCACGACGAATCGCGCGTTATACCCCAATTTCCAGGGGATTTCGCTGGATGGCGTGCGTATCGTGAATGCATCGAGCTATACGTTCTATGGGTTCAACACCGCGAGCACGATCATGCAGGGATGGTCGGCCGGTACGATCGGCTTGCCGAATCCGCCTGTGGTGAATCCGCTGGGCATTACCTTGAACAACGTCGTCGCCGATGTCGCGCCGCTGAAGTTCAACGTGGCGGATGCGAACATCGCGATTGGCGCGGGCGGGACGTCGCTGCCGTTTGCATCGGGTAATGGTGTGACGGTGACGACAGCCGCGCAGTCGGCGGTATCGCCGGTCGATTGCAGTCTTGCATTCACCGCGTTTCCGGGGCGTTAAATAAAAAACGGGCGGGAAGCCACGCTTCCCGCCCGCAATATCAGCAATGCCAGCAGTACTGACAATCGCTTTGGCTTAGTGCTGAGCGATGGTCGTCTTGTTGCCCGCGCCGACTTGCGTCACGACAGCCACGTTGCCCGTACCGACTTGCGTCAGCGTTGCGCTGTTGGCAATGCCGCCCTGACCGATCAGGCCGAAGTTGTCATAGCCCTTTTGCGATGCGTTGATGGTGTTGCCGTCGCCGATTTGCGCCGCCAGCAGCGTGCCTTCGAACGACGTATCTTGCGTCAGATGCGCTTCGTTGGTCTTGCCGAGTTGCAGCACGCCAGCCTTGTTGCCCGAACCGAAGTTCTGATCGATCGAAGCGATCTGGTCATAGCCGCTTTGCACGATCGCAGCCTTGTCGTTCGACGAGTAGTGCTGGTTCACGTAAGCGTGGCCATAGCCGTCGCCGCTTTGCGAGATGAACGTGGTTTCGCCTTGCGCGCCGATTTGCAGCACTTGAGCCAGATTCACCGACGGCGATGCCGTTTGCGTGATGGTCGTCGTGTTGTAACCGCCGTTGCTCGAATCCGTGTTGGCGATTGCCGAGCCGCTTTGCTTGATCGTCACGTTGTCGTGCGATTCGTTGTTTTGCACGACGTGTGCGTCCGTGCCCGAACCCGTGCCGTTTTGCGTGATCGACGTGTTGTTCCAGCTGCCGCCCGTGGTTTCGACCTTGGCCTTGTCCACGCCCGTTTGCGTGATCGAGGTGGTGTTGGCCCACGTGCTGTCTTGCAGAACCGTCGCGGTTTCCTTCGAATCCGCTGCGTTGCTGTGTTGCGAGATGGTCGTCGTGTTGTAGCCACCGTTCTTCGACTCGACATCAGCGTTGGCCTTGTTCGCGCCCTGGTTGATCGTCACCAGATCGTTGGTCGATGCTTGTTGATCGACATTAGCCGTGTTCGACACACCGAACTGGTTCACGAATGCCTTCTCACCGTTCGAACCGTCTGCATATGCCGACGTCGATGCCAGTGCTGCCAGACCCATAGCGATGATGATTGCCTTGACTTTCATTTTTCTGCCTCGTTGAATGAATGTTTTAAAGTACGACAAATTGATTAGCTACCCTGACGACCTTTAGCCCCCGCTATCGATCGTGACCCACCCTTCGAACTTCCACTGCTTCCACCCTGGTCTCCTCAAGCTACAGAGGAATCTTCACTGCCTACTTCATCAACACCGCCGCTCTCGCGCCGCCGGTCTGCGTGACCGACAATCCCGAGCCGCTGCGGCTCTGCAGGATAGAGATCTCGTTGTTGTTGCCGTACTGCGTGACCTGCGCCGACATCGAGTTCCCGATCTGCATAACCGTTGCGTCATTACCGCTGCCGTTCTGTACCGCCGTCGAACGGTTGTACTGACCTGCCTGATAACCCGCGTACTGGTTGACGTTGCCGTTCTGCTGCAACACCGTCCAGTTGTCATTGCCCGCCTGCGAAGTGATCGCCGCATTCGCTACGCCGATCTGATTCGCCATCAGCCCGTTATGCCCGGCCTGCGTCGCATTCAACTGATTGCCGGCACCCGCTTGTGTGACACGTGCAACCTGCGTCGCGCCGCCGAAACCCGGCTCGGGCGCACCGAAATCCGATACCGGCGACAAGTCCGCGGCATACACCGCGAGCGACACGACCGCACCGAGCGCCGCGCTCAGCAGCGCGACGCGGGAAGCGCGCGGTGGTTTCATGCTGGTCTCCTTCTGATAAGTTTCGTTCAGCCGCCGATATTCTTCGGCGGATCGATTTTCTGCGGGTCATACGGCGGATTTACGTCTTCCATGGTCTGCGCGTAGCCCTGGTTTTCCTGCAGATAACGCTGCATGGTCGGGTCGTACCAGTCCTTCATGTCCTTGAGCGACCAGGTCTGATTCGCCACGCCCTGCACGATCAGATGCACCAGCGCAGATTCGATCGCTTCGTTCACGCACAACTGCTGCGGTTCGTTGCGCGTCATGCCCGCTTCGGCCTGCAACAAATCCTTGAAGCCGATAAAGCGGTACACGCCGGTATCGACCTGAATCGAATAAATGGTCTTGGTGGTCGAGACGCTGTTGAGGATGGTGCCGTTGCGGATGTCCACCGCACGCAGATTCACCGTCACCTGATCGACACGATATTGTTGGGATGCCGAAATTCCCAGATACGCGACACCCGCGCCGCCCGTACGAATATTCGAGTCATATCCGACGATACCGCCTTCGAGCACGATGCTCGCGGGCGCCAATGCGCCGATCTGCGGAATCGCGTTCTTCTTGTCGTCCGGCGTTTCCAGCGCTCGCATGATTTTGCGCTCGGTCAGCAAGTCCTGAAGGTTCTCGCGTTCGACCGGAGTGAACCAGCCGGAATCGCGCATGGCCTTGACGAGGAACGATGCGCCGCCCTGCGTGACTTGCGACGAGAACGAGCTATCCGGCGACGGCTTGTACTGGCCGGTCAGATCGCGGAAACCGTACACGGCCGCGACGATCTTGCCCTTCGGCGACGGCAGATGCGTAAGATCGCGCGTCACACGCGTCGGCGGCGTCAGCGTGGCGTTGCCGGCGGCGGGCATCGGCTGCGTGACGCAACCCGTGAGCAACATGGCAGCAGACAACGTAGCGACGAGCGCAGTAGTCCTGAGGATATTCTTGTTCATCTTCTTATGTACTCGCTCTCGACTTACTGTCCGTTGCCGACCACAAAGGTCGTGGACGCGCCCGTGGTCTTGTCGGTCGTCGTCACTTGCAGATTGCCGCCCGTCACTTGCGTGATTGCAATCGAGAAGTTACCCGTGTTGATCGTGCCGGGATGCAGCGTGCCGTCGGTGCCGACAATCGAGCTGGAAATCGACGATGCCACACGCGAGAGAATCGCTTGCTGAAGCTGCGTGTTGAATTGATCGAGCGTGGACTGGCTGCCGGTGAGACTGTCCGCCGACGGATCCTTGTACTTGTTCTGCGCATTTGCTTCGTTGAGCAGATTGGTTCCGTTCAGCGGATTGCCGCCGAAGTTCGGATTCACCGGCTCATAGACGAGCGATGTGGCGTGTGCAGCGGCGATCGGCATGGCGAGCGCGCAGACCGTCAGCGCGCGTTTGACAAGCGCATTCGTTTTCATCGTGATTCCCCGTATGTTTTTGGCCGTGCTGCGTTTTATATGCTGCGTTTTTTTTAGTAAATCTCGTCGTTCGCCATATCGGCGTCGCGGAACAGGAGGCGGGTCAGATCGGCCTGCATCACGTTCTGGAAAGCAATCTGTGCTGCACCTTCCGCCACCGGCTTCACGTTCGGGCGGGCGATCGGCAGGAACGCCTGAAACACGCGGCGCTGACCGTATTCCACCCACACGAGGCTGCCGTAGCGGGCCGACGGACGCTCGTGAACCGAGACGATATAGCGGTCCGCCAGCGGAATCGCGCTCCAGGCTTGCGCGAACCACGTGTAGAAGTCCTGACCTGCGAGCGTCACCGTGTCGGTGGTGACCACGCCGCCAAGCGCGTCGTCGAGCGGCTTGTGGCCGGTGACATCGGCGGTTTTGGCGCGCGGCGTGCCGGCGAGCGTTTCGCTCTTTTCAAGCGATGAAGACGCGTTCACCGTGCCGCGATTCGAGAGCGGCGCACCGTTGGCGGCGGGCAGCGGAGCCGGTGTCGCAACCGGACTCGGCGTCGGGGTAGAAGGTAGCGAAATGAGCGGTTGAGCCTGGGCGGACGAACTCACATGCACAGCCGCCGACGTCTCCGCGTCCTGAGCATAAGCATGCGTGAAAACCGTTGAAACCCCGATGCACACTGCGACGACACGTCCTTGAAAGGACCGTTTGTTCTTCTTTCGCTGCATGACTTCCCCGTTTGCCTTTGGCCGCTATCGAGTGCTTCCTTCAGGCGTTTCGTTTTATTTGTACGACGGGATGGATTCTCCGTAATAAGCCGTAAGGCTTGTGTTGTCAGCGCCACATTAATTCGAAAAAGAGTGCCGGGAACGCATGTAAAGCGAAACTTTGCTGACCGCACGCATCGGCCGAGGCTAAAGAAACGTT
>NZ_JAQFVG010000005.1 GCF_029439455.1 Caballeronia sp. BR00000012568055 | reverse complement strand
TTAGGAAGACGCCCGCTCGGCGCGCATGCGCAGCACCTTGGCCGCGTGTTCGTCGGATTCGCGCTGTTCCACGCGCGCGGCTTTTTTCGCCAGCACCGCTTCGCCACGCGCGGCAAGCACTTCGTAGCTGCCGACTTTCTGCTTCTTGTTGCGCCATTCCGGCTTGGCCGCTTCGATACGCTGATCGGCCAGCAAAAGCAGCGTGCGCTGCTGGCTGATTGCGGTATCGAGCGTATCGACGAAAGCCTGGAAGTTGCGCAGCGTCTGCGCCGTCGTTCCCTGCTGCGCCGATGCCGTGAAACGCGCGTGATACTCGTCGCGGTAATTCACGAGCGAGTTCAGTTGCACTTCGACTTCGTTGCGTTCCTGCTGAAGCTTGCCGAGCTTCTTGGTCGCCGCATCGAGCTCTTCCTGAGCCAGCTCGATCAGGGTGTTGATAGGCAAGTTCTTAGACATGACAAGTGGTCTCTACGCAGAGTGTTCTTATGAAGAATACGGTTCGAATACTAGTCGAAAAGCATGTGAAGCATTTCGAGACTCGGCTCGAAATTGGCTTCCTCTCGAAAGCCTTGCTGTAAAAACGCCTCCATGCGCGGATACAGCGCAATGGCGCGGTCCAGCAGCGCGTCGCGTCCCGCCGAATACGCGCCGACGTTGATCAAATCCTTGTTGCGCTGATAGCGCGACAACATCTGCTTGAACAAGCGCACACGGTCCAGATGCTTGTCGTCGATGATCGATGTCATCACGCGGCTGATCGATTGTTCGATGTCGATAGCCGGGTAATGTCCCGCTTCCGCCAGCGACCGGCTCAGCACGATATGGCCATCGAGAATCGCGCGCGCGGAATCGGCGATCGGGTCTTGCTGGTCGTCGCCTTCGGTCAGTACGGTGTAGAACGCGGTGATCGAGCCGCCGCCTTCCGGGCCGTTGCCAGTGCGCTCCACGAGCGCCGGCAGCTTCGCAAACACCGACGGCGGATAACCCTTCGTCGCGGGCGGCTCGCCGATCGCCAGCGCGATTTCACGCTGGGCCATCGCGTAGCGCGTGAGCGAATCCATCAGCAGCAACACATGCTTGCCCTGATCGCGGAAATATTCAGCGAGCGACGTGGTGTACGCGGCGGCCTGCATCCGCAGAACCGGCGAAACGTCAGCGGGCGCGGCGACGACGACCGAACGCGCGAGACCGTCTTCACCCAGAATCTGCTCGATGAATTCCTTCACTTCGCGGCCACGTTCACCGATCAGCCCGATCACGATCACTTCAGCGCTCGTGTAGCGCGCCATCGTGCCGAGCAACACGGATTTACCGACGCCCGAGCCAGCGAACAAGCCCATGCGCTGGCCGCGTCCCACAGTCAGCAGCGAATTGATCGCGCGCACGCCGACGTCGAGCACCTTGTGGATCGGCTCGCGGTTCAGCGGGTTGATCACCGGGCCGGCGAGCGGCGCATCGTTTTTCGCGCCAAGCGGGCCGAAGCCATCGAGCGGACGGCCCGATGCATCGACCACGCGGCCGAGCATTTCCCAGCCGACCGGCAAGCGCTTGGCGCCTGCCATCGGATCGTCGATCGGCGCGCTTTCCATCGGATAGACGCGCGCGCCGGGCAGCAAACCAGCGACTTCGGTCGTCGGCATCAAAAAGAGTTTGTCGCCTGCGAAGCCGACGACTTCGGCTTCGGCAGTCGGGATCGCGCTGCCGGGCGGCAACTCGATCATGCATTCGGAGCCGACGCCCATCTTCAGACCGACCGCTTCCAGCACCAGGCCAGCCGCGCGCGTCAGACGCCCGCACGGACGCAGCGGCTTGGCGATCGATGCACGCGACTTCAGCGCATCGAGCTTCGACGTCCACGCGTCGATATGCGGATTGCCCGCGAGATACGCGAGATCGGCGATGGTGCGCGCGGCGTGCTCGTCCTTCACCGGCAGCACTTCTTCCGCTTCGTCCGCAGCCTGCGGCCCGAACGATGCGCGCGCCAGTTCCCGCTCAAGCTCGCTCAAGCCTTCTTCCGTGATATGCGGCGACGGCGGATGCGCCGGACCGTGCGGATGCGTCTGCGGATTTACCACAATTGGCTCCTTCCGAGCGCCGCCGCGACGCGCTCCCAGCGCGAGGCATTGGTCGAATCGACTTCGCCGGTGGCGGCGTGCGCGCGGCAGCCGCCACGCTCGACCAGCGGATCGGGACGCACGAGCCAGCCCGCCGCGCCGAGTTCCTCTTGCAGATATGCATCGACGATAGGCAAGTCGGCGGGATTCACGATCAGCGTCGGCGAGCCTTGCAGTTCCGGCTCCGTCGCGATCACCTCACGGGCGACTGCGACCAGCGCGGTCGGATCGTGCGCGAGATGCTGACGCACCACTTGCTGCGCGATATCGATCGCCAGCGACGCCAGCGTTTCCGCGATGGCGGCATCGGCAGCTTGCAATGCGGTCTTGAATTGCTCGGCGAGCGCGGTCAGTTGCGCGGCCTCTTCCAGCGCGATCTTGCGGCCTTCTTCGATGCCCTGCGCGTGACCTTGCTCGAAACCGGCCTGATAACCCAGCGCCTGGCCCGCGACATGACCTTTCGACAGACCTTGCGCGTGCGCGTCTTCTTCGACACGGCGCAGATGCGCTTCGAGCGCGGCCTGATCCGCGGCGCTGTGATCGACCGTGACCGGATCGAACGAAGCCATTTCCCAACGCTGATACGCAGACTGTTTCTGCGCGGTGTGTGCGTTAGACATATGCGTCCTCGGCCTTTCCGCCTAATTGAATCTGACCGTTTTCCGCGAGATTGCGGACCACTTGCAGCACCTTGCGCTGTTGCTGTTCCACTTCCGACACGCGCACCGGACCGCGCGAATCGAGGTCTTCCGCGAGCAGTTCCGCCGCGCGCTGCGACATGTTCGACAGGAACTTCGCGCGCAATTGCGGCTGCGCGCCCTTCAGCGACACGATCAGCGTTTCCGATTCGACTTCCTTGAGCAGCATCTGGATCGCGCGGTCTTCGAGGTCGATGAGGTTATCGAACACGAACATCTGGTCGATGATCTTCTGCGCCAGATCAGCGTCGTACGACTTGACGTTTTCGATCGCCGATTCTTCCTGGTTGCTCGCCATGAAGTTGAGGATTTCCGCCGCCGTGCGTACGCCGCCCATCGGCGAACGTTTGAGGTTGTCACTGCCGGAAAGCAGCGTGGTCAGCACGTCGTCGAGTTCGCGCAGCGCGGCGGGTTGAATACCGTCGAGCGTGGCGATTCGCAACAGCACGTCGTTACGCAGACGCTCCGACAGCAAGGACACGATTTCGGATGCCTGATCGCGGTCCAGATGCACGAGGATCGTCGCGATGATCTGCGGATGCTCGTTCTTGATGAGTTCCGCGACCGCCGCCGAGTCCATCCACTTCAGACCTTCGATACCGCTCGTATCGCTGCCTTGCAGAATGCGGTCGATCAGCGCGCCGGCTTTCGTCTCGCCCAGCGCCTTGTTCAGCACGGACTTGATGTACTCGCTCGAATCCATCGAGAGCGCGGTTTGCTGCTCCGCTTCCTTGACGAATTCGGTCAGCACGGAATCGAGTTCTTCGCGCGTGACGTTCTTGAGACTCGCCATCGTCGCGCCGATTTTCTGCACTTCGCGCGGGCCGAGGAATTTGAAAACTTCGGCAGCTTCTTCCTCACCGATCGACATCAGCAGGAGCGCGGCTTTATTGAGACCTTCAGCGTTCATCGGACACCCAGTTCTTGACGACCGTCGCTACGATTCTCGCGTCCTGGCGCGCGACGGACCGCGCATAGTCGAGGTTGCGATCGAATTTGGCTTTGTTGGCTTCTGCACTGCCCAGCAGACTGACTTCGGCGTCTTTCTCGCCATCGTCGAGCTGGTTGGCGCTCTTCGACGACGGACCGTCGAGGAACGCGAGTTCGTCAGGACCGCTCAGCGCGTTGGCAACGGGTTCCGGCGGCGGCGGGAAGGCGCGCTTCATCGCCGGCTTCACCATGCTGAAGTACAGGAACAGACCGACGATGCCGATGCCCAGATACTTCGCGCCCTGAATGCCCATGCCGATGCTTTCGCGCGTCTTCCACCACGGCACGTCCGGCGTCGTCACGAGGTCCGAGGAGAACGCGCTGTTGACCACGTTCACCGAGTCGCCGCGCTTGTCGTCGAAGCCCATCGCGTCCTTCACGAGCTGCTGGACTTGCGCGAGCTTGTCGGCGGCGAGCGGGGTCATCGTCACGTTGCCCTTGGCATCGACCTTCTTTTCGTAGTTCACGACCACCGCCACCGACAGGCGCTTGATGCCGCCCGATGCCTGCTCGAAGTGACGCACGGTGCGATCGACTTCGTAGTTGGTCGTGGTGTCCTTGCGCTGATTGGTCGGCGGCGTCTTCGCGCTGCCTGCGGTGCCGGATGCGGCTGCATCGATCGGCGCGGAGGCGGCTTGCGGCGGCTGGTTCGACAGCGCGCCCGGCACGCCGCCCACGCTGGTGCCGCCGTTTTCCATCGATTCGCTCGACTGCTGGCTGCGGATCGCGGTGGCTTGCGGGTTCGCGTTCGGGCCGTAGCTTTCGGCGGTTTGTTCCAGCTTCGAAAAGTCGATGTCCGCACTGACTTGCGAATGCGCGTTACCCGCGCCGAACAGCGGCGAGAGAATCGCGTCGATGCGCTTTTGCGTGTTGTGCTCGATCTGCTGCACATACTTCAATTGCGATGCGTCCAGACCGTTGGTGCCCACGCCCGCGTTGGTCAGCAGATTGCCGTCCTGATCGACGATGGTGACGTTCTTCACCGGCATATCCGCCACGCCCGAAGCGACCATGTGCGTGATCGCGCTGACTTGTCCTTCATCGAGCACGCGGCCCGGATACAGCTCGACCATCACGGAAGCGGTCGGCAATTCCTTGTCGCGCACGAAAACCGAAGGCTTCGGAATCGCCAGATGCACGCGCGCCGACTTCACCGACGAGATCGCCGAAATCGTCTTTTCGAGTTCGCCTTCCAGTGCGCGCTGATAGTTCACTTGTTCCGCGAACTGGCTGATGCCGAACTTCTGGTTGTCCATCAGTTCGAAGCCGACCGAACCGCTTTTCGGCAGGCCTTGCGCGGCCAGACGCAGACGCGTTTCGTGCACTTGTTCGGCCGGAACCAGGATCGCGCCACCGCCTTCGGAGAACTTGTAGGGAATGTTGCCTTGCTGCAGCGCCGTGACGATCGCGCCGCCGTCACGGTCGGAGAGATTCGAGAACAGCACGCGATAGTCGGGCTGGCGCGACCACATCACCAGACCGGCGACGACCATCGCCAGAATCGCGACTGCAATGATCAGCGGCACGCGCGGATTCGAGCGGAAGTTCGACAGCCCCGGCACGCGCTGCGCGAATCCGCCGAAATCGGCGCCGCCCGCGTTGCCCGTCAGGCTCGGCGCGGCCACGGACGCGGCGGGCGTGCCAGGCTGTGCGTCTGCGAGGCCCATTCTGGCGTCCGGGGTGATCAGTGAGTTGTTGGGCGTATCCATTTAGCGTCGATCTCTGTTTGGCGTCCCCTGCTGCTGAACTGGAATTCAGCACTGAGGCGACTTTTCACGATGGGGATTATCCGCAGAACATTGCAAGTCGATTCGACGAATAGAAGCGGGTTTTCCCCGTTCTTCCGGGGCTTTGCGCGATGCCGCACTGCTAACCTTTGTCGTACTCGGTCGGGGTGGATTCGCTGCTTCGTCCGGTTTTCACAGATCTCCGGAGTCAACATGAACTTTCCGATCAATCCGCTTTCTTCCGCGATGAGCGCGCTCAATTCGCTGGCCGCGCAGGCGTCCGGCGGCACCAAGGCAGCGGGCAATACCGACACCATCGCCACGGGCGCGGTGACCGGCCAGTCGGGCGCGGCGAGCGTCGATAGTTTCGCGAGCGCGCTGAAGTCGTCCATCGACAAGATCAGCGACACGCAAACGCACGCGCTGTCGGAAGCGCACGCGTTTGAAATCGGTTCGTCGAACGTTTCGCTGAACGATGTGATGGTGGATATGCAGAAGGCGAACGTGGGCTTGCAATTCGGGCTTCAGGTGCGCAACAAGCTGGTGTCGGCCTACAACGACATCATGAATATTTCGGTCTGAGCGATTTTTAAACTACCCGCGATACAGCCCTTTGAAGCCTGGAACCTTGTCTCCTAAAGCTTTTCGGCGTTGCTCCGATAACCCCGATAACGGCACGGCGGACGCAGGTTCCCGCGCCAGCACCGACACCGACCGGTCAGACGCTACAGCGCCTCAGGCGCAGGACATTTCGCGCGCGTACCGGTATCGCATAAGGAGAACCACGGATGTATTCCCCAGGACAAGCCGGAGCGAACGCGTATGCACGCGTGGGCGTTCAGACAGGGGTGATGGGAGCAAGCCCGCACAGGCTGATCGCGATGCTGTATCAGGGCGCGCGGCAGGCGGTGGCGCAGGCGCGGATGTTTCTGCAGCAGAACAACGTAAGCGGGCGCGGAGCGGCGATCACCAAGGCGATCGGCATCATCGAGCAGGGTCTTCAGCCGGCGCTGAACAAGGACGCGGGTGGCGAGATCGCGCATCGGCTGGACGCGCTGTATTCGTACATGACGCGCCGCCTCTTGCAGGCGAATCTGGAACAGGACGAAACGATGCTGGTGGAAGTCGACAATTTGCTGGCGACGCTGGAAGAAGCGTGGGTCGGAATCGCACCCGAAGTGGCGAAGTTGGCCGCGGCGACCGTTTGAACGAAGCCGGGGCGTCGAGCCTGACACGAATGAATACGACAGAAGAGTATTTCGCCCACTACGAGGCAATCGCGTCGCTGTCCGGCCGGATGCTGGCCGCCGCCCGCGAGGGCGAATGGAGTGACCTGAAGGTCATGCAGGGCACGTATCGCGAGTTGATCGACCAGTTGAAGGATGTCGATCATCGCTCGGAGCTGGATGAAACCGCCCGGGCGCGGAAGCTTGACCTCGTGAAGAAGATTCTCGCCGACGACGCCGCGATCCGCGATCTGTCGTCGCCGAGTCTGGCGCGTTTGTCGGCGCTGTTCACGGTCAACAGCCCGGCGCGCGTGTTGAAGAAGATGATAGGACTGCGTTAGTCGAGTCGAGTAAGTCGAGCGAATGAGCGGACGCGCCGCGTCCGGACCGGATCGCGCGCCTGCAATTGAGAGGATGTTTGCATGAGTGGGCTCGATTCCGCGATCTCCGCGCTGCTGAGCGCTCGCAGCGAGTTGTTTCTGACCGCGTTGCGCGGAGCGGGGACATCGACCGCCGGGCAAACGGCGACGCAAGGCAATGTGGCCAACACGGCCAATGTGCCCGGCACGTACGGGCCGAATCTCTATGGCAGCAACGGCGCGCCGGCGCCTTCCGCGCAGACCGCGCTTTCCAGCGTCGCGCGCACGCTCGATCTGATTTCCCGTCTGGGCGGCGACAACGCACCGCCCGCCATCACCAGCAACGCGCCGCTGTGGCCGACGCCGCCGCGTCCCGCCAGCGCGTTCGCCGCGCTCACCACCGGTCTTTTCGATACCGCGTTTTCCTCAAACGCCGCCGCCGTCGCGGCTGCGCGTGCGGCGAGTCAGAACATGCCGCCGTTGCCCGTTACGCAGATTGCGGCGCAACTGGCGAAAACGGTCGATGAAAGCGGTCTGTTCTACGAGTCGCATCTCGTGCAGTGGATCGCGGGTCAGCGCAGCACGGCGTCGCTGGCGAGCGAGCCGCAGTCGCGGATCGATCCGCGCGCGCTGTCTCTGCCGCTCGATTTCACCGATACGCAGCAGCGCACCGGCGTTCCTTTGCTCGACGTCACGCCGACTCCACCCGATACACCCGCGCACGCGATCCCGATCCCGATCCCCACGCCGCAGAATCCGCAGCAGGCGGCCGCGCTCGCCGCATCCGTACGCGATGCGCCCGTGACCGCGTTTTCCACGCCCGCGCCGCAGTCGAACGCGGAACATGCCGCGCCACATGAATCGGCGGTGCAGGCATCGCTCGATGCGGGCATCCATCCGGCGACGCTCACAACCGTGCGCCAGCAACTCGATGTGCTCGCCAACGGCCAGTTCCGCTGGCAGGGCGAGGCATGGCCGGGCACGCATTTCGACTGGGAAATCGAACGCGAGCCGCGCACGATCGAAGATCAGGGCGATGAACGCGCATGGCGTACGCGCGTCACGCTGTCCTTGCCCGCGCTCGGCATGGTCGATGCCGAGTTGCTGCTGACCGGCGACAAGCTCACCGCGCGCATCAAATCGACGGATCTGGGCGCGTCACGCCTGGCGGGCGATGGCGCGGCGTTCGCGCGAAAGCTGGAAGCGGCGGGCATTTCGCTGGCGTCGTTCAGCGTGCGCTCAATGGACGGCACGCACGAATTCGACGAAAACGGCGACACGCGCCGCAGCGCATCGAAACCGGTGCCGTCGCCATTGGCGCATTTGTTCGGCGCGCCCGCGAGCGAAGGAGAGGGCGCATGAACGAGCACGAGCCGTATCGAAAGCAGGCGACGGCGCTGGTCTACGAACCGGGCGCGCGCGAAGCCACGCCGCGCGTGGTCGCAAAGGGCTACGGCATCGTCGCGGAAATGATCGTGCAGCGCGCGAAGGAAGCAGGCGTCTACGTGCACGATTCGCCCGAAATGGTCTCGATGCTGATGCAGGTCGATCTCGACGCGCATATTCCGCCCGCGCTGTATCAGGCGGTGGCGGAACTGCTGGCCTGGGTGTATCGGCTGGAGAACGAGGAGCCGATCCGCGAGGCGGGCCGCGCCATACGCTAGATCCGCTAGATCCGCTAAACAGCGAACGCCCGCTTCACGATTTCCGCGTGATCGAACCGCGACGGCAACGTGCCGTACACGCGCCCCGTCTCGCCGCGCGATTCCCCCAGCCGCGTTTCGATAAACGCGCCCGCCACGTCGTGCGGCGCGTGACGCAGCATCAACACGCCTTGCGCGCATAGCGCCAACTGCTGCGCAATGCGCCGCGCCGATGCCTCGCGCGTGGCGGGATCGCCGGTCAGCATGGCGAACAGCGTCTGCAATGCGTTCGCCAGCACCGGATGATCGAAGGCCGCGCCGCGCCAGTCATCGAGCAAGGCGTGCGCGGCGTCTTGTTCGCGCTCGAAGGCGCGCAGCACGTCGAGGCACATCACGTTGCCGGAGCCTTCCCAGATCGAATTGACCGGCGCTTCGCGATAGAAACGCGCCATCGGCCCGGTTTCGACATAGCCGTTGCCGCCCCAGACTTCCATCGCTTCGCCGGTGAATTCGAGCGCGCGCTTGCAGACCCAGAACTTGGCGGCAGGCGTGACGATGCGCCGCCACGCGCGTTCCTTCGGATCGCCTGCGCTCGATGTGCTTTGCTCGAACGCGCCCGCCAGCCGCATGAACAGCAGCGTCGCCGCTTCGGACTCCAGCGCGAGATCGGCGAGCACGTTGCGCATCAACGGTTGATCGACGAGGCGCGCGTTGAAGGCGCTGCGATGCCGCGCGTGATGTATCGCCTCGACCAGCGCCGCGCGCATCAGCGCTGCGCTGCCGATCACGCAATCCAGCCGCGTGTAATTCGCCATCTCGATGATGGTCGGCACACCGCGTCCTTCGTCGCCGATCATCAGACCGTGGGCATCGAAAAATTCGACTTCGCTGCTCGCGTTCGAGCGATTGCCGAGTTTGTCCTTCAGACGCTGAATCCGCACCGCGTTCTTGCGGCCGTCCGGCGCGAAACGCGGCACGTAGAAGCACGACAGACCGCCTTCGTCCGCCGTGCGCGCGAGCACCAGATGCGCATCGCATTGCGGCGCGGAAAAGAACCACTTGTGCCCGATCAGCCGATACGCCCCGCCGCGCCCGCCCGAATCGATGGCGTGCGCGCGCGTGCGGTTGCTGCGCACGTCCGAGCCGCCTTGCTTCTCGGTCATGCCCATGCCGATCATCATCGAGCGCTTGCCGGCGTCGAGCGGAATGTCACGCGGATCGTGCTCGCGCGACAGCAGTTGCGCCGATAGTCGCGAGAACAGCGCCGGTTCGTTGCGCAGAATCGGAATGCTGGCGAAGGTCATGGTGATCGGGCACAGCGAGCCGGATTCGAGCTGGCCGTGCAGAAAGTAGCCCGCACAGCGCGCGGCCATCGATCCGGCGCGCGCGTCCGGTTCGAACGGCAGTGCCTGTAAACCTTCCTGCCGAAGCCTTCGCAACAATTCGTGCCACGCCGGATGAAACTCGATTCCATCGATACGCTCGCCGCGCGCATCGTGCGTATTCAGCTCCGGCGTATGCCGATTGGCCAGATCGGCCAGCGCGAGGACGTCGGGTTGCGTGAGCGCGCGGGCATCGCGGGACAGCGCTTCGGCGTGCCAGCCCGCGCCTTCGCGTTCGGGCGCGGCGGCCAACGCGTGATCGGCGGCGAAAGCGTCGTAATCGCGCAACTGCGGCGGCTGATTTGTGACTTCGTGTGTCTGGCCGAACGGCGTATCGGCATTGCTGGACTTATCGGATTTATCGGGCGAAGGCGAAATCATTTTCGATCTCCATTTCGGCTGCGTTGGTTTCCCCGCGTGGTTCCGGGCTGCGGCCGATATCTCGAATTTGACCATGATAGGACGCGCTCTCCGCCGCCGTGCGAGAGCGTGTTGATTACGTGTGCAAGCGCGCTTAGGGAATCGTCCGACCTTCTTGCGAATACTCTGAAAGCGAATCGACCTGAGACAAATCCGATTGTTATCGCGCGCAGGAAAACCGCAGGAGGCCGAACCTATAATCGCCGCGGCCCCAGTGGGTCGATGCAAAACGCTTTTAGGAAAGTATCCATATGAGTATGAATCTCAACCAGCTAGTTCAGGGCGCTTTGACCGAAAGCGTGTTGCAGCAGCTTGCCGGCCGCATCGGCTGTGCGCCGGAAGCGGCCAAACGCGTCGTCAGCCTGTGCGCCCCCGCGCTGATCGGCTCGATGATGAACAAGGCTTCGTCGCTCGACGGCGCGCATTCGCTGTTCGCCGCCATCATGTCGCCGTCCACCAACGCGCATATCGCCGATGAACTGCCGCATTTCGTCGTTCAGGACGACGGCTTCAAGACGCTGATCGAATCCGGCGAACACGCCGACGGCGCGGTGGCATCGCACGACAGCCTGACCATGCTGTCGGAGCGCATCGCTGAACATACGGGCGTCGCGGCAAGCGCCACGCGCACGATGGCGGGCGTGGTCGGCGCGACCGTGCTCGGCGTGCTCAAGCGCTATTTCACGCAGCACGGCGGCAACGTCGGCCAGTTGCCCACGCTGCTCGGCCATCAGTTGCCGGTGGTGCGCGCCAATATGACGGACGCGTTCGCGCATGCGCTCGGTCTCGGTTCGGTCGGCGCGTTTCTGGCAGGCGTGGCGTCGCGTCTGAAGGCGGTATCGACACATCTCGAACATCCTGCGACACATCAGGCCGCCGCGTTCCCGCTTCAGACGGACGCGCCGGCCGTGGCCGAACACGAAGTCACGAAGGACAAAGGCAACAAGAAGGCGTGGATGTGGATCGCCAGCGCGGCGGCGCTCGCGCTGTTCGCGGCGCTGGCGGCGCGCGGCTGCTCACACGAAAACGCCGATCAGGACACGACCACGGATGCCGGCGCAAAGACGGCGAGTTCCGACGCGGCATCGGCTGCTGCTGCGCCGGTGATGGCGGCATCTTCTGCGGATCCGGCTTCCGTGCCCGCATTGCTGCCGCGCAAGGCTTCGCTTCTGAATGTCGATGTCGATTCGTCGGGCGTGCCGACCATCAAGGCCACCGTTAACACGGAAGCGGAACGCCAGAGCCTGATCGATGCGCTGTCGGCGAAACTCGGTGCGGACAAGTTCCACGCCAACATCACGGTCGATCCCGACACGCGCCCGGCCACATGGCTCGACAAGCTCGACGGTCTGTTGCCGATCATGTCGCAGCCGGACGCGCACGTACAGATCATCGGCGACAAGATCGAAGTGAGCGGCAGCGCGGCAGACGCCAAATTCGGCTGGCTGGACAAGCTGAAGGCGCTGTTCGGCAAGGGCTGGAATATCGGCATGGCTGATGCGGACGCGCAAACGCCCGCATCCGCGCCGGTCGCGGCGAGCGCGCAGGCTCAAGATGCATCGGCCAATGGGGAATGCAGCACGGAAAGCCTGGTCAGGATGCTGAATCTGAAGCCGGTGACGTTCCGGATCGGCTCGAACACGCCGCCGCAAGCCGCCATGTCCGCGCTCGCGAAGGCCGCTCAGACCATCAAGAAGTGCGACTCGAAGGCCACGCCGATCAAGCTGCAAATCGGTGGTTATTCGGACAACACGGGCAGCGCGGCGCTGAACCTGGCCCTGTCGAAAAAGCGCGCGCAAGCGGTGCGCAGTTTCCTGGTGAAGAACGGCGTGCCGGCATCGGCGCTGACGGTCGCGGCATTCGGCTCAGCCAATCCGATCGCGGATAACGCGACGGCGGCAGGACGCATGCAGAATCGCCGTGTCGAGTTCAAAGATATCTTCTGATTTCGCTGCTTTGAACGCGTGAAAAAGGCGCCGGACCGTTCACGCGGTCCGGCGCGTTTTGCTTTACTGCGGCTCGTTTTTGCGCGGACGGGCGCGCGGAAAGCCATCGGCCATAAAGTCTTCGCCGGGATCGAGCGGCAGCAATTCGCGCGCAACCTCTATCCAGGCGCGCGCCGCGTGCGACAAATATCCGTTGCGCCGCCAGCCGAGCGCCATATCCCAATGAATTTCGGGCGCAACCACCGGACGGCACGTGAACGCCCCCGCATCCAGCCGCCGGCAATACGGCGCAGGCAACAGCGCGATGCCGATGCCCGCCTGCACCAGCGCCGCCATGAAATCCCAATGCCCGCTTCTCCCGACGATGGTCGGTGAAAAACCGGCTTCGCGGCACGCGCTGAGCACGACGTCGTTCAGCGCGAGACTTTCGCCGTAGAAAACGAACGGTTCGGCGGCGAGATCGGTGAGGGCGACTTCGCTCGCTGCGTCCCAGCGCGAACCTTTTTGCGCGACCAGCCAGAGCAACTGGCGGCTGACGGGCAGCACATCGAACATTTCGGTATCGACCGGCTGCAAGACGCCGCCGAGTTCCAGTTCACCGTCGATCAGCGCCGCTTCGATCGCTTTCGATCCGCGCTCGAACAACTTCAGCTCGACCTTCGGATAGCGCTGCCTGAACGCCGCGATAGCGGGCGTAAACAGCGATCCGCCCATCGGCGGAATGCCGATCGTCAACGTGCCGCGCCCGAATGTGCCGAGATCGTTGAGTTCTGCTTCGAGCCGCGCGTGCGCCGCAAGCACCTCCACGCCTCGCTGATACACGATCTGACCGACATCGGTCAGCACCATTTGCCGGCCTTCGCGCAGCAACAGCGGCGAGCCGACTTCGTCCTCCAGCGCCTTCACCATCTTGCTGATGGTCGGCTGCGTGACGAAAACGTGCTCGGCAGCGGCGGTGAAACTCTTCTGCTTGACCACTTCAACGAAATATCTCAGTGCGCGCAGTTCCATCACCGGCTCCTCGAATTCCAAATCGGAATGATGTAGATAAGGTTAAGTCATTTTTATTATGCAAGGGTCGCCCATATACTCGATCTCAAGGTTAACCCTTATTCCGACTATTTCGAGATCGCCATGTCAGCCGTCCTTGCAAACCAATCGCCTTCCTCCCGCGCACGCGATGCGTTCGGCCGCGTCACGCGCGTCGCCGTGCAATCGGCGGCGCTGGCGGCGATCTGGGCCGTGGCGGACTTCGCCGCGCGCAAGTTGTCCTTGCCGATTCCCGGAAGCGTGGTCGGTCTCGTGCTGCTGCTGGCGCTGCTGTTCTGCGGCGGCATCGCGCCGCGTTGGGTCAAGGCGGGCGCGGACTGGTTGCTGTCGGACATGCTGCTGTTCTTCATTCCGGCAGCGGTCGCGGCGGTGCAGTACGGCGGCCTGTTCATGGAAGATGGCTGGCGTCTCGCCCTGGTGGTCGTTGCTGGCACGCTGATGGTGATGGTGGCCGTCGCGTTCGCGGTGGATCGCGCGGCGCGGCTGGAGCGCCGTCTGGCGCTGCGTCGTGCGCGCAAGCGCGCCTGAGTTCGCCATGAGCCACTTTTCTCTTTTCGATGACGACGCCGCGAAGCTGATATCCATCGGTTGCTTCGTGCTGACTGTCGCGCTGTATTTCGCATCGAAAGCGCTCTATGCGCGGTTCAAAAGCCCGTGGCTGACGCCACTTGTGGCTGTTCCGGCCGTGCTCGCGTTGATCGTGGTCACGGCGCGCATTCCGTATCCCGTCTACTTCGCCGATACCCGCTGGCTGATGTGGCTGCTCGGTCCCGCCACGGTCGCGTTTGCCGTGCCGATCTACGAATACCGCGCGCTGCTCAAGCGCCACTGGATTTCGCTGACGGTCGGCGTGACGGTGGGCATTCTCGTGGCGGTGGGCGGATCGCTGGCGCTGGCGAAGCTGCTGCATCTGTCGCCGGAACTGCAACGCAGCCTCGCGACGCGCTCCGTTTCCACCCCGTTCGCGCTGGCCGTATCGGACAAGATTCACGCGCCGAAGGATCTGACCGCGTTGTTCGTGATCGCGACGGGCGTGTGCGGCATGCTGTTCGGCGAGATCGTGCTGGCGCTGGTGCCGCTTCGCACGCGGCTGGCGCGCGGCGCGCTGTTCGGCGCGGCGGCGCATGGCGTCGGCACGGCGAAGGCGCGCGAACTCGGCAGCGAGGAAGGCGTCGTCGCCAGTCTGACGATGATGATCGCGGGCGTGGTGATGGTGCTGCTCGCGCCCTTGCTCTCCGCGTTGCCGTTTTGAACTCTTTCGGAAAAGTCGCGAGTTTTTCAGAATTTGAGAGGCGCGATATCGGACTTACGACGGATAAACTGGCCCGCGTTCAAATCGATGCCCGCCCGCCATGCTTCCTGTTTCCGTCATCATTCCGTGCTTCAACGCTGCATCCACGCTTGCGCGCGCGCTCGAAAGCTGCCTCGCGCAGCCCGAAGCGGCGGAGATCATCGTCGTCGATGACGGCTCGACCGACGACTCCAGGCAGATCGCCGCGCACTACGCATCGCGCGATCCGCGCGTGAAGCCGCTGAGTCTGAACCAGAATTCGGGCGCGGCGCGGGCGCGCAACTGGGCGGCGATGCACGCAGAGTGCGCCGTGCTCGCCTTTCTGGACGCCGACGACGAATATCTGCCCGACGCGCTCTACGACGCCACGGCCTTCTTCGCCTCGCATCCGCAAAACGCCAGCATCCGGCTCAATATCGAATTCTGCGGTTTTCCCGACGAAGTGAGCCAGCATCCCGCGTTGGACAAACTGGGCGAGAAACTGGTGTGCACGGTGCCAAGCAGCCTTGTAATTCGCCGTTCGGTGTATATGGCGCTGGGCGGCTTTCCCGCCGATGAACTTTTGCGCACGGCCGGCGGCGAAGACATGCCGCTTTCGAGGGCATTGAGTCTGCTGTACGGCAATCCGCGCCTGTCCGGACGAAAAGGCGTGCGCATGCATTACCACCCGGGCATCCACGCGCAGAAGTTCTTCAGTATCAATATGGGTTTCGGAACCGATCCCCATCCCGAAAGCACCGCGCAGGTGCACGATCTGCAACTGCGGCTTGCGCAACGCGCCGTCGCGTCCGTCGAGGAATTGCGCGGCTTGCGCCCCTTTAGTCGTCCGTCCTGAACCGCAGCGGCGCGACACGCTTTTTTGCTACAATCGCCGTTCGTCTTCGAGGAGCGTTGCGACGGATCATCCGCCAGGCTCGAAGGCTTTCAATCCGGGGGAATGGACGCGCAAGCGCCGCCAGACCAACCGCACTGAACGGCGCTCACGTCAACATTTCTAGTACTTTTTAGAAAGGAGGGCGTGATGAACGCCGCAGTTCTCGATTCCAAAGATTCCAAGGATTACGTCGTCGCCGACATGTCGCTGGCCGCATGGGGCCGCAAGGAACTCGACATCGCCGAAACGGAAATGCCGGGTCTCATCCAGACGCGCGAAGAGTACAAGGCACAGCAGCCGCTGAAGGGCGCGCGCGTGGCCGGTTCGCTGCACATGACCATTCAGACGGGCGTGCTGATCGAAACGCCCACCGCACTTGGCGCGGACGTGCGCTGGGCATCGTGCAATATCTTTTCGACGCAGGATCACGCGGCTGCCGCTATTGCTGCGGGCGGCACGCCGGTGTTCGCATTCAAGGGCGAATCGCTCGATGAATACTGGGAGTTCTCGCATCGCATTTTCGAGTGGCCGAACGGCGAGTTCGCCAACATGATTCTCGATGACGGCGGCGACGCAACGCTGCTGCTTATTCTCGGCGCGAAGGCTGAAAAGGACCGCTCGGTCATTTCCAAGCCGACCAACGAAGAAGAAGTCGCGCTGTACAAGTCGATCGCTTCGCACCTCGATGCCGATCCGACGTGGTACTCCACGCGTCTGTCGCACATTCAGGGCGTGACGGAAGAAACGACCACGGGCGTGCATCGTCTGTATCAGATGGAAAAGGAAGGGCGTCTGCCGTTCCCGGCCATCAACGTGAACGATTCGGTCACGAAGTCGAAGTTCGACAATCTGTATGGCTGCCGTGAGTCGCTGGTCGATGGCATCAAGCGCGCAACCGACGTGATGATCGCCGGCAAGATCGCGGTCGTGGCCGGTTACGGCGACGTGGGCAAGGGCTGCGCGCAATCGCTGCGCGGTCTGGGCGCGACCGTGTGGGTCACGGAAATCGATCCGATCTGCGCGCTGCAAGCCGCAATGGAAGGCTATCGCGTCGTGACGATGGAATACGCCGCCAGCCGCGCCGACATCTTCGTGACGGCAACCGGCAACTACCACGTCATCAACCACGACCACATGAAGGCGATGCGCAACAACGCGATCGTCTGCAACATCGGTCACTTCGACTCGGAAATCGATATTGCTTCCACGCGTCAGTACACGTGGGACAACATCAAGCCGCAGGTCGATCACATCGTGTTCCCGGACGGCAAGAAGATCATCATTTTGGCTGAAGGCCGTCTGGTGAATCTGGGTTGCGCGACGGGCCATCCGTCGTTCGTGATGTCGAACTCGTTCACGAATCAGACGCTGGCGCAGATCGAACTGTTCACGCGCGGCGACAAGTACGAGAACAAGGTGTACGTGCTGCCGAAGCATCTGGACGAGAAGGTCGCGCGTCTGCATCTGGGCCGCATTGGCGCGGAACTGACCGAACTGACGACGGAACAGGCCGGTTATATCGGCGTGGACAAGAACGGTCCGTTCAAGCCGAACCACTACCGCTATTAATCGCACGCGGCGGCGGTAAATGGCACGGACGGCGCTTCCATTCCGTCCGTGCTCCTGAACGTATCAACCGGAGATTCATTCGATGACCGTGCTGCTGACATGGCTGATCAACGCGCTCGCGCTGTTGATCATCACGTATCTGGTGCCGTCGATTCACATTCGCAGTTTCGGCACGGCGCTGATCATCGCGGTGGTGCTCGGGCTGATCAACGCGGTGTTGCGCCCGTTGCTCATTATCCTGACCTTGCCGGTGACCATTCTCACGCTCGGGGTGTTTATTCTCGTCGTGAACGCGTTGTGCTTCTGGCTGTGCTCGTCGTTGCTGAAGGGCTTCGAAGTATCGGGCTTCTGGTCCGCGTTCTTCGGGTCCATTTTGTACAGCATCGTGTCGTGGCTGCTGTCAGCGCTCATCTTCGGACAACGCAATTTCGGCTGATGCGCGTCGCTGCTGCCGCGCGACATAAAACATCATGAAACCGATCGAACTCTCATTCGAGTTTTTTCCGCCGAAGACGGACGACGGCATGCAAAAGCTCCGCGCCTCGCGTGCGGAGTTGCGCAAGCTCTCGCCCAAGTTCGTCTCCGTGACATTCGGGGCGGGCGGCTCCACGCAGCAAGGCACGCTCGACACCGTGCTCGAAATGGCCGCGGAAGGCTTCGAAGCCGCGCCGCATTTGTCGTGTATCGGTTCGTCGCGCGAGAACCTGCGGCACATTCTTTCGCAGTACCGTGGACACGGCATTCGCCATATCGTCGCTTTGCGTGGCGATCTGCCTTCGGGCATGGGCGAAGTCGGCGAGTTGCGCTATGCGTCGGAACTCGTGGCGTTCATTCGCCAGGAGCACGGCGACTGGTTCAATATCGAAGTGGCGGCGTATCCCGAGTTTCATCCGCAATCGAAGTCGCCGCGCGCGGACCTCGAAAACTTCGCGCGCAAGGTGAAGGCGGGCGCGAATTCGGCGATCACGCAGTACTTCTTCAACGCGGACGCTTACTTCACGTTCGTCGATGAAGCGCGCAAGCTCGGCGTCGATGTGCCGATCGTGCCCGGCATCATGCCGATCACGAACTTCTCGCAGCTCATGCGCTTTTCCGACATGTGCGGCGCGGAAGTGCCGAAGTGGGTCGCGCGTCGCCTGGAAAGTTTTGGCGACGACCGCGATTCCATCCGCGAATTCGGCCTCGACGTGGTGACGGGCCTGTGTCGCCGTCTGATCGATGGCGGCGCGCCGGGCGTGCATTTCTACACGCTCAACGGCGCGCAGGCATCGAAGTCGATCTGCGAGCGGCTCGGCTTCAAAAGTCAGTAATCGAAGTACCCGCGCGGCGCTCGCCGCGCGGTTCTCGCTGTTTTCGCGCTATCACCTCTGCGCATAGGCAATAACTCAATCGAATTGAACGGCCCACGGCGTCTTAAGCCATTGGGGAAACCGCCCGCACACGTAATATTTGTTCATGCTAGGGTAGCGCCCGAATTTGCTTGTACCGGATGATCTAGACGCGCTGCACGCGCTGAGAGACGGTGCAGAGCGATCAAGTAATATCGCGCTACGTCGGTTGAAAACCGGCATCGACCTGGAGGAAACATGAAGAAGAATGGCCTGTTGCGAGGCGCCCGCTTGTCGGCGCTGATCGGCGCTGTCGCCACGGCAACGCTGTTCGCGGCCACCGCCGCGCACGCCGCGCTCCCGAACAAGACGCTGGTCTACTGCTCGGAAGGCAGCCCCGCCGGTTTCGATCCGGCGCAATACACCACGGGCACGGACTTCACCGCGAACACGTTCACCGTCTATAACCGCCTCGTCGAATTCGAGCGCGGCGGCACGAAGGTGGAACCGGGTCTGGCCGAAAAGTGGGATGTATCGTCGGATGGTCTTACGTACACCTTCCATTTGCGTCACGGCGTGAAGTTCCAGACCACGTCGTTCTTCAAGCCGACGCGCGAATTCAATGCGGACGACGTGGTGTTCACGTTCAACCGCATGCTCGATCCGAACAATCCGTTCCGCAAGGCTTATAACGTTCAGTTCCCGTATTTCACGGACATGGGCCTGGACAAGCTCATCACCAAGGTCGAAAAGGTCGATCCGTACACCGTGAAGTTCACGCTGAAGGAAGTGAGCGCGCCGTTCATCCAGAATCTGGCGATGGAATACGCGTCGATTCTCTCGGCCGAATACACGGACAAGCTGCTCAAGGACGGCAAAGCGGCTGACATCAATCAATATCCGGTCGGCACGGGTCCGTTTATTTTCCGCAGCTATACGAAAGACGCGACGATTCGTTTCGATGGCAATCCGGACTACTGGAAGCCGAACGCGGTGCAGATTTCCAAGCTGATCTTCTCGATCACGCCGGACGCCGCCGTGCGCGTGCAGAAGCTCAAGAGCAACGAATGCCAGGTGATGAGCTATCCGCGTCCGGGCGATATCGCGCCGCTGAAGGCTGTATCGACCGTGGATACGCCGTCGCAGGCGGGCTTCAACGAAGGTTACGTCGCGTATAACGTGACCAAGAAGGGCCTCGATAACACCGACGTGCGTCGCGCGCTCGATATGGCGATCAACAAGAAGGCGATCATCGACTCGGTCTATCAGGGCGCAGGCCAGCCCGCGACCGCGCCGATGCCGCCGACGCAATGGTCCTACGACAAGAACCTGAAGAGCCAGCCGTACGACACCGCGAAGGCGAAGGCATTGCTCGCCAAGGCCGGCTTCCCGAACGGCATGGAAATCACGCTGTGGGCCATGCCCGTGCAGCGCGCCTACAACCCGAACGCGCGTCTGATGGCCGAAATGATTCAGGCCGACTGGGCGAAGATCGGCGTGAAGGCGAATATCGTCTCGTACGAGTGGGGCGAGTATCTGAAGCGCGCGCACGCGGGCGAACATGATGCACTGCTGATTGGCTGGACCGGCGACAACGGCGATCCGGACAACTGGCTCGGCACGCTGCTCGGCTGCGACGCGGTGAAGGGCAGCAACTTCTCGAAGTGGTGCTACAAGCCGTTCGACGACCTCGTCGTGAAGGGCCGTTCGACGACTGACGTCGCCGCGCGCACCAAGGCTTATACGGACGCGCAGGAAATCTTCGGCCAGCAGTTGCCGTTCTCGCCGATCGCGCATTCGACGGTGTATCAGCCGGTCAGCAAGAAGGTCACGGGCATGAAGATCGAACCGCTTGGCTACGCCCGTTTCGACGGCGTCGGCATGCAGTAAAGTTGCCAGCGGAACGCTTTTTGCACTAAACCATAACTATAAGTACCGGTCCGGCGGCGGGGGTCTGCGCGATCCCGCCGCCGGATGCACATTCTGTTCTCCAATACCGAAAAGGGCGATCATGTTCCGATTCGTTTTGCGACGCATAGGAATGGTGATACCGACGTTCATCGGCATTACGATTCTCGCGTTTGCACTCATTCATCTGATTCCGGGCGATCCTATCGAAGTGATGATGGGCGAGCGCGGCGTCGATCCGGCGGCACATGCCGAAGCCATGAAGCGTTTAGGTCTGGACCAGCCGCTTCCGCTTCAGTATTTCCATTACGTCGGCCACGCGCTCAAGGGCGATCTCGGCCAGTCGATCATCACGAATACGAGCGTGATGGGCGAGTTCATGGCGCGCTTTCCCGCGACCGTCGAACTGTCCATCTGCGCGATGATTTTTGCGCTGATCGTCGGTTTGCCCGCGGGCGTGGCGGCGGCGCTGCGGCGCGGCACGGTGGTCGATCACGGCGTGATGGGCACCGCGCTCACCGGTTATTCGATGCCGATCTTCTGGTGGGGCTTGATCCTCATCATGTTCTTCTCGGCGAAGCTGGGCTGGACGCCTGTGTCGGGGCGTATTGCGGTGGAATACGACATTCCGCACGTCACCGGTTTCATGCTGATCGACTCGCTGTTCTCGACCGATGAAGGCGCGTTCACGTCGGCGTTATCGCATCTGATTTTGCCGACCATCGTGCTCGGCACGATTCCGCTCGCAGTGATCGCGCGTATGACGCGTTCATCGATGCTCGAAGTGCTGCGCGAAGACTACATTCGCACGGCGCGCGCGAAGGGTTTGTCGCCGCTGCGTGTGGTGGTCGTGCATGCGCTGCGCAATGCGCTGATTCCCGTGGTGACCGTGATCGGGCTGCAAGTCGGCACGCTGCTCGCGGGCGCGGTGCTGACCGAGACGCTGTTCTCGTGGCCGGGCGTCGGCAAGTGGCTGATCGATGCCATTTCGCGTCGCGATTATCCGGTCGTGCAAGGCGGCATTCTGATGATCGCGACCTTGGTGATCGTCGTGAATCTGGTCGTCGATTTGTTGTACGGCGTGTTGAATCCGCGCATTCGCCATACTCGTTGAGGAAAGGATGAACCACCCCCACGCTCACTTACGTTCGCTGCCCCCCGAGGGGGCGCATGCCTCGCTTGAGGCGGCTCGGCGCGAGGCATGCTATGGCTGACATTCAAAACAATCTTCCTCCCCAGGCGCTCACGCCACCTTCCGGCCGCATGGTCGCGGCGCGCGAGTTCTGGTTCAACTTCTCGCGCAATCGCGGCGCGGTGGTCGCGGGTTTGATCGTGATCGCGCTGATTCTGGTGGCGATTCTCGCGCCGGTGATCGCACCGCATAGTCCGATCGAGCAGTATCGTGAGTACGTCAAGATTCCGCCTGCGTGGATCGAAGGCGGCAATCGCATGTTCCTGCTCGGCACCGATGAAGCCGGCCGCGACATCCTCTCGCGGCTGATGTACGGCGCGCGCTTGTCGTTCTGGATTGGCTTTGTCTCCGTGGTGCTGGCGCTGATTCCGGGCGTCGTGCTCGGTCTCATGGCCGCATTCTTCCATTGGCTCGATACACCGATCATGCGCGTGATGGACGTGCTGCTCGCGTTGCCTTCGCTGCTGCTCGCGGTCGCGGTTGTCGCGATCATCGGACCGGGGCTGGTGAATACGATGTTGGCGATTGCCATCGTCGCGTTGCCGGGTTATGTGCGGCTGACGCGCGCGTCGGCGCTTGGTGAGTTGCAGAAGGAATACGTGACGGCATCGCGCGTGGCGGGTGCGGGCACGGTGCGGCTGATGTTCTCGCAAGTGCTGCCCAACTGCGCTGCGCCGCTGATCGTGCAAGCCACGCTCGGCTTCTCCTCCGCGATTCTCGATGCCGCCGCACTCGGCTTCCTGGGCCTTGGCGTTCAGCCGCCCGCCGCGGAGTGGGGCGCGATGCTCGCGTCCGCGCGCGATTACATCGAAAGCGCATGGTGGATCGTGACGATGCCCGGTTTGTCGATTCTGATCTCGGTGCTCGTCATCAACCTGCTCGGCGACGGCCTGCGCGATGCGCTCGATCCGAAACTCAAGCGGATGGGCTAAGACATGAACGAACTCCTCACTATCCGCAATTTGCAGGTCACCTTCGGCGGCACGCAGGCGGTCGATCGGATCGATCTGTCTGTGAAGCCGGGCGAAGTCGTCGGCGTGGTCGGCGAATCCGGCTCGGGAAAAAGCGTCACGATGATGGCGCTGATGGGTCTTATCGATCATCCCGGCAAGGTCACCGCCGATCAGGTCATGTTCGACGGCAAAGACCTGCTGCACGCGTCGGCGCGTGAACGTCGCAAGATCATCGGCAAGGATATCGCGATGGTCTTTCAGGACGCGCTGACGAGCCTGAATCCGAGCTATACGGTCGGCTATCAGATCAAGGAAGTGCTGAAGCTGCACGAAGGTCTGCGCGGCGCGGCGCTGGATAAGCGCGCGCTCGAATTGCTCGATCAGGTCGGCATTCCGGATGCGAAAAGCCGTATCAACGCGTTTCCGCATCAGATGTCGGGCGGCATGAATCAGCGCGTGATGATCGCGATGGCGGTCGCGTGCAATCCTAAGCTCCTGATCGCCGATGAACCCACCACCGCGCTCGACGTGACGATTCAAGCGCAGATCATGGAATTGCTCGTCAAGCTGCAAAAGGAACGCGGCATGGCGCTCGTGCTGATCTCGCACGATCTGGCCGTGGTGTCCGAAGTTGCGCAGCGCGTGGCGGTGATGTACGCGGGCGAAGTCATAGAAACGAATCATGTGCCGGCGATTTTCAGCGAGCCGCATCATCCGTATACGGAAGCGTTGCTGGCCGCGATTCCCGAGCATTCGCGCGGCGCGGATCGGCTCGCGGCGCTGCCGGGCATGGTGCCGGGCAAGGATGATCGGCCGACCGGATGTCTGTTTGCACCGCGCTGCAAGTACGTTGTCGATGATTGCAAGAAGGCGCGGCCGAAGCTGTTCCAGCTTGCACCCAACGATGAAGCCGTGCGCGCGCGATGCATCAAGCCGCTGAATATCGACGTGGTCGTGGAAGGAGGCGCGCGATGAACGCAGTGCCGAAGCAAATGAATCATGACATCGTGCTCGCAGCGGATCAGCTCACGCGCCACTACAGCGTGAAGAAGAGCATGTTCGAGCAGGGCACGGTGAAAGCGCTGAACGGCGTGTCGTTCGAACTGAAGCGCGGGCGCACGCTGGCGGTGGTCGGGGAATCGGGATGCGGCAAGTCCACGCTTGCGCGTCAGCTCACGATGATCGAAGAGCCGACGTCGGGCCGATTGCTGATCGAAGGCGAAGATGTCGCGGGCGCGAGCAAGGCGAAGATTGCTGAGTTGCGGCAGCGTGTGCAGATGGTGTTTCAGAACCCGTTTGCATCGCTGAATCCGCGCAAGACGGTCGAGCAGACGCTGGGCGAGCCGCTTGCCATCAATACGAAGCTGAGCGCATCGCAGCGCGCCGAGCGCATCGCGCAGATGATGCGCACCGTCGGATTGCGGCCGGAACATGCGTCGCGCTATCCGCATATGTTCTCGGGCGGCCAGCGGCAACGCGTGGCGATCGCGCGCGCGATGATTCTCGATCCGCAGATCGTGGTGGCGGACGAACCGGTTTCGGCGCTCGATGTATCGATTCAGGCGCAGATTCTGAATCTGTTCATGGATTTGCAGCAGCAGTTCGGCACGAGCTACGTTTTTATCTCGCACAACTTGTCGGTCGTGGAACATATCGCCGATGATGTGATGGTGATGTACTTCGGCGGCGTAGCCGAAGTCGGCGACAAGCAGACGATCTTCGCGAAATCGCGTCATCCGTACACGCGCGCGCTGATGTCCGCGACGCCGGCCATCTTCGAGGAAGACCGGCGCATCAAGATCAAATTGCAGGGCGAGATGCCGTCGCCGCTCAATCCGCCATCGGGCTGCACGTTTCACCAGCGCTGCCCGTGGGCGATCGAGCGATGCCGGAGCGAAGAGCCGAAGCTGCGCGAGGTCGATGGCCGACAGGTATCGTGCCATCGCGCGGAAGAGGTAGGTGACGGGGAAGCGTGAAAGCGCGCTAGTTAGCACGGCGCGTCACGCGAATGAATTAAGATGTCGCTCGTGCCGGATTCATACGACAAGTCGCGCGCGTGGCGCGCGGCGCTCTCCCAAGCGACAGCCTTCGTGCTGTCGCTTGTGCTGTTTATGGCTTCGCTGCCGGCTTTTGCTGTCGTCGGGTCGCGTACCCCACAGGCTGCCGGCGATGCGGAGCCGGCTTCCTTGCCGCCCGCTTCGGTGGCGCCGCAGCCGGATCGCAGCAATGGCACGACGGCCAGTGGCCCGGTGCGGGCATCGCCGCCGCGCATGCCGTTTTACGTGGCGACGAAAGGTTCGACCACCATCTATGTGCTCGGCACCCTGCACGTCGGTTTCCCGACCGACTATCCGCCCGAGCAACCGTTTCGCAAGAGCATATTGGCGGCGCTGGATGCATCGCCTACTTTGGCGCTCGAAATTTCCCCCGATGAACTGCTCGTTTCACAGGACGATGTGAATCGCTACGGCATGTGTCGCAGCGAGTGTCTGATCGACTATCTGCCTGATTCGATGTGGAAGGAAGTCGAAGCGCGCATGCGCAACAATCCGGCGGCCTTGAAGGAGCTTCGGCATACGCGGCCCTGGCTCGCTTCCATGTTGATCGAGACGTACGACACGTTGAAGGCCGGGTTTCAGAGCGAGTACGGAACCGAGGCGCAGTTGCAGAATATGTATCTCCGAGTGCGCGGGAAGATCGTTGGTCTGGAAACGTTGAATGAGCAGATATCGACGTTCACGCGGCTGACTTCGGCGCAGCAGCGGGAGATGCTCGCTCAGGATCTGGCGCAGACGCCCGCGCAGAATATAGCCGATGTGAAGGAGCTGCATCGGCTATGGCGTATCGGCGATGCGGATGCGTTGAAGGCCTGGGACGATGCGAAAAGCTCGAAGCTGGCGAAGTCATCGCAGTTGGCGGCGCAGGTGGATAACCGCGTTGTCTATGACCGGAATCGACGGTTCGTGCAGAGGATGGTGGCGATTGCAGCGCCGGATAAGCCTGTGTTTGTGGCAATTGGGGCGCTGCATTTGGGTGGGCCTAGGGGGGTGTTGGAGTTGTTGAGGAAGAGGGGGTTTGTGGTGGAGGGGGGGTGAGGGCTGGCACGTTGGACACGGTCTAATAATTCTTCATTCCTCTGCGATTATGAGTGTCGACGTATCAGAACTGCGAGAAAAGCCAGATAGGGACTGGTCACGGCGGAATTGAGAATATGTCCCGCTGTACACGCTACAGCAAGCAATAGCCAAAAGAAAAGTTGTCCGTATCGCGACAGTGAATTTGGTCGATCGAAAACAAACTCGCGACGTAGCGCAACTAGATAAAAACAGAACGCGGGAAGTCCCAGACAGAGGATCAAATCGGGGATATCGATTTCAATGAAGTAACGAGTGATGGGGTAGCCGCCACTCAAGACAGCTATGAAGTTTTGATCACTCAGATCTGCCCATACTGCCGCGAATTTTTCGTCGCGACCAGACAGCAGGATAGTCAGAAGAGCATTTCCCCGCGCATGCTCATAGTGATACATGAAATAGTCCTGGCTCAAGCTTACTGCGTCGCGAACTGATGGAATGGAGGCGTACGCGATGAGTACAATAGCAAGGAGAATCAGTACCGTGGAGCTCGCTTTAAGCGTCGCACCAATCGCCCGATGGCGAGCGTAGAAATATATGCAAACAACAACTAACGCACCCGCTGCCGCCGCCTTAGTACCGATTAGAAGCGAAGCGGCACTCAGCACGATCACTGGTAGCAATGTCGAAATCGTCCATCCCGACTTCAGCACCCGCGCATATGCGTAGGCCAACCCTGAAATCATCAATGCGGACGCCTCATTTTGGGCATAAACAATACCTTCGTAACCCGATCGGATATGTGTATCCGCCTGATAGCTACGGAACATGTCTACGGAGAAGATCGCGCCTACCACGATGGTCATCGCATAGACAAGCAATGCTCCGAGGACCAGTGGTTCGAGATTGGATCGTTGTTTATCGGTGAGGCACAATAGGCCTGCTATATAAATAAAAAAAGAAAATACCTTTAAGATGAAGGTTGCTTGCTCCGCAAAGTCTTTCCCCGACATATCAGTAACTAAGCATGTTATGCCTGCAGCACTAATCGCAACGATTGCTAAGAATGCTTGCGTGCAACTTTCCCGCCGCACTTTCCCGCATACTAGCGTTCCGAACATCAAACCAATAACGATCAATCCACGAACGACAAGCGAATAGCGTGCAGTGTCACCGTTTGACGAGCCTCGAACAGTCAGAAAATCCGCGATCGGAGTGAGAATAAAAGCAAAAGCAAGAAATGCCCAGATCACCAGCGCAATGTGGCGCGGGGTCTGAGGTTCGGAGCCCGTACTTTTGATAACCGAAAAAGGTACTTGGCGGAAATCGATGCCTTTCATATCAACTCAAATTACACGGGCAGGAATGCCCACTACCGTAGTCCGCGGCGGAACATCGCTCAGCACTACTGCGTTCGCTCCAATTTTTGCGCCCCGACCGACCGCAACCGATCCAAGAATGCAAGCACCGGCACCAATCAGTACGTCGTCTTCAATGACTACTCTGCCAGCCCCATTGCGACCGCCAATTACAACATTTGGCGAGATCACGACTTTGTTACCCAAAACCGTGTTCCGATGCACTACGATACCCAAACCTTGATAGCCAAATGTCACATTGCGTCCTACTGTTACGGACGGAGGCAGAACAACCGAGAAAAGCACTCGATTCAGAATCTTTAACACCTGCGGGACAAAAGGTACTCTAAGCC
>NZ_JAQFVG010000004.1 GCF_029439455.1 Caballeronia sp. BR00000012568055 | reverse complement strand
GATGCGATGTATCCGATCGTGTACTTTGATGCGCTGCGCCTGAAGATTCGCGACGACGGTACGGTCAGAAACAAGGCGGTCTATCTGGCGCTGGGCATCCGCGCCGATGGCCGCAAGGAAGTGCTGGGTTTGTGGATCGAGCAAACCGAGGGTGCCAAGTTCTGGCTGAAGATCTTCAACGAGCTGAAGAACCGCGGCCTGCACGACATCCTGATCACGGTGGTCGACGGTTTGCGTGGTTTCCCGACGTGTTATCCAGAAGCCCCGAAACCGTGAACGTGGTGGCCGCGGTGCCCGCTTGCGTGGTCGTGCCGCCGCGATTGATCAAATCGAACGCCGAAAGGGCCAATTGATTGCCCGATATCGAACCTGCATTTGTCAGCGTCGAACCCGCCGATACCGAAACCAGCCCGTTCGCAGCCAGCGTCCCGCTGTTGTACAGCGTCTGCATCGCCCGCGCGATAAGACTCTGCATCGCGGTAATCGAACCGGCATTGGCGAACTGGCCCGCTTGCAGCGTGACAGTGCCATTCCCCGCAATCTGTCCGTTCGATCGGTTGTTGAGCAAACCGCTCGTAGTAATCGAAAGCCCTTGCGCGCCGAGTGAACTGATACGACCGCTCGCGTTATCCAGACTCGAAGCCGATGCGCTCAATGCACCGCCCGCCTGCATCGTCCCGCCCTGATTCGATATCGCTCCGTTGACGTGGGCCGTCAAGGCGCCGTTGGTCGCAATCGTGCCACCGTTATTCGATACGCTGCCCGTCGTAATCGACAGCGCGCCAGTGCCCGAATCCGTGATCTTGCCGTGGTCGTTGATGATCGCGGCGGGCGTGAGCGTCAGGTCTTGCGCGTTGGTCGCGATCGAGCCGTTGGCGTTGTCCAGCGTGTTCGTAACGGCGAGCGTCGTCGCGCCGGTTCCCGTCTGCGTGACGAAGCCAAAATGATTCGTCAGGTTCGATGCCGTGACATCGAGTTGATCGGCTGTGATCGTGCCGTTGCTGTTATCGAGCGTCGCGCCCGCCGCTGCGCTCAACTTGCCGTTCGCCGCAAGCGTGCCCGAATTCGTCAGCGTTTGCGATGCGTTCACCACGAGGTCTTGCACCGCCGTGATCGAACCCGCATTGACGAGTTGCGCGGCTTGAGCAATCACATTGCCGTTGCCGCCGATCGTGCCGCCCTGAGCATTGTTCAGGATACCTACTATATTTAGATTCAGACCATCGGTATTGAGCGAGGCTACATGTCCTGCGCTGTTATCGAAGCTGCCAGCGCGCGTGTCGAGCGCGCTTGCTGCCTGCATTGTGCCGCCCTGATTCTGCACCGCGCCCGCGATGCGCTCCGTCAACGCGCCGCCGGAAATCAACTGCCCGTTTCGGTTCGACAGCGCGCCTGCCGTCACACTTTGCGCGCCACCGGACTTCAAAGCAGCGTTGTCGTTGACAAGCGTGCCCGAAGCGTTCGCCGTGATCGCGCCGCCCGCTGTGGTCGTCGCGCCCGCGAGGTTCATATCGCCCGAAGTGGCCGTCATGGCGAGATCGCTCTTGGCCGTAGTCGAACTGCCCGCAAGATTAATCGACGCCCCTTGCAGCGCCGCGTTGCTTCCCGCCGCATTGCGTCCCGTCGCGTTAATCGCGCCCGTTGCGTCGATCTGCAAGGCCCCGGTTTGCGCGATAGAACCATCGGCATTGATCCCCGCGCCAAGCGTTCCCGTCGATGCAACGCTACCCGCGCTCACGCTCGTATTCTGCTGCGCGGCGAATACGCCGCTATTGGTCAACTTGCCGCTGGTCGTCGCGCTGACATTGCCCTTCGCGTACGTGGCGCCCGTATTGTCGATGCCATCTCGAGCGGTTGCGTTGAGATTGCCACTCGCATTCGTTTGACCCGCTAAAACAAGCATCCCGTTCGACTGAAGCGTGAGATCGCCCGCCTGCGCGGCAAGCACGCCGCGCGTGCTGACGCCAACGCCAAACTCGTTGCTCGCCAGATAAATGCGATCCGCGTACATCCCGCCCAGCTGACTCACATCGATGGCGATTGCAGGCGAGGAACCGTTGCCCGCTATCGGCGTCGCGGCCAGCGTATCGTGATCGACCTGGTTTGCGCCTGCGACGATATTCAGCGTCTTCGCATAAATTGCCGCGTTTGCCTGCACCGCACGCGCGAGCAGATCGACCTGATCGACGTTGCCCGCATTCAGCCCCGCGCCCTGCACGACGATATTGCCGCCATTGACCGTAAAGCCCGCGACATTGCCATTCGCTGCGAAATTCGGCGTGCCCGTTGCCAGCACGGCGCGCGATGTGTTGATGAACCCCGCGCCATCGACCACTAATCCGTTAGGATTCGCAATGATCACCTCGGCCCGCTTGCCCGCGACTTCCACGTACCCGCGCAATTGCGAAGGCGCGTTCGACATGACCTGATTCACGATCACGCGCGCTTCCTGTCCCGGCGTCAGATTCGCGTTGCCGTTGATATACCCAGCCTGCTGCGTCTGAACGATCGTCGGCGAGTTATTGAGAATTGCGCCCTTCGCCGGGACATCGAATTGCGAGTACTTGTTCAGTGAAACGCCCGCGCCAGACGGCCGCGCGATGTTCACCTGATTCAGGCCATTTTGTGTTTGAACGACCTGCGCGCCTGAGCCGGGCGCGGCGACAATCTGCGCAAACGCCGACGCCGACACAGCACCGAACAGCGTGGCCACGCATGTTGCTTTCTTGCGCGCGCCGTTGCCATGCGTACTGGCCGATTCCGCGACGGCGACCATCATGTGCCGCACGCGATTGAAGACCAGTCGAAAACAGCCCTTGTTCATTATTTTTTCTACCGGGAATATGAAGCGAGCCCGGAGAGCGAACAAGCGCATCGATCCGGCGACTCAAAGGAGGCCGGAGATTTTTAAGAATCCTTGCATGAAACAACAGGTAAAAACTCTTAAATGAATGTGAAAGATTCACTTAAGCCGACAAAAAGCAAAACGCCCCGTGAGACTGTAGCGCTCACGGGGCGATTGCTTATCGAACCACGAAACAATCAGTGTCCCACCGGTTCCGTTGACTTCAATTCTGCCGATGACGCCCGTTGTGGATGTGCCGCCTGCTTGATCAGCAACGCCGCCGCCGAAATCAAACCGGCCACCGCAATCGTCGCGAAAATGCCGCCAAACGTGAAATGCTGACGTGTGAGTTCAGCCACGAGAAACGATCCCGCAATTCCGCCGAATCGGCCGATGCCGAGCATCCACGCCACGCCCGTGCCGCGTCCTGCCGTCGGATAGAACGCGGCGGCGAGCGCGGGCATCGACGATTGCGCGGTGTTCATCAGCACGCCTGCCAAGAACACGATCAGCACCAACATGCCGACATTGCCCGCCGCCTGTCCGATGAGGTACACGCTCACCGCCGTCAACGCGTAACACACCGCAATCACGCGATTCGCGTTGAATCGATCCATCAGGACTCCGCACAATACCGCGCCGACACCGCCGAGCGGAAACAGTGCGGAAATCAGCGTAGCGGTCTGCGGCGCGAGACCCGATTCCTTCAGCAGAATCGGCATCCAGTTGATCGATGCGTAGAAAATCACCAGGCCCATGAAATACGCGAGCCACAGCATGACCGAGCCGATCACATACGATTTCGACAGCACCACGCTCATGCCGCTCTGTCCAAGCGCTGCGGGCGCGACTTCGGTCATGAAGAATGAGCCGGCGTTCATGGCTTCCTGCGAGACGCGTGCGAGCGTCTTGCGGATTTTCTCGACCGGCTTCGATTTCGCCACCATGTAGCGCACGGATTCAGGCAGCGTTGCGATGAGCAGCACCGACAACACCAGCGGCGCGATACCGCCGAGCATCAACACGCTGCGCCAGCCAAAGTGCGGAATCACCCATGCCGCGAGAAAGCCGCCGAACGCCGCGCCCAGCGGAAAGCCGCAGAACATCAGATTGATGATGGTCGCGCGGCGATTGTCGGGGCAGAACTCGCTCATCATTGTGACGGCATTCGGCATGGCCGCGCCGAGGCCGAGACCTGTGATGAAACGCAGCGTCGTCAACTGCGTGATGTCGGCCGAAAACGACGAAGCGAGGCACGCAACGCCGAACAGCAAGGTCGATGTGAGCAGCATGGCGCGGCGACCGAGCTTGTCGGAAAGCGGACCGGACAGCAGCGCGCCCGCAGCAAGCCCGAACAAAGCGGCGCTCAGGACTGGCGCAAGTGCAGGCCGGCTGATCTTCCACTCGGCCACCAGCGACGGCGCAATAAACCCGATGGCAGCCGTATCGAAACCGTCCAGCAGCACGATCACGAAGCACATCACGAAGATGAGCCACTGAAACGGCGAAAACGGATGCTCGTTGATGAACGTCTGCACGTTCACAGCAGGACTTCGGCTCACTTCTTCTCCTCACGGTTGTCTTAGCCAATTGTTCGATATGCGAACACGGATTCACATAACGAACAACGAAACTCGCGTGAGAGTACAAATTGACACGATCAGCGTCAACGCGGGCTTACCCGCGTATGACGCTCACCTTTCCTTTTATTGTCGATCAGGCCACGCGTCTCCCTGCGCGATACGTCTCGCGCGGCACCGGTTGTCCATCGAACAAAGCAACGCGGACGAAATCCGCCCGCAGGCCCGCGACAATCGCGCCGCGATCCGTCAGACCCGCCGCATGCGCCGGCGCGTACGAGACCGTCGCCACTGCGCGCGGCAAGGTCCAGCCCGCCTTTGCGACGAGATCGAACACGGCGATCAGCAAGCTCGACGGCACATAGTCCGACGACAGGATATCGAGCAGCCCATCGCGCGCGAGATCGAGCGCCGACACGTTGCCCGAGTGCGAGCCGCCGCGCACCACGTTCGGCGCGCCCATGATCGTTGCGATGCCGTGCTCGCGCGCGGCGCGCGCTGCTTCGAATGTAGTCGGGAATTCAGCGAGCGCAATGCCGTCGCGCGCCGCTTCTTCGACGTGTTCGACCAGCGTATCGTCGTGGCTCGCGAGCGAAATGCCGAGGCCTTTGCATCGCTCGACAATATCGCCACGATGCTTGGTTGCATAGCGCTCCTGATGATCCGACAACTCCGCGAGAATCTTCGACGTGTGTTCATCGGTCCACTTGCCGTGACGCTCCTGATACTTGCGCCATTTCTCGTGATCCTGCCATTGCCGCTGACCCGGCGTGTGATCCATCACGGACGCAAGCTTGAAAAGCGGATGCGTGGATAACGAATCGAATACTTCGACGACATCGGTCGTGCCCACTTCGCAGCGCAGATGCAGAAAGTGATCCGCACGCAACAGCCCGCGTTCCACATACTTGCCGATGGACTGCGCGCAACGCACCTGCAATTCGCGGCCACGCACGCCATCTTCGGGACGCGAGCCGACGCCCAGCGCATCGAACACAGTCGTAATGCCCGCCGATGCCACCTGCGCGTCGTGCACGATGATCGCCGCTTCGTGATTCCACAGCACACCAGGACGCGGCGCGAGATGCTTTTCGATGTTGTCCGTATGCAGTTCTACGAAACCGGGCAGCAGATAATCGCCCTCCCAGTCGATCGCATCGTGCGCGGCCGTGTTGCCCGGCGCAATCTCCGCGATCCGTCCGTCTTCGACACGCACCGTGCCCATGAAGTCTTCGTCGCGCGTGACGATACGCGCATTGGTAATCAGCATGTCTGCAATGCTCCGGATGATTCGTTCGTAGAAACCGTGTCCAGCCGTACGATGCGCGTCGCCACGCGTTCACGCGTGTCTTCATCGTGAAAGATGCCAACGATCGCCGCGCCCGCTTCGCGCGCCTCAACGATTAGTTGTGCGACGATATCGCGATTCTCGGCGTCCAGCGATGCGGTGGGTTCATCGAGCAACAACAGCGGATGTTGCGCGATCAGACCACGCGCGATATTCACACGCTGTTGTTCGCCACCCGAAAACGTCGCGGGCGCGAGCGTCCATAAACGGCGCGGCACGTTGAGGCGTTCGAGCAACGCGGCGGCACGTGTGCGCGCTTCGTCTTCATCGACAGCGCGTGAAATCAGCGGTTCCGCAACGAGATCGAGCGAAGACACACGCGGAATGGCGCGCAAAAATTGGCTAACGTAGCCCATTGTCGTCATGCGAAGCCGGATGATTTCGTGCGGCGCGGCTTCGGTCAGCGAGAGATAACGCGCTTCACGGCTCTCGTCACGAATCAGAATGCTGCCGCGCGTCGCCAGATAATTGCCGTACATGCAGCGCAAAAACGTGCTTTTTCCCGCACCCGATGCACCCGCCAGCACCACACATTCACCACGCTCCACATCGAGCGATACACCCGACAGCGCCGCAATCTGCGCACCGCCCTGCTGATGCAGCGTGAACGTCTTTTCGATACCTTTCGCGCTCAGCATCAGCGCATCGTTACTTAAAAACGAGCTTGTCATATCCATTCACCTCAAACGGGCAGCACGGACGCCACCAGCGTCTGCGTATAAGGATGTTGAGGATCATCCAGAACCTGATCCGTCAGGCCGCTTTCCACCACGCGCCCGTCTTTCATCACCATCAGCCGATGCGCAAGCAATCGCGCCACGCCGATATCATGCGTGACGATCACGGCAGCGAGATGAAGCTTGCTGGTCAGCGTGCGCAACAGATCGAGCAGACGCGCCTGCACGGACACATCGAGACCGGCGGTGGGTTCATCCATGAACACGAGACGCGGACCCGTGACCAGATTGCGCGCAATCTGCAAACGCTGCTGCATGCCGCCCGAAAACGCCGAAGGCAATTCGTCGATACGCGATGCGTCCAGTTCCACGCGGCCCATCCAGTCCGATGCCGTCTCGCGCAGCTTGCCGTAATGGCGCGCGCCGATCGCCATCAGCGGTTCACCAATATTCGCTCCCGCCGATACATTGCGTCGCAATCCATCACGCGCATTCTGATGCACGAAACCCCATTCAGTTCGTGAAAGAAGGCGTTTTCGCGGTTCGTTCAGCGTAAGCAGATCGAGCGATTCTTCTTCGCGCGTCGTATAAGTCAGCGTGCCGCTATCAATCTCGCTGCGCAACGCGAGCGCATTCAGCAAGGTCGATTTCCCCGATCCCGATTCCCCGACGATACACAGCACTTCGCCCGGATACACGTCGAGGTCCACATCGACACATCCGCCGCGGCCGTCGTAACGCTTCGTCAAACGGCTTGCCTTGAGCAATACGTTCATTGCGCGGCCCCCTCGCTTTCATCGCGGCGGCTATGACAGTAATCGCTATCGGAGCAGACGAACATGCGCTTGCCCTCGTCGTCCACGATCATTTCATCGAGAAAACTATCACGCGATCCGCACAGCGCGCACGCATGATCCCACTTCTGCACGCTGAACGGATGATCCTCGAAATCCAGACTTTTCACCTTCGTATAAGGCGGAATCGCGTAAATGCGGCGTTCGCGTCCTGCGCCGAACAACTGCAACGCGGCGTTCATATGCATCTTCGGATTATCGAACTTAGGGATTGGCGAAGGCGACGTGAGATAGCGGTCGTTCACCAGCACCGGATAATCGTACGTGGTCGCAATGCTGCCGTGCTGCACGATATCCTCGTAGTATTTGACATTGATAAGACCGTAGTCCGCGAGCGCGTGGAGCTTCTTGCATTCCATCACGCGCGGTTCGAGCTTGTACAAAGGCTCGGGCATCGGCACCTGATAGACGATGATCTGTTTATCGGTCAGCGGCATCTCCGGAATACGGTGACGCGTCTGCACGATGCTCGCCTCCGCCGTGCGCGTGGTCGTCGCCACACCCGCCGTGCGCGCGAAAAAGCGCCGGATATTGACGGCGTTGGTGGTTTCATCGGACCCCTGATCGATTACTTTCAGGGTATCGTCGGCGCCGATAATCGCGGATGTCACTTGCAATCCACCCGTGCCCCAGCCGTAAGGCAGCGGCATTTCGCGCGATGCGAACGGCACCTGATGCCCCGGCACTGCGACCGCTTTCAACAAGGCGCGGCGGATCATGCGCTTGGTCTGTTCGTCCAGATACGCGAAGTTATAGCCTTCGGTCAGCGCGCTCTCGGCTTCATGCGTGCTCATGCTACGTTCTCCTTCGATTCGGCGTGCGCCTTTCGCAAACGCCGCAGTAACTCGAGTTCCGACTGAAAGTCCACGTAATGCGGCAATTTCAGATGTTGCGTGAAGCCGGACGCTTCCACGTTGTCGCTGTGATACAGCACGAATTCCGCATCCTGCGTCGGCGATTCCACCGATTCCCCCAACTCTTCCGCACGCAAGGCGCGATCCACCAGCGCCATCGCCATGGTCTTGCGTTCGCAGTGTCCGAACGCGAGACCGTAGCCCTGCGTGAACGCGGGCGGCACTTCACCGCTACCGCCGAACTGATTGATCATCTGACATTCGGTGACATTGATATCGCCGATATCGACTGCAAAGCCCAGTTCATCTACGAACATTTCGACCGCGACATCGCCATTGCGGATTTCGCCTGCGAACGGATGCGTGTGTGCATAACCGCGTTGCGTCGCGTAACCGACTGCGAGCAAGAAACCTTCATCGCCACGTGCGAGATTCTGCAAACGGATCGAACGATCGGCAGGAAACGAAAGCGGTTCGCGCGAAAGATCGCCGGGTTCCGGTGCGTTGTCATGCACGCGTTCCTGTTCGATCAGACCTTCTCTGTCGAGCATGGACAGCACGCGCGGCATGGCGCTTTGCTGCGTGTTTTTAGCGCCTGCGATCTCGCCGGGCGCTTCGCCTTCTGCAAGAAGCGTGAAGTCGATCAGGCGTTGCGTGTAATCGTAAGTACCGCCGAGCATCTGCCCGCCGGGAATGTCCTTGAACGCAGCGGAGATGCGACGTTCGACGCACATCGCTTCCGTATCGATCGGCAGCGTATAGCCGAAACGCGGCAGCGTGGTGCGATACGCGCGCAGCAGAAAGATCGCTTCGACGAGATCGCCCGCAGCCTGTTTGATCGCGAGTGCCGCGAGCTCTTCATCGTAGACCGAACCTTCGGTCATCACGCGTGCAACGGCCAGCCGCATTTGCTCGCGAATCTGCGTAACGGAAAGTTCGGGCACGGACGGATCGCCACGGCGCTTTTTCGCCAGCACATCCCATGAACGTTCGATGGCGCGTTCGCCACCCTTGACCGCGACGTACATCAGTTCACCTCCACATGCGTGGTGCGCGGCAAGCCGACAATCGCGCCGCCCGCCACGAAATAGCAATCGATGCCGCAAGGAAATTGCGCAGTAAGCGCCGCACGTTCACGCCAGAATTCACGCGACAAACCCGCAATACGCACCGTACTTTTCTCTTCGATACCGGGACCGGTCCAGTTCAACGCTTCGCCTTCCGTCAAAGAAGGAACGCGGATAAATAGCGTCGCCGCGTCTTCCGGCGTTTCCGGCTCGCCTTGAGAAAAGCCCTGCAAAGAAGGCATATTCGTCGAATCGTCGATATAAACGAACGCGGCTTCGCGTTGCTCGCTTGTCAAGGGCGCGCTGGCATGAAAGCGCAAGGCATCGCCAAACATGCGGTCTTCGCGATGCAGATACACGGGCGTCGAATAATCCGTCAGCGCCAGCAGCGATGCGAAAGCCGCGAGCGGCACGCGTCCCGCGAGTCCATCGCGCATGGCGTGATTGCCGGGCAACGCTGCATCGACCGCGACGATGCTGCCCGGACGCGACAGCGCGTCGAGCAACGCGCGAAACACGCGTTGTGCGTCATGCACCGTGTCGTTGAAACCGGGCACGAGGGTGGTCATGTCGATCGTCATTATTCGCCTCTCACCATCGTGAAGAATTCGACCTTGGTTGCAGCCGCTTCGCCCTGCTTGCGCTGCTTGGCTTCCTCGATGCTCGCAGCCAGCGGTTGGATCACATGTGTCTGCATGCGTGCGTGATGCAGCGGCGATTGCAGCAAGGCATCGGCCAAAGCGGCAAGCCGCGCACGTTCCTTGTCGCGCCCCATATGCACCGCGACGCCGACCGGCGTGCTGCCGTCCGCAAGCGATACGCGCAGCGTGGCGCGCGTCACTGTCACTTCGCCGAGATTGAAGGCATCGCCCGTGCCGCCGATCCGGCCGCGCACCATTGCCAGACCGATATCCGGCGCGCGCAGCCATTCGTATGCAGGCGCTTTGGCGTGATCGAGCGCGACATCCAGCGCGCTTTGCAGCGCCTCGCGCGGTGCGCGGGCCAGCACCGCCATCCAGTTGCGGCGGGCCGTGGATTGCGCCTCGCCTTGCTCCGTTGAAATGCTCATGGCTTTTCCTGAAAGTCCCGATGGTTTCGAGTGAACTGTGCGTATGCTACTCGTGGTTTCATCTGGTCGTCTAGACGTTTGGTCGTGTATGGGGGCTTTCATATTTTCATCACGACTTTGGCACTACAATCGCCAGACGGATATTCAAACCGATGGGAATGACACCAACATGACATCGAACGACAGCGCGGGGCCGGGGCATCCCGTCGAACGCGGCGCGGGGGTGGCGGTATGGCGGCAGATCGAGCAGATTCTGTCGGCAGAAATTGCTGCAAAGAGCTTTGGCGAAGAAGGCCGTTTGCCGAGCGAAGCGGAACTGGCCAAGCGTTTCGACGTGAATCGCCATACGGTGCGCCGCGCCATGCTGCGGCTCGCGGAAACGGGTCTCGTCAGCGTCGAACAAGGACGCGGCACTTTCGTGCAGCCTGGCGCAATCGATTATCAAATTGGCCGGCGCACGCGTTTTACCGAAAATCTGCGCCGTCAGAAGCATTCGACGGCGGGTCTGGTCTTGTCGTCGGAGCGCGTAAAAGCGGACCCGTCCGTTGCAAAAGCACTCGGCGTGCGCGCGGGCACGCTCGTCTATCAGATCGAAACGCGCCACGATTCCGACGGCGTGCCCATGACGTATGCGCGCAACTGGTATCCGGCCGCGCGTTTCAACGACCTGCCCGCCGCCATCGATGCCGCAGGCGGTGTGAGCGCGGCGCTCATCCAATACGGCGTGAAGGATTACACGCGTAAGTGGAGCCGTATCGGCAGCGTGTTGCCTTCGTCGGATGTGGCGCGGCGCTTGCAGATCAATCGCCAGCAGCCTGTTTTATGGGTCGAAAACGTCGATGTCGATGAAGAAGGCGTGCCGATCAAATACGGCATCACGCATTTCGCGGCGGATCGCGTTCAATTGATGGTCGAGCACGATCTATGAGCGGCACGTCACCTCGCATCGCGCTGTATTACGCGCCGCCTGCATCGTCGGCATGGTGGCGCGAAGGCTGCGAATGGCTCGGCCGCGACGCCGAAAACGGCCTTTCGTTCGATACCCCGGCCCACGCCGTCACGCAATCCCCGCGCCGCTACGGCTGGCACGCCACGCTGGTCGCGCCGTTTCAATGCGCACCCGGCGTCACGTTCGACGATGTGCTCGCCGTGTCGCGCGCGTGGGCCAGTTCCATCGCCCGTTTCGACATGCCCGTGCGCGCCGCGGAATTAGGCCGTTTCGTGGCCCTGCGGCCTTCGGACGATGCAGACGATGCCCGCCTTCGATCCATCGCCGCCAGCGCCCTGCAATCGCTTGCCACGCTGCGTCTGATGCCTTCCGCTGCGGATATCGCGCGGCGCGTGAACGAAGGCATGAGCGCGCGGCAAATCGCCTTGCTGCGCGAATGGGGCTATCCGTACGTGCTCGACGAATATCGCTTCCACATGACCCTTTCCGATTCACTCGATCACGCCGACACTCGCGCGTCCATCGTCGGGGAATGGACACAGCGTATCGACACGCTCGGCGCAATGCCCGTGCACGGCGCAGCGCTATTTATCGAAGCGGAACCGGGCGCGCCCTTCACGCTCTGGCAACGCCTTCCGTTCAACAACGCACAGGATGTGGCATGACCCTGCCGGACAGCACGAAACTGATCTATGTCATGGGACCATCGGGCGCGGGCAAGGACTCGTTGCTCGGCTACGCGCGCGAACGCGTGGGCGCTCAGGTGATGTTCGCGCATCGCTATATCACGCGTGCGGTGGCGGATGGCGAGAATCACATCGCGCTCTCGCACGATGAATTCGCGTCGCGTTTGTCATACGGCCTCTTTGCGATGCATTGGGAAAGTCTCGGGCTGCGCTATGGCATCGGTATCGAACTGGATGCGTGGCTGGCGCGCGGCATGCCCGTGGTGGTGAACGGCTCGCGTCAGCATGCGGAAAGCGCGCTGGAACGCTATCCGCAAGCACGTTTCGTTCATATCGATGCCGCGCCTTCCGTGCTCGCGGCACGCCTCGCGCGTCGCGGCCGAGAAGATGCGCGGCAGATCGAAGCGCGTCTGGCGCGCAGGCCCGCGTTCGAGTTGCCATCGCATGCGCGCGTGGTGCGGATCGACAATTCGGGCTTGTTGTCGGAAGCGGGATTGCAACTGCTGGATATTCTCAGCGGCAAATAAAAAAAGCGCTCGTTCTTGATGAAGAACGAGCGCCTCAGCAACTAGCAGAATAAGCCTTAAATCACGCGCTCCCGCACCCAGCCGGAAGCCAGATCGATCAGCGAAACAATCACGATCACAATGATCATCACCGCCGCCGTCTGCGCATAATTGAACGAGCGGATTGCTTCATACAGCACCACGCCGATTCCGCCCGCGCCGACCATGCCGACTACCATCGCCGAACGCACATTCGATTCGAAGCGATAGAGTGCGAACGAAATCCACAGCGGCAAGACTTGCGGCAACACGCCATAAACGATTTCATCGAGACTGCTTGCGCCGGTTGCACGCACGCCTTCAGCTGGACGCGAATCCACTGCTTCGACGGCTTCGGCAAAGAGCTTGGCGAGCACGCCCGTGGTATGCACCCACAAGGCCAACACGCCCGCGAACGGCCCCAATCCCACCGCGACGATAAACAGCATCGCAAAGACCATTTCGTTGATGGCGCGGCACGCATCCATCAAACGGCGCACGGGCTGCGAGATCCACACCGGCGCGATGTTCTGCGCCGACAGCAAGCCACACGGCACCGCGCAGATGAGCGCGAGCGCCGTGCCCCACACCGCGACCGCCAGCGTCACGATCATCTCGTGTGCATACGTGCGCCACTCGGTGAAATCGGGCGGAAAGAAGTCGCGCGCGAACTGACTCATATTGCCCGATGCGCCGAGCAAATCGAGCGGCCGCATATCCGCGCTATGCCACGACAAACCGAGCACGGCAATCAGCACGATCCAGCCCAGCATCGACATCCAGCTACGCTTCTTCGCAAGCGTGGAATGCGGCCGGCTCACGTCGGCCTCGAACGTGGTGACGTCGGGCGGCTTCATTTACTTCGCCGCCGCAGTGTCGAGCGCGGCGATCTTCTGATCGAGCGCGGCAATCTGCGCTTTCTTGTCGGCGTCGTCCATATGCGCATCGTTTTGTACTTGCTGCTTCTTCTGGAACAGCGCCATCTGACGGATCGGAACGAGTTGTGCATCGGATGAATCGGCGAAGCCCGAATAGCCGGAGATCGCGTGCATCACTTCTTGCTCGTGCGGGTCTTTTTGCGCGTAGTGATCGAAGAAATTGCGCAGCTTGTCCTTGGTTGCCTGCGGCAAATCACGACGCCACACCAGCGGATCCGACGGAATCAGCGGCGACTTCCACAGCACGCGCACCTTCGGATATAGCTCCGGATGCTGCGTCTTGATGGTGTCGAGCATATCGGTGTTATTGGTCGCGACATCGATCTTGTCGTTCACCACAGCGAGCATGTTCGCTTCGTGGCTGGACGGCAGCACGCTCTTGAACGCCGTCTTCACGTTGATGCCATTCTTCGCGAACAGATAGTACGAAGGCACCAGCGTGCCCGACGTGGAATTCGGATCGCCAAACCCAAGGTTGATATCCTTAGTATTCTTTAATACCTGATCGATCGACGTCCACTTGCTGTTCGCGTTCGTGATCAACACCGAGTAGTAGCCCGCTTCGCCGCTCTTGTACTTCACCTTCGCAAAAACTTCGCCGTTGCTGCGATCCACCGCTTCGATCGCCGATGCATTGCCGAAGAAGCCGATCTGCACTTTATTGAAGCGCATTGCTTCGATAATGCCCGCGTAATCCGTGGCGAAATAAGCCTTTACCTCGAGACCGGTTTGCTTGTTGAGATCGTCAATCAGCGGTTGCCAGCGTTGCTTGAGCGCCGACGACGAATCGGTCGAAATAATGCCGAAGCTGATTGTTTCGGCAAATGCGCTGTGACTCAGAAAGCATGACGCGAGCGCAGCGCCAGCCAGAAATAAACGGGCCGTTTTCATGATTAATTCCAGGTTGATGGGTTCAGGTACTTGCGGCTGAAGCCACGGATGCGAAGGCGCTTGCAGGCTCGCGAATAAGGGTTTTCGGCGCGTCCGGCGCGAGCAATTCGCTGGCGGATGTGCCGTAAAGCTCGTGCAAGACAGCGGGCGTGAGACGTTCGGATGCGCCATCGAACACGACGCGGCCATCGCGCAATGCAACGGTGCGCGCGCAATACTTCATCGCGATATCGATCTGATGCAGCGACACGATCACCGTGAGCTTGTGTTCGCGGTTGAGCGTCTGCATCAGTTCCATCACGCGCCGCGCGGATTCGGGATCGAGCGAAGCGATCGGTTCATCGGCCAATACGATGCGCGCGCGTTGCACCAGTGCACGCGCCAGCGCCGCGCGCTGCTGCTGCCCGCCCGACAAGTTGCTCGCACGCTCGTTCGCATGTTCGCCGATACCCATCGACGTCAGCGAATTCAGCGCCAGCGTGCGCTCCTCGCGCGGAAAATGGCCGCTTAAGCGACGCCACAAAGACACGCGCGAAAGCGCACCGATCAGCACATTGGTCAGCACCGACAGCCGGCCGACCAGATTGAATTGCTGAAACACGAATGCCACATCGCGGCGAATCGAACGCACTTCGCGCACGATCTTGCCGTTCTGCTGAATCGGACGGCCGAGCAGCGTGATATGCGACGGTGCGGGGTCGGATGCGGTAAAGCCCGCTATATGACGAAGCAGTGTCGATTTACCCGAACCCGACGCACCGATCAGCGCGACCATTTCGCCCTCCTGCACGCGCAGATCGACACTGTCGAGCGCTTTGCGGCCGTTCCTGAACGTCTTCGAGAGACGCTCGATGCGAATTGCGTCCATTTGCTTTGGCTTCCTTGATCGGCGAGATGAAACGTGTGGGAGATTCTAGGAAGCGCATGTGACGAGACAGTGACGATGGGGCGACGTCTAGATGACTACATAAATTTTGGTTTGAGACGATTGAGCAGGAAATCGAGCAGCACGAGCATTCATCTTTCTGACAGCGTGTTTCATGATGTTCCCGTGATTAATGCTCTGGACGATGTCATGAACACTCTGCATACGGATGTCGCTGTGATCGGCGCTGGCAGCGCGGGACTCTCCGCGTATCGCGCGGCGAAGGCGGCGGGTGCTTCGGCTGTGTTGATCGAAGGCGGTGCGCACGGCACCACGTGTGCGCGTGTCGGCTGTATGCCGTCGAAGCTGTTGATCGCGGCAGCGGATGCGGCGTATCACGCCACGCATGGAGAACCATTCGGTATCCATATCGATGGTAACGTGCGGATCGATGGACGTGAAGTGATGGCGCGTGTGAGACGTGAGCGCGATCGTTTCGTCGGCTTCGTCGTCGATGGCGTGAATGCGATCCCCGCGCAAGACAAGCTCACTGGCTATGCGCGTTTTATCGACGACAATCTGCTGCAAGTGGACGAGCATACGAAAGTGCATGCGCGCAGCATCGTAATCGCAACGGGTTCGTCGCCGCATATGCCCGCGATGTATCTTGCGTTGGGGAATCGCGCGATCGTGAACGACGATGTGTTCGACTGGCAGGATTTGCCGAAGCGCGTAGCCGTGATCGGTGCAGGCGTGATCGGACTGGAACTCGGGCAAGCGTTGTCACGACTCGGCGTACGCGTGTCCGTGCTCGGCGTGCGAGGCCGCGTCGGCGCATTGAGCGATCCTTCCATCCGCGATTATGCAGAACGCACCTTCAAGCACGCGTTTCACTTCGAGGCGCGCGCACATGTCGAAGCCGCAACACGCGAAGGCGATGAAGTGCATCTGCGCTACGTGTCCGATGCGGGCGAATTGATCGAAGAGACCGTGGATTACGTGCTCGTTGCAGCGGGCCGCAAGCCGAACGTCGGACGTCTCGACTTGCACAACACCTCGCTTCAACTCGATGCAAACGGTCTGCCCAACTACGATGCACTGACGCTTCAGGCAGGCACGCATCCCGTCTTTATCGCCGGCGATGCAAACGGCGTGCTGCCCTTATTGCACGAAGCCGCCGATGAAGGCCGCACAGCAGGCGTGAACGCGGCGCGCTATCCGCAAGTCGAAAAGCTCGAACGGCGCGCGCCGATCGCCATCGCATTTACGGAACCAGGCATCGCGATGGTCGGCGCACGTCATGCGGATCTCATCGAAGGCACGTATGTCACCGGCGAAGTGAGTTTCGAAGATCAGGGACGCAGCCGCGTGATGCTGCGCAATCGCGGCCTAATGCAGGTGTATGCGGATCGCGCGACACGTCGCTTTCTTGGTGCGGAATTTATCGCGCCGGATGCGGAGCATATGGCGCATTTGCTCGCATGGGCCTTGCAAATGAAGCTTACCGTTGACGAGATGCTGCGTATGCCCTTCTATCATCCGGTGGTCGAAGAAGGACTACGCACCGCGTTGCGCGATGCATCGAATAAATTGGCTTGAACCTTCAGCCTTCGAGAAACCACGTTCCTGCACATTGCTCGCGGATAAAATCCGCGAGCAATTTCACGCGCGCCACATCGCGTGTTTCTGCGAGCGTCACAAGCCAGTAAGAACGCGCCAATGCAATTTCATCGGCAAACAAGCGCACAAGATTCGCATCCGTACGCGCGATGAAACACGGCAACACGCCCAGGCCCACTCCGCCCGAGACGGCCGCCGCCTGACTGATTACGTTAGAAATCCGAATTGTCGGCACGAGTGTGTTCGATATCTGCGGCAAGTAGTTCAACTCCGCCGACCACATCTGATCTTCGACATAGCCGACCCACGGATGCGTCAGCAAATCACGCCGCGTCGCAATACGCCGATGCGTGGCCAGATAATCGCGGGACGCATACACGCCCAGCGCGTAATCCGTGAGCCTGTGCGCGTAGACACGTCCTTGCGCGGGCCGCGTCATGCTCACGGCAAGATCGGCCTCGCGCTTGGACAGACTGAACATACGCGGATTCGCAATCAATTCGATTTCCAGATTCGGATGCGCCACCGATAGCTGCGCAATCCGCGGCGCCAGGAAATACGTGCCGAATCCCTCGGGCGTGCCGATGCGCACCGTGCCCGTCAATCCGATCGACGCATCTTCCAGCCGATGCCGCATGCGCAAAGCAAGACTCTCCATGCTTTCCGCATCGCTCAATACGCGCTCGCCTTCGGGCGTCAGGACAAACCCTAGTGAACTGCGATCGAACAGCTTTACGCCAAGCGATGCTTCGAGCGCCGCAACGCGCCGGCTCAAGGTCGAATGATCCACGCCCATCTGCTGCGCGGCCACGGTGAGCCTGCCCGCGCGGGAAATCGCGAGGAATGCCTGAATGTCGTCCCAGTCGAAGCCACGCATGGGGATTTGTGCACAGAGCGATTGTGGTTTTGCCCATTCTATTGCAAGAACCTCGCTGCTATCTTTTCGCTCAACCCTTGCAAACATAGGGCTGAACGAGTGCCACGCTGCATTCGTCATGACATTCAGTGAAAACACGGAGACAAACAGCATGTCCCTTATCGCGAAACTCAAGGCTCGCGCGCAGGAAGGCAAACCCGTGAAGGTGGGCCTGATCGGCGCGGGCAAATTCGGTTCGATGTACCTCTCGCAAGCACCGCGCACGCCGGGCATTCATCTGGTCGGCGTGGCGGATTTGTCACCGGATCGTGCGCGGGCATCGCTCAAACGCGTGGGCTGGGAAGAAGCGCGTTATTCCGCTGCTTCGTGGAACGAAGCAATCAGCAACGGCTCGACCTATATCACCGACGACGCCGATGCGATGATCGCCAGCGACCACGTCGATATCGTGATCGATGCAACCGGCAGTCCTGCTGCGGGCATTCATCATGCGTTGCTGTGCTGCAAGCATCGCAAACATATCGTCATGGTAAACGTGGAAGCCGACGTGCTCGCGGGACCGTTACTCGCGCGGCGTGCGCAAGAGGCAGGCATCATTTATTCGATGGCTTCGGGCGATCAACCTGCGCTGATTGCGGAGATCGTGGATTGGGCGCGCACCATCGGTATGGAGGTGATTTGCGCGGGCAAGGGCACAAAGTATCTGCCGGTCTATCATCAATCGACGCCGGATACCGTATGGAGCTATTACGGCTTCACGGAAGAGCAAGTCGGCTCGGGCGACTTCAACGCGCAGATGTTCAACTCGTTTCTGGATGGCACCAAATCCGCGCTTGAAATGGCCGCTGTGTCGAATGCTTGCGATCTGCGTCCGCCATCCGATGGCCTGGCGTTTCCCGCTTGCGGTGTCGATGATCTGCCGCAGTTGCTCAAGCCCGCGTCCGAAGGTGGCATCCTGCCGCATCGGGGCAGCGTGGAAGTGGTGTCGTCGCTCGAACGCGATGCACGTCCCGTGTTCCGCGATCTGCGCTGGGGCGTCTACGCCGTCTTCGAAGCGCCGACCGATTACGTGCGCGACTGCTTCGCACAATATGGCCTGAAAACAGACTCTTCCGGCCGTTTCGCTGCGATGTACAAGCCGTATCATTTGATCGGCCTGGAACTCGGTGTATCGATTGCGAGCATTGCGGTGCGTGGCGAAGCGACGGGCGCGACCACCGGCTTTCACGGCGATGTCGCCGCCACCGCGAAACGCGATCTGCGTCCCGGCGAAAAGCTCGATGGCGAAGGTGGCCACACGGTGTACGGCAAACTCATGCCCGCCGCCGACTCGCTGATTCAGGGCGCGTTGCCGATCGGCCTTGCACACAACATGGTCTTGCAGCGCCCCGTTGCAGCAGGCCAACCCGTGCGCTGGAGCGACGTCGCCTTCGATGCGAACAAGGAAGCCGTGCGCGTACGCCGCGAAATGGAAGACCTGTTCCGTGCGGAATTGAAGCTGGAGGTCCCGACTCACAAGCTCGCAAGCTAAAACGTTTATATCGATCCCCAAGCGCGCCCGGCCCTCAAAATGGTCCGGGCGCTTCGCACTCTCAACGCCCGACAAAGGGCGACGGAGGAGACATGAGTCAAATCAGCGAAACCCTGGGCGTGCCCCAGTCCGGCACGGCGGATGTCTATCGCAAGATCACGTGGCGCATCATGCCGTTTATCGTGCTCTGCTATCTATGCAACTATCTCGACCGCGTGAACGTCGGCTTCGCCAAGTTGCAGATGCTGTCCGATCTCGGCTTTTCCGATGCCATCTACGGTCTCGGCGCGGGCATCTTCTTTATCGGATATTTTATCTTCGAAGTCCCAAGTAATTTGATTCTGCATCGCGTTGGGGCGAGGCGCTGGATCGCGCGCATCATGATTACGTGGGCGATCGTGTCGGCGCTTACGCTGGTGGTGAAGACACCGTTTCAGTTCTATGTCGTGCGCTTTATGCTTGGCGTCGCGGAAGCGGGATTTTCGCCGGGCATCATGCTGTATCTGACGTACTGGTTCCCCGCTAAAAAGCGCGGCTTTGCGTATGGCGTGTATTACATCGCCATACCGCTGGCGGGAATCGTGGGCGGTCCGTTGTCGGGCTGGATTCTCTCGGCATTCAAGCACTCGAGCGTCATGGCCGCGTGGCAATGGCTGTTCCTGATCGAAGCCATTCCAGCACTTATCGTAGGCTTCGCCGTCCTGTGGATGATGGTCGATAAACCCAGTCAGGCAAAGTGGCTCACCGACGATGAAAAGCGCCTCGTCACGCATGCCGTCGAGCGCGAAGAAGCGGACAAGACCGCGCATCACGATGCACGCGCCTTCCTCTCCGATCGCAATATCTGGAAGCTGGCAGGCGTGTATTTCTGCCAGATCATCGGGTTGTATGGCATCAGCTTCTGGCTGCCGTCGATCATCAAGGACAGCGGACTGACGAACGTCGAAATGATCGGCTGGTTATCGGCCATTCCTTATGTCGTGGCGATTCCCGCCATCGTGCTCACCGGTATGAG
>NZ_JAQFVG010000003.1 GCF_029439455.1 Caballeronia sp. BR00000012568055 | reverse complement strand
ATCGGCGATGCGCGTGTCGAGCGCGTTGCGCAAGGCATCGCCCATAAAGGTGAGGAGCAGCAGCGTCGCGACCAGCACGCCGAAGGTGGACAGCGAGATCCACCAAGCATCGAGATTGGCCTTGCCTTGCGCGAGCAATTCACCAAGCGATGGCGTCGGTGACGGCACGCCGAGGCCGAGAAAATCGAGACTCGTCAGCGCGAGAATCGCCCCGCTCATGCGGAACGGCAGGAACGTGATGACGGGCGTCAGGCTGTTCGGCAACACGTGCCGCCAGATGATCTGCCAATTCGACAAACCCATCGCGCGCGCGGCCCGCACATAGTCCTGCGTGCGATTGCGCAGAAACTCCGCCCGCACATAATCCGATAATCCGACCCACCCAAAAAGCGACAAAAGGATGATTAACAAGATAAGACTGGGTTCAAAAATCGACGCAAAAATGATGAGCAGATAAAGCTCCGGCAACGCGCTCCATATTTCGATCAGCCGCTGTCCGGTGATATCCACTCGCCCGCCGAAGAACCCTTGCACCGCGCCCGCGATCACACCGAGCACCGTGCCGATAACCGTCAGCACCAGCGCAAACAACACCGACACGCGAAAGCCATAGACCAGCCGCGCGAACACATCGCGTCCGCGATCATCGGTGCCGAGCCAGTTCTCGCGCGACGGCGGCGCCGGATTCGATGCCTTCGAAAAATAGTTGAGCGTGTCGTAGTAATAGTGATTCGGCGGATAGATCGCGAAGTTGCCGGGCGCGTTGAAGCGATCGCGCACGTAGGGATCGAGATAATCAGCGGGTGTCGGGAAGTCGCCGCCGAAGGTGGTTTCGGCGTAGGTCTTCACGAGCGGAAAGTACAACTGCCCTTGATATCGCACGACGATCGGCTTGTCGTTCGACCACAGTGGTCCCGCCAGGCTGATGACGAACGCCGCGACGAAGATCACGAGGCTCCAGTAGCCCAGCCGATTTTGCTTGAAGCGCAGCCACACGCGCCGCCCCGGCGAAAGCGATGTTTCCCCGCGCAGCGGCTGCGCGTCGCCCTCGCTCGCGCGTCGTGAGGATCGTGATGAAGCGGCTCGGTTCAAATCAGCGCTCCAGTTGCTCGAATTGAATACGCGGATCGACCCAGACATAACAGAGGTCGGAGATGAGCTTGGTCGCAAGCCCGATCAGCGTGAAGAGATAGAGCGTGCCGAGCACGACCGGATAGTCGCGCCGCACGACGGATTCGTACGAGAGCAGGCCGAGGCCATCGAGCGAAAAGAGCGTTTCGATCAGCAGACTGCCCGTAAAAAACGCGCCGATAAACGCGCCCGGAAAACCGACGATCAGCGGCAAAAGCGCATTGCGGAAGACGTGTTTCCACAAGACGCGCCGCTCGCTGAGTCCTTTGGCGCGCGCCGTCAGCACGTATTGCTTGCGGATTTCATCGAGAAACGCGTTCTTCGTCAGCATGGTGATGATGGCAAAGCTGCCCACGACCGATGCCACGATCGGCAAGGTGATATGCCACAGATAATCGAGAATCTTGCCGCCGAGCGACAGCGTCGCCCAGTTATCGGACGTGAGATTGCGCAACGGGAAAAGCTGCCAGAACGATCCGCCGCCAAACAGCACCAGCAATAGCACACCGAGCACGAAGCCGGGAATCGCGAAGCCGACCAGCACGACCAGACTCGTCGCCACATCGAACTTGGAACCGTTCTTCACCGCCTTCGCAATCCCGAGCGGCACCGATATCAGATACGTAATCAAAAACGTCCATAAGCCGATACTGATCGACACCGGCAGCTTCGACACGATCAGCGACCACACGCTCTGATGCCGGAAGTAGCTATCGCCCAGATCGAAACGCGCGAACTTGCCGAGCATGAGGAAGTAACGTTGCAGCGGCGGTTTATCGAAACCGTAGAGCTTTTTCAACTGCTCGACTTGCTGCGCATCGACACCGCTGTGCGTGCGCAAGCCGAACCCGCCACCGCCGCCTTCCGACTGCCCGCGCCGCAGATCGTGCACGGCTTGTTCGACCGGTCCGCCCGGCACGAACTGAATCACGACGAAGGTCAGCGTCAGCACGCCGATCAGCGTCGGGATCATCAAGAGAATGCGCTTTGCAATGTAGCTCCACATGGCGCCCGTCACCTCGTCAATGTTTGACCCACCACGTCTCGACGATCCAGCCTTCCGCCGTGTAATACAGCGGCAGCGTGGCCGGATAGCCCAACGTGTTGCGATACGCCACGCGATGCGTCGCCGAAAACCAGTGCGGCACCACGTAATAACCGTTCATCAGCACGCGATCCAGCGCGTGCGACGCATCGACCAATTGATCGCGCGTCTGCGCCGAGACCAGCTTTTGCAGAATGATATCGATGGCCGGCGACTTCACGCCCGCGAGATTGTCCGATCCCGTCTCATCCGCCGATTTACTGCCGAATCGCGAAATCTGCTCCGTGCCGGGAATCTGCACATCGGGCATGCGTACGCTGGTCATATCGAAGTCGAAGGCATCGAGGCGCTTCTGGATCAGCGCGAAATCGACGGTGCGAAAGTTCATCGTGATACCGAGCTTTTGCAGATTGCGCCCGAACGCGGCCGCGACCGGCTCCATCGATCCGCCGCCGCCCGTATCGTCGAGAATTTCGAAAACGAAGGGTTCGCCCTTCGCGTTACGCAGCGCGCCATCGCGATACGTCCAGCCCGCTTCGGCAAGCAATGCGCGCGCTTTGATCAGATTGGCGCGCAAGGAATCGGGCGGATTGGTGTCGGGCTGCTTCGGCATTTCACCGAACACGGAGGGATCGAGTTGCGCTTTCAGCGGATTCAGAATCGCGAGTTCGCCTTCGCTCGGTTTGCCCTTCGCCTGCAAATCCGTGTTCACAAAAAAACTGTCGATCCGCCGATACTGATTGAAGAACAGTTGCCGATTCAGCCATTCGAAATCGAGCGCAAGATCGAGCGCCTGACGCACGCGCACATCCTTGAATAAAGGCCGCCGCGTGTTGATGAAGAAGCCCTGCATGCCTGTGCCGTTGTGCTGCGGAAACTCCTTCTTGATGAGTTCGCCGCTATCAAAACGCTTGCCGATATCGCGACGCACCCAACTCCGCGCGATGTACTCGACCAGCACGTCGTACTCGCCCGCCTTGAACGCTTCGAGCCGCGCGACGCCATCGGAATAAAGCTTGTAGTCAATATGCGCGAAGTTGAACGTGCCCACGCGCACCGGCAGCGCATAACCCCAATAGTCCGGATTGCGCTTGTAGGAAATCGTGCGCCCGTTATCGTAATGATCGATGAGATACGGGCCGCTGCCGATCGGCTGCTGGAACGCGAGTTGATCGAAAGGCACACGCGTACCGTCCGGCTTCACGCCCCACTTGCGCGAGAACACCGGAATGCCGCCCGCGATCAATGGCATCTCACGCGTCGCCACCTTGAACTCGAAGCGAATCGTCAATGGATCGACCACTACGGCGCGCGCGATCTGCCCGAAGTACACCGAGAATTGCGGCGCGGCCAGCGGACTTTTCAGCGTTTCGAACGAGAACTTCACGTCTTCCGCCGTCACCGGATCGCCATTCGAGAAGCGCGCTTTCGGGTTGATGTGGAACGTGGTGGACATGCCATCCGGCGCGACCGCGATGTCGTCGGCAAGCAGGCCGTAGGCGGTGGCGACTTCATCGGAACTGCCGGTGGTGAGGCTTTCGAACATCAGCGACAGACCGGGCGCCGGATTGCCGCGCAGTGTGAAGGGATTGAACTTGTCGAAGCTCGTGAGGCGGCTCGGGTTCGCGAGCACTAACGTGCCATCGCGCGGCGCATCGGGATTGACGTAGTCGAAGTGCTTGAAGTTGGCGGGATATTTCGGCTCGCCGTATTGCGCGATGGCATAGACGGCGCAGGCGGGAGTGGCAAACCATGCGGCGTATCCGGTCAGCAGCAGCGCGATGAAGAAGCGCCAGGCAATTGATGAGCGGATCGTCATAAGCTCCTTGAGCGCGTGGTTCGTGGTATCGAAGAGAAAGCGGATAAGAAGCCGCCGACGCGCCTGTCCTAAAGCGCGCCATTGCGATGTGAGAGAATTCTACTCAAAATCACGCGCCAGCCGGCTTTGCAAAAAAACGCCGCCGCTGCCGTTCAGACAAAGCCGCTTCAAACTGCAAGCGGCATGCCGCACCCCGCGCGCTGTGTACGGAGCATCGATCGCGCGCGACATCGACTTTAAAGGAGCATTCATGGGCTTTCTCGCTGGAAAACGAATTCTGCTGACGGGCTTGCTGTCGAACCGTTCGATCGCTTATGGCATCGCGGAAGCATGTAAGCGCGAAGGCGCGGAACTGGCGTTCACCTATGTCGGCGAGCGCTTCAAGGAGCGCATCACCGAGTTCGCCACGGAATTCGGCAGCGACATGATCTATCCGTGCGACGTCGCCGACGATGCGCAGATCGACGCACTTTTCACCTCGCTCAAGGAACGCTGGGACACGCTCGATGGTCTCGTGCATTCGATCGGCTTCGCGCCGCGTGAAGCGATCGCCGGCGATTTCCTCGACGGCATGACGCGCGAAAACTTCCGCATCGCGCATGATATTTCGGCGTATAGCTTCCCTGCCCTTGCCAAGGCTGCGTTGCCGTTGCTGAAGGATGGCTCGTCGCTGTTGACGCTGAGCTATCTCGGCGCAGAACGCGCGCTTCCGAACTACAACACGATGGGTCTTGCGAAGGCATCGCTGGAAGCGAGCGTGCGGTATATGGCGGCATCGCCGTCGCTCGGCGGCAAGGGCGTGCGCGTGAACGCTATCTCCGCCGGTCCGATCAAGACGCTCGCGGCGAGCGGCATCAAGGGCTTCGGCAAGATCCTGAACTTCGTCGAAGAAAACGCGCCGTTGAAGCGCAACGTGACCATCGAACAAGTTGGCAATGTGGCCGCGTTCCTGATGTCGGATCTGGCGGGCGGCGTGAGCGCCGAAGTCGTTCATGTCGATGCAGGCTTCCACGCGGTCGTCGGCGGAATGGGCGCTGACGCGGAATAAACCACGCCATTAAGCTGCAAAGCAAAGCGCCGCTCACAGCAATGTGAGCGGCGCTTTTCGTTTGATGCCGACGAAATTCAGTGACGTCCACCATGCGGCGGCCCGCCGTGACCACCGCCGTGTCCGCCATGTCCACCGCCGTGATAATGCCCCGGCGGCGGCCCGTAATGCGGTCCGCGTCCATGTCCGTGATAGCGGTAGTAGTCGTTGCGATTCCAGTAGCGCCGCCCGTCCCAATACCGGTTGCCGTGCCAGCCGATCACAATCGCCGGTTGCGCATACACCGGCGCAGGCTGATAGATCACCGGCGGCGGTGGCGGCGCGTACACGGGCGGCGGCGGCGCGTAAATCGGCGCGGGCACGCCCACATTCACGCCGATCCGCACATCGGCTGCGTGAGCCGCGCCGCTGATTGCGCAAGCGGCAATGGCCATCGCATAGAAGGTCTTCGTCATATCCATCGGTCCTCGCATTCGTTCTTATTGACGTGCGACAAAATATAACAAGAAGCTTTCGCCGCAATATTTCAGCTTTGTAAGTTCTTCCTTGCGTGAGGCATCTGTCAGGAGAAAGCTTACCTTTTGTTACATTGCATCTCGATCAGTGCAGAAAGAAAAAAGCCACTCGTGGATGCGAGTGGCTTTCCTTGAAGCTCGATAAAGACTTAACGCCAGCCGTTGTGACGCCCGTTGTCATGGCCGTAATACCGATCGCCATGACCGTTATGACGATACCAATCGTCACGATTCCAATACCGTCGTCCATCCCAGTAACGGTCGCCATGCCAGCCGATCACGATCGCCGGTTGCGCATACACCGGCGGCGGAGGCGGCGCGTACACGACGGGCGGAGGCGGCGGCGCATAGACCGGCGCGGGCGCAACATACACCGGTGCGGGCACCCCGATATTCACGCCCACGGACACGCCCGCCATCGCTGCGCCCGACAGCGCCAAGCCGCCGATCACGAGCGCGTAAGCAACGGAAGCCTTCGATACCTTGTTCATTTGCAGCCACCTCGATGGGCAGTTTGTTGTGTTGAGGTGACTATATCGAACGCTGCGCGCGGTATCTGTTCGAGTTGGTAACGTCCCATTACCGCCGAAAAAATTACGATCGGTAATGGTCCGTGAACTTCAGTTGGGCAATTCCTGGCCCTTGGTTTCGGGCGCGAGCGGGATCACCGCGAGACCGACCAGGAAGACAATCGCCGTCAATGCGATAGGCACGCCCAGCGTCTTCATATTCAACACCATCGCGCCGATACCGAAGTTCACGATCGCGCCGACAAAGCGTCCAACCGATGTACAGAACGCGAACGCCGTGGCCCGCACACGCGTTTCGAACTGCTCGGGCAGCCACAGCGAAAACAACGCGAAGTTGCCGCCGAAGAAGCCCAGTACGACCAGCAGCGCGATAAACGGCACCAGCCCGTTCGGCAGGTAGAACGCCCAGCCGAACGCCAGCGCAATCGATGCCGCCATGCCGAGGAAATACACCGCGAGCGTCTTTCTGCGGCCGATGCGCTCGGCCATCGGCGGCAAGGCGAGACAGCCGAAGATCGTGCCGATGGACAACAGCCCCGTCGCAATCGATGCCATGCGCGCCGCTTCCGGCTTGCTCATGCCCGCCTTCGTCGCAAGCTGAATCACGGCGGACGGCTCGTACACCGCGCCCGCCCACAAACCGATGATCGCCACCGTCAGCAGCACCGCCGCCACCGTCGTGCGCTTGCGATACTGCGCGTTGAAAATGGCCTTCAGCGAACTCTCATGCTTCGCATGCGTGGTCTTCGATTCCGCGCGTTCCCACTTGTCGGTTTCCTTCACGCGCAGCAGCACGAGAATCGAGATGACGACCGGGAACAGGCCGACCAGAAACATCGCGCGCCAGCCGAATGCTGCGCCGATCGTGTAATTGAGCGCGGCGGCCAGAAAGAAGCCCGCGTAATAGCCGGTTTGCAAATAACCCGCGCCCATTTTGCGTCTATCTTCCGGCCACGCTTCCGCGACATACGTGCCCGCCAGCGCCCATTCCCCGCCGATCCCCACGCCCGCGAAAAATCGATAAATGCCGAGTTCCCACACCGTATGCGCGGTCGCCGCAAGGCCCGTGAAAATCGCGAAAGTGAAGATGGTCGCAGCCAGCACTTTGGTCCGCCCGAAACGGTCTGCAAGCGGTCCCCAGATAAAGGACAGTCCCCATCCGACGAGAAACAGCGCGAACAGAATCGAACCGGCCAGTCCGACGTTCGCGGGCGTCGCCGCATAGCCTGACTTCGGCAAGAGTTCGGTGAGCGCGGGCGCGAGCACCAGCGCGTAGATGAACGAATCCATTCCATCGAGCGTCCAGCCCGCCCACGCGCCCCAGAAGCCGGTGATCTGCGTGCGGTTGAGCGGTGTTTTCTTCGCGCGTGTCGTGCTGATGTGACTGTCTACCGTGGTCGGCATGGCCGTGTCTCTCCTGGAAACATGAAACCTGATCGACGCCTTGTTAGGGTCTGTTCACATATAAACGGCCACGCGAACGCCTGAAATCGGGCGCAGGGCAAGGAGCGAGGAGCGCCGTTTGGTATCCCAAACAAGCGACGAGCGACGCCGCCATGTGCCCGATTTCAGGCGTTCCCGAAGGGTTGCCCCGCAAGGGGCAACGCGTGGTCGTTTATGTGTGAACAGACCCTAATGTTCTGAAATATCGGCGTCTTGGGGAAAGCACCGGTACAAACTCCGTGTGCGTTTTTATATATAATATTTGAACAGCACCACCCGACAAGTCCGCACTTTCACCTAGGTTGACTCAGGCCATGTCGACAGACCTTTCCGCTTCAGACGCATCGCCCTCGCCCGCTTCGTTCCGCGATGCGCAGTTCGAGCCGCGTCAGAGCACGTCCCGCTTTATCGCGGATGCGCTGCGTTCCGCCATCGTCGAAGGTTCGCTGTTGCCGGGCGAGCCGCTGCGACAGGACGCCATCGCGCGGCAGTTTTCCGTCAGCGCCATTCCCGTGCGCGAAGCCTTCCGTCAGTTGGAAAGCGAAGGCTGGGTCACCATCGAGCCGAATCGCGGCGCGGCGGTCAGTCTGCAATCCGCCGATGAAGCCCGCGAAATCTATGAGATACGCGCATCGCTCGAAAGTCTGGCTATTGGTATCGCGATCGAGCATCACACGCCGGAGTCGCTGGCCGAAGCGAAGCTGCTGCTCGAAGCGGCTGAAAACGAGCCTGATCCGACGCTTTACGTCGTGCGCAACGAGCAGTTCCATATGAGCTTGTACGCGCCCGCGAACCGGCCACGTCTGATGGAACTGATCGGTCAGATGCATCGGCGTGGCGAGCGCTATTTGCGTCTGAAACTCGGTTTGCCGATTCATAAGGATGCTTCGGATGCCGAACATCGCGCGATCTTCGCAGCGCTCGCCGCACGCGATATCGAGCAAGCGCAAACGCTGGTTGCGCGCCATCTGCTCGCCACGGGCGAACTGATCCACCGCTTTCTCGCCGATGCGCAGGCGCTTTCGCACACGCATACCAAGAAGAAGCGCCGCGCATCCAATCGAACGAATTCCATCAAGGCCGACCAATGAACGCTCCCGCCGAAACCCGTTCCTGGAACACGCGTGCGCAGGAAAAAGCGCGCCGCCTGAAGTTGATCGAGCCGTGGCTCGAAAGCGGGCCTGTGCTGAAAACCGACCGAATCGTCGATGCATTGAGCGCGTTGATCGTTACCGGTGACCGCGTCGCGCTCGAGGGCAACAATCAGAAGCAAGCCGACTTCTTGTCGCGCGCCTTTGCGAAGCTCGATCCCGAACGCATCCACGATATCCATCTGCTCATCTCCAGCATCAGCCGGCCCGAGCATCTCGCGCTGTTCGAGCAAGGCATCGCGCGCAAGGTGGATTTCGCGTTCGCCGGGCCGCAGAGTCTGCGCGTCGCGCAATTGCTCGAAGACGGTTTGCTGGAGATCGGCGCGATTTATACGTACATCGAACTATACGCGCGCATGTTTATCGATCTGACGCCGCAAGTCGCGCTGGTGTGCGCGGTGCAGGCGGATCGGCACGGCAATCTTTATACCGGCGCGAACACCGAAGACACGCCGACCATTGTCGAAGCGACCGCGTTCCGTCACGGCATCGTGGTGGCGCAGGTGAACGAGATCGTCGATGAACTGCCGCGCGTCGATATTCCCGGCTCGTGGATCGATGTCGTCGTGAAGGCGGACAAACCGTTCGCGGTCGAGCCGTTGTTCACGCGCGATCCGCGACACATCGGCGAATTGCAGATTTTGATGGCGATGATGTCCATTCGCGGCATTTACGAGCGATACGGCATCACATCGCTGAACCACGGCATCGGCTTCGATACGGCGGCGATCGAATTGCTTCTCCCAACGTATGGCGAACAACTCGGCCTGAAGGGCAAGATCTGCACGCATTGGGCGCTCAACCCGCATCCGACGCTGATTCCCGCGATCGAATCCGGCTGGGTGGAAAGCGTGCATTGCTTCGGCAGCGAAGTTGGTATGGAGAACTACATTGCGGCGCGGCCCGATGTGTTTTTCACGGGCCGCGACGGCAGTCTGCGTTCGAACCGCGTGTTCTGTCAGTTGGCGGGACAGTATGGCGTCGATCTGTTTATCGGCTCGACCTTGCAGATGGATGCGGACGCGAATTCGTCCACCGTCACGCTCGGCCGGCTCGCGGGTTTCGGCGGCGCGCCGAACATGGGCCACGATCCGCGCGGGCGTCGCCATTCGAGCGAAGCGTGGCTCAAGCTCTTGAAGAACGATGGCCCGAATCCGCAGATTGCGCGCGGTCACAAGCTCGTCGTGCAGACAGCGGAAACGTACAAGAAAGGCGGCGAACCGACCATCGTCGATTCGCTGGATGCCATTGCCGTCGGTGAGAAAAGCGGCATGCCGATCGCGCCCGTCATGATCTATGGCGACGATGTCACGCATGTCGTGACGGAAGAAGGCATCGCGTATCTGCATGCGGCCGAAGGTGTGGACGAGCGTCGCGCGGCGCTGGCGGCGGTCGCGGGCGTGACGCCAATCGGCATGCGCGCCGATCCGTCCAAAACGGCTGAATTGAGAAGGCGCGGCATCGTCGCGTATCCGGAAGACCTCGGCGTGCGACGCGGCGAAGCGAAGCGTTCGATGCTCGCGGCGCGCAGTATCGACGATCTCGTGGCGTGGTCGGGCGGGTTGTATGCGCCGCCCGCGCGCTTCCGGAGCTGGTAATGCGGCTCGCTCTGCGTGATATCGGTTACGCGCTGTCGCCTGCGCAGATTGCCGAATACGCGGTCGATGCGCTGATCGCTGAAGCGCGTCTCACGCCCAAACCCGCTTTGGTCGATGAACGCGGCAGCGGCGCGCATCGCGATCTCGATCTGAATACGATGCTGCGTTCCGCGCATTCGCTTGCGCCAACGTTTCTCGCCATCGCGCGCGCTTCTGCTTCTGTCGATGCGAAACCGTCGCAGGCCTTGCGCGAGCAATTGGCGCGCATCGGCCGCGAAGGCGAAGCAGCGATGATGCGCGCCACCGATGGCAGCAACGCGCATCGCGGTGCGATCTGGATCGTTGGCTTGCTGTGCGCGGGCGCGGCGATGAATGCATCGGACGATAGCGAAGCGATTTGCCTGAGCGCGGCGGAAATCGCGCGTTTCGAAGATCGTTATGCGCCCTCTTCTGCTGCGACTACGCACGGCGCAAAAGTAAGCGAGCGATATCGAGTCGCAGGCGCACGCGGCGAAGCGCGCCAAGGTTTTCCGCATGCGTTGCGCATCGGCTTGCCTGCATTGGACGACGCCCGCGCACGCGGTCTGAACGAAACCGACGCGCGCCTCGATACGCTCATCGCGATCATCGCCTCACTCGACGATACGTGTCTGCTTCATCGCGGCGGCATGCGTGCGCTCCAAACCGCGCAGCACGGCGCACGACGCGTGATCGAACACGGCGGCGTTTCATCGATAAAAGGCCGCATCGCATTGAACGAACTCGACGACGCGCTGATGCAGCTGAACGCATCGCCCGGCGGCGCGGCGGATTTGCTCGCCGCGACGCTCTTTCTCGACAGTCTCAGGCGCATGGCCTGAAGAGGAACGAAGATGGAAAACATGCGATACGAATATCCCGCCACGCGTCCCGTCACGCGGCGCGCGCACGTCGGCGTGGTCGGCTCGGGCGATCTCGAAGTGCTGCTCTCGCCGTCCGATTCGGGTCAGGCGGAAGTCGTCATCAACACAAGCGTCGATGGCTACGGACACGTGTGGAAAAGCGTGCTCGACCGCTTCTTCCAGCGCTACGACGGCGCGGCGAAAATCGAACTGAACGATTTCGGCGCGACGCCCGGCGTCGTAATGCTGCGGCTCTCGGAAGCCGCCGAACTCAGTGACGAACCCAGCGACGGAGATGCAGCATGAACGCACACGATACCTTCCTCGCGCGGCACAGTTTTATCGAACTGACGGCGCGTGAGCGCGCGCAGGCCTTGCTCGACAAAGGCACGTTCCGCGAACTGCTCGGACCGTTCGACCGGCTCGAATCGCCGTGGCTGCCGATGCAGAACATCGTCTGTCAGTCGGACGATGGCGTGGTGATCGCGCGCGGCGCGCTCGATGGCGAGCCGGCGGTGATCGCGGCGATCGAGCCGGCGTTTCAGGGCGGCAGTATCGGCGAAGTATCGGGCGCTAAGATCGCGGCGGCGCTGGAAATGGCTTTGTCCGAATTCGAAGCAGGGCGGTCGATTCGCCCCGTCGTGCTGTTCGAAACCGGTGGCGTGCGTTTGCAGGAAGCGAATCTCGGGCTGGCCGTGATCGCGGAGATTCAGGCGGCGATCGTGGCGTTGCGGCGACATGTGCCGGTGATCGGCGTGATCGGCGGAATGGTTGGATGCTTCGGCGGCATGTCGCTGGCGGCGGCGCTGTGCAGCGAACTCGTCATGACGCGGCAGGCGCGGCTCGGCATGAACGGGCCGGAAGTGATCGAACAGGAAGCGGGTATCGAAGAACTGGATTCGGGCGATCGGCGTCTGATCTGGTCGATGATCGGCGGCGAAGAACGCGCTGCGGTCGGTCTCGCCGATACGCTCGTCGAAGACGATACCGCGCAAGTCCGCGATGCGATTCTCGCTGCGTTCGCGCGCGGTGTGCCTTCGGTGCATCGCACGGAAGATGTGGACGGTTACCTCGCGCGATTGGCGCAAGTGAATCCCGATGCGATCGATCCCGAAACGCTGCGTACCCTGTGGAGCAAGAAATGAACGAGCAACTTTCGCGCGGCGAGCGTTGGCTCGATGCGCTGACGTCTTCCTCCGCCGATGGCGCATCAGGCCCAATCCGCGCCCGCAACGCTCAACTCGATGGCGAAATCGCGTGCTTCACCACCATCGTGCCGGATGCGCAGAATCGCTTTCCGCGCGCGCGTGACAACGTCGTCGGTCTGGAGCAAGGCTGGCTGATGGCGCGCGCCGTGCGCAGCGTGATCGATGCGGATCGCGACAAGGACGTGAAGCGCCCGATCATCGCCGTGGTCGATGTCAAAAGCCAGGCCTACGGACGACGCGAAGAACTGCTCGGCGTGCATCTCGCCTGCGCCGCGTCCGTCGATGCCTACGCCAGCGCGCGGCTCGCCGGTCATCCGGTGATCGCGCTGATCGTCGGTCCGGCGATGTCGGGCGCGTATCTCGCGCATGGTTATCAGGCCAACCGCATCATCGCGCTCGATGCGCCCGGCACCGCCGTCCACGCGATGGGCAAGGAAGCGGCGGCGCGCGTCACGCGGCGCAGCGTCGAAAGTCTCGATGCGCTCGGCGATCGCGTGCTGCCGATGTCGTACAAGATGAGCGCGTACGCGAAACTCGGCCTGCTGCACGAACTGCTCGCCGATATCGACGCCGACGCGCCCTCTTCCGCCGATATCGCGCGCGTGCGGGCATCGCTGGCGGCGGCGGTGAAGGATGCGCGCAACGGTCCGCGCGATTTGTCGAATCGGCTGGCATCGGCGGATGCAAAGCGCACGCGCGCGGCATCGATTGCCGTACGCGAAAAGATGCGGGCGCAGTGGAACGCGTGATGCGGCCGCATGACTTGCTGCGGATCGCATCCGACGCACCGCCGTTCGACGATGCGCCCGCGTGGGTCGCGGCGGCGCTGGAACGCGCGCCGTTCGTCGTGGTGCGGCGTGCGCCTGTGCGTGTCGATGCGATTGGCATCGGCATACGGGGCGCGTCGCGCAACGAGCGATTCGGCACGTGGCTCGATCCGCGTTATGTCGCGGAGGTTTTCACGCCTGAATCGCTGAGCAAGCGTGAGGCCGATCCCGTGCGCGCGCGTTTGCCTGCGTTTGCGCTTCTACGCGCCACGGCAAAAATCATCGACGAAACCGGTCTCGATTGGGGACCGGCGGGCAGCACGGGCTTCGAACTCGCGTCATCGATACCAACCGTCACGCCAACCAGCGATCTCGATCTCGTCATTCGCGCGCCCGATCCTTTGTCTCACGACGACGCGTGCAAATTATTCGATGCGCTCTCGCAAGCAGCGCGCACCGAAAACACGCGCATCGACGTGCAAATCGAAACGCCCGACGCGGCTTTCTCTCTGGCCGAATTCGCCCGCACGAATCTCCGCGTGATGCTCCGTCACGCCAATGGCCCGCGCCTCGCCACCGATCCGTGGGCCGCGCGATGATCGCGTATCTTTTCCCCGGACAAGGCGCGCAGACACCGGACTTTCTGCATCGGCTGGGCGGTCATAGTGCGATCGCAGAGACGTTTGCCGAAGCCTCGGACGTGCTCGGCATCGACATCCGCACGCTCGATCAAGCCGACGCGCTGCGCTCCACCATTGCGGTCCAACTGACGCTGACCGTTGCAGGCGTCGCGGCGGCGCGCGCGCTGGCGACGGAAGGCATCGAACCGGATGCGGTCGCGGGTTTGTCGATCGGCGCATTCGGCGCGGCAGTAGTCTGCGGCGCAATCGCGTTCGCCGATGCGCTCAGGCTCGTGAAACTGCGCGCCGAATTGATGGAGAACGCCTATCCGCAAGGTTACGGCATGCTGGCCGTGCTCGGCCTGAACGAACGCGAGATCGCTGGCGCAATCGAAGACAGTCATGCCGATGCCTACATCGGCAATCTCAACGCGCCGCGTCAGATCGTCGTTTCCGGCAGCAACGATGCGCTCGATAAAGTCCGCAATCTCGCGCTCGAACGCGGCGCACACAAAGCCGAACGGCTCGCGGTCAGCGTGCCCTCGCATTGCGCGCTATTGGAGGACGCGGCCGCGCGTTTGACGCAAGCCGCAAGCGCAATCCCATTCGATAAGCCAAAGATCGCCTATATCGGCAATCGCGGCGCGCGCGTGCTGCGCCGTGCCGACGCCATCCGCGACGATCTCGCCACCAACCTGCGCCATCCCGTGCGCTGGCACGATTCGACCATCGCGCTGAGCGAACTGGGCGTGACCTTGTTCGTCGAGATGCCGCCCGGCCGCACGCTCACGCAACTCGTCACTGAAGCGCTGCCGGACACGACCTCTTTCGCCATCGACACGTCATCGATCGATTCGATGGCCACGCGCATTCGCCTCGCGCGTCGGCGCTCCATCGAATAATTCAGCTTTTTGTCAGCCGGCGTAAGCAAAATCGGAATTTTCGTCTAGCTTATGGGTCAACGTGCATCGAGGATTGCGCTTCGTGCGCGCATTTCTGCACGACGACATCACAACGACACCACAAAGGCAAAATCATGACGATCATTCGCGTCGCCATCACCGGTCTGGCGGCAGCCGGCACTTTGACACTCGCATCCTGCGCCAACATGGCCAGCATGGACCCGACGCAACTCATGCAGTCCGGCCAGCCCGCCACGCAAGCGCTCTCACTGAGCGATAACGACGTCCGCACGCTCTCCGATAAGTCGTGCACGCAACTGGACAGCGAAAACCAGATCGCGCCGGCATCGAGCAAATACACGCAGCGTCTGAACAAGATTTCGAAGCAACTCGGCGACAACATCAACGGCGTGCCGGTCAACTACAAGGTGTATCTGACCAAGGACGTCAACGCCTGGGCAATGGCGAACGGCTGCGTGCGCGTCTACAGCGGCCTGATGGACCTGATGACGGATGACGAAGTGCGCGGCGTCGTCGGCCACGAAATGGGCCACGTCGCGCTCGGCCACACCAAGAAAGCGATGCAGGTCGCCTACGCGACCTCGGCAGTGCGCACGGTGGCGTCGTCGGCGGGCGGGATGGTCGGCAGCCTGTCGGCATCGCAGATCGGCGACTTGTCGGAAAAGTTCGTCAACGCGCAGTTCTCGCAGTCGCAGGAAACCGCCGCCGACGATTACTCGTTCGATGCGCAAAAGAAGAAGGGCTACGATCCGCACGGTCTCGTGACCGCGTTTCAGAAGCTCGCCAGTATCGATGGCGGCAAGTCCGACATGCTGAGTTCGCACCCGGCGTCGCCGGCGCGCGCGAAGCATATCGAAGATCGGATTGCGTCGGGGAAGTGACGCTTGACTGAATCGAAGCGCGAGCGGTAAACGCTCGCGCCTTGAACGGGACGATCAGAAGAAGTAGTAATGCACGCCCATCGTCACACTCTGATTGTGACGATGGCCGCCCTGATAGCTCGCTGTATCGCCGGTATATTCGGCCATCACGCTCCAGTTTTTGTGGAACTTGTATTCGACGCCCGCGCCGTAGTGCAGACGCGAATCCGGCCACGAACCCGTATAACCGATGCGCGCGTACGGCATCACGTCCTGACGCACGGGCATACCGAATTTGAGATCGAAGCCGCCGTCATCGCCGGTGGTCGAGCCGCCGTGGTAGTCGCCGAACCCTTCAACGCCGATCACGAAGCGATCCACGTCGTAATTCACGCCGCCGACGATGCCGGGAAACCACGTCGGATGGTAGCCGCGCGAATTCGGGCCGGTGATATCCGAGAGATTGAGGCCAAACTTCGCGCCGATATACGGACCTGCGAATTCGCTGTGCGGCCCGTACACGCCCATCAATTTGAGCAGCGTGGGATCCAGCCCTTCCGAATGCGCCTGCGCGCCAAAAGCCAGCGCAACGAGCGCCGGAGCGATAAGCTTTTTGATACTTGACATGACTAACTAATTCTCTGAAATGCAGCGTGGCCTGCGTGAAAGCGGGTGGTCCCGGCGAACGCTTCGAACGGACAAGGCAAGCAAGCGCACGTTGCGATTGGCATGCCTTCTAACAAGCAGTGCGGAGAATAGTTGCCAAAAGCAACGCAAAATACAGGAATGGTCCTAAAGCTCAGATGAGTTTGATGATGTTTTGTCGCGCAGCATGAAAAGGGGCCTCAGGCGGGGCTTCAGGCGTGCGGCACACGGCGAGCCAGAGCGCGCAAAAACAAAAAGCCCCGCAAGTTTTTAACCTTGCGGGGCTTTTCTTACTACGCTGGCGGAGACGGAGGGATTCGAACCCTCGATCCAGTTTTTAGCCAGATGCTCCCTTAGCAGGGGAGTGCCTTCGACCTCTCGGCCACGTCTCCCAAACTTTTCGTCGCACCGGGAGTCAGTGCAACGAGATCGAGATAATAGCGTGTCGGCGGCCATCGGTCAAATTCGCAGACGATTTTTTGCCAATCGATCAACATCGAATTCGGGACGGCGCGAGAAACGCAACGGTGTGAAAGCCCGCGAGCCTTCACACGCGTGTCATACAGTGGCTAAGAGTGACTAAGAGTAACTAAGCGATTAACCGCGATCCAGCTCGAACGCCTTATGCAGCGCGCGCACGGCGAGTTCGGTGTACTTCTCGTCGATCAAGACCGAAATCTTGATTTCGGAAGTCGAGATCATCTGGATGTTGATGCCCTCTTCCGACAGCGTCCGGAACATGGTGCTCGCGATGCCGACATGCGAACGCATCCCCACGCCGACCACCGAAACCTTCGACACCTTCGGATCGCCCAGCACGGTCTCGGCCTGCACGTGACCCTTGACCTGGCCATTCAGGATTTCGAGCGCGCGCTGATAGTCGCCACGACCAACCGTAAACGTGAAGTCGGTCTTGCCGTTCACGCTCTGATTCTGAATGATCATGTCGATGTCGATATTCGCATCGGCGACAGGACCGAGAATCTGATACGCGACGCCCGGCTTGTCGGGCACGCCCATCACCGCGATACGCGCTTCGTCGCGCTGGAACGCGATGCCAGAAATAACGGCTTTTTCCATGTTCTCGTCTTCTTCAAAAGTAATCAGGGTGCCCGAGCGCATCTCTTGGTCGAGCGGGATCAGCGGGTCGGTCAGGCTGGAGAGCACGCGCGTCTTCACCTGATACTTGCCGGCAAACTCGACCGAGCGGATTTGCAGCACTTTCGAACCCAGGCTCGCCATTTCCAGCATTTCCTCGAAGGTCACGCGATCCAGCCGGCGCGCTTCTTCGACCACACGCGGATCGGTCGTATACACGCCGTCTACGTCGGTATAAATCAGGCATTCGTCCGCTTTCATGGCCGCCGCGATCGCGACCGCCGACGTGTCCGAACCGCCGCGACCGAGCGTGGCGATATGCCCTTCCGGATCGACGCCCTGAAAGCCGGTGATCACCACCACTTTGCCTGCGTCGAGATCCTTCAGCACGCGCTCGCCGTCGATTTCGCTGATGCGCGCCTTGGTGAACGCGCTGTCCGTCTTGATGGGCACTTGCCAGCCGGCATAACTCACGGCTTCGAGACCTTCCGCGTGCAGCGCGATGGCCAGCAGGCCGGAGCTGACCTGTTCGCCCGTGGAGGCGATCATGTCGAGTTCGCGCGGGTCCGCGTCCGCTTTGATGTCGCGTGCGAGCCCGAGCAGACGGTTGGTTTCGCCGGACATCGCCGAGGGCACGACGACCATCTTGTGGCCGGCCTTATGCCATTTCGCGACGCGCTTGGCGACGTTCCTGATGCGCTCGACCGAGCCCATCGAAGTGCCGCCGTATTTGTGTACGATGAGTGCCATTGTCGTTCTTGAACTGGAGAGAAAACCGCGCATCACGCGAGAGCCGCGTGGCGCTTTGCGCCGTGCACGATTGCTTCGGAAGAGATAAGAAGCCGGCTACGAAAACGCGATGGACGCCGCACGCTCGGTATGCGCACGAAAGCGTTGATTGCGGGCTGAAATCGCGTCTTTTGAACGGAGTTGCCGCGCAAAACCGCTTGCGCGAAAACCAGTAACCGTACCCGATCGACGCCGAAATTACAAGATAAAGCGGTTTTGACGCGGAATTTACCGGGTTATGCCAGTAATAAGTCGGGACGCCACGTGATTCGACGCAATGGCCCGTGCGCCGCGCTTGGCGCGGCTTCCCGGTTCACGCCCAGCAACGGCACGAACAACAGCGACTCGCCCGAAAAGAGCAGCGGCACGTCGCGCTTCCATGCGGGCACGCCGCGCTCCTGGAACAGGTTCTTCAGCGTCCGGCTCGGCGCTTCGGCCGCCACGCGCATGCGTTCGCCGCCTGCGCGCGATCGTGCGACCAGCGGCGCGGCGCGCAATACGCCTTCGCCGATGACGTCGTCGGCGGGTGAATCGACGAGTTCGAAGACGAAGGAGCCGCGCCATTGCGGCACGCGCCAGACTTCCTCGCCCTGCCATTGCAGTTCGCACGGCGCTTTCGGGGCGCTCGCGCCTTCGTCGGTGTCGGGTGCATCGGCGCTGTCGCCGGGTTCCCAGAACAAAGCGTTGCGATAGACGCGCAGACTAAAACCAGCATGATCGATACGCAGCGCATGACCATCGCGCGCGATCGCGGCATCGCGTAGCTGACGCAGCATATCCGCGATACGCGCGGTCGATGCCGCCTGCAATCCGCGCGAGCGAATCCAGAAGCGCAGCAGATTGAGCGCGCGTTCATCGTCCAATGCGAGAAGCGTTTCGAGTTGCAGCGCGCCCTCTTCTTCGCGATGCCGCGCCTCATCGAAATCGATGCGCGCCAGATCGTCCAGCAGCCGTTGCGCCGATGCCGCGTGCGATGCGGTCCGCGCCAGCGCATCGCGGAAACCGGGGAAATGGACCGCGAGCACAGGCAGCACGTCATGACGCAATGCGTTACGCGAATAGCGCGTGTCCGCGTTCGATTCATCGTCGATCCAGCTCAGGTCGCGTTCGTGCGCGTACTGCTCCAGTTGCGCGCGCAGCAGATGCAGCAGCGGACGCAAACGCGGCAGCGAGCCATCGGCGCGAACCGGCGCCATCGCGGCAAGCCCCGCGACGCCCGCGCCGCGCAGCAATTGCAGCAGGACCGTTTCCGCCTGATCGTCGGCGTGATGCGCGATCAGCAACGCGCGCGCATGTTGTTCATCGCAAAGATCGTCGAGCGCGCGATAACGCGCATCGCGGGCGGCGGCTTCGAGACTTTCGCCGCCCGCGCGCGCGACATCGACATGACGCGCAGCAAAGCGCACCTCGAGCGATGCCGCGAAGGCATCGCAATGCGCGGCCCACGCGTTTGCGTTCGGGCTGAGGCCGTGGTGAATATGCAGCGCGATCACGCGCGATGCGCCGAAGCAGCGTACGGTGGCATCGAGCAAAACGGTGGAGTCGAGACCGCCGCTGAGCGCGACGGCGAGCAGAGAATCGTCGGGGAGATTGGCGTCCGACACCGCCGCACGCACCGCGTCGAGTACGAGGCGGCTGGTCGGGGTGTCGTTATCCGATGTCACGCGGGATGGTGAGAATCGTGGAAGAAGAAGCGCTCAGCTTACGCGCCCGGCATCGTTTCCTTGAACTTGCCGTACGCCATCAGCTTTTCGAAGCGGCGTTCGCGCAAGTCATTGACGCTCATGCCCTGGAATTGACGCAGCGAGTCCGCGAGAGATCGGCGCAACAACGCGGCCATGCCCTTCGGATCGCGATGCGCGCCGCCCAGCGGCTCATTGACGATCTTGTCGATCAAGCCCAACGCCTTCAACCGATGCGCCGTCAATCCAAGCGCTTCCGCCGCTTCCGGCGCCTTGGCCGCGCTCTTCCACAGAATCGACGCGCAGCCTTCCGGCGAGATCACGGAGTACGTAGAGAACTGCAGCATCATGACGGTATCCGCGACGGCGATTGCCAGCGCGCCGCCCGAGCCGCCTTCACCGATGATCGTGGTAATGATCGGCGTCTTGAGCCCGGCCATCACATACAGATTGCGGCCGATGGCTTCCGACTGCCCGCGCTCTTCCGCGCCGATGCCCGGATACGCGCCCGGTGTATCGACAAAAGTGAAGATGGGCATGGCGAACTTTTCGGCCAGACGCATCAGCCGTTCGGCCTTCCGATAGCCTTCCGGACGCGGCATGCCGAAGTTGCGCAGCGCGCGTTCCTTCGTGTCACGTCCCTTCTGATGGCCGATCACCATGCAAGGCTGACCGTTGAAGCGCGCGAAACCACCGACGATCGCGAGGTCGTCCGCGAAGGAACGATCGCCGTGGAGTTCGTGAAAATCGGTGAACAGTTCGTTCACATAGTCGAGCGTGTACGGGCGCTGCGGGTGACGCGCGATCTGCGAAACCTGCCAGGGCGACAGGTTCTGATACAGATCCTTGGTCAGTTGCTGGCTTTTCTTCGACAGCCGTTCGATTTCTTCCGAAATATCGACGGCCGAGTCGTCCTGAACGAAGCGGAGTTCTTCGATCTTCGCTTCGAGTTCAGCGATCGGCTGCTCGAAATCCAGAAACGTGGTCTTCATGTGTTCTAGTCCTGAAACAGCGGGCAGCGCGTATTTTAACCGCGTCCGTCCCTGATAAATGCGCGCGGAAGCTATGGATTATAAATCAACGATAGTTCCGCAATTCGCTGACCAAAGTCAGTGGTCAGCAGGGATCGGATTGAGGCTGCGCCACATGTACCAAGTCGCCACGGTGCGCCACGGCTCCCAATTGGCCGCGACTTCGCGCGCCTCGCTGCGCGTCACCGGCTCGCCGCTGAAGTAGTTCACGCTGATCGCCTGAATCAGTCCGAGATCGTCGAGCGGCAAAACGTCCGGGCGCGACAGATTGAAGATAAGGAACATCTCCGCCGTCCATCTGCCGATACCGCGAATCTGCGTGAGTTCGGCGATCACGGCTTCATCGTCCATGCTCGCCCACGATTCGACGTGCAGCGCGCCGGTTTCGAAGTGCTGCGCGAGATCGAGAATGTACTCGGCCTTGCGCTTGGACAAACCGCAGGCCTGCAACTTGTCGTGACCGAGTTTGATGAAGTGCGCCGGATGCACGTCCGGGCACGCGCCTTTTACGCGTTCCCAGATGGCTTGCGCGGCCTTGGTCGAAATCTGCTGGCCGGCAACGGAACGCGCGAGCGTAGAGAACGGATCGCCGAGATTGACGAGATGAATCTCGCCGAACTTCGGAATCAGCTTCTTGAGAATACGATCGCGCTTCATCAGATCGGCGCACGCGCGATCCCAGTAATCGGGACGTTCGACCGTACGCGTAAGACCGCCGGTCTGCACGGACACCGTTGCATCCGCAGTAACGACGCGCGATTTGCGCACGACTTCGCCGGGATGCTGCGGATCGGCAACGAGTTTTTGCGCGGCAGCGTTGTCCACGGCAACGGCGCGACCATTGGCCTTGGACGAAGCCTGTCCATCGACGCCGTTCAGGCGCGCGTTGGCCGCGGTCTTCGATACAGCGTTCTTGCGTCCCGTCGTCGTTGCACCATCG
>NZ_JAQFVG010000002.1 GCF_029439455.1 Caballeronia sp. BR00000012568055 | reverse complement strand
CAGTACCGTCTGGTTTTGGATGTGTGCTGTCGGCTATCCGATCCTCGCGTGGAGCTTCGCACTCGTAGCGAGTTTGGCGTATAGGCAAACAGCTCGGGGTTCGGCGCTTGCGAACAATAGAGTCAGTGACGAAGCCGAACAAGCGTGCCACGAGGCTGCCAGCCAGCCTTTGACCGTATATGGATATGGTTGGCGCTTTTCCTCTGACAAGGAAGAGAACGGCCTACGAAGTATTCTCGACGGACAAGTCCAATCCGGATTACGCCCGAGCGCTGCGTTTCCTGGGAATGACGTGCATGCGCGGTGGATCGATATTCCCGAGCAACCGTTCTATCCAGGTAATGAATTGGGAGAGCACACGCGCCATCTGGTGGTCTGTGAGTGGCTGGTGACTCATGTATTGGCCGACGTTTCCGAAGCGCTCGTAAGCTTACCGGCTAAGACACTTCTGCATGTCCATCTTTGTTTGCATTCCAGGCTTAAAGTCGAGCCGGTGGTCGCGCGAGTTCAGCAAGCGCTCCAGGCTTTGCACGCTCCGTCTGACGTGCGAATTGAATTTCAAGAAAGCTTGTCGATCTTTACGACGGATGGCTGGCTGGATCGACGCGACAGAAAAGTCGCCCATTTGGTTATCGCGATACAACTGCGCAATGCAATAAGCGAAATGCTCGTAGGCGGAGCAGCGGAAGCGGGGGTAGCGCTGTTGCTCGGTCATCCTCGCTTGCTCGAGGAGCCAAACGCCAGTGCTTTGCGTCTGCACCGCCCAGCCAGAGGGAAGGCGAATGAGGCTGCTGATGTGATTGGGCGCGCCTCTCGTTGGGGAAAAACGAGCGCTAAAGAATTTGGTGCGATATGGACCAACGGCTTACTGGAAGATGATCAGAGCCTCGTTCGTCGTTCGGTCAATGTTAGCGAGCAGGCGCAATGGAGGAGCATTGAGTCGTCGGTCGGTCACTGCGAGGACGCGGGTGGCTGGCTTGCCGTGGCGCTGGCGGCTGCCAATGCCGATCAAGCTTCGAGTCCCCAATTGGTGCTATGCGCGCAAGACAGCGAATTGACCGCGTTGGTATGTAGGAAACACACGTGAACGCAGTAAAAGAAAAACAGACCGCAGAAAAAGAAATTTCCGTCGGATTCCTTATCGGTATCGCGATTGTTATCGTCTTCGTAGGTCTTGCCATTGGCCTGGCATTCAAGGGTTCGAGCATCGGTTTGTCGGATGATCGATTGATCATTGCGGAGCTTTCATTGTTGTCGTTGCTCCTGCTTCTTCTCCTTTTAGTAAAGTTTTTTGAGGCGAATCTCCTGTGGATCGCTTCATTGAAGGCAGCACAATGGTTTCGCCGTTATGACGCAAAGAAGCTTCTTCAGTCGAGTAACGAAAAAGATGAATTGGATGCGGAGATGGCCTCGCGAAATACTGGATCGCTTCGCGAGATGCTTCGCGACCGATTCGGTCTGCGTTGGCGATACCGGACGCGCTGGATTCTATTGACTGGCGAACTCTCGCTTGTCGAGAAGATTGCGCCCGGGCTTTCTACCGCTGGCTGGCAAATGCTTCACGGCGCGGTGCTGATAAGCGGATCCCAAAGCGACGGGCAGCCAGATTCGGATTGGCTCACTCAGCTATCCAGGTTGCGCCGCCGCCGCCCGATCGACGCGATCGTCGCGCTTACGCAAGCAGGCGTCTCATCGGCTACACCATTCGATGCCGAAGCCATCCGGCAATCGCTCGCGCGTCACGCTCGCGCCTTGCGCTGGTCTGCGCCTGTCTATCTACTGCACGCGACAGCGAGCCAAGGCAATCTATCTAAGCACGATGAATCGATTGGTTGTGTCTGGTCCTTCGCTCGGGCGGACGAAGCATACATCGACACTTCGCTCGCGCGGCTCACGCATGATCTTTCCGATTTGGGCACCGCGCGTCTCGCTGCCGATCCTTATGATCGTGGCACGGCGGAAATTGCGCGTCAGATCGAAAGATTGTGCGGTGCATTTTCCAATCTGATCGTCCAAATCGGTGGTTCGCGGCTTTGGCGCACTGCCGTTCATGGTGTGTTGTTCGCGGCGATCCCATATAAGGGCGAGGAAAAGACGGAAGATGGTCTGAAGATTAGTGCAAGTTCACAGAATGTGTTGGCGTCGCATCACGCTATCTGGCAAACCATCGCGGAGCACAGCCGCAAGCTTCACGGTCGCCGCGTGGGCTTTTCGTTCTCGACGGTAGCGGCGTGGGTCGTGAGTGGTGTTATCGCGCTATGGCTGATCGGCACGGTGATCTCAGGCATGTCGAACCGCTCCGCGATGCAAGAAGCGTCTACAACACTGACCAAGCTCGCGTCCGTGCAAGACCCGACGCAGGCACTACTCGCGCTCGACGCCCTCGACAAGCAGATCGACACACTCGAAATCCATCGCAGAGAAGGCGCGCCGTGGCTCGCCCGCTTCGGCCTGAATCACGATGCGGCATTGATGGACGCCCTGCAGCCTGCGTATCAGCAAGCCGCCGCACGCGTGTTGGTCGCGCCGATTCAGGCAAAGCCCGAAGCTTGCCTGAACCAACTTGCCTCACTGTCCGATGCCGAAATCGCCAGCGGCGGCAACGCGCAGGTGCAGGCCGCTTACGACACGCTCAAGACCTACCTGATGCTCGCGCATCCGGAGCACGCGGATGCCGCATTCCTGAGCACGCAATTGCTGGCGACCAACGCGCCCGAGCGTCCCATCAACGCATCGGTTACGCCTGGGACGTGGGAAGACGTGCGCCAGCATGCGATTGCGTTCTACGCGAGCCATTTCAGGAAGGATTCGACGCCAGCCATCACGCCTGACGTCTCCCTTGTGGCCTCCACACGCCAAACCATCATCGGCGTACGCGGCATTCAGAATTCGACCGATGCGATCTATCAGCAGATCATCGACGAGGCGAAGCCGAAATACCCGCCCATCACGCTAGCGACCTTGCTCGGCGATCACCCGAGCCGCGGCCTCTTCAACACGACGGCCACCGTCCCCGGCGTATTCACCCGCGCCGCCTGGGACGAACGCATCCCCAAAGCGATCGACGAAGCCAGCGAACAACGCACGGTCACGGGCGACTGGGTGCTGTCGGACGCGAAGATCGACAACACCGCGCCCTCGACGCTGAAGGCCGAACTGCGCCAACGTTACTTCGATGACTACGCGCGCGCCTGGGGCGGTTTCCTGAATAGCATGCGCTGGCAGAACGCATCGTCGCTGTCGGGTACGGTCGATCAACTCACGCTGCTGGCCGATCCGCAACGCTCGCCGCTTGTCGCGCTGATGAACGCGATCGTGTATCAGGCGAGCGCGGGTGCATCGACACAATCGTTATCGGACAACCTGATCGCGAAGGCGCAGCAATGGGCGGGCAAGAACGAGAAAGATCCATCGAAGCAGACGCAGCCGGAGCTTGCACCTTTGGCGGCCGCCTTCGGGCCGATCCTGCGCCTGACGGGCAGCGATCTGGCGACGAACACTCCAGCCAATTCGAAATCGCCGCCTCAGCCCGTCGGCGACTTAAGCCTGCCGCGTTATCTTGAGCGCGTCACCGCGATGCGCCTCAAAACGCAGCAAATGATGGCCAGCGCCGACCCCGACGCGATGTCGCGCCTCGCCGCGCAAGCGATGCTGCAAGGCAAGACCTCGGACATTGCCGACAGCCGCGACTACGCGAGCCGTCTGGCCGCGAGCCTGGGCGAACAATGGTCCGGCTTCGGCCACCTGTTCGAAGCGCCGCTGGATCAGACGTGGCAAGTGGTGGTGCAGCCCGCATCGTCGAGCCTGAACGATATCTGGCGCACGTCGATCGTGGCCGACTGGAATCGCACGTTCGGCGGCCGCTATCCATTCGCGGATTCGGACAACGATGCGTCGCTGCCCGATATGGCGCGCTTCATGCGCCTGGACAATGGCATCATCGCCAAGTTCGTAGCAACGCAACTGGCGGGCGTGATCGAATTGCAGGGTGATCGATGGGTCGCCGCACAAGGCACAAACCAAGGAACGCTCACACTCGATCCGGCGTTCCTCGCCGCATTGAACAAGCTCACGCACGTCTCGACCGTCCTGTTCCCCTCAGGCGATGCCCGCGTGCGCTTCGAATTACGCGGCGTTCCCACCCCCGGCATCACCGATATGAAGCTGATTTCATCGGGCCAGCAATTGCATTACTTCAATCAGATGGAGCAGTGGATTCCCTTCGAATGGCCGGGCCAGGCGTTGGAGAATCAGGCGCAGCTTCAATGGCAAACGGACGAAGGCGGCCTGCGTTCGACGATGTACGCGCAGGGACGCTTCGCACTGATCCGTCTGCTCGAGCGAGCGAAGGTCGAGCAGCAGGACAACGCGCGCTATGTCCTGACCTGGACGCCCGAGGCGAGTCTCAATCCGCCGCTCTCGGTGGAGTTGCGCGCAGAAGGCGGCGCGGGTCCGCTCGATATCCTGCAACTGCGCCACTTCACGCTGCCCACACGCATCTTCGTGACGAACACGGCCAAGGACGGCGCGAAATATACCGGACCCAACCCTCCGCCCTTGCCACCCGGCGCGATCACCGCCGCACAAAAAGTCGGCGTGCCCTTGCCCGGAGCGCATTGATGATGAAGAACGATCAATCTATCGAAGTCGAACAAGAGCAGCCCCCAATCGATCCGGTCCTGCGCTACTACGAAGCCGAAATGCGTTATCTGCGCGAATCCGGCCGGGAATTTGCGCGCGCACATCCGGATCGGGCGCGCATGTTGAATCTCGATCGCGTCGGCGACCGCGATCCGTACGTCGAACGCCTGTACGAAGGCTTTGCGTTCCTGACCGGACGCCTGCAGCAGAAGCTCGACGACGAGTTGCCCGAGCTGACCGAAGGTCTCGTCAGTCTGCTGTGGCCGCATTATTTGCGCATGATTCCGTCACTGTCGGTGGTGGAATTGATCCCGCTGGGCGAGAAACATCAGCGAACGGAACACGTTCCCGCCGGTGTATCGATCCGTTCCGCGCCCATTCCCGTGCCGAAAGAAAGCGAGGGCACCACGCACCACACCGTGCAGTGCCTGTATCGGACGACACAACCGGTCGATCTGCATCCGCTGAAACTGGTGCAAGCGGGACCGTCCGTGCGTCACGATGGCCGCTCGATCATCCGCTTAGCCTTCGAGCTCGATCACTCCGCGAATCGCAACGAAACGGATCTCTCGCGGCTGCGCCTGCATTTAAGCGCCGACCAGCCGACCGCCTTCGCGATGCACCTCGCGCTCACGCGTCACGTTCACGCGATCGAATGGCGCATTCCGGAAGTGCGCAACGGCGAGGCGCTGCCGCTGGATGGCGTGTCGATCGAACCGGCCGGTTTCTCGCCCGAAGAACGCCTGTGGCCGAAGTCGGATGCAGCCTTCTCGGGCTATCAACTGCTGCTCGAATACTGCACGTTTCGCGAAAAATTCCTCTTTGTCGATCTGTGCGGACTCGATATCCAGAAGATGCCGGAGGGCACCACGCACTTCGAACTGGAGATCGCGCTCAAGCACGCGTACCCGTCCGATCAGCGTTTCACGAAAGACAACGTGCGGCTGTTCTGCACGCCGGTCATCAATCTATTCGAACTCGATGCCGAACCGGTGGTGATCGATCATCACGAAACCGAATATCGCGTGATTCCGGCGGGTCACCAGGGCGAACACGTCGAAACCTATTCCGTCGATGCCGTCGAAGCCTTCGATCACATCACCGCCGAGCGCTACGAATACGTGCCGTTCTCGACCTTCCGGCATCGCGGCGGGATGATGCGCCACGAAGCACCCGAGCGCTATTTCCACACGCGCGTGCGTCCCGGCATGGATGGCTTGCACGAGACATGGGTGATCTTCGGCGGCAACGCGTGGGAAACGATGCAGGATTTGCCTGAAGAAAGCGTGTCGCTGCACGTGACCGGCACGAACGGGCTGCTGCCACGTAAAGGCTTGCGTGAAGCGCGTCTGAACGAACTCGCGGAAAGCACGCCGAACGTGGCCGGTGTGCGCAATCTGGTCGCGCCGACCTTGCCGCTGTATCCGCCGACGGGCGATCGTTTCCAATGGCGTGTGCTCTCGCACCTCGCGCCCAACTTCCTGTCGATGATGAACGCCGAAGTGCTGCGCGGCGCGCTCGCGCTGTACGACTGGACCAACGATGAGCTGAATCGCAGGCGTCTGGCGGGCATTCTGTGGGTATCGGAAACGCTGCTTGAAGAGGTGTCGGGCGGGGCGGTCGAGCGGGGCGTGCTGATCGAAGTGACACTCGATTCACAGGCGTTCTGCGGCGAGGGCGACGTGATGCTCTTTGGCGAACTGCTGCATCGTTTCTTCGAGCAGTATGCGGAGATCAATCTCTTCACGAAGCTTGAAATCGTGAGTTTGCCGTCGAAGGCGCGGATCGCGTGGCCGCGTAGTAAGACGTGGCGGGCACCGCTATGACGGGCGACGTTATGAACCCGCGTGAAATGGAAAAGCTGGAACCGCTGGTCGCGTCGCTGCTCGCGCGTGCCCCGCAGATGAGCTTCATGCAGCTTTGCCGGCTGCTGGAAGCGGGCATGCCCGAGCGCGCCGGTTTCGGTGAACGCGATACCCCCGAACACGAGCCGGTGCGATTCCGCTCGCGCCCGCGCATGGGTTTCCCGGCGGGCGAGATCGCGGGCATTGATTATGGTGATCCGGATGATTCACCGCAACCGCCGACGGTCCGCACCACCTTCATGGGCCTGTACGGCGTCGATGCGGCGATGCCCAGCCACTATCTCGACGATATCGCCCAGCGTGAAGAAGGGCACGAAGCGGTCGAAGCGTTTCTCGATCAGTTCCATCACCGGTTCGTGACGCTCTTGTATCGCGCGTGGAAGAAGTATCGCTACGCGGAGAGCTTTCGTGCGGGTGGCGCGGACGGGCATTCGCGCAATCTGCTGTGTCTGGCGGGCTTCGGCTGGGGCGATAAACCTGCGCGCGCCGGCCTGCCGGATTCGCGCATGCTCGCGCTGCTGGGCTTACTGATTCAGCGCACGCGGACATCGGAGGGACTCGCGGGCGTGATTGCGCTGGGTGCGCCGGGCGTGGAAGTGAAAGTCGACGAGTTCTGGCCGGTGGCCAAGCGCGCGGGCGTGCAGCAGCCGCTAAGCGCGAAGGCGACAGACATCAAACCGCGCGGATTGGGCGGCGGCTATGTGCTTGGCAAGCGCCTGCCGTATCGCAGTCGCGCGGTGCGCGTGACGCTCAGGCCACAGGACGCGCAACAGGCGCAGGATCTATTGCCGGGTGGTGGATTGCATCGCGATCTGACGGCGTTGGCGCGGCTCTATATCGGCAACAAAGCCGATGTGCATCTGCGCATGCAGATGTCTTCGCGTTTTGCGCCTGCGCCATCGGTGGGTGCGCAACGTATCGCGGTGGCGCCGCGCCTCGGGTGGACGGTGGTGCTGCCGGCGCAGGCCGAGCGCGTCATCACTGTGGAGTTGGGCATCTGCGAAGCGTTTCCGATGCCGCAGCCCAATCCGTATCTGCAAGCGGAAGCCGCGTGAACAAAGCAATGAAGATGTTCAAACGATATAGCGCGATACTGACTCTGCTGCTGTGCGGATGCGGCGCGTGGCAGGCCGCATCGGACAGCACATCGAACGCGTACGACACGATGTTCCACAACCGTGGCAAAACGATCAACATCGATCTAAGCGCAAGCGATACGCTGAATCAGGACAGCGCAGGCCGATCGCGATCCGTGGCGGTGCGCGTGTATCAGCTCAAGGATCGCAAGCGCTTCGACGATGCGTCATACGCCGATCTCGTCGCAAAAGACACGACGGTCCTCGCGTCGGACGTGCAGTCGAGCATGGCGGCGGTGGTGAATCCGGGCGGCGCGATCAGCGTGTCGCAACCGATGATGAGGGATACGAAGTTCGTGGCGGTTGCGGCGTTTTATCCGGGTGCGGATAAAGCGGGATCGTGGAAGCAGGTGATCAAGAGCAAGACCTTATCGAAAGACGAACCATTGAAACTCTTACTAGCCGATAAGACCCTCTCCCTGATCGAAGAAACGAAGTCCGGTACAAAGTAATGGCTTTTAAAAAACCATAGCCGATATGCACGCGCGCGCCGCAAAGGCCAATGTCTCTCGCAAACGAAGAAGCGCGCAAAGCGCAAGCGTTACGATGTCGATGGCTGAGCGTCAATGGCAGGTTTCGGGAGTGAAATCACCCCAACTCCACCCCCACCTGCTTCATCGTTCCCCGCAACCCGAGTCGAGGATACTTCCCCTCGATCACCCGCAAATCGCCTAACGCTTCCTGAATCAGCCAATCGCGCACATCGGCCACGATGGGCCGCACGGGCTTGTTCTGCGGTGTCAGCAGACAGCACCGCCTGCTCGACACCAGAAGCTCCTGCTCAGCCGGCACCAACGTCCCTTGCGCCAGCCAATGCGACGTCACGTTCAGCCAGCCCAAAGCAATCCCCTGCCCAAGCAACGCCGCCTGAACTACGATTGCGTAGTCGTTAAAACTCAGCATCCCCGCCGCGTGACGCTCGCGCGATGCGAACGCATGAAACCGCTCATGCCATCCGCGTTCTTCATCGTCCATCATGATGACCGTGTCACCGTCGATACGATTCGTCTCGTCATAGCGCGCATCGCAGACGGGCAGCAGCATTTCGGGCATCACCAAAACCGCATGCTCATCGATTTCTTCGTCATGCAGAAAACGCATACCGAGATCGACATCGACCAATGGCCCGCCAATCCGTCCCGATATCAACTGAAATCGCAAATCAACAGAAGGAAACGCCTGATTCAAGCGCTTCATACGCGGCATCAGCCAATGCGTGGTAAACCCTGTAGAAACAGAAAGCGTGACGGTTTCCACGCCGGTAGCCCGCGCCTCGATCTCCCTTATCGCACTTTCAATCCCGCTAAACCCCTCCGAAATCTTGCGATAAAGAATCTTCCCGTTCTCAGTTAATTCGATTCCCCCGCGCACGCGTTCGAACAAACGCACGCCGATATGGTCTTCCATACGCGCGAGCATGCGGCTCACGGCAGGCTGGCTCACATAAAGCTCCTGCGCCGCGCGCGTGAAATTACCGCAGCGTGCAGCCGCTTCGAAGACGAACAGCGCGTTGGCGCTCGGGAGTTTCTTGCGTAGGTTTGGCATGACTTCATGTTATGCCCGATCCAACAATTTTGGAATTGCTGTCAATAAACTCGCGACTTAGTATTTTCCTCAACCACTGCTTGTCATATGGAACGAATGTCATGGACGCACGAGCAAAAACGGGAGTGTCAATCCGGTCGGCCACCAAGCGCTACGGCGCAGTGACGGCGCTGGACGACGTATCGCTCGATATCGCGCCGGGCGAGTTCGTGTCGCTGCTCGGGCCATCGGGTTCGGGCAAGACCACGCTGCTCGGCATTCTCGGCGGCTTCGTGCAGCCGAGTTCGGGCAGCGTCTGGGTCGGTGGGCAAGACATTACATTTGCGCCGCCGCACAAACGCAATATCGGGATCGTGTTTCAGAACTACGCGCTGTTTCCGCATATGACCGTCGGCGAGAACGTCGCGTTTTCGCTGCGTGCGCGGCGCGAACCGAAATCGACCTGGCCCAAGCGCGTCGCCGATGCACTCGCGATGGTCGAACTCAAAGGCTACGAAGATCGCGGTATCCATCAGCTTTCAGGCGGCCAAAAGCAGCGCGTCGCGCTGGCCCGCGCGATGGTCTTCCAGCCGCAACTGATCCTAATGGACGAACCGCTCTCCGCGCTCGATAAACAATTGCGCGAAACCATGCAGATCGAATTGCGCAGGCTGCATCGGCAACTGGGAGCGACGATTGTGAACGTCACGCACGATCAGCGTGAAGCGCTCACCATGAGCGACCGCGTCGCGGTGCTGAAGGACGGCAAGCTCGTTCAGATCGATACCCCCGAGCGCCTCTACGACCGCCCATGCGATGCCTTCGTCGCCAGCTTCATCGGCGAGGCCACGCTGCTCAACGTCACCCGCGCCGGCGACGATGCCGTGCGTCTCGGCGACACGGTCTTGCGCACCGCGCACCCTTTGCCGCGCGGCGAAAAACTGCTGCTCGCGGTGCAAACCGAAAAGCTCATCATCGATGCCGACAATCGCCACGCCGACTCGAATCGCCTGAATTGCCGCGTGACCGAAATCCTGTATCAGGGCGAAAGCCTGCGCGTGTTCGCCGCGCTCGCCGATGGCACCGCCATCAGCCTTCGACAACCCGGCAGCCATGAAGCACGGCGTCGCATTCCCGAGCCGGGCGCATCCATGACGGTCGCGCTCGATCCGCAGGACACCATCGTCGTTCCAGCCTGACTCTCTCTCACGCGTGCAAACGCAAACGCACTCAACGCAAACGCAACCGCAAAGGATGAAGCAATGAATCTCCTCGATTTCAAGGTCCTGACGTTCGATGTCGTCGGCACGCTGATCAACTTCGAAAAGGGCGTGCTCGATTCCGTGCGCCGTCTCGGCGGCGCGAAGGCGAAGGACCTGACCGACGATCAGATCTTCGGACCGTACATGGATGGCCGCGCAAAATATCCGGGCCGCTCCAGCCACGCGATGGCCAACGTCTACCTCCATCTCGCCAAAGAACTCGGCCTGCCCGACGACGCGCAAACCGCCGCCGCCTTCCAGCGCGACGTGCTCGACTGGCCCGCGTTCGAAGACTCGGTCGCCGCTCTGAAGCGTCTGCGCAAGCACTTCCGTCTGGTTGCCATGACCAACGCGGACCGCGTGGCCTTGTCGGCGTATGCCCACACGCTCGGCAATCCGTTCGATGACACCGTCTGCTGCGACGAAACCGGCGTCGCCAAGCCCGATCCGCAATTCTTCGCCTACAACCGCGGCCGTCAGGCGGCCTTCGGCTACAAGTTCGAAGAGATTCTGCACACGGCGCAAAGCCAGTATCACGATATCGGCATCGCAACGAAGCTGGGTTATTCGACGTGCTGGATCGAGCGTCGTCAGGGGCAGAAAGGCTTTGGCGCGACGCCCACGCCCGAATCCGTGACCACGCCGACCTTCACGTTCGCGACGCTCGGCGCGCTCGCGGATGCCGTCGAGGCCGAAGTCCGCGCCGCCGCTTAACGCCGAGGCACACGCCATGCGCGCCCCGACGACACCCCCGCGCCCGCACGCCGATTCGCTCTGGCGCGCACTCGCCGCCCCCGCCGATCCGCGTCCGCCGCTCGCCCGCGATCTCGATGTCGAGGTGGCGATCATCGGCGCGGGTTACTCGGGGCTGACCGCCGCGTACGCCTTGCAGAAACGCGGCGTCTCCTGCGCGGTGCTGGATGCGAATCCGGTCGGCTGGGGCGCGAGCGGGCGCAATGGCGGCGTGGTGTCGTCGAAATTCCGGCTGTCGTTTCCGAGCATCGCCAATACGTTCGATGTCGATGTCGCCATGCGCATGCATCGGCTGGCGCATGACGGCGTGCGCGCGGTCGAATCGCTGCTCGACGAGTTCAAGCTCGATCGCGCGCGCTTCGAACACACCGGCAGCCTGCGATGCGCGCATACGGAGCGCGCGTTCGAATCGATCAAGGCGGAAGCCGACTGGGTACGCACCACGCTCAACGATACGTCGATGAGCGTGCAATCGCGCGCGCAGATCGAGCATGAAACGGGTTCGAAGGGCTTCGTCGGCGGCGTGCTGAGCGCGGATGCGGGCACCATTCTGCCGCTCGAATACGTGCGGGGTCTTGCCGCCGGGATCGAATCGCGCGGCGTGCCTATCTTCGAGAACACGCCGGTCATCGGCATGACGCGCGCCGATGACAAGCGCGTCGTGCTGAAAGCGCCGGGCGGCACGGTGCGCGCGAGACAGGTGATCGTTGCGACCAACGCGTATTCGAATCTGACCGATGCGACATCGTCCTATCATCGCGAACTCGTACCCTTCCGCAGCGCGATGATCGCAACGGCGAAGCTATCGCCCGAACTCGATGCGCAATTGATGGTCAATCGACGCAGCTACACGGAAACGCGCCGCATGATGAAGTGGTTCCGCAAGGTCGATGGCCGCATGCTGTTCGGCGGACGCGATGCGTTCGGCAAGGAAGGCGAGCCGACCGGTTTCGATGCGCTGCAACGCGCGATGATCGCGCTGTTTCCATCGCTCAAGGGCGTGCCGGTGGAGTATCGTTGGTCGGGCTATGTCGGCATGACCTTCAATGCGCTGCCGCACGTCGGCCGCAGCGACGATGCCACGGTGTTCTGCCTGGGCTACAACGGCGCGGGCGTGGCGATGGCGAGCCTCATCGGACAACACGCGGCGGCGCTCGCGCTGGGCGAGAAGCCCGAACTCGCATTGCTTGCGCAGGACGGCTTGCGGCCCGTGCCGTTTCACGCGCTGCGCGCGCCGGGCGTCAGGCTCGTCGCTGCGTGGTATCAGTTTCTCGACGCCGTGGGTGCATGATGACGACAGCCAAACGTACTCAACGGATTTTTCAGGACCCGACCGCAATGCACGCAGTCTCGACCGACCCCTCGGTGCGCCACCAGCAACGCGAAGATCGCGCGATGCTGCTTCTGATGGCGCCCGCGCTGTTCGTGGTCGTAGTGCTGCTGGTGGTGCCGCTGGCGTGGCTTTCATGGGAATCGATCTATCACGATGGCGGCTTCACGCTCGCCAACTACAAGCGCGTGTTCACCGGCGCTTATCTCGATACCTTTCTGCTGACGTTCAAGCTCAGTCTGATCGTTACGGTAATAACGCTATTACTCGGCTATCCGGTCGCGTATTTCGCGGCATCCATCTCGCCGCGATGGAGCGCGCTGGTGCTCGGCATGGTCATTTTGCCGTTCTGGACCAGCGTGCTCGTGCGTACCTATGCGTGGCTCGTGCTGCTGCAACGAACGGGTCTTATCAACAAGGTGTTGTTGGGCATGGGCCTGATCGACCGGCCTTTGCAGCTTTCGTATAACCAGTTCGGCACTGTCATTGCGATGGTTCACATCCTGCTGCCGTTTATGGTTCTGCCGCTCTATTCGGCGATGCAGAAAATCCCCACCAACCTCTCGCAAGCGGGCGCGAGTCTCGGCGGCTCGCCCGTGCATGTGTTCCTGCGCGTGTTTCTGCCTTTGTCGATGAGCGGCGTGCTCGCGGGCGTGACGCTCACCTTCATCCTGTGCCTGGGCTTCTACATCACGCCGGAACTGATGGGCGGCGGCAAATCGATGATGGTCTCCATGATCGTCAGCCGCAACGTCGAGATCTACAACAGTTGGGGCGCGGCGAGCGCGGTGAGCGTGGCCTTGCTGGTCTGCGTGTTCGCGATCTTCTACGCCGTGAGCCGCGTGATTCCGCTCGAAAAGACGCTGGGGGCAAAATGAACTCACTCTCGTTCGGACGCGTGACGCTGGGTGCATCGGTGATGCTGATTCTGGCGTTTCTGATGATCCCGGTGATTATCGTCGTGCCCTTGTCGTTCTCGGATGCGCGCTTTCTCACCTTCCCGCCGCCGGGCTACTCGCTGCGCTGGTATCACGCTTTCTTCGATAACCCCGCGTGGATCGAAGCTGCCAAGACGACCTTCGCTGCATCGACGTGTGCGGCTTTGATCGCCACGCCGCTCGGCATCATGGCCGCGTATGGCATTCAATACGGCGCGCATCCGTGGCTCAAGTATCTGCGCACGATCCTTATGTTGCCGCTGATGGTGCCGATCATCATCGTCGCGGTGGGCGTGTTCTTCGTGTTCTCGCAGGCGGGTTATGTGAACACGCTGACCGGTCTGATCGTCGCGGATACCATGCTCGGCCTGCCGTACGTGCTGATCTCCGTCGGCGCGGATTTGCGCACCTTCGACCGCACGCAGGAGATGGTCGCGCGCAGTCTCGGCATGAACCGTTTTCGCGCGTTCATGGCGGTGACGCTGCCGCAGATCAAGGCGAGCGTGATTTCCGGCGCGGTGTTCGTCTTCATTCAAGCGCTCGATGAAACCGTCGTCGCGCTGTTCATTTCGGGCGGCCCGAATCAGACACTGACGCGCCGCATGTTCGTCACCTTGCGCGATGAAATCGACCCGACCATCGCCGCGATCAGCACCATGCTGACCGCGCTGACCTTGTGTCTGGTGATGTTCGTCGTTATCAGCCGACGCTCGAATGCGGCGGCACGAGCCTGAGGATCTTATGCAGCATCTCCAGCAGTTTTATATCGATGGTGAATGGGTCGCGCCTTCGGGCAGCAAGCGCCTGCCGGTGATCGATCCATCGACGGAAACGTCTTTGGGCGATGTCGCGCTGGGCGATTCGATCGACGTAGACCGCGCAGTCGCCGCAGCGAAACGCGCGTTCGTCACGTTCTCGCAGACGAGCGTGGCGGAGCGCGTCGCGCTGCTCGAACGCGTGCTCGAAGCGTACATGGCCCGTTACGACGAAATGGCCGATGTCATCATGCGCGAGATCGGCGCGCCGAAGAAACTCGCGCACGCGTGGCAGGCGGGATTGGGCAAGCGGCATCTCGAAGAAACGCTGCGCACCATCGAACGTTTTCCGTGGCAGCGCAGGAAGGGCACGACGCTGATCAATCACGAACCGGTCGGCGTGGCGGCGCTCATTACGCCGTGGAACTGGCCGATCAATCAGATCGTCTGCAAGGTCGCACCGGCCATCGCGGCGGGCTGCACGGTGGTGCTCAAACCCAGCGAAGTTTCGCCGATGAACGCGATTCTCTTCGCCGAAATCCTCGATTCAGCCGGCGTGCCTGCGGGCGTCTTCAACCTCATCAACGGCGATGGCCCGACGGTCGGCGCGGCGCTGTGCGCGCATCCTGACGTGGACATGGTGTCGTTCACGGGATCGACGCGCGCGGGTGTCGAGATTGCGCGACTCGCCGCGCCGACGGTCAAGCGCGTGCATCAGGAGCTGGGCGGCAAGTCCGCCAACATTCTGCTCGACGATGTCGATTTCGAAGCGGCGGTGACGGCGGGCGTGAACTCATGCTTCGGTAACAGCGGCCAGTCGTGCAATGCACCGACGCGTATGTTGGTGCCCGCATCGCGACACGATGAAGCGGTGGCGATTGCATCGCGTGCGGCGGGCGCGGTGCGCGTCGGTCCTGCCGACGATGCTTCCACGACGATGGGACCCGTCGTCAGCGATGTGCAGTATCAGCGCGTGCAGCGGCTGATTGGCGTGGGTATCGACGAGGGCGCGCAGTTGGTGGCCGGTGGCCTCGATCGTCCTGAAGGATTGGATCGCGGTTACTACGTCAAGCCCACCATTTTCGCCGACGTGAACCCGTCGATGACCATCGCGCGCGAGGAAATCTTCGGGCCGGTGCTGGCGATCATGCCGTATCGCGATGAAGAAGAAGCCATCAAGATTGCTAACGATACGCCGTTTGGTCTCGCGGCTTATGTGCAATCGGCGGATCAGGAGCGGGCGCGTCGCGTCGCTTTGAAGATGCGTGCGGGAAGCGTGTATGTGAATTATCCGGCGTGGGATCCGGGTTCGCCTTTTGGTGGATATAAGCAGTCGGGCAATGGGCGGGAATATGGCGAGTGGGGATTGGAGGCGTTTTTGGAGGTGAAGGGGATTGTGGGGTTTGGGGAGTGATGCAGGAATCCGGCGCCTGAAGTCCCGATGGACTTACAAGCGGCCGAATTCTGCCTCTTGTTGAACTCGCGTCTGCCATGCAGGCGCGGTTCTGATTACATCCGCCACCCGTTCCGCCATCATCATGGTCGGCACATTCGTGTTGGCGCACGGAATCGACGGCATCAGCGATGCATCGCAGACGTGCAGACCTTCGACGCCATACACCGCGCCGCGCGAATCGGTGACGGCGAGTGGATCGTCGGCCGCGCCCATGCGGCAGGTGCCCGACGGATGCCACGTGCCGCCGACCGAACGCGTGACGAACTGCGTCATCGCATCGTCATCGGAAAGCAGTTCGTCGATGGTCACGCCTTGCGTCACCACGCTCTTAATAAGCGTCGAGCGCAACGGCCCGGCCATATCGAGCATGCCGCTCAGCAAGCCGCGCTGCATCGCGTTCCACGTACCCGGAACGGCCACCGCAGCAACACGCGGCGAATAGCTCGAAGGAAAGATCACATCACGCGATCCCGCCATCAACGGCGATGCCAGCGTCGCCGCGCCGAACCGCAACGCCAGCTTCAAACGTTCGAGATCGCGCAAATCCGAAAGCATCGCGAAATCGACCTTGGGTTCATCGGACGCTGAAGAGGAGGCCAGCGTCACGCGCCCGCGCGAATACGACTTGTTGACCCAGAAGAAAATCGTCCCCAGCCGATACCCCACCGAATGCCAGCCCGAACGCGACAAAATCGCGCCGTGCATATCGCCGGGAACGGTGTTCGGCAAGTGCGATGAGAAGCGCACGATCGCCTGTTCGTGATGCTCGTCGGGAAACGGCGTGCGCGCGTCACGCGGCAGAAACGCGGACACCGCAATCGACGGATGCTCCATCAAATTGCGCCCCACGCCCGCACGATCACACACCACGTCGATGCCGAGCTTCGCCAATTCATCGCCGGGACCGATGCCGCTGCGCATCAGCAACGCGGGCGTATGAATCGCGCCCGACGATACGATCACGCATCGCGCCCGCACTTCTTCGCGCGATCCATCGGCGCGCAGCACGAGCGCGCCGACCGCGCGCTTGCCATCGAACACCACACGTTCGACGACTTCGCCGGTACGAATAGAAAGATTGCGGCGGGCGCGAACCGTGTCGTCGAGATAACACACGGAAGTGGGAATACGCTCGCCTTTGGCACTTACCGCAATCGATCCGATAAACGTGCCGTCTTCCCAAGGCCCGTTCTGATCCTCACGCAGCGCGTGGCCGGTTTCACCCAGCGTATGCAGCACCGAGCGCACGAACGGCGAAACGCGCGGCCATTCCGTGCGCTTGATCCGCACTGGACCATCGCTGCCATGTAATGGCCCGCTGAAATCGCAATCCGATTCGAGCTTGCGGAAATACGGCAGACACGACTGCCAGTTCCAGCCCGTCGCGCCCAGCGCTTCCCACTCGTCGTAATCGGCGGGCGCGCCGCGATTGGCCATCATCGCGTTGATCGCCGATCCGCCGCCGAGCACGCGCGCCTGCTCATAGCGTCGCGCCGAAGCGTGCAATGAAAAGCGCGCCTTCAGCGTCTGCCAGATATTGCGCGTGTCGAGATAGGCGCGGCCCGGATAGCGGCTGCGGATGGCATCGGGCATGGTCTGGGCGGAGATATTGCGCCCCGCTTCGACGATACACACGTTCGCGCCCGCATCCTCCGACAGGCGCGCGGCCAGCACGCATCCCGCTGAACCGCCGCCGAGGATCAGATAGTCGATCACGTCGCAGATAACACGCGGTTACTGCATGAACTTGAGCCAGCGCGCCTTCGCCTGAATGCCCGGCTCCGACGCCCACCAGTCTTCCGACATCAGCGCCTGTTTCGCGGCATTCGCCGGCGACGACGGCAGTTCGGCGGCGCGCTTGTCGGTGATCTTGCCGGTCTTGAACGCAGCCGGATTGCCCGGACCGTAATCGATATACAGCGGCAGATTCGCCTGCAATTCCGGCGACAGCGCCACGTTCATGAAGCGCATGGCATCGGCCAGATTCGGCGCGTTCTTCAGCACGCAAAGCTGCGTGTTTTGGAGAATGCCATCGTTGAACGTGAAGCCGACGTCCGGATCGTCCTTCATCACGGCGCTGGCGCGGCCGTTCCAGATCATCGTCATATCCACTTCGCCGTCGTGCAGCAATTGCGCCGACTGGCCGCCCGACGTCCACCACACCGTGATATTCGGCTTGATCTGTTCGAGCTTCTTGAACGCGCGGTCCACATCGAGCGGATAGAGCTTGTCGCGCGGCACGCCGTCTGCGAGCAGGGCGGCTTCGAGCACGGTCATGGGATCGTTGCGCAGCGCGCGCGTGCCGGGGAAGTTCTTCACGTCCCAGAAATCCTTCCAGCTTTGCGGCACTTTCTTGAGCGTCTTCTTGTTGTAGCCGATGACGGTCGAATAGAACTCGTACGCTGCCGAGTACGGCGTGCGGTATTTCTCCGGCATCGCGGCGGCGTTGGGAATCTTCGAGAAATCGAGCTTTTCGAGCAGGCCTTCGCGCCCGCCGCGCAGACAGTTCGAGGTCGGCGTATCGATCACGTCCCAGATCGGTTTGCCGGCTGCGGCCTGCGCCTTGATCGACGGATACGCGTCCGGAATGCTGTCCTGATTGATGGTGATGCCGAGTTCCTTGGCGGCGGGATCGAGAATCGCCTTGGTCTGCGCTTCCTGATACGCGCCGCCCTGCGAGACGAACGTGATCTTGCCGGCAGCGAAGGCGGGCGCGGTGGCCGCGAAGCTCAGCATCAAAGTCATGGCAAGCGGGCGAAGCGAGAAGCGCGAACGACGGAACCTGGCAATATTCTTCACGGCGTTTCCTTGACAAGGGGTTAAGCGGTGGCAGTCATGCAGGCCGCGCGGTTTCGCTGCTTATAGGATGAGCGAGAACCGCGCGAGCTTGATAAAAATATATTGAGTCAAATAGACGGGGGCAACGCCGGAATTGTTGGAGTGGCTATGACCTGAGGTTATGTCAGGGTATTCGTGGACCTTAGAAGATCACGTAGACCTTGCGCATGGTTTCTTCGACTTCCCAGGTGCCTTCGGTGTTGGCTTCGAAGAACAGCGTGTCGCCGCCGGTGAAGTGGACGGTGTCTTCGCCGTCCGCCGTGAAACGGCCGCGTCCCGCCAGAAAATGCATGACTTCCGCCTGCTTCACCGAGCGCCGATACGTCCCCGGCGTGCATTCGAACACGCCGGTGTCGATCGCTTCACTGCCCGGAATCACCTTCTGCACGCCCGAAATCTTGATTTCCGGCGTGCCGGGCAAGCCCGTCGTGCCCCAGTCTTCCAAATTCTGAATGCCGATACTCTGCCTGATCTGCTGCACTTTCATCGATTAAACCTTTGAGTGAAGGGGAATTCTTCGTTCGATCCGGCCGAGCCGCACGACCGTCACGCCCGGACGCAATTGCCGTAGCGACGGCATCACCAGCATGCAATCGTCATAGGGCGTTTTGACGGGCTCGCCTTCCGACCAGCCGATTACGCTGCCGGCTTTATCGAACACTTCGAGGCCGGTGAAGTTGTCCGCGAAACGGAAGTCCATGCTTTTGGCGACGACCGGTTCCGTCACGCGCACGATCAGCATTTCTGCGGGCAAGGGTTGCAGCCAGCCTTCCGGCAGATCGCTTTCGTCGATCACGCCGGAGAGCAGCAGAAAGCGCGCGGTCACATTGCGTGCGACGGTGACGGCGCTGGCTTCCCAGTGCTGTCCGCACTCGATCAGCAGCGCGTTCTTCGCGCTCGATGGGTCGCCGAAGCCTTCGTAATCGCGCATGCGGCGGCCTTCCGGGTGCCCTTCATCGCAGATCACGGTGGCGGGCGTGCCCAGCTTCGCTGACAGTTCGATGCCCTTGTCCAGCGGCCCCGCGACGATCAGCGGCTTCGATTTCTCGTGCATCGAATGCAGGTCGAGCAGCAGGTCCACGGTGTCGATGACCGGCCGCATCGCGCGGGCGCGGCGCAACTCGCTCGAATCGAGCGAAAGATCGTCGAGCGTGCGCGCGGTCCACACGCGATTGAAATCCTGATCGACGAAGCGCGACTTGTCCGGCGCGGCGGGATCGAAACTGGCGTAGGCCTTCACGTTCGCAAAGGCCAGCGTGAGCTTGCCGCGCTTCGGGCGCAGTTCGGCGCGGAGCAAGGCATCGACGACGATCGCGCCGCACACTTCGTTGCCGTGCGTGAGCGCGTTGATCATCACGTGCGGGCCGTCGATGCCCGAATCGAACGTGTACACGTAGGAAATGCCCGTGTTGCCCAGCGCGTGCACGCCGATATCGGGAAACTCGATTTCGATGGGATACGCGTCCGCGCTCATTCCAGACCGCCCTGACAGAGATATTTGATCGACAGGTAATCGTCGAGGCCGTACTTCGAGCCTTCGCGGCCATAGCCGGATTCCTTCACGCCGCCGAACGGCGCGGCTTCGCTCGAAATCGCCCCTTCGTTGATGCCGACGATGCCCGCCTCCAGCGCCCGCGATACGCGATCGATCCGCTTGACGTTCTGGCTGTAGAAGTACGCGGCGAGGCCGAACGGCGTGTCGTTGGCGGCGCGGATGGCTTCGGCTTCGTCGTCGAATTTGAACAGTGGCACGACCGGGCCGAAGGTTTCTTCGCAGCTCAGTTGCATCTCGGGCGTGGCGTCCGCCAGCACGGTCGGCGCGTAGTAGTTCGGGCCGAGATCGGTCAGGCGCTTGCCGCCGGTCAGCGCGCGTGCGCCGCGTTCGATGGCATCGTTCACATGGCGCTCGATCTTTTCGACGGCGCGCGCGTTGATCATCGGGCCGATCTGCGCTTGTTCGTCCGTGGCGGGCGCGACTTTCAACGCGCCGACGCGCTTCGAAAGCAAGTCCGCGAACTTCTCGTACACCGACGACTGCACATACACGCGATTCGGGCACACGCAGGTCTGCCCGCCATTGCGGAACTTCGCGGCCATCAGACCGGCGACGGCGGATTCGATATCGGCGTCATCGAACACGATAAAGGGCGCATTGCCGCCGAGTTCGAGCGAGAGCTTCTTCAACGTTCCCGCCGATTCCTTCGCCAGATATTTGCCGACCGGCGTCGAACCGGTGAAGGTGATCTTGCGCACGCGGCCGTCTTCGAGCCAGTCCGCGACCGCCGCCACGCCGTTATCACGCGATGCGCTGATCAGATTCAGCGCGCCCGGCGGCACGCCCGCTTCGTGCGCGAGCATCACCAGCGCCAGCGCGGTGAGCGGCGTATCTTCCGCCGGCTTGCCGACCACCGTGCAGCCCGCCGCGAGCGCGGGTGCGATCTTGCGCGCGATCATCGCCAGCGGAAAATTCCACGGCGTGATGGCCGCGCAAATGCCGATCGGCTCCTTGATCGCGCTCATGCGCTTGCCGCGCGCCTGCTGCGGAATGATGTCGCCGTAGATGCGCGTGGCTTCGTCCGCGAACCACGCCACGTAGGACGCGCCGTACATCACTTCGCCACGGCCTTCCGCGAGCGGCTTGCCTTGTTCGAGCGATATCAGACGGCCGAGCGCATCGGCGTTTTCGACGATCAGCGCGTGCCAGCGATGCAGCACCGCCGCGCGATCCTTCGCCAGCGTATCGCGCCAGGCGGGCAGGGCGCGGGCGGCGGCATCGGTGGCGGCGCGGGCATCGGCGGGGCCGCTGTCGGCCACTTGCACGATCACTTTGCCGGTGGCCGGATCGGTCACATCAAAGCGTTTTCCGCTCGATGCCGCGACCCATTTTCCGTCGATGAAGTTATCGGCGCGAATCAGGTCATTGAGTTCGAAACGTTGCGTCATATTCGTCTCCTTCCTTTTTACGCCAGCCGATGCACGATGGCCGCGCCGACTTCGGCGGTGTTCGCACGGCCGCCGAGATCGCCGGTATGCGGGCCTTCCTTGAGCACGGCGGTGACGGCATCGAGCATGGCGTCGTGGGCTTCGCGTTCGCCGAGGAAGTCGAGCATCATCGCGGCGGACCAGACCATCGCGATCGGATTGGCGATGCCCTTACCGGCGATATCCGGCGCGGAGCCGTGCACCGGCTCGAACAGCGACGGGAAGTCGCGCTCCGGATTCATATTCGCCGACGGCGCAATGCCGATGGTGCCGGTACAGGCCGGACCGAGATCCGAAAGAATGTCGCCGAACAGGTTAGTGGCGACGACCACATCGAAACGATCGGGGCTGAGCACGAAGCGCGCACACAGAATGTCGATATGCTGCTTGTCCCATTTGATCTCGGGATACTGCGCGGCGATTTCGGCGGCGCGGTTGTCCCACCAGGGCATGCTGATCGAAATGCCGTTGCTTTTGGTCGCGACCGTGACTTTCTTTTCGCGTTGTTGCGCGAGGTCGAAGGCGAACTTCAGGACGCGTTCGGCGCCCTTGCGCGTGAAGATCGACGTCTGCGAGACGAACTCGCGGTCGGTGCCTTCGAACATGGTGCCGCCGACCGACGAGTATTCGCCTTCGGTGTTTTCGCGCACGATCATG
>NZ_JAQFVG010000001.1:86706-94629 GCF_029439455.1 Caballeronia sp. BR00000012568055 | reverse complement strand
ATCAAATGACCCGCGCCGGCGACACGCGTGAATCGTGCGTGCGGAATCAGGGACGCCAATTCTTCCCCGCGCTCGACCGGAATCCACCCGTCCTCTTCGCCCCACAGAATAGATACCGGACACGTCAGTTCGCCATAGCGCGACTGCACCTCGTCCGTGTAGCGCTGATCCATCTGCGCAATCTGACGATAGAACGCCGCCTGGCCGATATCACCGGTCCAGGGATCGGTATAGATGCGCAAGATCTCCTTTGAAAGTGGACGATGCGCCGCGCCCTGAAGATAGGCATCGAGCATGGCCTGATGCATGTAAGGCGGCACGCCCGCGAACGCAGCTTCATGCTGACGCACGTGGCGCACAAAGGGCGAACCCCACGGCGCGACCGCGACGGAATCGATCAAAAGCAACGAGCGATACGCGCAGCCATCGATCAATGCCGCCCGCAGCGAGGTTGCGCCGCCAAAGTCATGCGCGACGACATCGGGCCGATCAATGCCCCAATGCGCGATCAACGCCGCCATCAGGCGATTCTGCACGCCAAGCGAGACCTCCTGCCCTTCGCGCTTCTCCGACGCGCCGTAGCCGAGCAAATCGAAGTAATACACGCGCCTGAAACGCGCCGCAATCGGCGCAATACGCCGCCAGACCTGCGATGAAAACGGCGTCCCATGCACCATCACGAGCGGCGCGCCGTGACCTATCGCGCCATGCCGCACCGCTTGTCCTTCGAATTCGAAAACCTTATCGAGCGGCAATGCGCCTGCAAAGTAATCCGGCATGATGACTCCTTCTGCTGATAGGCTACGAGCGTAAAGCAGTACGCGTTTTCTTGTTTGCCACCTCACGGCGAATATCCGTTCGCGTGAGGCTTTAATGTTGAGAGGAAAGACAAATGCAGCAGAGTGAATCGCCCATCGTGTTCGAATTAGACCGCTTATTGGACGCGCCCCGCGAACGCGTATGGGCCGCATGGAGCCAGGCCGATGCCCTCGCCCGCTGGTGGGGTCCGCAAGGCTGCACGGTGACGTCGCATCGCTTCGAATTCAGGCCGGGCGGCTTCTTCCACTATGCGATGACGTTCGCCGGTCTGCCGTCGATGTGGGGACGCTTTATGTATCGTGAGATCGTCGAGGGCGAGCGCATCGCGTGGCTCAATTCGTTTGCGAACGAACATGGCGGCATTGCACGTGCGCCGTTCAACGACGCGTGTCCGATGGAAATCGAAAATACCGTGACCTTCACCGAAGAAGACGGCAAAACGCGCCTCTCACTGCGCGCCACGCCGTTCGGTGCAACGCCCGTCGAACTGAGCTTTTTCGATGCGTTGCGGCCATCGCTCGAACAAGGCTTTGGTGGTACGTTCGAGCAATTGGCCGCTTATTTGAAGCGTGTTTAGAATTCTCAGCGCAAGTTGGTCCGCGCCAGCTCCACGATTTCATCGCCCTTGCCGTTCAGGATCGCGCGCAGCATATAAAGCGTAAAACCCTTCGCTTGCGATAGCTCGATCGTGGGCGGCATGGATAACTCGTGCTTGTCGGTGACTACATCGACAAGCGCGGGTCCCGGATGCGCGAATGCCTCACGCAAGGCCGATTCCAATTGTTCGGATTCCTCTACACGCACCGACCAGATACCCGCGCCCTTCGCAATCTGCGCAAAGTCCGTCTTGCTGAGATCGACATTGGTATCCATATAGCCTGCCGCCTTGAGTTCCATCGAGACGAAACCCAACAGGCTGTTGTTAAACACGACGATCTTGATCGGCAAATCATGCTGCTTTGTCGTGAGGATATCGCCGAGCAGCATGGCGAGTCCGCCGTCGCCGGACATCGAAATGACCTGACGCTTTGGATGCGCACCTTGCGCGCCCAGCGCTTGCGGCATGGCGTTCGCCATCGAACCATGATTGAACGAGCCATGCAGTTGGCGCTTGCCGTTCATGGTCAGATAGCGCGCCGCCCAGACCGTGGGCGTGCCGACATCGGTCGTGATGATCGCGTCTTCATCGGCAATCTCGTCGATTAGTTTCGCTAAATACTGCGGATGGATCGCGCGGCCGGGTGCGGACGGCGCGGCAAGATGATCGAGGTCCTTGCGCGCGGTGGCGTAGTGCTTCAGCGCATTGTCGAGAAAGCGCCGGTCGGTCTTGCGCGTGAGCTTCGGCAAAAGCGCGGCCACGGTCTCCTTGATCGTCCCGACGATACCCAGCTCCAGCGGCGCGCGCCGGCCCAACTGCGAGCCGCGCCAGTCGATCTGCACCACTTTCGCGTGCGGCGGATAGAACGGTCGATACGGAAAATCGCAGCCGAGCAGAAGCAAGGTATCGCACGACATCATCGCGTGATAGCCCGAACTGAAGCCGATAAAGCCGGTCATGCCGACATCGAACGGATTATCGTATTCAATGAATTGTTTGCCGCGCAGCGCGTGCACGATGGGCGCGCCGAGCGTATCGGCCAATTGGATCACTTCGTCGCGCGCACCCGCCACGCCGCTGCCGCACATGATGGTCACGGCCTCGCAACCGTTCAGGATTCCTGCGAGTTTTTCGATTGGCGCATCGGCAGGCACGATGGCGGGTGGCATTACTTCGGTAAACGTAGGTTCGATATCCGGCCCGCCGGACAATGCGACATCACCGGGCAACACGATCACCGCGACGCCGCGCTGCTCGATTGCCGTACGCATCGCACGCTCCAGCACACGCGGAAACTGCGATGCGTTCGACACCAGCTCGACGAAGTGGCTGCACTCTCTGAACAACGCCTGCGGATGCGTTTCCTGAAAGTATTCGAGACCGATTTCGGTCGATGGAATATGCGCGGCGATGGCGAGCACGGGCTGCTGATTACGCTGGCAGTCGTACAGGCCATTGATGAGGTGAAGATTGCCCGGACCGCAACTGCCCGCGCAGACGGCGAGCTTGCCGGTGGAAGCGGCATCAGCACCTGCGGCAAAGGCCGCCGCTTCTTCATGCCGCGTGTGCATCCAGGCGATCGAGCCTTCGCGCTTGAGACTGAACGCAAGCCCATTCAGGCTATCGCCGGTCACGCCCCAGATACGCTTCACGCCCGCGACGGAAAGCGTGCGGGCCAGATAATCTGCAATCGTGCTTTTTGCCATGGCGGCTCCTCGAAAGACAGAGTCTGCTTTGCACACGCGTAGAGTGCGCTCAGCAACACAGCTTGGCAGTGTACGTCGGGACAGTTTGGGCTTGCTGAAACCGTGCTCACCCGAGCACGGCTTTCAGTGATATTGCAACCAGTACAACGTCATTCCACGTGCAAGCGCTCGATCTTGCCCAGCACCACGGTGTAAGCGAGCACGCCGATCATCGCGACGATCGCGCAGAAGCCGAGCGCCCATTCGAACGAACCCGTCTTCTGCACGATAAAGCCGATGGTAATCGGCGTAATGATGCCCGCCAGATTGCTCGCGAAGCTGGCGATGCTGCCCGTCATGCCAACCAGATCGCGCGGCGCGATTTCGGAGACGACCACCCACGTCGTCGACGACATCCCCTGCGCAAAGAATGCAACACACAAAATGCCGACGACGATCGCGTTCGAGGTCGTGAAGTTGGCGAGCACGATCGTGCCGGTCAACAGCAGGCCGAGCACCATCGGAATCTTGCGGGCCTTCGAGACGCTTACCCCGCGACGAATCATCCAGTCGCCCCACCAACCGCCGAACATCACGCCGACAGCCGCGGACAGGTACGGACCCACGGCAGCCGCGCCCGCATGCAGCATGCTCATGCCACGCGCCTGCATCAGATAAGTGGGGAACCACGTCAAAAAGAAATACAGCGTGGTAGTCGCCGCCAATTTGCCGATACACACGCCCCAAATCTGGCGAAAGCGCAGCAGCTTCCAGAGGTGATCCCAGCGAAACCCGTCCGTGCTCGCCGCCGTGCCGACAACGCCGCCGCCCTCGCGGATGTAATCCATCTCCGCGCGATTCACCAGACGGCTCTGCGACGGTTCCTTGTACGCAATAAACCAGACGATTGCCCACGCCAGACCCAGCAGCCCCGATGAGATAAACACGCCGCGCCAGCCCCATTCGGACGCCACATAGAACTCGACGGGAGTAAGAAACGCCGTGCCGATGTACACGCCCATCGAGCACATGCTGCCCGCGACGCCCCGTTCGCGCTGAGGAAACCACGCGGTGACAAGCTTGTTATTAGCGGGAAACGCAGGCGCTTCGGCCGCGCCGACGCCGAAGCGCAAGCCGAACAATGATGCAAAGCCACCCGCGAACGTCTGCAGGCACGTCAGCAACGACCAGCCCGCCAGACATACGCCATACGTGACGCGCGTGCCGAATCGATCGAGAAAATAGCCGCCCGGCAATGTCGCGAGCGCGAACGCCCATGAAAACGCGGAAAACAGCACGCCCATCATCACCGGCGTCACCGCGAATTCCTTTGCGATCTGCGGCGCGACCACCGACATGTTGGTGCGATCCAGATAATTGATGATGGTGCCGATAAAGACCAGCGCCAGCATCGCCCATCGCGCGTTCGTGCGACGCTGCGCATGGGCATAACTGCCGTCCGCCGGATTGGCGATTGCTTCGTTATCCATATTGCTGTCTCCTGATTTTCGAATGTTTTTGTTATGCAATCGCGCCGTCGTCCACCTTCAAGCGATCGGCCCATGCGCGCAGCTGCGCCACCGTCTTCACTGAAACGGGAACACCCTCGCGCCGGTACTTTTCGATATTGCGCGACGCCTGTTCACCCGGCAGACGCACAGGTCTGGAGGGATCGATCGGCGCATTCGCATGGCACTGCTGCACGAAAAAATCCATCTGCGCGATGGACGCTTCGGCACCCGCGAATGCCGTCGGATCGATCAATTGCAGATAGACGCTCGCGCCCCATCGCGTGGGCGCATCGCGACGGCCGTAGCCTGCGAGACCTTGCGTGAGCGCCTCGACCATCAACGCAAGCCCGAAACCCTTGTGGCCGGCTTCTTCGCCCCCGAGCAGCATCAGCGTGCCGCGCTCATCCGTACCTTCGAGCACGCGTGGATCGCGCGTAGGACGGCCCTGCGCGTCGAGCAACCAGGGCTGATCGAACGATTCACCCGCCGCCGCTTTCTGCCGCGTCATGGAGACGGTCGTCAGCGAGGCGCATGTGTCGATCAGCACGGGAAAATGCGAGGTCGGAAAGGCGAAGGCAAACGGATTCGGGCTGAACAAGCCCTCCTTGCCGCCAAACGGCGCGACGGCTTTCGTATGCGGACCCGAGGACGCGATCATCGCGTACAGACCGCGATCGGTCGCCTGCTTGGCGAGCGCCGCGAGACAGCCGATGTGATGGCTGCGACGCATCGCGAAGGTGAACACGCCGTGCTCTTGCACACGCTCGAAGCCGATCGACAGCGCGCGCTGCATCAGCCACAGGCCCGGCAGATAATCGCCGTCCCATACGAGCGTGCCGCCCGTGTCGCGGATGGTTTCGGGCACGCCCGTGGCCCGCATTCCGCCCTTGGCCAGTTCGTCGAGGTACGCGCCGCATTGCGCGAGACCGTGCGTCGGGCGGCCCATCAGATCGGTAAGGATGAGCAGGTCGGCCACGCAGGCGGCTTTTTCATCGTCCAGTCCCGCTGCCGCGAAAAGTCGGGCGGCGAACGTGGCGAGTTGGTCGTGCGGGCGGTGAATCGTGGCGGGAAGGTCGTTGAGGTTCATGAGCGGCGTCGAATTGAGGATTGCATTCGAAATAAGGTAGCGCCGCCGACTGATACCCGATAGCCTTATGGCCGTATCAGTTGATACCTTTCCTGCATCGATGGTTACGCTCGCTCAACTCCGCTGCTTTATCGCCGTCGTCGAAGAGATGAATTACCGGCGCGCCGCCGAGCGTCTGAACATGACGCAGCCGCCGCTCACGCGGCAGATTCAGGCGCTCGAACATGCAGTCGGCGCGGCGCTGTTCGACCGCAGCGCACGCGCCATCAAGCTCACGCCAGCGGGCGCGGCGTTCGCGCGTTCGGCACGGCGCATCGTCGCGCAGACCGGCGACGCGGTGCTCGATGCGCGGCGTATCGCGGCGGGCGATTCCGGCTCGTTGACGATCGCGTTCACGGCGGCATCGAGCTATGTGTTTTTGCCGCGCTTCGTGACCTTGCTGCGACGCGAGATGCCGGAGGTTTCGCTGACGCTGCGTGAAATGACGTCGTCGCAGCAATTGCATGCATTACGCGACGAACAAATCGATATGGGATTGTCGCGCCCGCCGATCATCCATCCGGGTGTGGCGTCGATGCGCGTGTTCCGAGAGCCGCTGTGCGCGGTCGTGCCGATTGCGCATCGGCTGGCGGGACGCGAGAGCATCATCTTGCAGGATCTTGCCGGTGAGAGCTTCATCACGTTTCCGCCCGTGGAAGGCGTGTACTTGCATCGACTGATCACGGGCGTCTTGCATGCAAAAGGCGTGTTGGTCGCGGAAACGCAGCACGTTACGCAGACGCATTCGATTCTCGCGCTGGTCGGTGCGGGCCTGGGCGTGGCGCTCGTGCCGCAATCCGCTCAGCGCGTGCGATTTCCCGATGTCGCCTTTATCGAAGTCACGACAATGGACGATGTCTACGCGGAATTGCTGCTCGCATGGCGCACGCAGACGGATAATCCTGCGTGCGCAACCGCCGTGGAACATGTGACGCGAGCGCTTGCGGATCCGTCGTGGCTCGCGTGATGGAAGCGGAATTCAGTTGTGGACGAGCAGTGCTTGTTCGATCTTCCGCCAATGTGTGATTCCGCCTGTCGCCAGCAGATCTTCGACGTAGGTCGCATCGCCGTCAAAAGTCTTGTCGCGAAAACCGGTGCGCTTGGCAATCTCGGTTTTGACGATGAAGCAGCCGATGTCGATCGAACGACGCACAGGTTGCGTTTCGAAGTAGCGATATGGCGCCTGCGCACGCCCGCCGGGATGCGTGTGGCTATGAAGCATGTCGCACACAACAAGCTCGCAATCGCCTGACGCAGTCGCCTTCAGCATGGTTTCGATAAACACGGGACAGTAGTAATTGTCGCCGTTGGTCAGCAGCAACCAGTCGTGCTCCGCCATACCGATACCCACGTCGCGCAGCGTATGTCCGTAGTCGTTATGGCGCTCAGCGGTGCACACGAAACGCATGAGATCGGGATAAAGCGCTCCGTAACGTCGGGCGACTTCATCGAACTTTTCGTCGGGTCCGTCGTGGATGACGGTGACGCAGAAATTCAGCGATGTCTGCGCCATCAAACAGTTTAGGAATACTTCCAGTTTTGGGCCGTGTCGGTATGTGACACAGACGATATCGATCTTGTTCATGTCGAAGCCACTCGTGCGGAAATTGCACGCGCATCATAGCAGCGCTCACCGCAATGGCTTCCAACGAAACTCGGTTTATTACATTGTGCTTCTAATGATCCGAGCCGATCAAAAAAATGCCGCGTTCATTTTCAAACGCGGCATTCGCAATGCAATAAACCATAAGCCAACAAGCAGCAATCAGGTCTAACGCGCTGCCTGCGGTTGCGCATCGTCGAGATCGTGCGCGCCGGAAATCGTCTCAAGCGCCGTATCGTGATGCAGCAACAGGACGGCAGCGACGCCGATCATGCCCGCACCCGACAGGCACAACAATCCGGCACCGAAACTGCCCGTGCTGTCCTTGATCCAGCCCATCGCGTACGGGCCGAAGAAACCAGCCAGATTGCCAAGCGAGTTGATCGCCGCGATACCGCCCGCCGCAGCCGCGCCCGACAAAAACGATGCAGGCAAGGTCCAGATCACCGGCAGACAGCCGAAGATACCGAAGCCCGCTATCGACAGCGCGAGCATCTTGAGCACCGGACTATCCAATCCCGCCGACGCCGCGATGCCACCCGCCGCCACCATCAGCGCAATCGCCACATGCCAGCGGCGTT
>NZ_JAQFVG010000001.1:34771-86668 GCF_029439455.1 Caballeronia sp. BR00000012568055 | reverse complement strand
ACCGCATACGGCAGTGAAGTAACAAAGCCCGTCTGCAAATTCGTGAGTCCGAACGATTTCACAATCTGCGGCAGGAAGAAGCTCAAGCCATAGTTGGTCGCATTCGCGCCGAAATAGATCAGTGCGATGGCCAGCACACGCGGGTTGAGAATGGCCTCCTTCACGCTGAACGCATGCTTGGATTCACGATGCGCGCGCTCTTTCGCCTGCCGATCGACAAGCCATTGGCGCTCTTCATCGGACAGCCAGTGAGCATCGCTCGGCTTGTCGGTCAGATAGAAATAGACCACGAAGGCAAGCAACAGCGCGGGCAAGGCTTCGATCAGATAAAGCCACTGCCAGCCCTGCATGCCCTTGAGACCGTCCATCTGAAGCAGCGCGCCGGAGATGGGTCCGCCGATCACGGTGGACAACGGAATCGCCGCCATAAAGTAACCGACCACGCGACCCCGATATTTAGCCGGGAACCACAGCGTCAGCAAAAAGATGATGCCCGGAAAAAAGCCCGCTTCCGCGATGCCAAGCAAAATGCGCAGTCCATAGAAAACGTACGCATTCGACAATCCCGTCGCTTGCGCGATATGCGGAATCCACGCCATCGCGGCCGCGAGAATGCCCCACGTGAACATGATCCGCGCAATCCAGCGGCGCGCGCCGAATCGTTCGAGCAGGAGGTTGGACGGAACTTCGAAAAAGAAATAGGCGATAAAGAAAATCCCGGCGCCGAAGCCGAACATGCTCGCGGAAAAACCGAGCGCCTTGTTCATTTGCAACGCCGCAAAACCAACGTTGACGCGGTCGAGATAGGCAATGAAATAGCACAGGATCAGGAACGGTACGAGGCGAACCATCACGCGCCTCATGGTGCGGGCTTCTAGGTCCATCTATGTCTCCTCCGGGTAGGAAGTCTGCAGATCGCTGATATGAGTTTTCGAGCTACCAGCGGAGCCTACTCTTTACGGAGAAACTACAGAAGTGGTGTTTAGCCCGAACCGATGTGCGCGCCGTATCGGTGCATCCCAAGATTTGCGCAATGCATGAAAAAGACAAAAGGAGCGACGAATCGCTCCTTTTTTGGTGTTTCGGTGATGCAGATGTGACCGGTAACGGTCTCGACGATTATCAGCCCTTTTTCTCCATCGGCTCGCCGAGTACGAAAGGACCGCCTTGAAAGCGTTGCGCGGGATCGTCGCGTTCGTCGGTCGGGGCGCGCGTCGGGAACAAGCCGTCGAACTGCGCCGAGCTGTCCTTCGGATTGAAGCCAAGGAAGCCTGCCTTCGCGTTGTCCCACCACTTCACCGGATTATCCGATGCACCATAAACCACAGCGTGCCCCACGCGATTCGTGAACAGCGAGCAACGCACCAATTCGATGAAATCGCGGTAGCTGAGGAAGGTAACCAGCATGCGCGGATTCTTCGGTTCCTCGAACGACGAACCGATACGCAGACACACGGTCTCGATGCCGAAGCGGTCGAAGTAATAGCGCGACAAGGATTCGCCGAAGCATTTCGTCACGCCGTAGAGACTGTCCGGGCGTTGTGGCGAGTCGGCATCCAGCACTTCGGTGACCGGATGAAAGCCGATCGCGTGATTCGAACTGGCGAACACTACGCGTTTCACGCCATAACGGCGCGCCGCTTCGTAGAGGTTGTACGTGCCACGGATATTCGCTTCGATCAGATCGTCGAACGGCGCATCGATGGAAATGCCGCCGAGGTGCACGATCGCGTCCACGCCATCGACGAGACGCATCACCGCGTCACGGTCGGCGAGGTCCGCCGCGCTTACTTCTTCGTCCGCTGCGGCGTCGTCGAGCGGCGAGATATCGGTGAGCCGCACGACATCCGCCCAATCGCCCAGCGCCGCGCGCAGCTGACGACCAAGGTTGCCGGCCGCGCCGGTCAGAAGCAGACGCTTGAAAGGCTTGGCCGTTGCGTTTGACTGGTTCATCGAAACTCCTTGAAACGTTGAATCATCGAAGCGCCTTTCGTATCGAAAGCGCTGAATGCGTGATTGAAAGCAAATTAGAAGAAAACGTTTTTTAGCGTGACTAGCGTGATATCAGGCTGCATGTCCGCCGATGCGTCGAGCCTACCGCATGCTGAATTCATCGCGCAACATGCAATCGCGCAATTCATGCACGCGTGTGCGGACTCGACTTTTTGCGGCAATCCGATAACATCGGAAACACTGAGAAAACGTTACCCTCTGTATGAAAAAAATTTCCCCGACCATTCGTGATGTCGCGGCCGCCGCCGGTGTGTCGGTGGCGACCGTGTCCAAATACATCAACGGCGCGCAGCGTTTTTCCGCGCCCGTCGAGGCGCGGCTCAAAGCGGCCATCGAAACGCTCGGCTACCGCTCCAATCCGCTCGCGCGCTCGATGATTACCGGGCGCACGCGAACCATCGGCCTGACCATTCTCGACATCAGCAATCCCCACTTCACCAACGTCGTGAAGGGCGCGAATCGCATTGCGCTGCGTCACGACTACACCTTGCTGCTTGTCGATATCGACGAAAATCAGGCCCGCGAACGTCCGCTGATCGAGGCGCTCGCGCAACGCGTGGACGGCCTGCTCGTCAGTTCGCGCCTCCCCGACGAAGAAGCGCAATGGATGCTCGATCTCGACAAACCCGTCGTACTGCTGCGTAACGCCGCGCTGCCCATTCCGAGCGTCGGCATCAACAGCCGTCTTGCCACTTACATGCTTGCGCGGCACTTGCTCGACCTCGGGCATCGGCGTATCGCGTACCTCGGTTTCGAACATGCGCGCATCAACGATGAACGTATTCGCGGCGCACGCGAGTGTCTTGCCGAAGCCGGACTCGAACTCGATGTCTACGAAGCGCATGCGCCGACTTCCGTGGCCGGCGAGCACGCCTGTTCCCGCGTCATGCTCGGGCCGAAGCGTCCGCAAGCGGTCATCTGCTACAACGACCTGATCGCGCTCGGCTTCATGAAGGAAGCCGCGTCGCTCGGCATTCGCGTGCCGCACGATGTTTCCGTGACCGGCATCGACAACGTGCCTTACGGCGCATACGCCGCGCCGGGCCTCACTACCGTTGACATCCAGAGCGAGAAAATGGGCGAGCTTGCCATGCAGAAGCTCATCGATGCCCTCGCCGGCAATGCCGACCCTGTCAATTCCATGTTCGAACCGCGCCTGATCGTGCGCGACTCGACGACTGCGTGTACGACTACGGTTCAAGCCTGACGCTTATGCCTGAAACGCGCGCCGCGCCTCGTTGCCGAAGGCGCGGCCATTCAAGCCATTCAAGCAGCCGGAAGCTTCGCCGGCGTCATCTTCGGCGACAGAAGATGCATGATGAAGAACGCAATCAGATACGCCGATGCACCGATCGCGAACAGCACCCAGTAGTGACCCGTGCGCTGCAGAACCTGACCGATCACTTCCGAAAACAGCACGCCGCCGATCGAACCGGCCATACCGCCGATACCGACCACCGCACCCACTGCACGACGCGGGAACAGATCGGACGCCGTGGTGAACAGGTTCGCCGACCACCCCTGATGCGCCGCCGCAGCCAGCCCGACGATAGCCACCGCCACCCACAGATTTTCAGCCTGAGACACGAATGCAATCGGCAGCACGGCGCAGGCGCAGATCAGCATCGCGGTTTTGCGCGCGGCATTCACCGTCCATCCCGCGCGCAGCAGCGCCGACGAAATCCAGCCGCCGCCGATACTGCCCACCGTGGTGATCGCATAGATCACGACGAGCGGCAGGCCGATATGCTGCATATCCATGCCGCGCGATTCGTTCAGCCACTTCGGCAGCCAGAACAGGTAGAACCACCACACCGGGTCCGTCAGGAACTTGCCGACGATAAACGCCCACGTTTCGCGCTGCTTGATCAGCACCTTGAAACCCGGCGCGCCTGCTTTCGCGTTGGCGGCATCGGCGGCTTTGGCTTCGTCGCCTTCATTGGCGATGTCGTCTTCCTGCGCGCTGCCATCCGGCTCGCGATACATCACGAACCACACGGCGAGCCAGATCAGACCGATCGCGCCGACCATCACGAACGCCGAGCGCCAGCCGAACGCGACGGCCAGCGCCGGGATGATCGCCGGTGCGAACACCGCGCCGATATTCGCGCCTGAATTGAAAATGCCGGTTGCCAGCGCGCGTTCGCGGCGCGGGAACCATTCGGCCGTGGTCTTGATCGCCGCCGGGAAGTTGCCGCCCTCGCCGATGCCGAGCAGCGCGCGCACCATCGCGAAGCCCATCACCGAGCCGACCGCCGCGTGCAGCATGGCCGCGATACTCCACACGAACATGGCGAGCGCATACGAAATGCGCGTGCCGAGCCAATCGACGATCCGTCCGAAGCACAGCAAGCCGATTGCATAAAACGCCGAGAACGCGATCACGATTCGGCCGTACTGCACCTGCGTCCAGCCGATATCGTGCTGCAACACCGGCGCGAGCAGACCGAGAATCTGCCGGTCCATGTAGTTGATGACGGTGGCGAAGAAGAGCAGCGCGCATACGGCCCAGCGATATCGGCTGGCCGTACGTACGACGCCTGCAACGGCTGTGTTCATGAATGTCTCCGGGGCGCGGCTGCGCTCGTCGTGCCGCGTTTCGTGTTGCGTTGATGGCGACGAGCGCCGTGGGTCTTTCGCATTCGGCATGCAATCAGCCGAATCCCGACCCGGTTCTGGAAAACGTTTTATGGATAATAATGAGATCGGGCATAAATTGAAGCCCCGTGTTTGCCCTAGTGTCGGCGTCTAACGCCTAAATACAAGGGCCTTCAGAAGATTTAGACGATACGACAATGGAAAGTTAATCGATTTCCTCTTGTTTCCTAACCGTGTTTCCTGAGCGCGCAAGGCGCTCGCCATGATGCTGAAGCTCAGCGGCACTGAATCGGCCATCGAAATGGCATGCAAAATTAAAGATGCACTTAGAAAGTGCCGATAAGGGTCACTTAAGAACTCTTTCACGGCCCCGCACTACCCATGCTTCGTCATCGTCTGGCCCGATTGAATATCGGGACCCAATTTGCCGTCTTCGCCTGCGCCCTCGCGGCCCTCGTGGTCGCGGCCTTCACGCTCGCCGTCACCCGCTCGGCGGGTGAACAGATCGACACGCACGCGCTCGCGCGCGTCGAAAGCGAGAATCGCTCGATCGCCACCATGATTGCGCTCTACGACACCGCCGTGAACGCCGAAGTCTCGCGTTTCATGACGCTTTTCGCGCATCGACTGCCCTCCAGCTTCACGCTCGATACAGCGCATACCGTCGATATCGGCGGCGTAGCCACGCCGACCCTGAGCGCGGGCGACAAGCCGCTCAACGGCGACTTCGCCATCCCCGATGCCTTCCTCGCCGAAAGCAACGCCATCGCGACGGTCTTTGCCCGCACGGGCGACGACTTCGTGCGCATCACGACATCGCTCAAGAAGCAGGACGGCACGCGCGCGATCGGCACGCTGCTCGATCGCAAAGGACCGGCCTACGCGCCTATCATGAGCGGCAAGCCGTACGTCGGCATTGCGGCGCTGTTCGGCAAGCAGTACATCACCGAGTACAAGCCCGTGACCGATGCCACGGGCCGCGTGATCGGCGCGCTTTTCGTGGGCGTGGACGTGACGTCGGAAATCGCTGCGTTGCAGGACGATATCGCCAAGCTCGCGATCGGTGCGACCGGCTATCACTTCGTCGTCGATGCCTCGGCCGGTGCGAATCGCGGCAAATTGCTTGTGCATCCTGACGGCATCGGCCAGGTCGCGGACGAACGCGTTGCGCCCTTCAAACAAATGCTCGATACGCACGAAGGCCGCATTACGTTCGATGGCGAGAATATCGCGGGCGCGGACGCGCGCGTGCATGGCGGCACCAAGGAAATTCTCTACATGACGGTGCCGCAGTGGAACTGGATGATCGGTGGCGTCGCGTATCGTGACGAACTGCTCGCCGATGTGCACGCAAGCCGCAATCGCTTCTTGTTACTGGGCCTTTTGGTCGTGGGCGCGCTTGTCGGCGTGCTGCTTTTTGCGGTGAACAAGCTTATCGGCCGACCGCTCGATGAGGTCACGCGCGCATCGGAGCGCATTGCGGCAGGCGATCTGACCGTGCGTATCGATACCGCGCGTGAAGACGATATCGGCCGCCTTATGCGCGCCATCGATGGCATCGCGCGCGGTCTTGCGCAGATCGTCGAACAAGTGCGCCATGCATCGAGCGATATGAATGATGGCACGGCGCGGCTCGCATCGGGCAGCACGGACATTGCATCGCGCATTGCGACGCAGGCAGCGAGCGTCGAGGAAACTGCGGCCAGCATGGAAGAAATCACGTCCACCGTGCAGCAGAACGCCGCGAACACGGCGCAGGCGGGCACGCTCGTCGCATCAGCATCGGACGCTGCGCGTGCGGGTGGCGATGCGGTCAGCCGCGTCGTGACGACGATGGGCGAGATCGATTCCTCCGCCCGCCGTATCGCCGACATCACCGCGACGATCGAAAGCATCGCATTCCAAACTAATATTCTCGCGCTCAATGCAGCAGTCGAAGCCGCGCGTGCAGGCGAACACGGACGCGGCTTCGCGGTGGTGGCCGCCGAAGTGCGCGCGCTCGCGCAACGCAGCGCGAGCGCGGTGAAAGAGATCGAGTCCCTGATTAGCGAGTCCGCGCAGAAAGTTTCGCATGGCTACAAGATCGCCGAGGAAGCGAGCAGCACGATGCACGGTATTGTCGAACGCGTGGCGCGCGTGCATGCCATCGTCGATGAAATCAGCCTGGCGTCACGCGAGCAGGCATCGGGAATCGAGCAGGTCAATTCCGCGGTCATGCTGATCGGCGAAGCGACCCAGCAAAACGCGGCGCTCGTGGGCGAAGCCGAGCACTCGACCACGGAACTGCGCGATCAGGCCGAGCGACTCGCGCGCACTGTCAGCGTATTCCGCGTTTAAAGCGCTTTTAAAGCGGCGCTTCGGGATGCGGGGCGTCGTCATAGGCGCCCCAGATCGACTGGTCATAGTTCACCATCGAACCGGTCATCATGCCGGACTCGTTGCTGGCGAGAAATGCTACGGCACGCGCCGCCTCTTTCGGATCAATTAGTCTTCCGAATGGTTGTTTTTCGGCGGCATGAGCAAGCCAGGCATCGTCCGCACCGTGATACGCGCGTTGAATGCGGTCCTCGCCATCGCTCGCCATCCAGCCCAGATTCAACCCATTTACGCGGATGCGATTGCGCAGCAGTCCATACGCGGTGTTTTGCGTCAGCGTGGCGAGTGCGCCTTTGGACGCGCAATAAGCCGCGATAAATGGCTGACCGGCCATTGCCGACATCGAGCAGATATTGACGATCGCGCCTTCGATACGCTCCCGCTTCATCACGCCGATGGCTTCCTGCATCAGAAAGAAAGGCGCGCGCACATTGGTGGCGAAGATGCGGTCGAACAGTTCGGGATCCGTATCGAGGATCGTGCCGCGATCGGTGCTGGCCGCAGCATTCACGAGCACATCGATACGGCCGAACTGCGCATCGGCTGCCTGAATGACGGCGCGGCAATCTTCCACGCGAGACAGATCCGCCGCGACGAACTTGACTTGCACGCCGCTCGCGTCAGCCAGTTCGCGCGCCTTTGCTTCACCCTTCTCCTTCGATCTCGCGCAAATCACGATGCCATGCGCGCCACGTTCCGCCATTAACGCCGCGACCGCCGCACCCAGTCCTTGCACGCCGCCGGTAATCACGGCCACCTTGCCATCGAATCGACTCATCGTGTGTTCCTTTTAGAGCAGGCTTTTGAGTTTGACGGACGGATCGCTAAGCATTTCTGCTAAAGGCGATTTAGCGCGCTCCACCAGCATCCGCGCGAGTTTCATTTCTTTGGCAAAACCGCTAGCAAGACCAAAGCCGCTCGTGCCGACAAGACGTTCGTTTGCATCGAAATAGAAGTCGATGGAACCGGCATCGCTTAGCGTGCGTTTAATGCATTTCACGCCGAGCGCAGGTTCGCCCGCCACTTGCAATTGATGATCGTATTGATCCGACCAGAACCACGGCGTGTCGTCGTATCGCGTTTTCGCGCCGAGCATATTGCGTGCGGCAACGCGCGCCTGCGTCTCGGCGTTATGCCATGTTTCCTGACGAATGGGCTGCCCTGAAATGCGGCTAGGAAATATAGCGACGTCGCCCGCCGCGAATATTCCAGAAGCTGACGTCTCAAGCTCTGCATTGACGATCACGCCGCGATTGACCGCCAGCCCCGCATCACGCGCAAGCTCATCCGCAGGGTCGATACCAATTCCCACCAAGACGATATCGGCATGAATAACGCTTTTATCCTTAAGTGAAATAGCAAGCGTTCTGTCGCTAAGCCGTTCGATGGCTTCTGGCGTGACATTCAAACGAATGGAGACGCCATTGCGTTCATGAAGGCGTTGCACCTGTTCGGCTACGGCTTCCGGCACCGCGCGCCCAAGCAAGCGCGATGCGCCTTCGATCACGCACACATTGCAGCCGCGCTTTCGTGCAGACGCTGCGACCTCCAGGCCGATGAATCCGCCGCCCACGATCAACACGCGAGCGTTGGATGCAAGGCGCGATGCAATGCGTGCGGCATCGTCGAGTGTACGCAGCGTCAGCACGCCGTCGAGATCAGCGCCGGGAATGTTCAAGCGCCGTACGTGACCGCCAGTCGCAAGCAACAGCGCTTCATATTCGATGCTTTGACCATCGTCGAGTTGCACGGTGCGCGCTTCGCGAACGATACGCGCCACCTTGCTCACGACGTGCTTGATGCGGTCGTTCGCCCAGTCATCGCGTGTGCGCAATTGACAGTGCGATGCCTCGCGCTCACCCGTCAGCAATTGCTTCGACAGCGGTGGACGTTCATAAGGCAAATGCGATTCCATGCCGAACATCGCGATATCGCCAGTCCAGCCGAACTCGCGCAACGCCTGAGCCGCGCGCCCGCCGACATGCCCCGCACCGACAATCGCCATCACGCGCACCATGATCTCAGACCTCGATCAGAATGCGCCCTGCTTCGACTTTCGCGGGGTACGTCTTCAGCTTTTCGCAAACAGGCGCGCAAAGTGGCCGGCCATCGCGAATATCGAAGCGTCCATTGTGCTTGGGGCATTCGATGACATAGTCCATCACAAAGCCGTCGCTAAGATGAACGTGCTCGTGCGTGCACAGACCATCGCTTGCGAAAACCCCTTCATTTACGCGATAAATCGCGAAAGTGCGGCCGTCGTGATCGAAGCGCATCACGTCTTCATCTTCGATATCGTCAAGCGCGGCTGCGTCGATCCATTGCGTCATGATGCGTGTCTCCGTTCGATGTTTTTATGCGGCTGTGGCCGGCACCGGCCGTTCTACGTGATATGACGGATCGCGCGTCTGGCGCAGAAGCGTCGGGAAGATTTCGGCATAGGCGGCGATCGTGCTCGAATAAGGCGGCGGCATATCGTGTTTAACCGTCTCATGCAGACGCGGCAGCGCGTGGTAAGGCACCATCGGGAACATGTGATGTTCGACGTGGTAATTCATGTTGAGATAAAGAAATCGAAACACCGGATTCATCTCGATGGTGCGGCAATTCTTGCGATGATCGAGCACGTTTTCCGGCATGCCTGCGTGTTGCGTCAAGCCAAAGTAAAGATAAAGCCAGGCACCGTAAAGACTGGGTAAGCCGATATAAAGCAAGGGCAACACGCTATGAAATACAAAGCATGCCGCAATCACCACCGCGTAAATCACCAGCCAGATGCGCGCTTCCAGCATCACCTTTGACCATTCCGACTCGGGAACAAAGGTCTTTTCTTCCTCACCGATACGACCGAACGCCGCGCCAATCACCTTAGGCAATTCATTTGCAACATGCTTGAGCGCGAAGACATTCAGCGCGAGACCAAGCCAATCCGTTGGTACTTGTGCGCCGATTTCGGGATCGCGGCCTACGACCAGCGTATCCGTATGGTGGCGAGCGTGGCTCCATCGCCAGATTGTCGGACGGCGGAAGACCTGAAACGACGCGGCTTGGTATAGCGCTTTGTTCATCCAACTTGTCTTGAATGCGGTGCCGTGACCACTCTCGTGCCAGCGCGAATCCGCCGGACCGCAATAAAGCGTGCCGTAAAGCATCAAGGCGGGAATGGCCCACAGCGAATGCGCGCGCCATGCGAAATAGGCAAGCACGCCGCTCGCGATAATGCTTAGGTACCAAATGACAGTGTCGCGTATGGCGCGGGCATCGCTTCGCTGCATCAGGCTTTTCATCACCGGACGCGGAACGGCGCACTTGTACCATTTGGCATTCACTAAACCGGCTGATTTCGCACGCTCACCTGCACCGCCCACTAAGCGATATGCGCGATGTAGTTCCTGCGCGCTCGCGCCTTGCGTCTGCTCAGATTCCATCATGTCGCCTCATCCGATGATTGGATTTGCATCATCTATTTCTTGTTGTATCGATGATATGAGCGCTTAGGTTCCCATGCAATAAGGCTTTGCATTTGCTATCTTTAAGCATCATTGCGCCAATTAAAAACCCATCATTTACATCAAAAATGACTAAGCGCCCGACGCTTCAATCCGTAGCAGACGCAGCGGGCGTCAGTCCCGCTACGGTGGATCGCGTATTCAATGGCCGGCTATTAGTGCGGGAAGCAACGGCTTTGCGAGTGATCGAAGCGGCCGAGCGCATCGGCTATCACGGTGCGGGGCTGATGCGCGATCGCTTGCGCGCTAAGCTAGGTGAACGAAACGAACGCTATACATTGGGATTTTGTCTGCAGAAAAGGGCTGATCCGTTTTATCAAACCTTTGCCCGCATCCTGACGGAGACGGCGTCACGTCATGAACCGGAGCGCTGCTCTGCCGTGATCGAATATATGGACGAACTCGATCCGGCATCTATCGCGCGTACCTTGGTTTCCTTAGGCGAGCAAGTCGATGCGCTTGGCGTAGTCGCCGTGGATCACCCGCACGTGACGGCGGCAATCGAGTCGCTTCATGCGCAAGGCAAGCCGACAGTCACGCTGTTATCTGATCTGAGCGCGCCGCTGCGTGCGGGTTATATCGGTGTCGATCCGCGCAAGAGCGGACGCACGGCAGCGTGGGCGGTCAGCAGGCTCAACCAACGGAAAACCGGCACGGTAGGCGTGTTCGTGGGCACGCCACGCTATCTTGGGCAAGAAAGTTGTGAGATCAGTTTTCGCTCGTATTTGCGCGAGCATGCGCCCGGACTGCGTGTGCTCGACACGCAAATCAATCTCGAAGACAAACAACTCGCTTACGAAGCCACACTTGCCATGCTTGCTCGGCACGACGATCTCGCCGGAATATACGTTCCCGGCGGCGGCGTAGGCGGCGTCATTCGTGCGCTGCGTGAGGAAGCGCTTGGTCGCCGTATCGTCACGGTGTGTTCGGATTTGATGCCCGACCGCTATGAAGCGTTGGTCGATGGCGTGATCGATCTGGTTATCGATACCCCATTGCAACGTATCGCCGAAACCGCCGTGCAAGCGATGTTGCGTGCCTTGCAAGCTTTGCCGGGTGAAGCAGCGCAAGCTAGCCAATATCCTTTGCCGGCCCAGCTTTATACGCCGGAAAACGTGTAAAGCGCGTTAAGGTCTTCCTAAGACTTCGCGCTTGCGTCGCCCAGGATGGCGTCTTATGCCCGGCTTGATGCGTCTTATGCACCATTGACGAGCGTTGACCGTTAGCCTCGTTCGCGCGCAAAGCGCTGTAACGCCTGCTTCCAAAGGCTATTCAGCTTCGCCTATCTATTTTTCAGACGTGGCATCTGCATTGCTGCAAGAGTGCGCGCCGTCATTCACGGCGATCTACTTCGATTGCACTCGACTTACCCGTCTGAAAGGAGCCTTCAATATGCCGTTTGAGCGTGACTCAGCGCAAAGCGTGAGCCCCGATAGCCAGCCGTTGCTCAGCATCGTAGTCGCGGCCTACAACATCGAGGGTTATATCGAGGAAGCGCTGGAATCTCTGCTGTCTCAGCCGCATCTCGACAAGTTGAGAATCATCGTCGTCGATGATGGCTCGACTGACGACACCTTTGCGGCCGCAAAGGCAATCGCGGATCGCGACGGCGGCGTGCACGTTCAATTGCTGCGGCAGGACAATGCAGGCCTTAGCGCCGCGCGAAACACGGGACTGGCTGCCGTACGCACGCCCTACGTCGGCTTTCTGGATGGCGACGATATCTTTCTCGAAAGCTTTACGGGCGTGGTGATTCCCGCTTTGAGCGAAAACGCGTGGGACATCATCGAATACAACGTCAAGATCATCGACGATGAAGGACGCCGCCTCGACGAAATCGAACTCGTCACGCCCGATGCACGCGGTGGCCATTCCATGCAGCATCAGGACCGCATGCAGTTCGTCGATGCGTTTCACGCTTTCGTGTGGGCGCGTGTTTATCGCACGTCCTTATTCGATGGCGTTTCGTTTCCGGTTGGACGGCATTACGAGGATATGGCTGTGTCGCCTTCGCTTTATCTCAAGGCGGGCAGTGTCTATCGCGTGGCGTCGCCTTTGATCGGCTATCGACGCCGCTTTGGCAGCATCACGCAGAAAGCGGCCTTGCGCGATATGCAGGACCTTCGCACCAATGGACAGGAAGTGCTTGCGCGTTGCAATGGCAGCAAGCTCGATGAATTTTGGCTTACCGTGTTCGATAAGCTCTTCAAGCGCGCACGCTTTGTGTGTGCCCGCGTCGAACATGGCTCGTTTAAGCAAGCCTCTGACATTCTCGTTGCTATGGGAAGCGATCACCGTCACGCACGCTCGACACTCGCTAAGCGCGGTGGACCGGACATGGTCGAACTCAAGCAATCCGATTTCGATCTTCGCGCCGACCGTTCCATCTATTTCCTTAAAGGCCTCGTCAAGAAAGTCTTGCGACGCAGTGTCGATCATCAACAACGCGCAAGGCGACCGCGCGTCTCGGCTCAACTAAGCGGTTCGGCGCGCGGACAATAAGCCGTCGGTTTAGCCTTCCTCGATCGCGCGCAGGCTCATCCGCTTATAGACATCTACCAGCAGCGCGCCTTCGCTGCGCTTGTGCGCAATCGCGAGGCGCATCGTTTCCTCGCCAAGCTGCCAGATCAGGAACGCGAGCGCGCCAATACGCTTCGCATCCGCGCGCGGACGCACGCGCATGATCGCCGCTGCGAGCATTGCACCGCACGCGCGGCTTTCACTCAACTCGATACTCATTAATTCCTTGTCCGCGCGCAGCGCCGACGAGATATCGCGCATCACCGGCTTTTCCAGCACGATTCGATAATACAAATCGACAAGCTCGGAAAACGCAGCCACCAACTCCTTCTGATTGCGCACCGCCTCCAACGCCAAGCGCACGCATTCCCGGCTCTCGGTCGCATACGCTTCGGCGAGTGAGCGAATGATTGCGCGCTTGTCCGGAAAGTACTGATAAAGCGAGCCGATGGAAATCTCCGCGAGATCGGCAATCTCGCTCATCTTCACGTGCTCGCTGCCCTTCTCTTCGATCAATCCTTCCGCGACGTCGAGTATGCGTTCGAGGCGCTCCCGGCTGCGCTGCTGGGTCGGCTTGCGTTGTGGTTTCTCCTGCATCTTCTTCCTCGCAAAAAATGCTTGACGAATAAACGTGAGTATCTATCATGTTTTAAATATGAGCAACTCTCATGTTTAAAACCAAGGAGCCGGCAATGTCGATTTCTCAACTCGATGCAGCACCTATCCTCGTACTCGGCGGCAATGGCAAGACAGGCGCACGCGTCGTGCAACGGCTGCGCGCCATGTCGCTCGATGTTCGCGCATGTTCGCGTTCGACCGAACCGCGTTTCGACTGGAACGACCGCACGACCTGGCAGGCCGCGCTCGATGGCATTCAACGCGTCTACGTTACGTATCAACCCGACCTCGCAGTTCCGGGCGCGGTGGACTCCGTCAGCGCGTTTTTCGATCAGGCGCTGACGAGCGGCGCAAAGCATATCGTGCTGCTATCGGGACGCGGAGAAGAAGAGGCGCAGGCCGCCGAACAGGCTTTGCAAGCCAGCGGCGCGCAATGGACCATTCTGCGTTGCAGTTGGTTCATGCAGAACTTCAGCGAGAGCTTTCTGCGCGATCCGGTGCTCGACGGCGCACTCGCGTTGCCTGCGAGCAATATCAAAGAACCCTTCGTCGATGCCGAAGATATCGCTGACGTCGCCGTTGCCGCACTGACGCAAGCGGGCCATACCAATCGGCTTTATGAACTCACCGGACCGCGCGCGCTTTCATTTGCAGAGGCAGCGGAATGCATGGCGCGCGCCACGCAACGAGAGATCAGATTCGAATCCGTGCCACCCGATGCATTTCGCGCGGGTCTTTTGGAAGCAGGCGTGCCTGCGCCCGAGGTATCGCTGATCATGTATCTTTTCACCACCGTTCTCGACGGTCGCAATGCGCAACCTATGAACGGCGTTCGCGACGCCTTGCAGCGCGAGCCGCGCACATTCGAAGACTACGTCGCGCGTTGCGTGGCGGACGGCGTCTGGACGCCTTGAAAAGCAGTCACATTTTCGCGGTAAACTAGCCGGATGGAACAATGTCCTTACTGCGACCGAATCCGTGACGAATGGGACTGTCACGGTCAAACCTGCCGAACCGCCATCGCTCGTGCGCTGCGGCGTCAGCGCATGGGCCTGCCGATGGTGCCCAAGGTCATTCGCAACGAAATCCCGGCGGGCGCAAGCACGGGCGAAGTCATCGCCAGTCTTTCCCGGCAGCGTCTTCGCGCACGCCGCGCCAACGAGGAACGGCGAGCCAAAAAAGCGGCCGACGATCTCGACCTCTAAATCCGGGAAGGTGGTTCGGTCTGCGATGCAAATTGGCCGTTGCTACTTGCTTCCGCCCGCCATCGACGCCGCGAATCACGCATTTTTGCCAGCGCCATACGCGCCACTTTGAGCCATCCATAAGGACGTGGATCGGCGACCATGCTTAGCGCACGCGCATAATCCAGCGTCAGCCCCGGCGTCCATGCCATCGTGACCGCGCGCTTGCGGATTTGCGCTGCGACCCAAAGCTCAGGTGTCAGAATCATTCTGAACAAGGCGCCCCAGCCCGCGCGCGTGCCGTACAAACGTCCTGCCGCACCTTCCAGCGCCGCTTCGAGCGCGCGCGACACACTGCTCGAACAATTGCGATGCGTCAGGTTATACGTCGTATCGTCGCGATACGAGCGCCAGAAATTGGCAAGGCGAATCGGGTCGTAATTGCGAATGCGCACGCGTATCGTCGAGGGGCACCATGCTTTCGATTCGAACGCATAGCTCGGCTGAAACACACCGGGTACATCGTTTTCACGCGTGGCGCGCAGGAGATGCGCGAAATCGTCTGGAGACCGATCTATTTCTATCGCAGGATAGAGGCTTACGTAGATGCCTTCCGGCGTTTCCAGCGCGGCATGGCCCGTCGAAATCACGCCGTTTCGATCCACCGCCGCAATATAACGATCGACAATCAGGCGTCGCTGCACTTCGTTCTTCGAAGAGCCGACCGGCGTCCACACATGCACCGTAAGCGCAGGCTCGTCGTCGCCAGGCGGACCGTCCCATTCACTTGCACGAGGCTCGTGACGATCACTTGCGCTCGCGGCCTCGGCGCTCGGATCGCCCCACACGGCCGGGTTGCTCGACAGTTTGCGCACACGCGTGGCGATCAGGATGAGATTGAGTCCCGCGAACATGAACATCAGGCCGATGCAATACGGCACCGTCCCCACATAATGCGTGGGATACGGCTGAAACATAAACACCGCCAAGGCGATTTCGAAGCATGCCAATGCAAGCGCCACGCGCCATCGCCTGTAGCGCACGACTAAAGCCGACGCGGCCTGCAAAGCGCCATCGCTAAGAAAAACAGCGCCAATCAGAATCGACAGAATGAAGTGGCCATGATGAGAGCCTTCGAGAATCAGCACAGCCGCGACGATAAACGTCACGCCCTTCGCATAGCGCAATCTGCGTTGCCCGCCGACACCCGCCCACGCAACCGACAAAGTCGCCATGCCTTCGATGATCAACAGCCATCCCACGAATGCGATAGGAAAGCCGAGCGCGCCATCGAGTGCATCGATAAAAACGCCGATACCCACGATGAGCAGCAGCCAGCCCGTGACCATCAGACTACGCCAACGATTACGCAGATAATCGACGCCCAGAAGAAGCAAGATCAGCTTGACCATCGTTTGAGAGTCCTTACGACATCACAATCGCGCTTGCCGCCGAGATTATTTATCGAATTCGATTCCTCTGTCGCGCAGACGACGCATGCCACTGGTCAAATGCGCCCGCGCGCTTTCCGCGTCACCGGCGCGCATTTGTTCGTAGGTGTGTTGCGCAATGTCATGCGGCACGGACTTGAGCGGACGATTGCTGCTTAGCGCGCGCAATTGAACTTCGGCCGCGCGTTCGAGATAGTAGAGATCGTCCCACGCTTGCGCGATGCTCGCACCCGCCACCATCACACCGTGATTCTTGAGGAAGAGAATATCCGCATCGCCCATAGCCTGCGCAATGCGATCGCCTTCGGAATTGTCGAGGGCAAGGCCGTTGTAGTCTTCGTCCACCGCAGTGCGGCCATAAAACTTCAATGCCGTTTGCCCGGCCCACACAAGCGGCGCGCCTTCGAGCATGCACAGCGCGGTCGCATTCGGCATATGCGTATGAAAGGCTGCCTTGATACGCGGCGAAAGCTTGTGCAGGCGCGCATGGATATAAAACGCCGTCGCTTCGGGCTGGCCCTCGCCGTCTATGACGCGGCCATCGAAATCACAAATAAGCAAACGTGAAGCGGTAATCTCATCAAATGCGTAGCCAAAGGGATTGACGAAGAAGAGATCGTCGTGACCCGGCACCATAGCCGAAAAATGATTGCAGACGCCCTCCTCCAATCCAAGCAAGGCAGCCAGACGAAAGCAGGCGGCAAGTTCGGAACGTGCGTCCGCTACGGCCTGAGAATCCAGCCGAAGGGTGCGGGATGCGATCAGCGAAGCGGTGTTGGCAAGCGTATGAGCCATGACGAGTTCCGTTTATTCCTTGAAGATAACGTGGCTAAGAGAATAAACCGTCCGTCGGGACGGCAAAATAAACACTGCGTGAATGGTCGGACAATGAAACGCTCCCGGAAAATTGAACCGATCGCTTGCGCGCGACATGTAATTTCGCCAAGTGTTACGGCGGTATGTCGGTCCTCTTAGCAAAAACGCTTATTGGACTTGTGAGTTATGGCATGGTAAAAGTCTATGCCGCTCGAAATTCGAAGCGCATTTTCAACGTAATTCGTCTCAATGGGATTTGGACAAATGGCAACAGGTACTGTTAAGTGGTTCAACGATGCAAAGGGTTTCGGTTTCATCACGCCGGATGATGGTGGTGAGGATCTGTTCGCTCATTTCTCCGAGATCCAGTCGAAGGGCTTCAAGTCGCTTCAGGAAAACCAGAAGGTGAGCTTCGAAGTCAAGCAAGGCCCTAAGGGCAAGCAAGCTTCGACTATCCAGCCGCTCTAAGCGATTCACGTCGCTCTGGATGAACAAACGGCCCTTCGGGGCCGTTTGTTTTTGGTGCATGCACTCGTTCGCTAAGCCTTGATTTGGTATACCAATTGCGCTTGTTTCTTTAGCTGCAATAATCCGTCGAAAGATAAAAAATTAAACTGTAGAATCGGCGCGCGTCTTAGTCAGTTTCGATCCACTTTCTTCCGCTTACTTGCTTGAACCCGCATTGCACTCGAATAGCGCGCGTCGCGTTGCTTTCACTGCTTGTGATTTGCACGCTAACCGACCGCGCCGAACGCGCGCTCGCTCAGCCGCCTTCGCCGTCGTGGCAGGTTAATCCGCGCGCCGTACGCTTCGTAACCGATATCGTTCTGGACGACTTCCACACTGCGCAAGCTGGCGGCGGCTACGTCTTCTCCTATGACCGCCAGGAAACCGACGACACGCTTACCGTAAAGCTCGCCCGCTGGTTTTCCGGCACCGATGCACGCGCTATCGCAATGGAGCCGCCCGAAAAGCAGGCCTTGTTCGGTTTCTATTGGGCGGCAAGCATGATGCCCGCGAATTCGCCGTGCTTCTCGGGCATGGTGAATGATGCGTGTCAAAACGAGTTATCGCTTTGGATGGCTCGCGAAGCCGACGACGATCCGCGCTTCGTAACTGCCTATGAAGCCGCGCGACCGGCGCTAGGGTTGCCAACGATCGGAGCGAACGGGCGTTAGCATTTTCGGCATCGCGCTCTTGCCGATGCAAAGCGAGTTTGGCCGCAACACTCGCCAGCAGGGATAAAGCACCGAGCGTTTCAAGCAAGGCATCGATCATGATGTTTCTCAATGGCGGGCGAACATCGGCCCATAAGTCTTCACAAAGAACGCGAGCGTGATACCCGCGCTGATGATCAGCGTCCCGGCGCGGATCACTTTCGGCGGCGTGCGGCGGCCCAACTGCGCGCCGCCGTATCCGCCCACGACGGCCGCCACCAGCATGGCGAGCGTTTCAGGCCAGCGCACCGCGTTGGCGAATGCAAACGTCAGCACCGCCACCGAATTGGCCGCGCTGACCAACAGCGTGCGCGGCGCATTCAGGCTCTTGAGATCGCGCGAATCGAGCAGCCCCCAAACGGCCAGCATCATCAATCCGACTGCGCCGCCGAAATAACCGCCGTACACGCCAAGCGCAAACTGAATCAGCAGCACCGTTGTCGCGCCGATACGCCAGCGGCGGCGCAACGCTTCGCCAAGGCTGCGTCCGAATGCGAGCGCCAGACTCGCGCACAACAGCAGCCACGGCAGCACGACGCGGAAGGTCGCGGCGGACGTCGAGAGCAACAGCACCGCGCCCGCGAAACCGCCGATCAGCGTGACCACGAGCATCGTTCTGATCGATACGGGCCCCACGGGTGTCAAGCCATCGCGATACGCCCACGCACTCACCACACCGCCCGGAAACAGCGCCACCGTCGATGAAGCATTCGCCTGAACCGGTGGCAAACCCGCTGCAAGCAGCGCAGGCAAACTCACGAACGAGCCACCGCCGGCCAGCGCGTTCATTGCGCCTGCCAGAAACCCTGCTCCGATCACGATAAATATTGCATTCATGCAGACAATCCTAATCGGCGGCCCCGGCACTTACAATCTGGCAATTCCAATGTGAGACTTCGGCCAAACCGAAGGCACGATCATGCGTTTCGATCTGACCGACATGCGGCTGTTTCTGACCGTGCTGGAACGCGGCAGCATCACGAAAGGCGCGCAGGCCATGCACCTCGCGCTGGCATCCGCGAGCGAACGCATTGCCGGGATGGAAAGCGCGCTCGGCGCACCGCTGCTCGAACGAAACCGGCGCGGCGTGCAGGCGACCCCCGCTGGCGAAGCGTTCGTGCGGCATGCGCGCGAAATCCTGCATCAGGTGGAGCAGATGCGCGGCGAGTTGCGGACTTATGCGACCGGTCTGAAAGGACGCATCCGCCTGCTGTCGAACACGGCGGCGCTGGCGTCTTATCTGCCGCCTCGCATCGCGCGATTTTTGGCGGCGCACCCGGATTTATCGATCGATCTGGAAGAGCGTTCGAGCTTCGAGATCGTCCCGGCCATTGCTGAAGGCCGCGCGGATCTCGGTCTCGTCGCGGATATCACGGACCTGGCGCGGCTGCAGACGCATCTGGTCGCACAGGACCGGCTGGTGGTGGTGGCGAGCAGCGCGCATCGGGTCGCGCGGGAAGCGTCGGTGGCGTTCGTGGATGTGGTCGGCGAGCCGTTCGTCGGACTGGCGGATGCGGCGCTCGAAATGCACCTCGCCGAGCGCGCGTCGCGGCTCGGCCGGCAGATTGAATACCGCATTCATATGCGCGGGATCGACAATGTGGGCATGCTGGTGGAAGCGGGAATCGGCATCGCGGTGATGTCGGAAGTTTCGGCCGACATGATTCGCCGGCCGGGGCTTGCCGTCGTCACGCTATCCGAGCCGTGGGCGACGCGCCGCCTCTATTTGTGCGCGCGCGCCTTCGAGACGCTCACACCGCATGCGGGCTTGCTCGTCCGAGCATTGACCGATGCGGTGGCGTAACGCATCAAACATCGCGCAAAGTTCGATCAGAACGCACGGCCGACGATCAGCGGATCGACCGGCCCGATCGCTTCGATCTCACGCTTCGCATACGGCAAGCGATGCAGCACGTAACGCATGGCGTTGATTCGCGCGCGCTTCTTGCAATCGGAACGCACCACGGTCCAGGGTGTATCGGCGGTATCGGTCTGGGCGAACATGACTTCCTTCGCGCGCGTGTAGTCGTCCCATTTGTCGAGTGAAGCGATATCGACCGGACTCAGCTTCCATTGTTTCAGCGGATGCACCTGACGCTCTTTGAAGCGGCGGCGCTGCTCCGCGCGGCTCACAGAAAACCAGAACTTGACGATATGAATGCCGCTTTGCGCAAGATGCCGCTCGAACGACGGCACCTGCTGCATGAATGCGTCGTACTCTTCGTCGGAGCAGAAGCCCATCACGCGCTCGACGCCCGCGCGGTTGTACCACGAGCGATCGAACATCACGATCTCGCCCGCCGTCGGCAAGTGCTCGACATAGCGCTGAAAATACCATTGGCCGCGTTCGACTTCGGTCGGCTTTTCGAGGGCCACCACGCGCGCGCCACGCGGATTCAGATGCTCCATGAAGCGTTTGATCGCGCCGCCTTTGCCAGCCGCGTCACGACCTTCGAACACAATCACCACACGTTGACCGGTCTCCTTGACCCAGGCCTGCAATTTGAGCAGTTCGACCTGCAATCGATACTTCTGTTTCTCGTAGTTGTTGCGCGACAGCAGATGTTTATACGGATAGCCGCCGCGCCGCCAATCGGGCGCAAGTTCGTCATCCTGATGAGGTTTCTGCGTGCCGCGCCCGATCAAAGCATGTTCGCCGTCAAGCAGATAGGAACGCAGCGATGTGATTTCGTCGGGCGACATGCCGCCTACGAGCGTCTTGAAGGTATCGAGACGCTCGTTGCCGCTATTTGCGCCGATGCTCTTGATGATGTCGGACATGCTGTTGTGGATCAACTCATGCCCGGGCGATTCTGCAATGCTGGTATCGCCATCGGTATCAGTGCGTGCGTCGGATGTGGACGCTTTGTGAGTACCGGAAGCTTTCTGTGAAGCGTGATGAGGGTTTGCCATTTGTCGCTTTCCTTTTGTCGGCGGGGAAAAACCGGCTTCCACAAACAGACGGAAGTCAGTATGTCGAAGTACATCTTACCGACCGGAAAACGTGTGCCAAATGCGATATCTCAATATGAATCCGGCTAAACCCGGTTGTTCACGGGCACTGTCCTTGCGGACAATCATGCAAGCGCTTTTTATTGCTCAGCTTTAGCAACCGTCAAGGAGGACATCATGAAAAAAACTCGTCATGCCGCGCAATGGCGCTCATTAAGCTGCACGCTGCTCGCAACACTCGCGGGCATGTGCTTCGCCACGCATGCTCACGCAGATGGCCGCGCCGCGCAAAAGCTCGGGCAAATGGGCATTGTTAATCAGACGTTTCAACCTAAGCCGCCGCATTCTTCGCCAGGTTATTCGGCGCAGCCCAACCAAAACAGCAACTCGACGTATGGACCGCGCACGATCAACCCTAACAATGGCACCGTGAACGGCGTCGAAGCGGCACGCGCGGGTGCGGCTGCGAATGGCGCGGCGAACAAATAAGAACGAACAAAGCGCTAACGGGATTCTCTTATACTTGGCTCACGTTCCGCGCTTGCCGCGCTTAACCGTGAGTCCATGAAAAAGATCAAGCCCGGCTTAGTCCTTGAACTTGTCGCCAATCTGCTGCTGCCTTGGCTTGCTTATCGGCTTGCGCTGCCGCACTGGGGCGAAGTCGGGGCGCTGTATGCATCGGCTGCGCCGCCGCTTGTTTGGAGCGTGGTCGAGTTCTTAAGATCAAGACGTGTCGATGCGCTGTCCGCCTTAGTGATCTTTGGCATCGCGCTATCGATCATCACGTTTGCGCTTGGCGGCAGCGCGCGCATTTTGCTGGTGCGTGAATCGCTGGCGGCGGGTGCGACAGGCATCGTATTTCTGGGCTCGCTTGTGTTCGAGAAGCCGCTGATCTTTTATCTGGCGCGCGCCACGGTCGCACGCGAACACGAAGACGGCGCGCAACGCTTCGAAACTTTCTGGCGCGACAACGCGTCTTTACGTGCGTCGCTTAGGCTGATGACACTCGTCTGGGGTATCGGCCTGACGCTTGAAACGACGCTGCGCTTTTATTTCGCGTGGACCTGGCCGATCGAGCGTTATCTCGTGGTCTCGCCGATTATCGGCTATACGATTTACGGTGGATTGCTCGCGTGGACCTTCTGGTTTCGCGGACGCCTTGTGCAAAGACAAAGCACCCGCGATCCCTCAAGCGATGGTTTGCTTGGCTAAGCCTTAGCACATCTCCAGCGCGCCGATATGCTCGGCAATCTTCCCGTTCACCATCTGCGCATGCGTAAAAGGCCCCATATGCCCCGCTTCCGGCACGACGATCAGCTTCGCATCGGGCATCAGCGATAACAGGCTCTCCGCGATCAATTTCGTCGGCGTGGGTCCGTGTTCACCGCGCATTAATAGCGTGGGAATGTCGAGGCTCGCATAAGCGCTGGCCGGTGTCGGCTCATGAATCAGCGCGCCGAAATCGAGCGGCGCCTTATAGACCCAGCGTGTAAGCATCGCTTGCACGGAGGGTCGCAATGCCGACCACGCGCCTGCTCCGCTCCAATAATCGACAAACGAACTTGCTGCACCACGCAGATCGCCGGTCACGACACCTTGCGCGGTACGCTGCGCAATCGCGAGAATTTCGGCGTAGGCGGCCGCGCCATGTGCGCCCATGCCTTTGAGTATATGAAACGCGGAAGGCTCGTATAACGTGATGCTGGCGATGCCATGCGGACGTTCCAGCGCCGCGCGCAAGGCCACGCCGCCGCCGTACGAATGCCCGACGAGATGCACGCGGCTGCGCTGCCGATCGATCAGTTCGATCGTGCGCGCCGCTTCATCCGCAAGCGTAAAGGCGCGCTCACCGCTCCACGGTCCCACGCTCTCGCAACCATAGTGCTCAGGCGCGATCAGCGTGTAATGCGTATCGAGCGCTTCGCCGAGTTGTCGCCATTGATTCGCGCCCGCACCCGAGCAATGCAAGGCAATGACGGGAATGCGCTCGTTCTGTTCTTTCTTCATTCGATGATCTCGTTTAGTTCTTGACGCTTTAGGCGTCGATTTCATAGCAGCGCATGCGCCGTTCTAGTTCGCTGATGTCTGCGCAATCCGCGAGATAAGCATCGCGACGAACATATTCAGCGCGATCCAATACGCGCCCAAACCAATCGATCAGGTATCCCAACATTTCAGCCTCCGTCCGAAAGTGCCGATAAAGCAGCAACACGCGACACATCGGTCGAGGCAAATGCTTAAACGGCGAGTGGCTTTCTTATGCACCAGCCGTGCCAACATAGGCTAAGACGAGGTTCTATAAGGCTTAGCGCCCGACGACCATTGCTAAAGACAAGCTAAAGTGTCGGACGCGCACAAACGCTTTCATCGCTGAAAGTTTGTGCCGAACAAACTACGAAAAGCAGCCGTTTAAGGGAAAACGCTGCTTAAGGCGAAAAAATTCCCGCCCCGCTGCTATCAAGAAACCGCGCACCATAGCCGTAAACGAGCTTGACTACCGCGCAAACACAGGGTTTTAGCCCGCGCCGGCTCGCAAACGATCTCTACGGACGACGCGCTAAGATACGCTGCGGTCCGCGTTGCATTCCGGCGGTGCTCGGTTCGTGCAATCAGCAGTGCCCTATTGGAGATACCGGCGTGCTCAACCGCCACTCGCTCACCTTCCGGATGACGAGCTTCATCATCGTCGTCTGTGTGTTGTTGATCGGCACCGACGTGTGGCGCAGTATCGCCGCGCGCCGTGTGCAGATCGACGAGATGACCATTGCCGCGTCGAACCTGGCGCGCGCGATGGCGCAGCACGCCAACGACACCTTCAAGGAAGCCGATACCACGCTGATCGGCATGGTCGAGCGCGTCGAGCAGGACGGCATCGCCTCGAACGATATCGATCGTATTCACCGCTCGTTGATGGCGCGCGTGGCGCAATTGCCGCAACTCAACGGACTCTTTATCTACGATAAGAACGGCAACTGGATTGTCAATTCTCAGCCGACGCTGGAAACGCGCTTCAATAACGCGGATCGCGAGTATTTCCAGTATCACGAAGCGCACGCCGATCGCGGCCCGCATATCGGCATGCCGGTCAAGAGCCGTTCGACGGGCAAGTGGATCATCCCGGTTTCGCGCCGCATCAACGCGCCCGATGGCAGCTTTGCGGGCGTGGCGCTTGCGACCATCGACGTCGCTTTCTTTTCGCACTTCTACGACAGTCTCGATCTCGGACAGGCAGGCGCCGCCGCGCTCGTGAGCAACAACGGCACGATGATCGTGCGCCGTCCTTTCGAGCATCGTTTCGTCGGCAAGAGCATGGTCGATACCATGCTGTTCCGCGCCCATCTCGCCGATGTCGCCGCGGGAACGTTCACCACGTACTCGTCGCAGGACGGTATCGAGCGGCTGAACAGTTATCGCAGCTTGCAGGACTATCCGCTGTTCGTGGCGGCTGCGCTGGCTCGCGACGAAATCCTTTTTCCCTGGTGGCGCGACACCCTTTGGCACGCTGCGGTAACCGGTCTGCTCGCACTCGTCATGGGCTGGTTCGGCGCGACGCTTGTCCGTCAAATGACCTCGCGAAACAAGGTCGAACAGGCGCTTACGCGCAGCCTCCTGACCACGCGCACAGTGCTCGACACAGCCATCAATCCGATCATTACCGTGGACGAACGCGGTGCGATCCGCTCGTTCAATACCGCAGGCGAGCGCGTGTTCGGCTACACCGCGAGCGAAGTGATTGGTCAGAATATCCGCTTTCTGGTGCCGCCCGCGCATCTCGACGCGTATAACGAATACATTCGACAATTCGTCTCGGGCGTGGATATGCCGACCGCCGAGTGCGAGCTGGCCGGCCAGCGCAAGGACGGCACGTCGTTCCCAGCGCATGTTTCCACGGGCGCGATGCGAATCGATGGTGCCTTGCATTTTGTATCCGTTATTACGGACATTTCGCGTCAAAAGAAAGAACGCAGCGAACTCGCCGATGCGCGCGATCAGCTGCTGCTCGCCGCCGATATCGCCGAAATCGGCATCTGGTCGTGGGACATTGCATCGGGCAAGCTGCACTGGAATGCACGCATGTTTCAGATCTATCAGTATCCCGAAGCACTCCAGAATAACGGACTGGATATCGAGCACTGGCGTCAGCGTCTGCATCCGGAAGATCGCGATATCGTACAAACACGTCTTCAGGCCGCCTTCGAAGGCAAGCTCAAGGAACTGCCGCCGTTCCGCGTGATGCTGCCGGACGGTTCCGTGCGCCGTATTCAAAGCGGCTTGCGTATCCAGCGCGACGCCAACGGCGAAGCGGTCACCATGACCGGCGTAAATTACGACATCACCGATCAGTACGAACTCGAAGCCGCCCTGCGCGATGCAAAGGAACAGGCGGATGCCGCGAGCGCCGCGAAGTCCTCGTTCCTCGCCAATATGAGCCATGAAATTCGCACGCCGATGAACGCGGTGCTCGGCATGCTTCATCTCGTACAACTGACGAATTTGAATCGCCGTCAGCAAGACTATGTGAGCAAGGCCGAAACGGCGGCGAAATCGCTGCTCAATCTGCTGAACGACATTCTCGATTACTCGAAGATCGAAGCCGGCAAGCTGCAACTCGACAGCCATCCGTTCGAGCCTGAAAAGCTGATGGAAGAACTCGGCGTAGTGCTGTCGGGCAATCAGGGTACGAAGGATGTCGAAGTATTATTCGACCTCGACCCCGACCTTCCCGCCGTGCTCGTTGGCGATGGCTTCCGCTTGCAGCAGGTGCTGATCAATCTCGCGGGCAATGCGCTCAAGTTCACGTCGGCGGGACAGATCGTCGTCAGCGTGCATGTCTTGCAGGCAATGGACGAAGCCGTGCGCGTGCGCGTGGCGGTGAGCGACAGCGGCATTGGTATCAGCGCCGCGCAATTGGAACGTATCTTCGAGGGCTTTACGCAGGCCGAAGCATCCACCACGCGACGCTTTGGCGGTTCAGGTCTGGGCCTTGTGATCTGCCAGCGGCTCGTCTCGATGATGGGCGGCAAGCTCGAAGTGCAAAGCCGTGTAGACGAAGGCAGCCGCTTCTGGTTCGATATCTCGCTGGGCGTGCAGCACGAACCGCGCGAAGTGCCTGATACAAGCGATATTCTCGATCGCCCGGTGCGTATTCTGATCGCCGACGACAACGCGATGGCCGGCGAAATTCTCTCGCGCACGGTGCGTTCGCTCGGCTGGCAGGCGGATCTCGTGACGTGCGGTATCGATGCAGTGGAACGTATCGGCGATGCCGCGCGCGGCGATACGCCATACGATATCGCCCTGCTCGACTGGCGCATGCCCGACCTCGACGGCCTCAACGCCGCGAAGCTTATCAACACGATGCGAGGCCACACCGAGCCGCCGATGGTGCTGCTCGTCACTGCGTTCGGCCGCGAAGTGCTGCGCGAATCGCAGGAAACGGGCGATGCGCCGTTCGCGGGCTTTCTGACCAAACCGGTCACGCCCAAGCAACTCGTCTCCGCCATCCGCGCAGCATCCGCGCGTGAAGTGGAAATCGAGGCGGAAGTCCCTGATTTGCAGGTATCGAAAGCACAGCGCCTGCGTGGACTCGATCTGCTGGTCGTCGAAGACAATGCGCTCAATCGTCAGGTGGCCGAAGGATTATTGCGCGCCGAAGGCGCACGTGTGACGCTGGCGGAAAGCGGCCGTGAAGGGATCGAAGCGGTCCTGATGGGCGACACGCGCTTTCATGCAGTGTTGATGGATGTGCAAATGCCCGACCTCGATGGTCTGGAAGCCACGCGTCTGATTCGCGCCGACGGCCGTTTCGACACATTGCCGATCGTCGCGATGACGGCGAACGCATCCAACGCGGATCGCGATACCTGCATCGAAGCGGGCATGAACGATCACGTCGGCAAGCCGATCGATGTCGAGCGGCTCGTTGCGGTACTGCGTGCTCAGGTCGGTCTCGATACGCTTGAAACGCTCGAAGCGCAGGCTCAGCATGACGTATCGAACGGTGGCGAAGATGCCGACGTCACCGAGCCGTACGACTCCATCGTCACGCGCTTTGGCGGCAATCTCGCGCTGATCCGTGACACGCTCGACGGCTTCGAACCGCAGATGGACAAGCAATTCGCGCAGCTCGTCGCCAAGGTCGCGGGACACGATGTGAATGGCGCGGCCTCGGTGCTGCATGCGATCAAGGGCAGCGCGAGCACCATCGGTGCGATCGTGCTCGGCAAGCTCGCGGGCAAGCTCGAACGCGACCTGTTGGATAGCGACGACAGCGCGCGCACGCTCGCCTCGGTCGAAGAAAATGTGCCACGTATGCAGCGTTTATTGGCAACGAGCGTCGAACGCCTGACGCACGCTTTTATCAACACGAAGGCCGCGCAATCGAATAAATTGCAAGGCGAGCCGATCGAAGACGAAGCGTGGCGCGACCGGCTCAATACGATCGTCGCGTTGCTGGACGCGTCGAATCTTCAGGCAATTGCGTTGTCGGAAAGTCTCTCGCCGCATGCACCGAATGTGCATCGTGTGGATTTCGAGCACTTTCTCGCACGCGTTCGAGCGCTCGATTTCACGCGCGCGTCGAAGATTGCGCGCGAAATGCTGGAACAGGCATGATGGAAGAACTCCTGCAAAAATGGCTGATGCATGCGAACCGGCGGCCCAAGCTGCTGATCGCCGATGACCAACCGGTCAATATCCGCGTGCTCTATGAGTTGTTCCGCCACGAATGCGATGTGTTCATGGCGACCAGCGGCGCGCAAGCGGTTCAGGTTGCGCAAACCGAATTACCCGATCTGATTCTGCTCGACGTCGTCATGGACGATCTCGACGGCCACGAAGTCTGCCGCCTGCTCAAGTCCGATCCGCTAACGGCCGATGTGCCGGTCATTTTCATTACCGCGCAAGACCGTGAAGACGATGAGGTCAAGGCCTTCGGCTTAGGCGCGGTCGATTTTCTTAGCAAGCCGATCAACCCTGTCGTCACTAAGGCGCGCGTGCGCACGCATTTGACGCTCAAGCTTCAAGGCGATTTACTGCGCGCCAATGCTTTGCTCGATGGCTTGACGGGCGTTGCCAACCGCCGCAAATTCGACGAAGACCTGTTGGCTGACTGGCGGCATTGCGCGCGCGAAGCCGCTCCGCTCGCGCTGCTGATGGTCGATGTGGATTACTTCAAACGCTATAACGACCAATACGGGCATCAAGCCGGCGATGCGTGCCTGAAGTCGGTCGCTAAGGCTTTAGTGGAGTCTTTGCGCCGCCCTTACGACAAAGTCGCGCGTTACGGCGGAGAAGAATTCGCTTGTTTATTGCCTAAGACAGATTTGGCGGGCGCGCATCTTATTGCGCAGCGCATGCTCGAACAAGTGCGTGCGCTTGGCATCGAGCATCTGCCGTCGTGCATCGATGCAAACGTGACGATATCGGTCGGTGTGGCGTCGATGCTTGCGTCGCGAGAAGGTGCATCGACGGCAACGCTTTTGAAAGCAGCCGATGACGCGCTTTACGAAGCCAAGCGCGCAGGACGCGCGCGCGTGGCTTGCGCGCCTTCGGCTTAGCTTAGTGGCTTTAGTAGGCTTAGTGCGCTTAGTGCGTATTACCCGGAAAAGGATGCACGCTTGCGCGGTTCGATGCTTCGAGCATGGCGCGCGCGTCCTCTTCCGCTTTGAGCGCCGTAGCCAGCGCAGCACGCACGCGCGCCTGCAAAATTGCGGGCCGCGCCGGCTTGGCGATGACATCGGCCGCGCCGTCGTCCAGCGTGCGCTGTTCGGTTTGCACATCGGCGCTATCTGCAAGCACGATGACCGGGACATGCGGATACGCTTCGAGCAAGGCTTTAAGCGCTTGATCGGTGGAATTGGCTTGACTCGCGTCTAGTACGATCGCACCTGGCGCGTTACGCTTCGCGGCTTGCAATGCACTCTCGCAATCGCGCACGATTTCAAGCGCGCCGATGGCTTCGAGCGCGTCGCGCTGCGCGTCGGCAGTGTCGGAAGAAAGAATGGCGAGCACGCGCGTACTGGATGGCTGAGGCAAGGCTTGCGAATTGGATCGCGCCGCTTCCATCAAACGCTTGCGCGGACGCAATTGCGCGCGCACACGTGCTTGCAGGCGCGCGGCAACGAGGGGCTTGATGACGTAATCGGCCGCGCCCATGCGAAAGGCATCGACTTCGAGCGCCGGAGCATCGTGACTGGTCACGAAGATCACGGGCACACGCGCGAGCCTCGCGTCTTTCTTGAGCAGCTCGCATACGTCGAAGCCGGTCATATTGGGCAGATTGGCGTCGAGCAGAATAAGGTCGGGCGTGGATTCGCGAGCGAGCGACAAAGCGGCTTCACCCGATGTCGCAAAACGCTGATCCGGAAACTCCGCCAGCATCTCTCCGATGATGCGAATCATGCCGGGGTCATCGTCCACTAGCAGCAATCGTGGCTGGTAAGTCGTGTCCATGTTTCGATTGTTATCGTCAGATGGAAGAATGAATGAACTTTACGCCGTCATAAGTGCGGCAGCAAATTTATTCGGTAAGAAGGTATTACTTTACCGAGAATTCCTCTTACGCCTATACGGGCAAATGAGGAGCGACACTGTTTTGCTTGGCAAAACCCTTGTAAACAGCAGGCAAATGCGAATAACGAACGAGCGTATCGAAAAAAGTGCTGTATGTTTTTTAATCGGTTCTTAGCGAGCCATTCAAACATTTAAACAACGCCAATCGTTTGCGCGGCTTCATGACTTGAGTGGTCGAAGCGCATACTTTGGGTTACATCAAAAAAGCTGAGAAAAGCCATGTACGGGGAACCGAGAACGCTTTATTTCGCGGGGCGAGTGGCATCGGAAGATCTCTCCGAGCGTCTGCATGCCCGTGGGTGGAGCATCGAACATGTCGATCCGGCCAAGCCGCCTAAAGCCGGCAAGGGCGGCAAGCGCGCCGCTGCGGGCATTGTCGATCTGACTAGCCGTGGCTTTGCTAAAGAACCCGGCGCGTTGCTCGAATTGCTGGCCGCTTATCAAATCGGCTGGGTCGCCACCGTCGATGCCGAGCATGTCGATAACCCGGACATTTGCCGGCTGATCCGCGATTTCTGCTTCGACTACGTGACGCTGCCTTCAGGCGCGGACCGCATTGTCGATGCAGTCGGCCACGCTTACGGCATGATCGCGTTGCACGACACGGCGAGCAACGACCCGCAAAAAGCCGATTGCCGCGAAGGCGCAATGGTCGGCTCATGCGACGCCATGCAGGCCTTGTATCGCTCCATTCGCAAAGTCGCCATGACCGACGCACCCGTGTTTATTTCCGGCGAATCGGGCACGGGCAAGGAATTGACGGCAGTCGCCATTCACGAGCGCTCGGTGCGTCGCGAACAACCGTTTGTGGCGATCAATTGTGGCGCGATTCCGCCCCATCTCTTGCAATCCGAGTTGTTCGGCTATGAGCGCGGCGCATTTACGGGCGCTAATCAGCGCAAGATCGGACGCGTTGAAGCGGCTAACGGCGGCACGCTTTTCTTAGACGAAATCGGTGATTTGCCTTTGGAAAGTCAAGCGAGCCTGCTGCGCTTTTTGCAGGAACGCAAGATCGAGCGCTTAGGCGGACAGACATCGACCGAAGTGGATGTACGCATTATTTCGGCAACGCACGTCGATATGCAAACGGCGATGATCGAAGGACGTTTTCGCGCGGACTTGTACCACCGCCTTTGCGTGCTTCAGATCGACGAACCGCCTTTGCGCGTACGTGGCAAGGATATCGAGTTGCTGGCCAATCACATGCTCGAACGCTTTCGCAAGGACGCGAGCCGGCGCTTGCGCGGCTTTTCTCCGTGCGCGATTGCAGCGCTGCATAACTATGGCTGGCCCGGCAATGTGCGTGAGTTGATCAACCGCGTGCGGCGCGCCATCGTCATGTCGGAAGGACGGCAGATTCTCGCCAGCGATCTCGAACTCGGCGAATACGCGGAAGCCGCGCCGATGACGCTGGCTCAGGCGCGCGAACAGGCCGAGCGTCAGGCGATCGAAGTCGCGCTGCTGCGTCATCGCGGCCGCCTGGGTGAAGCGGCGGATGAACTCGGCATTTCGCGCGTCACGCTCTATCGCATGTTGACGGCTTACGGCTTGCGGACCAAGGCCGACCGGCCTTTGGAAGTATCGGGCGGCTGATCGTTAAACATCGCCTAGACGGGCCGCTCTAACGCGCTAAGGGAACTCTTAGCGCTTTAGACGGCTCCAACCACCTCAATCGAATCGACGCGCGCTTTAGCTTTAGTTGTTTTAGCTTTGGGCTTATTCAAGCCGCGCATTTTCTTATCGGGTCTTAAAGCCCGGCAAGCATTTCTCTCATAGCCCGCTGGCGTTGTCTCGCGCCGCCAGATACGCGTGCTATGCCAATTCTTAGCGTCAGGCCGTGTATTCACGCGTGCCCTCGCTTTGTCGGTTCGACTGCAGGGCTAAGCATTTGCTTTGCACTTAGCGAGTCATTCTTGGTTGTCAGTCATGCGTTACCTTCACACTTCGGCGCTCGTGCGCCAGTTTTCAGGCCTTGCTGTGCCCACTGTTTTAGCGGCCTGGGTTTATTGCCTGCACTCGGTTATCAGCGGCATCTTTATCGGTCGATATATCGGCGCGGACGCGCTTGCCGCGTTGAATCTGCTCGTGCCCCTGCTCTATCTGCCCTATGCGTTCAGCGTCATGATCGGCGTGGGCGGCTCGACGCTGGTGTCACGCCTGCTTGGCGAACGCCGCGAACACGATGCCGCCGCAGCCTTTACGCAATCGCTATGGCTTCTCGTGCTGAGCGGCGGCGCGTTCGCGCTCGCCATTTATTTTGGCGCGGACACGTTCGTGCGTCTGACCGGCGCGACCGGCCCGCTTGCCGTTTTCGCCAAGGACTTCCTGCACGCTTACGCGCCCTTCGTGCTGTTCCCGACCGCTTGCTATGCGCTCGAATTATTCTTGCGCATCGAGGGCGCGGCCAAGTTCGGCCTGGTCTGCCTGATTGCAGGCGGTATCGTCGATGTCGCCTTGACAGCGTGGATGGTGGGCCATCTCGATTGGGGCATGCGCGGCGCAGCGCTTTCAATGGGCATCAGCCAAATGCTTTCCTGCGTGCCGATGTTCCTTTATTTTGTCTTTAGGACGCGGCATGTGCGCGTCGTTGCACGTGCCTTTGCACGCGGTAATCATGCATGGCGCATGGCTTATAACGGCGCATCGGAATTTCTTGGCGAAATCGCGCCAAGCGTCACCTTGTTTGCCTTCAATCATGCCGTGCTGCGCTGGCTTGGCGACGACGGTCTCGTTGCCTTCGCCGTCATCGAATACACGACGATGATCGCCGCCGTGACCATGGTTGCGCTGGTGCAAAGCATGCAGCCTATCGTGAGTTATGAGCGTGGTGCGGGCAATGTGCGCGCGGTGTCGCAAGCGTTCGTCATCGGCATTGTGACCACCGCTGCGTTTGCGCTGTTAGCGGCAATCGCCCTATTGAGCTTTGCGCAACCGCTGGGCACCTTGTTCGTGCCCGATAGCGCCTCTGCACAAGCGCTCTTGCGCGACGCCATGCCATGGATTGCGCTGGCGTTCGTGCCAGCGGCCTTGAATCTTTCGATCGCGGGCTATCTCACTGCTATTGAAGCGCCGCTTGCATCGATGATTGTGGCGTTGTTGAGAAGCTGGCTGTTGCTTCTGATCACGCTTTGGCTCTTGAGCGAATGGCTTGGCCCGCGCGGTCTTTGGATGACTGTAGCGGTCACTGAGATCCTGACGCTTGCAGTCAGTATCACGCTCTATCGCTTGCGCGGGCGGCGCTTGAGTCTTCCTCTGACACACATGAACGCGCGCTCGCTCTAGCTGTCATCCGACAAATGTGCCGATCGATTCCGCCATAACGATGATCGATATCGCTCAAGCGCTCGGCGGCACATTAAAGGAACCGTTATGATGAAAGCCTCATGCAGGTAGCAAGCGTAATCGTCCAAGTCGTGTCACATCAAAAGCCTTATAAACAGGCTTTCGCGGACATCTTCGCACCTCAGATTCAAATACAACAATCCTGTGGGCTAAGCCTTTAGTTCAAGGCCAAAGGACGCGCTTTGTGCGCAATCGCACAGAGCGATCATTAGTGGGCTGTTTCACTGTCGGGTCTGTTTTGTCAGTGTAATTGCATGACCTTTTAAGCGAGCGAAAAGGGAGATGACGACGTTATCCCAGCAGCAATGTGAACGCTTCTGGAAAGATGGTTTTATCCGTCTGGAAAAGGTGGCGACGGTTTCGGAAACGAAAGATCTGCGTACGATCGGTGATCGATTGCTGCGCAACAAGGCGGGCTATGCGCAGGGCCTGCTATTCGACTTTTATCCTGAAAGCGCCGACGCAGAGAAGCCCAAGCTCGCACAGTTGCATCAGCCTTCACATTTCGAACGTAGCCTGATGGAGTCGGCGCTTGCACGACGCGCGCAGCGCATCGCGATGCAATTGCTCGGTCCCAAGGCGCGCTTTGTCAGTGACAGCTTCTTTCACAAGCCCGCGCATACCGAGGCCGTGACGCCCTGGCATCAGGATGAAGCGTTCACCGACCCGCGCATCGAGCATCGCGAAGTCAATTTCTGGTTTCCTTTGCAACCGGTGTCGCTCGAAAACGGATGCATGCAGTTCATCGCAGGCTCGCATCTTGGGCCGGTGCTGCCGCATGGTCCCATTGGCGGCGATCCCACGACGCATGGTCTTGAATGCGCTTCGGGCTTCGAAGCGGAAGAGGCCGTAGTCTGCCCGCTCGAACTCGGCGACTGCACGATTCACTACGGCCGAACCCTGCATTTCGCGGGTCCAAATCATTCGGACGCCTCGCGATATGCGTATTCGCTCGTATTCGGCTTGCCGCGTCGCGCATCACGCGAAGTACGCACCTTCCCATGGAACGATAATCGTCGTCTTTCGCGTGAAGATCGCGTACAGGAATCGCGCGCCAGCGGCAGTTTTTGGCCATATCTTTACCGCAAGGTGCGCGAATTCGACTACGCCAATCCGTACGAATGGCGTCTGGGCGCTAAGCGCGTCGCGCGTCTTATCAAACAGCGCTGATCAAATGATGCCGGGCGCATCCTGCCGCAGAAAGCGCAGGATGCGGCTCGCGACCGTCTGCGCTTGCTCCTGTTGCACCCAATGTCCCGCGCCTTCGATCAAATGCGCTGCACGGAAATTCGTGCAGACGAGCATGCGCATGGCTTCGTAGTCGCCCGGACGCTGGAAGCAGCCCCAATCGCTAGCGCCTGAAATAAAGCATGCAGGCACGTCGATCGTGCGTCCGGCCCACAAGCGCATGGACTCGCCATAGCGTACGTTCGTCGCACATCGATACCAGTTCAGACCGCCCTGAAAGCCCGTGCGCGCATATTCGCTCGCGTAGACATTCATGTCTTCATCGCTTAGCCATACGTTTGACATAGGCATATGATCGGCGACGGTTTGCGGCATGGTTTGATCCGCCTGCATGACGTAATAATCCGGCAAGCTCGCTAAAGATTCCGCGGATATTTCCTTAAGCGGATGCGGCTGATTGCCGGCCCAATCCGCGCTCTTCATGTGAAAGTAAGCGCGCAAGAAATCACTAAGACCTTGGGGCGCGTGCCACATGTCTTGGTTAGCCTGATCGCCCGAGTAATACCATTGATAATGCTTGCGCGGTGGATCGAGCAAGGCAAGCTCAGCTACCGCTTTCGCCATTGCCGATGACGATGTATCAGCCGGTTCCAGTGGTGCGTGGTCCGTCGCTGTGCCAAACGCAAAAGAAGGCGGTCCGCCAAAGGGCGCACTCATCAACACGACAGATCCAAATACGTCAGGTCGCATCAACGCGCACCATGCGGCGACTGGCGAACCGAAGTCGTGTCCGATAACCGCCGCCGCCTGACGATAGCCAAGCGCATAGAGCAAGCCCAGCACATCGCGCACGAGATTGGGCATGCTGTAGGCATCCAAATCCGCTTCATACGTGATATCTGCGCCCGTGGTGCGCCCATAGCCGCGCTGATCCGGCGCAATGACGTGATAGCCCGCGTTTGCAAGCGGCAGCATGATCTTGCGCCAGCTATAGGCAAGTTCGGGAAAGCCGTGCAACAGTACGATGCAACGCCGGCCAGGTGTTTCGAAACCGGCTTCGAGCACATGCATGGCCAAGCCATTACCGTTCTCGACGATGCGCGAGCGAATGCCATCGGGCAAGGGCAAATCGTTCAACGGTTCGTTCATGCGGCGTTCTCCGTTTGATAATGTTGCTATTGTCCACCCGAGCGCGGCTTGGCTGCATAGTAAGGCATTAGTCTCGTTCTTGATGCCAATGCTGCACTGCAAGGCGAATCTTCACTGCGGACTAAAGACCCAAGCTAAAGCTCAAACGATTTATTTGCTATGCTCGCCCTCGACGGCATACGCCGGTCGATCAAACATTGGAGATGAAGATGGCAAAGGGTTATTGGGTCAGCGTGTATCGACAAATCAACAAGCCCGATCAGGTTGTCGAATATTCGAAGCTGGCAACCGCCGCTATTCAGGAAGGCGGCGGCCGTCCGCTGGTGCGCGGCGTTGCTGCCTTGACGCAAGGTGACGGCCGCAAGGAACGCACAGTGGTGGTCGAGTTCGATTCACTCGAACAGGCCACCGCTGCGTTTAACAGCGAAACGTACAAGAAAGCACTCGAAATTTTGGGCGATGCGTGCGAGCGTGATTTCCGTATTGTCGAAGGCGTGGCTTAAGGAATTTTCATCGGGCTTGACGGCGCTTGAACGGTTGAAATTCAAGCGCCGACCGCATCCGCCAGTTCGTTCATGTCATTGACGATCACGTCCCAATCGCTTTCGGCCTTGAGATCGATGGTCTGTTTCGGACCGCGTTCATAGGGACGTGCGACGAACGCGGTCTTTAAGCCGCATCGTCTGGCGCTCGCTAAGTCGTCGTTATGTGCGGCGACCATACACACTTCCTCGGGCCTGAGCATCAAGGCATCCACGGCGCGCAAATACACGTCGGGCGTGGGCTTATACGTCTGCGCGATCTCCGCACCAAGAATAGCGTCCCAAGGCAAGCCGCCGCGCTTGGCCATATCGACCATCAAGCGAATATTGCCGTTCGATAGCGGTGCGATGATATGGCGCGCTTTGAGACGCGTTAGCCCAGAAACGGAATCAGGCCACGGATCGAGCTTATGCCAGGCGAGATTCAACTCATCCAGAACGTCAAGCGGAACCGCTTGAGGATCGGCCACGAATTGCGGCAATAACGCATCAAGATTCTCGCGATGCAAGACGTCAAGCTTCGCAAATGCGCGCTCGCCATTGCGTACTTTCAGCATCGCGGGCACGTAGCCGCTGCGCCATGTATCCGCTAACGCTTCCGGTGTGGCGTCCGCTTTTCCATATCGCGCTAAAAACGGCTTGGCCTCGCGCGTCACGCCGCCGCGCCAATCCACTACTGTGCCGAATACATCGAATACGAATGCTTTGACCTGCGGCAATGCCATGACGCGTCTCCCGTTCGTTAAGCCTAAGCCATGCCGCAGTTTAGCGACTAACGCTTTCATTTGTTCCTGCGACGCAAAACTGATAGTCCACGGCGGGTGTACGCAAGCAGCCTCGATGCGCCTACATTGAGCGCCAGTCAACACCCATTTATCGAGGTTCATCATGAGCAACGCACAAAAAGTCGTCATCGTCACCGGCGCTTCGCAAGGCATTGGCGCGGAAATCGTCAAAGGGTTTCGCGCAAAGGACTATCGTGTCGTCGCAACGGCACGCTCGATTACGCAAGCCGATGATCCCAACGTGCTCGCGATCGCTGGCGATATCGGTGATCGCGCCACGGCACAACGCGTAGTCGAACAAGCTATCTCGCGCTTCGGCCGTATCGATACGTTGGTCAATAATGCGGGCATTTTTATCGCCAAGCCTTTTACGCAGTATTCACAGGAAGATTATCAAGCCATCCTGAATGTCAATGTGAACGGCTTCTTTCATATCACGCAGCTTGCCATTGCGGAGATGGAGAAGAACAAGAGCGGCCATATCGTCAGCATCACGACGACACTGGCCGATCGTGCCGTCAGCGGTGTGCCTTCCGTGCTTGCCTCGCTTAGCAAGGGCGGCTTGAATGCCGCAACGCGTTCGCTTGCAATCGAATACGCCAAAGCGGGTATTCGCGCGAACGCAGTATCGCCGGGCATCATCAAGTCGCCGATGCACGCACCAGAAACGCACGAAGCGCTTGGCACACTGCATCCTGTCGGTCATATGGGCGACATGAGCGATATCGTTAATGCGGTGCTGTATCTCGATTCCGCGCCTTTTGTGACGGGCGAGATTCTACATGTCGATGGTGGTCAGATTGCGGGACACTAAGCCACGGAGATCACCATGCCTATCGTAACGATTCAAGTGACGCGCGAAGGAACCCAACCGGGAACGAGCGCCATCACGCCCGATGAAAAGGCGCGACTCATCGAAGGTGTGAGTCGTGTTCTGCTCGACGTGCTCAACAAACCGCTTGACGCTACTTTCGTCGTGATCGAAGAAGTTGACTTGGAAAACTGGGGCTGGGGTGGCTTACCGGTTAAGGAGTATCGCAAGCAACGTTTAGCGAATAAAGCCTAAGAAAAATGACGGGCCGCGGTAAACCGCGGCCCGCTCCATCTTATTGCCCGTATAAATCCAGCAAGCGAAGCGTCACGCCATTTGTCCATCCAAAGCCGTCCTGCAACGGATATTCCCCACCGCCTCCGCCGCCCGTGCCCGACCCTTCCACCACGTATTTCTCCACGAGCTTTTGCTCGGTCGCATAAACGTGATTCACGTCGCTAAGAAACCGCGTACCGATCTTTTGCGCGAGATCGGCGCGGCCATAGCGCCGCAGACTTTGCACAGCGATCCAGTGCAGCGGTGCCCAGCCGTTGGGCGCATCCCACTGCTGAGTCGTGTTGACCGTGGTAGTCGTCAGACCGCCGGGCTTGAGCAATAACGACTCTACCGTTCGCGCCGTCGTCAGAGCGCGATCGGGCCACGCGGCTCCGGCGAACAATGGATAAAGCATCGCTGCAGAAGGATTATTTCGCGGCTGCGCGAGCTTCCAGTCGTAGTCGCCGTAATAGCCGTTTTTATTCCAAAGATATTTGTTGATACCGATTGCGCGCTTAGCCGCCTTTTGAATAAAGTCCGTCACGCAGCCGAAATCACGTGCTTGTCCGCAGCCGATTGCAATGGTGGTTTCCAGATGGAACATCAGACTGTTCAGATCAACGGGAACGATCGCGGTCGTGCGAATGGTCGCAAGCGTTTGATTGTCACCGAACCAGCGCGAACTGAAATCCCAGCCGCTTTCAGCCGCAGCACGAAGATCGCGATACACCTCGTTAGCAGGCCGATCCTTGACCGACGCGGCCGTTTGCACATCTTCCAGATACGACTCGTCGCGCGGCGCATCACGCTCGTCCCAATAGCGATTAAGCACCGTGCCATCGGGCAATTTCACGACATTGCGCGCGGCATCGCCTGCTTGCAGCCTGTCCGCGCCTTTCATCCAATAGCGATATTCGCGGCGCAATTGCGGCAGATACTTTTGATACACGCGCCCACCCTCTTTCTGGGCGGCCAGTTCCACCATATAAGAAAAGAACGGCGGCTGCGAACGGCTGACATAGTAAGTTCGATTGCCGTTCGGAATATGACCGATGGTATCGATCAGGTAAGCGAAGTTATCGAGCATATCGTCAACGAGATCTTCGCGGCCGGCCTCTTGCAGACCGAGCATGGTGAAATACGTATCCCAGTAGTAGCCTTCGCGAAAGCGCCCGCCCGGTACGACATACGGCTTGGGCATGGCAATAAGCGAGCTGTATTGCGGCACCGTGCCCGGTGTGCTGTTACGAGTCAGTTCGGGCCATAACCAGTCGATATGATCGCGCAGGCTTTGATTCGGCGGCGGCGTGATGACCTGATCGGTCGGCGGCGTAAAGTAAGTCGCGACAAAGTTGGACAGCGAGAAGCCGGGATTCAGCTTGGCCTGATCGTAAAGCGCCACGATCTGCGCGGGGTCCATCTTAGGCGTTGCATCGACAAAGGTCTTTTGATCGGGATAGATCTGCGCGGTCTGAACTGCGACGAATAAGTCTCCATATAAAATGCTAGGCGGCGCAAGCAGTTTATTTGTGGTTTGCGAATCGGCTAAAGCCACGCTGCTGGTGGCGATCAACAGCCACGCGCTTAGAACGTGCCGCGCTGCACGATGCCCTGACAGTTCGATCATGCTCACTCCTTCCAAGGGTGAAGAACCGGACTGGTCTCGCTCGAGCTTCATTGTTTTATTTTTTAAGCTGGGCGAAGCATGGCACGAGGTTTAGCGAAATGGCAACCCTTGAAAACGCTAAAGGAAAATCACTCGATGGCCAGCGCTTTATGCGCTTGTCGATTGGCGAGCTTTGCGCGGCGTGATTTATTCCTCATTTCGGATAGCAAAGTGTTTTAGTCACCGGCGGTCTCGATCCGATCGTATTGACCGTTTTGCTGATCGCCTTGCTGCCCGAGTCCGCGTGTGGCTGGCCGTGCTGATTTTCCTGGCCGCGGGCGTCCGAATCGAATAATGCGTAAGCAATTTGAAATTAAAACCGCGTCAAGTTCTCCGCCAGCAGACCGTAAACAACGGTATAGCGTGACGCGCACCAAACGCTTTCGTGCGCTCGACTCGTCCTGCGCCACCAAAGCCTGAAGCTTAAAAATCTGAGACGCACGGTCAAGTCGCGCGAATCGGCGACGTTATTGTTTAGGGTAAGGAGCGGCATGTTCCGGGGCGCGTTGTCAGGTCGGCGATTCCTGCCAACGCGCCCCGGTCAGGCCGACTCCTTGCCTTCCCCGCGCAAGAAAGCACGCGGCCGGACAAGGAAAAACACCAGACCAGACAGTTCGATGCATCGGGGCAAGCAGACATGAGAAAGCCGAAATCCTTACAAGCCTCGGCGGCAGCACGGGCATCGCTCAAGCCTGCGCGCGCCGCCGACGCACAACTCGACCATCTCGAGCACATGATCACGGCATTCGCCAAATCGAATGATCCCGCGCCGCTCGGCTGTCTCGATCAGTCGTACTGGCGCAGGCGTTTGGGCGCACTCGCCGATGAAAGCGATCTCGTCGCCACGCAACGCGCGCGCGTGCTGCGCCTGCTCGATCTGCTGGACCGAAGCGACGCGAGCAAACCAACCGCTTCGACTCAAGCCGCCGCCTGATCCCCTCCTTTCGCTCCATTCGCGTCTGCACGCGGCATGCGACAAGCAAAATGCCATGCCTTGCGTACGCGTCAGTCCTCGCGTTCTTTGCGCGTATCCTGAAAATCTGCTATTACGACGGGGCTTCACGCCCGGCATGCCTCGCCACGCCTGTCGCAGCGACACGCAAAGCACGCATGCAAAACGAAAGTAATCCGTAATCGCATCAGCACAAGGTCAACGTGAATCCCAACGTGAATTCAGCAACGCTCGTCCCGTGGTCCGGCCACGACACTCAGCTTTTGATCGCCTGCGCACTCGGTCTCGCCGTCATCATCATTGCGATTGGCGTGCTCAAGCTTGCGCCGTTTCTCTCCATCCTCGTCGGCACCTTTGCGGCGGGTTTCGCCGCGCATCAGCCGTTGGACGCGATCGCGCAGGCCTTCAGCAAGGGCGCGGGCGCATTACTCGGCGATGTCGGCATCATCATTGCGCTGGGGGCGATGCTCGGTGCGCTGATGGCCGAATCCGGCGCGGCCGACCGGCTCGTCACCACCCTACTCGACCACTCCACGCCCAAACGTCTGCCGTGGATGATGGCGCTGGTCGCGATCATCGTCGGCCTGCCGCTGTTCTTCGAAGTCGGCCTCGTCATGATGGTGCCGATCATCTTCGTGATGGCGCGCCGCTCGAAGCAGCCGATTCTGCGTATAGCAATCCCTGCGCTGGCTGGGATGACGACGCTGCATGCGCTGCTGCCGCCGCATCCGGGACCGCTGATTGCCGTCAGCGCGCTGCATGCCGATCTAGGTCTCACGCTCGGCCTCGGCCTGATCGTCGCATTGCCGGCCGTCGTGCTGGCCGGCCCGATCTACGGCGCGTTCATTTCGAAGCGCCTGCATGTGGAAGAGCCGGAGGAAATGGGCAAGCTCTTCAGCGAGCATGGGGACAGCACTTCGCAGCCGGGTTTCGCGATCTCGCTCATCACTATTCTCTTGCCCGTCGTGATGATGCTTGGCCGCACGGTCGCCAAGCTCGCGCTGAACAAAGAATCGCTCGCGTACGACGTGCTCGATTTCGTCGGCGAACCGCTGATTGCACTGGCGCTGACGGTGCTGTTCGCCATCGTCATGCTCGGCTGGTCGCGCGGTATGGCGCGTGATCGCGTGGGCGGCATTTTGCGCAAGAGCCTGCCGCCGATCGCGGCGCTGCTGCTGACCATCGGCGCGGGCGGCGGACTCAAGCAGATGCTCGTGAATGCAGGCATCAGCGCGACGATCGGCAAAATCGCGGTCGGGTCGCATATGCCGCTGATCCTGCTTGCATGGCTGATAGCGGTCGCATTGCGTCAGGCGACCGGCTCGGCCACGGTCGCGACGACCACCACGGCGGGCATCGTCGCGCCGGTGGTAGGCGGCTTGTCGGCGTCGCATAACTCGCTGATGGCGCTGGCTATCGGCGCAGGTTCGGTGTTCTTCTGCCACGTCAACGACGCGGGTTTCTGGATGGTGCGCGAATACTTCGGCCTCAAGCTCAAGCAAACGGTCGCGGTGTGGTCGGTATTGCAGACCATCGTGTCGGTGGTGGGACTGGTGCTCACGCTCGTGCTATGGAACGTACTGAGTTGAACATGCTGAGTTGATGTGATCGCGCCCCGCTAAGCAGTGGCACATGTCGTGCGTCTTTATCGAAATCGACAACACCGAGGAGCGCCGACATGGCCGAGCAAAACGATCGTCCCACGCCGCCGAAGCAAACGCCCGATGACCTGAATATGGCGGATCGCCGGCTGACTGAAGAACAGAAACAATCGCTGACGAACGAGCCGAAAACCCCTGAAAACAAGGGCGAAAAGCTTCCAAACCCAAAGGATGTAGGTGAAGCAGGCTAAGTGCGACACGTGAAAAGATATTTCGACCGCGCGTTCGTTTTTATGCCGATGATCCACAATCATCGGCAAGTCTTTCCGCTGCCACGGCGGAAATGTCGTAGAACATAGTTTCGCCTGATAACTTTTGTTGTACGGTATCCCTAAGCTATTCGTGATCCTGGTCAACACGCGGCAAGCGCATCAACAATCGCTCATGCACGATCCCGCTCATTTTCTGCCGTCGTTCGTATGGCGCGCCGCGCGCGACGGCGTTATCCAGTACGGCAATCCGTGGGCCTGCCGTTACCTCGGCATTCCCTTTCCGGAACTCGTCGGGCGGCACTGGAAAGACTTCATCTATCCCGACGATACTCAGCCCGTGCTCGAAGCCTTGCGGCAGATGCGCGACGGCACGCTGCTGCGCAATGTCGATGTGCGCCTCCTGCGTGCCGATGGCGCGTTTCGCTGGCATACGCTGCATTTGCAGGCCCGCCGCGACGAAGAAGGCCAGATCAGCGATACAGTCGGCGTCGCCATCGACATACACGAATGCCGCCATGCCTGGGCGATGTACGAAGCCGGCGAGCGCCGTCTGAAAGCTGCGTTCGCGGGCGCGCGTATGGGCGCGTGGGAATGGGATATGAAGACGCGCGTGGTGCGCATGACCGCGCAACTCGCGGCGCTTTATTCGTTTCCGCCCGGCACGGAAGCTGTGATGTTGTCCGAACTATGGGATCGCGTTGCACCCGAATATCGCGAGCCGTTTCAGCGCAAGCTGACCGAAGCGCTGCGCGAAGGCGGTCCGTTCGAATTCGACTTCATGCTGCTCGACGGCGATCAGGGGCCGCGGCGCTGGCTGCGCATGCGCGGCCATCCCGAGTTCGATCGTCATGGCGTGCTCACGCGCGTCTATGGCGTGAGCTTCGACATCAGCACGCAGCGCGCCGACGAAGAGCGTTTGAGCCTTTCTGAAAGGCGTTATCGCGCGTTGGTGGAATCGACGGAAGCGCTCGTGTGGGCGGCGGATGCCACCGGCGAGATTCGTCCCTCGGGTGGCGAATGGGAGCGCTTTACGGGCACGCCGCGCGAACGTCTGTCGGGCTGGGGCTGGCTCGACTTCATTCATCCCGATGACCGCGAGCGCATTCATCGCGCATGGCTGGACGCCATCGAGCAAGGCGTGCCGATCACGCTGAACTTTCGCATGCAGCGGCGCGACGAGGACTATCGCATTGTGCAGGCGCATGCTGCGCCGCTCTACGATGAACACGGCAACCTTCAGGAATGGTTCGGCACGACTACCGACGTCACGCTGCAATACGAAGCGCAGGCCGCGATCGAAGCACGCAGTCTGCGTTTGACTGTCGCGATGCAGGCCGCGAAAATCCACATTCTCTCGCTCGAATTGCCGAGTTGGACGCTGTTGTTCGAAACGGGCGGCGAGCCGCAGATCACCGAAACCATCACTTACGATGCCGCGCTCGCTCGCGTGCATCCCGACGACAGTCCGACGCTCGACCGCTATATGCGCAGTCTCGCGGCAGGCGAGGGACCCGGCGGCCCGTTCGAATTCCGCGTGCAGAATCTGCACGGCGAACAGTGGATGCAAGGCAGCGCGCTGCTTCAACGCAGCAAGGACGGCCAGCCCTTGCGTATCATCGGATGCCTGATCGATATTACGGACCGCAAATCAATGGAGTTGATGCTGCGCGAAGCAGGCCGCCGCAAGGACGAGTTTCTTGCAATGCTCGCGCATGAGTTGCGCAATCCGCTCGCACCGCTGCGCACGGCCATTGCGCTCTTGCAGAAAGACGACGAGATGCACACGCATACCCGCGAACTCATCAGCCTGATGAGCCGGCAGGTGGAACATATGACGCGTATCGTCGATGATTTGCTCGAAGTGTCGCGCATTACGCAGGGACGTATCGCGCTGCAACTGGAACCCATTTTAGTTGGCACTGCCGTGTATCACGCGGTGGAAGCCATTGCGGGCATGGTCGAATCGCGCGCGCAGCATATCGCCGTCGATGTGACCGATGCCACCGCCTACGTCTGTGGCGATGTCACGCGCCTCTCGCAGATTCTCGTCAACGTGCTCAATAACGCAAGCAAGTACACGCCCGAGCAGGGACGCATTACCGTGAGCGTGAACTCGGACGATAGCTGGGTCGCCGTCATCATCGCCGACACGGGCACCGGCATTTCAGCCGATCTGCTGCCGAAGGTTTTCGAGCTGTTTTCGCAGGGCGAACGCACGCTGGACCGATCGAACGGAGGGTTGGGAATCGGCTTGTCACTGGTCAAGAAACTGGTTGAGATGCACAAGGGAAGCATCGCGGTGCAGAGTCCGGGGCCGGGACTCGGCACCACGGTGACGGTGCGGCTGCCGCGTTTGCATCATCATGAGCGGCATTCCGCGCGCGCCTTGTCCGATACCCCCTCGCCCGAGACGCGCCAGGCATTGCGCATTCTCGTGGTCGATGACAATCGCGATGCCGCCGATTCGCTTGCCATGCTGTGCGAATCCGAGGGACATGTGGCGCGCGTGGCGTATTCATCGGCGGAAGCGCTGGATGCCGCGCCGCCCTTTTTACCCGATGTGGCGCTGCTCGATATCGGTCTGCCGGATATCGACGGATACGAGCTTGCGCGCCGCCTGCGACGCAAAGGCGATCGCACGCCTTTGCTGATTGCGATCACCGGCTATGGTCAGGCCGAAGACCGCTTGCGTGCGCAATCCGCGGGCTTCGATTATCACTTCGTGAAGCCGGTCAACGTGGAGAGTTTGCTCAAGCTGCTGTCGTCGCTGACCTTGACTCGATGATATTCTGAGTCTTCAAATCAGGAGACTTTATGACGACGACGCCGCCGATCAGCCGCTATCCCGTACCCGATCCGCAAGACTGGCCCGCCGATATCCGCGCGCGCATTCTCGACGTGCAGGAAAAAGCGGGCTTCGTGCCGAACGTGTTTCTGACGCTTGCGCATCGGCCCGACGAATTCCGTGCTTTTTTCGCGTATCACGATGCGTTGATGCTGAAGGAAGGCGGTCTGAGCAAGGGCGAGCGCGAGATGATCGTGGTGGCGACGAGCGCGGTGAACGGCTGTCTGTACTGCGTAGTCGCGCACGGCGCTATTCTGCGCATCTACGAGAAGAACGCCTTGGTGGCGGATCAGGTCGCGGTGAATCATCGCAAGGCGGATATCACGCCGCGCCAGAAAGCGATGCTCGATTTTGCGCTGAAGGTTTGCGTCGAAGCGGGACGTGTCGATAGTTCGGATTTCGAAGCACTTCTCGCCCACGGTTTCAGCGATGAAGATATCTGGGATATCGCGGCGATTACCGCGTTTTTTGGATTATCGAACCGCATGGCGAATGTGATTTCCATGCGGCCGAACGACGAGTTTTATTTGATGGGGAGAGTGCCGAGGGAACCGCGTTAATCCGCTATCAAACCGAGTGGAATTGCCCGATCGACATTACCGCCACCCCGCCCTGCTCCTCCTTCGCCATCCGCTTCGCCACCGCGGCGGCCGCGCTCACATGCGCACTGCCGCGCGCTTCGTTCGGTCCGACGCACACCGCGCCCACCGACAAACGCACGAAGCCGAAAAACGTCGGACGCCCGAGCCGGTCCTCACCCGGAATCCCGCCGGCAAGCCGTTCTTCCGCTGAGTAAAACCGCTTCACCAACTCGTTGAACGCCTCGATTGCAAGGCTCGCGCGTGAACGCCAGTCCTCGCTCTGGAACAGCAGCAAGAAATCATCGCCGCCGATATGCCCCAGAAAATCGCGCGTCGGCTCGCATACGGAAGCCAGCGTGTTCGCTGCGGTCTTCAGCACCTCATCGCCTTGCCAATAACCGTATCGATCGTTGAAGGGCTTGAAGTGATCGAGGTCGAAGTAACACGCAACGAAAGCCGAGCCATTCGCGATCAATCGATCGATATGCGAATTCAAGGGCACGTTACCCGGCAAGAACGTCAGCGGATTCGCATAACGCGCCGCTTCCACGCGCACTTCGGTAACCGCGCGCACCATGCTCGCGCCGGTCGCGAGTCCCGCATAACGCCCTTCTTCCGTCACGATAAAACCATCCGACAAGTGATGATCGTCATGCGTGAAAAGCCTGGCGATTTGCTCCAGCGTCGAGCCGCGTTCGACGATCAGCGGCGTCAGATTGGCGAACTGCATGCAGGGCCGCTTGCCGAACACTTCACGGTGATATGGCAACGCGTACTGATCCATAAACGAGCGACGATTGATCAGCGCGACGGGCTTGCCTTCGTCGAGTATGGCGACGGCGTGCAGCGAGGGATTCTGATTGAAGAGGCGCACGACGTCGTCGTTACGCGATTTGATGGTGAGCGTCGGCGCTTCGACGAGCATGCGGTCGAGCATCACCGCATTCATGTCCTCGGTCGCGCCCGTGCGCGTGTGCGCGGGATAAACCGCGATCTGGCCCGAGCGCAGCGCGCGTCCCACTGCATCCGGCAAACGCGCCGCGGGTGATTTGGCCGGTCGTCCCAGCAAGAAACCCTGTGCGCACGCAATGCCAAGATCACGCACGATTTCCAGGTCCGCTTCGCTTTCGATACCCTCGGCAATCAGCAGCGCGCCGCTTGCATTGGCGAACGAAACCATCGCTTTGACGGCTTCGAACTTGAGCGGATCGCGCGCGATATCGGAGACGAAGAAACGGTCGATCTTCACGTAATGCGGCGCAAGGCGAACCCATAAGTTCATCGAAGCATTTGCGCTGCCGTAATCGTCGAGTGCGAATTGCGAACCGGATGCACGCATGGCGCGCACGCTCGCGGCGAAGCGTTCGGCATCGGTAATGACGCTTTGTTCGGTCAGTTCGACGACCAGGCGCTTCGCATCGAAACCATGCTCGCGAGCCAGATCGCCCGGCGATTGCCGCGCGCTCAAACCAACTTCGATCGCCGCCGCGCTGAAGTTGACGAACAACAGCCCCGTGCAAGCCAGCTTCGCAAACTCGGCGATACACACGCGCGCCGCCGCCTGCTCGAGCACTATGCCGCATCGTTCGCTGGCAGCCTGCGCAAACAGCATCGCCGGCGATTCCTGCGCGCTGCCCACCGGCCCGCGAATCAGCCCTTCATAACCGATGATCTCGCCATCGGCAAAGCGCACGATAGGCTGAAACACAGCCGTCAGCGCGTCGGCCGCGATGAGCTGTTCAATGCTGCGATGCTGTGTTTCGGAGACGAGGCTGACTTGCATGAGGCCCATCGTGGCGATCGATCGGTAGAGCGGACTGTTACTGGTTGTCGTCTGAATTAACGGCCCGCTCGCTCACCTCTTGAGTGAAGCTTTCGTGAACGCGCGCACCTTTAAAGTGCGCGTCGGTGACTTCAGCCCCTGCGGCGTTGACGGACCGCTTCAGCCAGCAGTTCCAGTACCGGTTCGGTCTGCGTCCAGCCAAGACAAGCATCCGTAATCGATACACCGTGCTTCAGCGGCACGCCCGGCTTCAGGTCCTGACGTCCTTCTTCGAGATGGCTTTCGATCATCACGCCCGTGATGCGCTGCTCGCGCGCCTGCAATTGCCGCGCGATATCCTGCGCGACATCGATCTGACGCTGATGTGATTTGTTCGAGTTCGCATGCGAGCAATCGATCATCACCTGTTCGCGCTGACCGAGCGCAGCCAATGCCGCGCAGCTTGCCGCGACGCTTTCCGCATTGTAATTCGGGCCTTTTTTGCCGCCGCGCAGAATCACATGGCAGTCGGCGTTGCCGCGCGTTTCGAAGATCGCGGCCATGCCCATCTTCGTCATGCCCATGAACGCATGGCTCGCGCCCGCCGCGACGATGGCATCCGTCGCGACTTGCACGCCGCCGTCCGTGCCATTTTTGAAACCGATCGGGCAGCTCAGACCCGATGCAAGTTGCCGATGACTCTGGCTCTCCGTGGTACGCGCGCCGATCGCGCCCCACGCGATCAGGTCAGCGATGTATTGCGGACTGAGCAAGTCGAGAAACTCCGTGCCGGTCGGCAGGCCGAGTTCGCTGATGTCGAGCAGAAGCCCGCGCGCGCGGCGCAGGCCTTCGTTGATACGGAAGCTGCCGTCCAGACGCGGATCGTTGATATAGCCTTTCCAGCCCACCGTCGTACGCGGCTTTTCGAAGTACACGCGCATGACGATCAGCAAATCGTCATGCAGGCGATCGGCCACGGTCTTCAGGCGGCGCGCGTAGTCCATCGCCTGATCGTGGTCGTGAATGGAACACGGACCGACCACGATCACCAGTCGATCGTCACGCCCATGCAGCACATTGGCGATTGCCGCGCGGCTGTCTTCCACGAGCGTTTGCACACCGGGCGTGACCGGCAGTTCGTCGAGCAGCAGCGCAGGCGAAATCAGCGGACGCACCGCGCCAATGCGCGTGTCGTCGATACGCGTGGTGTCTTGCGTGGCGTCCACTACGCCCGCTTCCTGATCGCGGGAAGGATTGTCGATGCGGCTCATTGAAACTCCATCATGCATTTTTAATGCAAAATTCAAAATGTATATGCGGGGATTTCGCACGGCAGGCGCACTGCGGCGCAGACATCGATTATCGCATCTGTTGCGGTCGGAAATCGTGAAGCGCCGGTATCATGAATGCAAAATGCAATTCAAAGGAGCGAATCATGCGTATCGAAACATCGTTTCTGTTTGATCTCGACGGCACGCTCGTCGATAGCGTTTATCAGCATGTGCTGGCCTGGAAGGAAGCGCTCGATGCAGAAGGTATCGCGCTGTCCGTATGGCGGATTCATCGCAAGATCGGAATGAGTGGCGGGCTGTTCACCAATCAGCTTTTGCGCGAAACGCATGGCGAAATCAGTCCGGATCGCGTTGAGCGCTTGCGTAAGCTGCATGCGGAAGCTTATACGCGCTTGCGGGCACAAGTGTGTCCGCTGCCGGGCGCGCGTGAATTGCTCGCCGCGCTCACGGATTCGGGCGTGCGCTGGGCCATTGCGACCAGCGGACGGATGGAAACGGCGGCGGTGAATCTCGAAGCGCTGGGCGTCGATCCGTCGAAGCAAGTGGTGATTACGCGCGACATGGTGAAGTACGCCAAGCCCGATCCCGATCTGTTCCTCGCGGCGGCGGCCAAGCTGAACGTGCCGATCGAACATACCGTGGTGGTCGGCGACAGCATCTGGGACATGCTGGCCGCGCGCCGATGCCGCTCGCTCGGCGTCGGTCTGTTATCGGGCGGATACGGCAGCGACGAACTGGAGCGCTCGGGCGCGTTGCGCGTCTACGAAGACCCGGCCGATTTGCTGCTGCATCTCGACGAAGTCGCCGCGCGTCCTTAAAACGCGTGCCGTAAGCCCACGGTCACCGAAGTCTGCGATCCATTCGACGAAGGCGATTGCGTATTGATCATCGCCTGACCGAGCGCGCTGCCGGGCGGCGCGCCGCGTACATGCTGGTAGATGCCTTCGACATACACGTCCGTGCGCTTCGATAAACCGTAGTCGGTTTGCAGCATCACCGTATTCCACGACGGATACGCGATCGACGTGTTGTTGCCGTACGCGCCATCCGTGAAGGTGTACGCCGCCGACACGCTCCATGCAGGCGTCAGCGCGTATTTCACGTTGGCTTCGTAGTTATCGAGGCGCAGTGTGCCATCGAGCGGAAGATAGCTGCCGAGTCCGAGCGACAGCACGCTCGCCATATTGTCGAGCTGTGTGTGACTCCATACGAGACCGACCGTCGCCGGACCGAACGCGGCGCTCGCCCCCGCGCCCCAGATGCGCTGACGCTGTGCCGCGAAGTTGGCGCTGCCATCGTTCAATGACACAGCGCCCGACGGATTCGTCCCCGACACCCCGCCGCCCGCGTTGTTGAATTGCAGATAGCCGCCCGCGAACGTGAACGGTCCCTGCGCATACGATGCACCGAAACTGTACGAGCGGTTATCGTTGAAACCGCCTGCGCGGTTGCTGAATGAGTACATCGCCTCGCCCGTCAGGCCGTGGAAATTCGGCGTGACGTACTTGACCGAATTGTTCACGACGACGGAATCCGCCGCGAGATTGTCGTTTTCGAACGGATGCGCGGCGAGGCTTCCGCCCCATGTGTTGAACTCGGCAGATAGCGGCCCGAGCGTGTCGTTGAAGGCATCGTATTGACGGCCGAAGGTCAGTGTGCCCCAGCTATCGTGCTGAAGGCCGACCCACGCTTGCGAACCGAAGCCATCGCCGGAAAAGGCTTGCGTGCCGTTGTTCAGGTTGAAGCCTTGTTCCAGCTTGAAGGTCGCCTTGAGGCCGCCGCCCAAATCTTCCGTGCCTTTCAGGCCGAATACCGTGTTCTGTGTCGGACTGGAGAGCATTTGCCAGTTGCGGTGGCCGGCTTCGTTGTTGGTGTAGGTGATGCCTGCATCGATCAGGCCGTAGAGCGTGACGCTGCTTTGAGCTTGCGCGGAAGCCGCTGCAAAAAAGGACGCAATCGCGGATGCAGCCAGCAAGGTTCTTTTCATTGTTTTCATTGTCGCAAGCTCCATGATTCGCTTTGGTGCAAGCTTGGTGCAAGGATGGCAGAGGTTCCTTGCATCGGATGCGGTTCGATCCTACGACGAAAAAATAATTCGGGCATTAGCGGGTGGCGCAATCGCCACAGCGCTGCATAAATCCTATTCCCACGCACCCCTGAATCTTGCTGAAAGCCGCTCCTATACTGGGCCTTCCACCCCACACGAGGAGACAAACCGATGTTGATGGACGCCAAGGAATCGGTCTATAGCCCGACGCAGGAAGGTCTGATTTTCCCGCAGGAACCCACGTTTTCCAGTTCCGCCGAAGAGCGGCGCTATCGGAAGGAACATCTTGCAGCGGCGTGCCGGATTTTCGCCCGCCACGGTTTCAGCTTCGGTTTCGGCGGCCATCTGACGGTGCGCGATCCCGAGCATCCGGAACTGTTCTGGACCAATCCGATGTGTGTGCCGTGGTCGCGCACCAGGACGTCGCAACTCGTGCTGGTCGATCATTCGGGCACGGTGATCGAAGGGAAATATGCGGTGAATCGCGCGGGCTATGTGCTGCATTCGGCCATTCACACGGAGAATCCCGACATCATCGGTTCGTGTCATGCGCATACCGTTCATGGCGATGCCTGGGCCGCGATGGGCAAGCCGCTCGACTACGTGACGCAGGACGCCTGCATGTTCTACGGCAGTCATACCGTGGTGCGCGACGGCGCGGGCAAGGTGCCGGTGGCGAGTGCATCGGGTAATCCGATTGCGCACGCGTTCAACGAGCACAAGGCCATCATTCACCAGAACCACGGGTTGCTGACCGCGAGCCGCCACAGTATCGACGATGCGGTGTGGACCTTTATCGCGCTCGATCACTGCTGCCGCATGCAGTTGATGATGGACGCGACCGAATCGCGCCCCGTGCCGATCGACCCTGAATTCTGCGAGTATTCGCACAAGCATCTGGGCAATTCGTTTATCTCATGGCTGCATTTTCAGACCATGTTGGTTGAGATTGCCGAGG
>NZ_JAQFVG010000001.1:0-34751 GCF_029439455.1 Caballeronia sp. BR00000012568055 | reverse complement strand
GATAAGCGCTATAAAAACACTATTCGGAGACACGTATGGAAGCGCTATATGGCAACGAGGCTGTCGCGCAACACGACGCCAGCCGCATCTACTATCGGGCTTACTGGCGGCTGTTGCCGCTGCTGCTGATCTGCTACCTGGTAGCATATTTGGACCGCGTGAATGTGGGCTTCGCCAAGCTGCAAATGCTCGACGCCCTGCACTTCGACGACGCCATCTACGGCTTGGGTTCCGGCATTTTCTTCGCCGGCTATTTCTTCTTCGAAGTCCCTAGCAATTTAGTGATGCGGCGCGTGGGCGCGCGCAAGTGGATCGCGCGCATCATGCTGACGTGGGGCATCATCTCGGCGGCGATGGTGCTGGTGAAAACCCCGACCATGTTCTATATCGCGCGCTTTCTGCTGGGCGCGGCCGAAGCGGGTTTCGCGCCGGCCATCATGTATCTGCTGACGCTGTGGTTCCCTGCACGCTATCGCGGCCGCGCGATGTCCATCTATGTGATGGGCGCGCCGCTCGCGTTCGTCGTCGGCGGGCCGATTTCGGGCTATATTCTGCACGCGTTCACCGGCAGCGAGCATATGGCCGCGTGGCAATGGCTGTTTCTGATCGAAGCGATACCGGCCATCGTGCTTGCCTTCGTCGTGCTCGCCTTTCTCGACGATGATCCGGCGAAATCGCGCTATCTCACGCCTGAAGAACGCGATCACGTACTCGCTGAAATTCGCGCGGAAAACGCCAGCAAGATCGATCACTCGAGCGTGCGCAGCTTTCTCTCGAATCGCAAGCTGTGGGAATTTTGCGGCATCTACTTTTGCCTCATCATGGGTCTGTACGCGTTGGGGTTTTGGATGCCCTCGCTCATCAAGCGCAGCGGCGTAGCCGACCCGTTCGTGATCGGTCTATTCTCTGCAATCCCAAATATTTTCGCCGCTATCGCGCTATACGTATCCAATCGCAGCGCGGATCGCACCGGCGGGCGGCGCGTTCACTTCGCGTTGTTCATGGTGATCGGCGCGGTCGGCCTGGCGTTGAGCATGTGGCTTTCCGCAGGACCGATTATCACGACCGCGTGTCTTTCGCTTGCGGCGGCAGGCGTGTATTCGTGCATCGCGCTGTTCTGGGCCTTGCCGACGAGCTTGTTCGTGGGTGCATCGGTGGCGGCGGCGCTGGCGTTCATCAATTCGGTCGGCAATGTCGCAGGCTTTATGTCGCCGTATATGGTCGGCGTGTTGAACGTGTGGCTCGGACACACCGAAGTCGGCATGTACGTGATTTCCGCGTTCCTCGTCTTAGGCGCGGCCATGACCATGCGACTGCCGAAATCGCTCGATGACAAGAAATGATGTCAGGCGGCCCACGGCGGCCGCCTCAAGCGCTCCGTCACGTAATCGATAAACGCACGCACACGCGGATGCAGCGAGGAATCGCGTGCATATAGCGCATAGATCGCGGTTTCATCGCTGGGCTGGAAGTCGGTGAGCAAGGGCACGAGCATATTGCTGCGGATGGACGGCAGCACCATATGCTCGGCCATCCGCGTAATACCCACGCCTGCGAGACACATATACACCGAACTCACGCCGCTGCTGGTCTGAAAGTTACCGTTGATAAGCATGGACACGCGCTCGCCATCGACCATGAAAGGCCAATGGTTCAGATGATCCATCGGCGGCTCCCACATCAGGCAGTTATGACGCGCGAGATCGGCGGGCACGGACGGCACGCCATGTTTGGCAATATACGCAGGCGACGCCGTGACCACGCGCTGCAAATGACACAGCTTGCGGCTGACGAGATTGGAATCCGGCAGCGTTCCCATGCGGATCGCCACATCGAATCCTTCACCGATGATATCGGCCAACGTATCCGATAAAGACAGACGCACGCGCAAACCGGGATAGCGTTCGAGGAACGCGGGAATCAGCGGCACGATCTGATCCATACCAAACGATGTCGCCACGGTCACGCGGATATCGCCCGACATATGTTGCCCGGCGCGCGAGAGTTGCGCCTCACCCGTTTCGAGTTCTTCGAGAATGCGTTTGCACAGCGCGAGAAACTGATTCCCTTCCTGCGTCACCTGAAGGCTGCGCGTGGAGCGTCTGAGCAGCGACACGCCCAGCCGCTTCTCCAGACTCGATACCACGCGGCTCACGTACGGCTGTTGCAGATCGAGCGCGAGCGCCGCAGCGGTAAAGCCGCCGCTTTCGGCGACGGCTTTGAAAATCCGCATTTCGGTGAGGCGTTCGTCCTTCATATGCGCAAGCTGCGAGGCGTGGGTAAAGCTCGCATCGTAGCCTGTTGAGGGCGTGCGATCCTACCGGGGATTGCACGGAGGGTTAGCTACGGGCCGGTGCTCCCGCAATCCCACTCTTCCCCCGCAACACGCATCCGACCGCAATCGCGCCAATCACCAATCCGGCCGCCACGACATACAGCGCCGTATCCGTGCGCCCAGTCACATCCTTCAGATAGCCGATCATATAAGGCGATACGAACCCCGCCAGATTACCGATGGAATTGATCATCGCGATCCCCGCTGCTGCGGTCACGCCGGTAAGAAACGCTGTAGGCAAGCTCCAGAACAGCGCGGGAATCGACAACACGCCCATATTCGCGATACACAACGCGATCACGCCCAGCACCGGCTGATTCTGCCAGGCCACGCACAGCGCAAAGCCTACTGCGGCCATCGAGAACGCTGCAATCAAATGCCATTTGCGCTCGCGACGGCGATCCGCCGAGAAGCCGAACACCAGCATGCTGATGATCGCGCATACACCCGGCACGGCGGTCAGCAGACCGATGGTGAACGCATCGGCGATGCCCATTTTCTGCACCAGCGTCGGCATCCAGAAGCTGATTGCGTACAGGCCCATGTTGTAGACGAAGTAGATCAGCACCAAGGCCCAGATGCGCCCATGTCCAAGCAGATGCAAAAACCCATGCGAAACCTTGTCGCGATTTTCCGCCGCAAGCACCGCGCTCAGATGTTCTTTCTCTGCCGTGGAAAGCCACGTTACGCGGCGAATATCTTCGCTCATGCGGAAGTAGATATAGACGCCGAGCAGCACCGTCGGAATGCCTTCGCAGAGAATCAGCCATTGCCAGCCGCGCATGCCGCCCACGCCCGACAAGAAGCCGAGAATCGACCCCGACACCAGTCCGCCGATCACACCAGACGAAGCCAGCGCGATATAAAACACGCCCCACGCACGCCCGCGACGCGCCGCCGGATACCACTGGCTCATGTAGTAAATCGCGCCCGGAATAAAGCCCGCTTCTGCCAGTCCGAGCAGAAAGCGCATGATATAAAACTGCATCGGCGTACGAATGAAAATGGTGGCGCACGACAGAATGCCCCACGTCATCATGATCCGCGCAATCCATCGCCGCGCGCCCACGCGATGCAAAATAACGTTACTTGGCACTTCCAACAAAAAGTACCCGAGAAAGAAAATCCCCGCGCCAAAGCCATAGACGGCATCGCTGAAATGCAGATCGCTCGCCATTTGCAGCTTGGCGAAACCCACGTTCACGCGGTTCAGATAAGAAAAGAAAAAGCCCAGCATCAGCACCGGCAAGATTCGCACGGAGATCTTTCTGAAGAGCTTGTTTTCATCGATATTGGTTTGCATGTCTCCTCCCCTGTATGTTTTATTCGACGCGATAGAAACGCCGCGCCGTGCCTTCGAATAAAGCGCGCAGTTCGCTTTCGCTCGCCTGCGGCAGTGCGCCCAATACATCCGCGACGATTTCCGTGAACGTCGCCGAGAGATTCCCGACCGGCAAATTGCTCGCGAACATGCAGCGCTCATAGCCGAACAGATCGACCGCCTCGCGGATCACGCGACGATTGCTCGCGCTGTCCCACGTGCCATTCGGCAAGCCGAGTTCCGATACCTTCAGATACACGTTCGGGCACGCCGCGAGCTTTTCCATGCCGCGCCGCCAGATCGCCACACCTTCATCGGATCGATCGAGCGGCAGGCCCAGATGGTTCGTGACGATAGGCGTATTCGGAAACGCGCGCGCCACCTCCGTCGCTTCCTCCAGATGCCAGTACGGCACGCGCAAATCCCACGAAAAGCCGTATTTGGCGAGCAAGGCGAGACCTTGCAGCCACTTGTCGTCCTGCATCGTGCCCGGTTGGCCTTTGACGGAATCGTTCGGACCACTGGAGATTTCCGGTTTCGAGCGCACGCCGCGCGCAAGCGGACTTTTCGCGTGGCCCGCGAGGACTTCATCGCAATCGGGCTGTACGAAAAACACATGACCGACGATCGCGCTCGGCAAGCCGGTCTTTACGTTCAGATCGGTAAGCCAGTCCGTTTCGCGCACTTGCTGCTTGCGCGAGCGTTCCGCTTCCACGTGCACCGTGCCGATCACGTTATAGCCGGCCGTCGCCTCGCGATACTGCGGCGGCAGAAAATCCTTGCACATCCGCCGATAGTCGCCGAGAAAGAACGTATCGTCGTATTCGTCGGTCAGCCATGGAAAGTGGCCGTTCGACAGATCCCAGAAATGATGATGCGCGTCCAGAATCGGCAGCGTGAAGCCCAGCGGGTTGTTCGACATCGTGTCTCCTGCGTCTTGCTTAGCTTAGTGCGACGGGTTGTTCTGCCATGCTTCGTACAGCGCCGAGCCGTCGAGATCGAGCACATCCAGCGGCACGAGGCTGCCTTGCTTCACATCGGCCAGCAAGCGCTTGTTGGCCGCGAGATAGAACGGCGCCGCGCCCGATGCCACCGCCTTGCCCGTTTCGATCAACAACGGCTTCACGCCTTCGATGGTGTGATGATGCCCGCCCATTTTCAGTGTCTCTCCCGCCTTGAAGTCGCGCTCGACGCGCGCCACCATGCGTGCATACGGACGCTGCGCCGCGTGTCCGGTCGGCTGATCGAGCAGCACGGCCGAGAAAATACTCATCGGCGTTTCCAGGCCCATCAGGTGATACGGCAGATAGATGCACGCATAGCGTCCGTTCTTGCCGACGATATGCCCCTTCTGTTTCAAAAGCTGCCACGTCTCGTCATCCTTGCATCGCACGATCACGAACACGCCGCCGCCGAAGCTGACATCGTCCGGACGACGCAGGCAGTTGAACACATCGACCACGCCGGTGCGCTCCAGAATGCCGCCGTCTTCCTTCGGAATGAAGATGTCTGCCAGTTCGCTGATGCGCGCGAGCGGGTAGTTCAGCGCGTCGGTCGCGGGAATGAAGCCGGTCGAGTTGGCGACCACGTTCATCTCGCAGTAATCGGGCGTGGCGCTTTGCGGCAGCATCGACAAAGCCTTGCGGCGTGCTTCGAGCGTCGCGGCGACATCATCGCCGAGGGTCCAGCAAGCGTCGAGCGAAACCTCATGACGCTGATCGAGATAGTCGATGCTACGCGCGCCGGTATCGTAGATGAAATCGTACTCGCTCGACTTGCCCGCCACGATCACTTCGAAGCCGAGCACACGCGCCCATGTCACGAGGCCGATCAGATTGCTCGGCTGATCGCCGTCGGGCGTGGTGTAGACCACGCCGTTTTCCTTGGCGAGCCGATTGAGATACGGACCCGCGACCGAATCGGTTTCCTTGGTCGCCATCGCCACGTGCACGCCACGTTCCAGCGCGTTTTGCGCAATCTGCACGCTCACTTCCGGCAAGCCGGTTGCTTCGACGACGATATCCAGTTCCACGTGCTTGAGCAGCGTGTGATCCTTCACCAGCACCGTGACGCCTTCGGCGCGCGCGTTGCGCACATCGTCGGCGGTTTCGCAGACGCGCGTGGCATTCGCAGCGAAGCCGAGCGAAGCCAGAACGGCCAGCGTGCCGTCGATATCGATATCGCACAGCGCAGCAATGTCAATGCTCGCGAGCGCCCGGCATTGCACCAGCAGCGAGCGGCCGAAACCGCCCTTCGGACCAACCAGCGCCATGCGGATCGTGCGTTCGCCGAGCGCGTTGAAAAGATGTTCGTAGTTCATAGCAAAGTCTTGGTTATGAAGTCGGCGGGGTCAGCCGATAAAAGCGTTGATGAGCAGAATCATCACCAGCGCGACGATCGACTGAAACGAAACCAGCAAGGTCCACGTCTTCAGCGTGTCGCCGACGGAAAGCCGGAAATATTCCTTGAAGAGCCAGAAGCCCGAGTCGTTGAGATGCGAGAGCATCAGCCCGCCCGAACTCACGGCGAGCACCAGCAATTCGATGTTCACGCCCGGTGTCGCCGCAGCGATCGGCGCGACGATGCCCGCAGCCGCTGCGGTCGCCACCGTCGCCGAACCGATGGCGATGCGGATCAGCGCCGCGACCGCCCAGCCGAGCACCAGCGGCGAGATCGACCAATGCGCCGCCCAGTGCGCGATGTTTTCGCCGATATGCGTAGCCATCAGCATTTCCTTGAGGCCGCCGCCCGCGCCGAGAATCAGGATCACGGCAGCAGCGGGCGCGACGCTCTTGCCCAGTAGCTTCTGAATCTGCGGCAGCGTGAGGCCGCTTTTGACGCCGAGCGACCAGATCGCGAACAGCACGGCGATCAGCAGCGAGACGATCGGATCACCGACGGTTTCGAGGAACTCGCGCAGCGGCGTGCCGGTAGGCGCGTAGTTGCGGCCGAAGGTGCGCAGCATCATCAGCACGGGCGGCAGCAGGACGGTCACGAGCACGAGACCGAGCGGCGGCGACTGGCGTTGCTCTTTTTTATCCGCGACGGCGGGTGAATAAAGACCCTCGCCCGGCGTGACCGGAAGAAAGCGCATCGCAAACGCGGTGAACAAAGGCCCCGAAAGAATCGCCATCGGAATGGCGACCAGCAGGCCGTAGAAAATCGTGCGGCCGGCATCGGCGTGGAGCGCGGCGAGCGCCAGCGTCGGCGACGGATGCGGCGGCAGCAGACCGTGCGATACATACAGGCCCGCCGCCATCGGAATGCCGACCATCATCAGCGGACTTTTCGTGCGATGCGCGATGGCATAGACCAGCGGCACCAGCATCACGAAGGACACATCGAACAAATGCGGCAAGCCGATCAGCAGCGACGCCGCGCAGATCGCCGCCGGAATCCAGCGCTTGGAACCCAGGCCGATAAACGCATTGGCAATGCGATCCGCGCCGCCTGATTCGAGCAGCAGACCGCCCAGCATCGTGCCGAGCCCGACCACGAGACCTACGGAACTGAGAATCCCGCCAAAGCCCTTTTCGAAGCTCTTGACGACGGCCGTCGGCGCGAGTCCCGCCGCGCAACCCAGAAAACCCGACGTGATGATCAACGCGAGGAACGGATGCAGCTTGACCTTGGTGATCAGCAGCACCAGCAAAACGATCGCGATAACGGGTGCGATCAGCGGATAAAGCGATGGCGACATGGCAAATCGTACGTTCGGTGCGGTTCGTGCGAATTCCGCGCAGATGGCGGAATTTGTATGGAGAAACCAAGTGGTATACCGGATTGACTATCGATCAGCCGATGTCACCGGTGCACTGCCCGGTTCGTGCTTTTGAGCGTTCTTTCGGCCCTAAGCCCGCGTAATCACGGCAGTTTCGAAAAGAGTCGCATGGCAGTCTCCGCGTGTGTTCTTATGAATTTCATCCGATACGTGTACCATCGGACGATCGTTTTTCGAATCTGGTATACCGAAATTTAAGATGAAGGGCGTAAGCCGTCAAGTGCGGCGTCGAACATTGGCGGGAAAGCACTGAGCCGCGCCGTGATCGCTGGTAAAGTGGCATACCGGATGCCGCAAACGGTGGAACGGTAAAAGTTAGTCAAAAAAATGAGAACGGAAGCATGAGAGATCCAGAAGACGACATCGAGCGCGATGACGTTGCCGAAGCGGGCGAAGCAGCCGAAGCGCTCCTGTCGATGCAGATCGCCCAGCGTCTGCGCACGATGATCGCCACCGACGAACTGAAGCCCGGCGAACGCCTGCGCGAACGCACGCTGGCCGAACGGCTCGATGTCTCGCGCACGCCGCTGCGCGAGGCGCTCAAGGAACTGGCGGGCGATGGCCTCGTCGTCGTGCTGCCGAAACGCGGCGCAGTGGTCGCGGATTTATCCGTCGCGGCGATCGGCGAAAAGCTCGATGTGCTCGGCGTGATCGAAGCGTTTGGCGGCGAGGAAGCGTGCAAGCGCGCGACGGATCAGGAAATCGCCGAAATCCGCGCGCTGCATCATGAAATGCACGCGGCCTACGAGCGGCGCGACCGGCTGAATTACTTCAGGCTCAACCAGGCGATTCACGCGAGCATCATCGCGTCGTCCAAGAACGTGACGCTGATTCAGGTGCATGAGCGGCTGAACCGGCAGTTGTATCGCTATCGCTTTCAGGGCAGCGTGACGTCGGAGACGTGGCATACGGCCATCGACGAACACGAGGTCATCATCGACTTGCTGTCGGCACGCAATGGCACGGGTCTCGGCGATTTTCTGCGGCGTCATGTACACAGCACATGGGAGCAGATCACGCCTGAAAAAGCGCGCGATAACAGCGAAGTGAAAGAGTCCGCGCTGTAACGTCTTTCCCGATACAGCCCGCCGCGCGCCCCGCGTATGATCGTTCGATCCATCTCTATGCGGAACGCTCATGCTGCCGTCGGGTGACACTTACGAAGCCGTTGAATCGCAGTTCGCGTGGGACATTCCCGCGCGCTACAACATCGCGCAGGACGTCTGCGACAAGTGGGCCGATGGCTCGAACCGTCTCGCGCTGATCGTCGAAGCGCGCGACGGTTCAACCACGCGCTATTCGTTCGATGACCTGCAACGCCTCTCCAACCGCTTCGCCAATGCGCTGCGCGCACGCGGCGTGCAGCGCGGCGAACGCGTCGCGATCTTCGTGCGGCAATCGGTGGAAGCGGCGGTCGCGCATCTGGCGGCGTATCGGATGGGCTGCGTGGCGGTGCCCTTGTTCGCGCTGTTCGGGATCGATGCGATCGAGTTTCGCCTCGCGCATTCGGGCGCATCGGTCGTCGTGACGGACGCGGAAGGCGCGGAGAAAATCGCTTCGATTCGCGACCGTCTGCCTGCGAGTCTGCCTGAGCTGCACCACGTCTTTTCGAGCGATGAAAACTTCTGGCCCGCCATCGACCAGGCCTCCGACGAACCCACGCTGATCGACACCGCCGCCGACGATCCCGCCGTCATCATCTACACATCGGGCACCACGGGCAAACCGAAGGGCGCGTTGCACGGACATCGCGTACTGCTCGGGCATTTGCCGGGTGTTGAGATGTCGCAACAATGCTTTCCGCTCGATGCCGCGCTGATGTGGACGCCCGCCGACTGGGCGTGGATTGGCGGTCTGCTCGATGTGCTGCTGCCTTCATGGCATCACGGCGTGCCGGTGCTCGCGCGCCGCTTCGATAAATTCGATGGCGACGCCGCCTTCGATTTGCTCGAACGCCATCAAATCACGCATACATTTCTGCCGCCGACCGCGCTGAAGATGATGCGTGCGACCGCTTCTGCCAAACCGCACAGGCTTGCGTTGAAGTCGGTGGCGAGCGGCGGGGAATCGCTCGGGGCGGAGTTGCTGTCGTGGGGACGCGCGCATCTGGGCGTGACCATCAACGAGTTTTACGGACAGACCGAATGCAACATGGTGCTGTCCTCGTGCGCGAAATGGTTCGAGCCGCGCAATGGGTGTATCGGACGTGCAGTGCCGGGGCATCGCGTCGCCGTGGTCGATGATGATGGCGTGCCTGTATCGAATGGCACGCAAGGCCATATCGCGATCCGCTCGCCCGATCCGGTGATGTTCCTCGGCTACTGGCACGACGAAGCAGCCACCGCAGCCAAGTTTCGCGGCGACTATTTGCTGACGGGCGATCTCGGCGTGCTAGACGAAGACGGCTTTTTCCGCTTCATCGGCCGCGACGACGATGTGATTACCAGCGCGGGGTATCGCATCGGTCCGGGGCCGATCGAAGACTGTCTGATCCGGCATCCGGCGGTTCGGATCGCGGCGGCGATCGGTGTGCCGGACGAGCGGCGCACGGAGATCGTCTGCGCGGTCGTCGTGCTCAACGAAGGCTTCGCACCGAGCGATGCACTCGTGCGCGAATTGCAGGAACATGTACGCACGCGGCTCGCGGCGCATGAATATCCGCGCGAAGTGAAATTCGTCGATGAACTACCGATGACCGCCACCGGCAAAGTCATCCGCAAAAGCCTGCGCGCGACATTCACACCGCCGACGCAATGAACTCGCGCAACCACATGTGGCCCGGATCGCGATGCACGCGTTCGTGCCACACCATCGTCATTTCGTAGCCCGTAACATCCACGGGCGGCTGCACGACGCTTAACGATGCGCGGTCACCAACCAGCCGCGCGGGCAACATGCCGACCAGATCAGTCTGTTCGATCAGCGAGCGCATAAACAGAAAATGCGGCACCGATAACACCACGCGCCGCGTCATGCCTCGCTCGGCCAGCGCCTGATCGGTGGGTCCGAAAAAACCGCCGCCGTCCGGTGACACGATCACATGCTCCAGCGCCTGAAATTGCGCGAGCGTCGGCTTGCGCTTCAGTTTCGGATGATCGCGCCGCCCGACCAGCACGTACGTTTCCTTGAACAGCGGACGGTGATGCAGATCGGGCGGCGTATCGTCGAGCGTGTGGAAGGCGAGATCGATTTCGCCCTGCTCCGCTTGCTTCGCCGTGCGCGACGGTGACATTTCCAACACCGCGACGCGCGTATTCGGCGCCTCCGCACGCAGTCGATTCAGCGCAGGCATCAGCACGGTGGTTTCGCTGTAGTCGGTCGCCGCGATGCGCCAGGTTTGCGTGGCCGTGGCCGGATCGAACGCGGCTTCGGGCGATACCGCGAGCGCGAGTGCCGCGAGTGCATCGCGCAATGGTTCGCGCAGGCTTTCGCCGCGCGCGGTCGGACGCATGCCGCGCGGGCCGGGCAGCAGCAAAGGATCGCCGAAGATATCGCGCAGTTTCGCCAGATGCACGCTTACCGATGGCTGCGAGAAATGCAATCGCTCCGCTGCGCGCGTGACGTTCTGCTCGGCCAGCAATACATCGAGCGTGACAAGCAGGTTCATGTCGAGCCGACGCAAGATATTATTCATCGTAATGCCTGCGATATTGGATATTCATTTCCAATATACCGCGATGCGTTCTACTCTGCCTCCACTCAAAGCCGATTGAACTGGAGAAGCAAGCATGAACGTACTGATTGTCTACGCCCATCCCGAACGCCGCTCGCTGAACGGCATGCTCAACGACTTCGCCGTCGAACGTCTGCGCGCGAACGGCCACACGGTGCAGGTGTCGGATTTATATGCGATAAACTGGAAGGCCACGCTCGATGTGCGCGACGTGCGCGAGCGCGCCGCCGAGACGCCTTTTCACGCGAGTCTTGATTCGAAGCACGCGTTCGAAAACGGCTTGCAAAGCCGCGATATCGAAATCGAACAGGACAAGCTGCGCTGGGCCGACGCGCTGATCCTGCAATTCCCGATGTGGTGGTTTTCCATGCCCGCGATCATGAAGGGCTGGGTCGAACGCGTCTATGCGTACGGCTTCGGTTACGGCGTGGGCGAGCACTCGGAAACGCACTGGGGCGACCGTTACGGCGAAGGCATGATGAAGGGCAAGCGCGCGATGATCGTGACGACCACGGGCGGATGGGAATCGCACTATGCGCCGCGCGGCATCAACGGTCCGATCGACGATGTGCTTTTCCACATTCAGCACGGCATGCTGTTCTATCCGGGCTTCGACGTGCTGCCGCCTTACGTGCTGTATCAGACTTCACGCATGAACGATGCACGCGTGCAGCATATTCAGGAATCGTTCGGACAACGACTCGATTCGTTGTGGGAGACCACGCCGATTGCGTATCGCAGGCAGAATGCGGGAGATTATCTGATTCCCGCACTCACCTTGCGCGATGAACTGTCAGAAGGCGAATCGGGCTTTGCATCGCATATTGCATGATCAAACGCGCATCACCCGCTTGACGATCAACGCAAGCGGCACCGTAAAGCAAAAGTGCGACATGAATCCGCCGATGATGACGACCGGATCGAAATAGTCCGGATGATTCGTCGACGCGATCATGATCGCCACGTGCATCACGATCCACGCAAAGATCGCATAGAACAGTGCGATAAACGTCGCCTCGTAGCCGCGTCGGCGGAAATGCGGCCAGATCAGCGCGAACAACACGCCCCAGCCGATCGCGAATACGAAGTGAATGCCGGTGCCGAGCACATACGCCCAGATGCCGATGGCTTCCTGAAACGCCTTGCCGAACACGAGTCCGGTAGCGTTGCGCGGAATGCCCGCGAGCGGCATCAAATGTTGCGCGCCGACCCAGATCAACGCCTCGTATATCCAGATGATGACCGCGCCCGCGAGCCCGCCCGCCACGCCCGCGCGCAAGACCAGCCGCATATTGCTACGTGATGCGGAAGCATCGGGAAAATGGCTGCGGCTCAGTTGCGGATTGCTTCCCATGTTCGCGTCTCCGTGTTTTGGTGTGTTTTCGATGACGCACGATAGGCGGCGTTCAGCGCCGCCCAAAGCATGGGTAAACGATAGGAGAACCACAGAAAAAACGCCGTAAAGCAGGCGTTCAAAGCGATGCGCCGCTAAAAAACCGCAAACGGGCAATAAATAAATCAGATACCACGACAACACATTCGAATGGCGGACGCCTTGCACGTCCGCCATTTATCGACCGGAATTTATCCTTCGATCTTGGTCATCACCGCCGTAGCCGGATCGTAGCGATAACCCTTCTGCGCCAACTGCTGAGTCATCTTGTCGCCGATCAGCTTTTGCTGCGCCTCGCGGAACACAAGTTCGTGATCGGGCTTCAGACGCTCCAGTTCGGACGCCAAACGACGCAGCAAGGCCACTTCGCCGGTGCTGCGCGCGTCGATAAACACCATCTTTTCGTTGGCGATATCCAGGCGCTGCTTGAGATCCTTCGCGTACGTGACCCACTGTTCGGCGTTGGTGCGAAGCTCGTCGTAAGCCTTGGCGTGCGTCTTCGCCTGATTGGCGATCTGGCGCTGCAAGTTGCCGACTTCCTGCTCACCCGCCGACACGCGCGACTGAAGCGCCTGCTCCTGCACACGCCGCGTTTCCCGCGATGCCGCATCGTCGCGATCGCGCTGCGCCAGTTGCTGCTGAAGCTGCGTGGCCTGTTCGCGCGCCGCCTTCGCTTCTTCCGACAGACGCGCGAGTTCGGCTTGCGCGGCGGCGTCGCCCTGACCGCGTTCGGCCAGTTGATGCTCCAGTTGCGTGGCACGATCGCGGGCGGCGGCAAGCTCGGCCTGCGCAGCGCTTTCGATCTGCGCGCGTTCGGCACGCTGCTGATCCAACTGCTGTTCGAGCTGCGCCAAACGTTCGCGCGCCGAGGCAAGCTCGGACTGCGCGGAGGCGTCGCTGTGAGTGCGCTCGTTCAATTGCTGATCGAGTTGCGTGGCGTGTTCACGCGCAGCATTCAACTCCTGCGACAAGCGCGCGATTTCCGCCTGCGAATTGGCATCGGTCTGGCCGTGTTCGGACAGGCGACTTTCCAGATGCGACGAACGTTCCTGCGCTGCGCTCAGCTCGTGCGTCAGCCGCGCCACATCGCTTTGCACGGCGGAATGCGCCTGATCGCGCGCTTCGAGTTCCTTTTCCAGTTGCGTGACACGCTCGCGCGCCGCCGTGCTTTCCTGACGCGCCGCCGATGTGTCCTGCTTCATCCACGCCAGTTCTTCGTTGGCGGCGGCTTTCTCGTCATTGAGGATTTCGAGTTGCGCGCGGGCTTCGTCGAATTCGCGGGTCACGCGCTGAAGGTCGTCGTGCTGAGCGAGGTGTTCGCTTGCGCGCGCAGCCGTGGCGCTGCGCTCCGATTCCAGCGTATTGCGCGTTTCGTCGAGTTCGCCCTGCAATTCCGCAATATGCGATGCATGCTGGCTCGCTTCGGCGGCTGCGGCATCCGCGCGCGCCTGGATCGCGTTCAGATCCTGTGCGCGCTGATCGGCTTCGCTGGTCTTGGCCTGAACGTCCTGCGTCAGCCGCGCGATTTCCTGACGCGCCTGCTCATGATCCTGCTGAACGCGCTGGAAATCCTGCTGAACCTGCTGATGTTCCTGCTGCGCCCGCTCATGTTCCTGCTGAATGCGCGCGTTGTCTTCGTGCTTGAACGCCAGTTCCGCGCTCATCGCTTCGTGCGCGCGGCGTTGCTCGTCGAGCGAAGCCAGCGCATTCTTGAGCTTGTCTTCTTCGACCGATGCGTGCTGCATCATCTCGCCGACCAGCGCCTGAGTACGCTCGGCGCGGTCATTGGCTGCCGCGAGTTCTTCACGCAGACGCGCGGCGTCGTCAGCCGCGGCGCGCAATTCGCCCTGCAAGTCGTTCAATTGCCGACGCTCCGCGCCCGCCTGCGCCTCGGCCTTCTGGAACTCGGCGAGCGCTTCGTCGCGATCCGCAAGCGCCGCGCTCAGGCGTTGATTGACCACGCTTGCGCGCTGGCTATGCGCCTTGTCGGTTTCCTCGCGCGCGACGACCCACAGCCGTTGCGCCACGCTCAACACGGATTCGCCCAGTTCATGCGGCAGCGCCGCGTTGACGGAGACGGCGGGTGCATCGGGTTGGCGCGCGTCGCGCCAGCGTTGCAGGCCAGCGGCGATCTCGACGACCGAGCCGCGCCGCAATTCCGACCAAACCGCGACGGGAGAGACGGGTCGGCCTTCACTGCTCATGCGCTCCGCAATGGAGGCGATTTCTTCGTCGGTTATGTTTTCTGCGTTCGCGGCCATATATGCCTCATATTCAATTCAGCCAGGCGAAAAATGATTTTCCGGAGACGTCATTCCGCCGCCTATTACCACGTTCATGGCCGCATCCCGTTACAGGCGTGCAATGCACATGCCGGATGAGACGTCACGAGTGAGTCGAACGCGCTTATCCAGTTTGGAACATTTTTCGTCCGCAGATTATATTCGTTGAAGGGATAAGCTTGGGCACGCAATCCGGCAGGATTTGACGCTTTCACATCAAATTCACAGTTGGAGTTTAGACCCGCGCGAAGCAGATTAAATGAATCTCGCGTGCTTTTAACTATGGAAAGCGCCGCGATTATTCGAAATTGGCTGTTTCGAAGCCCGTCAACGCGAATTTCGAAGCAATGCGCGCGCACATGCCAAAAGCCGCATCGCCCGAAGGCGATGCGGCTTCCGGGCCGCGCCTGCTGCAGACAAGCCGTTCAGTTCGATGCAACCAGCTCCGCGAAACGCTGGATATCCACATTGCCGCCACTGATCAGCACGCCGACGCGTTTGCCTGCCACCTGCGCCTTCATCTGGCGCAGCGCCGCAAAACTCAGGCAGCCGGTCGGTTCGACGATCATCTTCATGCGCGCTGCGAAAAAGCGCATGCAGTCGATCAATTCGGAATCGCTGGCGGTGAGCACGTCGTCCACGTCGCGGCGGATGATCGGAAAGGTGATGTTGCCGAGATACTGCGTCTGCGCGCCATCGGCAATGGTTTTCGGCGTGTCGATCCGCACGATGCTGCCCGAGCGGAATGATTGCTGGCCGTCGTTGCCCGCTTCCGGCTCGACCGCGTACAGCTTGCAGTCCGGCGACAACGCCCGCGTGGACAGCGCCGATCCCGACATCAGCCCGCCACCGCCGAGCGGCACGAAGAACGCATCGAGCGGGCCGACTTCATCGAACAATTCCTTCGCTGCGGTGCCCTGGCCCGCGATCACGTCCGGATGGTCGTACGGCGGAATCAGCGTAAGACCTTGCTCGTCGGCCAGTTTTCGGCCGATCTGCTCGCGATCTTCCTTATAGCGGTCGTACAGCACCACATTGCCGCCATAACCGCGCGTCGCGGCGATCTTCATGGCGGGTGCGTCGTGCGGCATGACGATGGTGGCGGGCATGCCCAGCAATTGCGCCGACAGCGCGATAGCCTGCGCATGGTTGCCCGACGAAAACGCCACCACGCCGCGTTTGCGCTGGCCATCGTCGAACTTCGACAGCGCGTTGAAAGCGCCGCGGAACTTGAACGCGCCCATGCGCTGAAGGTTTTCGGCCTTGAAGAACACCTGCGCGCCGAGCATCTCGTTTACCGTGCGCGAAGTCAGCACCGGCGTGCGATGCGCGAATCCGTCGATACGGCGGGCGGCGGCGAGAACGTCGTCGAAAGTGGGCAAAGTGAGATCGGTCATGGCGGCGTTGGTTTTCAAGAAGCTACGGAAGAAGTGTGTTTGGACAAATCGTCTATGTCAATACTTTTCGTCTATACCGGACGCGAATTTGACTTTATAGTGTGCCATTCCCGACCTCACCTGCAGAGAACAGCGCCGTGAACCTCTCCTCGCTCGATACCCCCGCCGCGATCATCGACCTAACCGCGATGCAGCGGAACATTCAGCGCATGCAGTCGCGTATGGACGCGCTGGGCGTGGCGTTCCGGCCGCACGTGAAGACATCCAAATGCGAGCGCGTGGTCGATGCGCAACGGGCGGCGGGTGCGCGCGGCATTACGGTGTCCACGCTCAAGGAGGCGGACCAGTTCTTCGCGGCGGGTATCGACGATATCGTCTATGCGGTCGCGATGGCGCCGAACCGTCTCGCCCACGCGATGTCGCTGCGCCAGCGCGGCTGCGATCTGAAGATCATCACGGACAGCGTGCCGGGCGCGGAAGCCATCGCGCGATTCGGACGCGAGCACGGCGAGCGCTTCGAAGTGTGGATCGAAGTGGATGTGGACGGGCATCGCTCGGGAATCGAGCCGGACGACGCGCGGCTGATCGACGTCGGGCGCACGCTGCACGAAGGCGGTATGACGCTCGGCGGCGTGCTTGCGCATGCCGGTTCGAGCTACGAGTACGACACGGCCGAGGCGCTGCAACGTATCGCTGAAACGGAGCGTGCGGGCTGCGTGCGCGCGGCCGAACGACTGCGCGCGGCGGGCTTGCCGTGCGCGGTGGTGAGTATCGGATCGACGCCGACGGCGCTGCACGCGCGGCATCTCGAAGGCGTGACCGAAGTGCGCGCCGGCGTCTACGTGTTCTTCGATCTGGTGATGCACAACGTCGGTGTCTGCGCGGTGCCGGATATTGCGCTGAGCGTGCTGACAACAGTCATCGGGCATCAGGAAAACAAAGGCTGGGCAATTGTCGATGCAGGCTGGATGGCAATGAGCCGCGATCGCGGCACGCAGCGTCAGAAGCACGATTTCGGTTATGGACTGGTGTGCAGCGAAGACGGCGTGCCCGTGCCGGGTTATGTGATGCGCGCGGCGAATCAGGAGCACGGAATTGTCTCGTGCGTGGATGGCGTGGATGGCGTGGATGGCGTGGATGGCGTGGATGGTGCCGATGAGGATATCGCGGCGCGTTTTCCCATTGGCACGCGGTTGCGCATCGTGCCGAATCACGCCTGTGCGACCGGCGCGCAGCATCCCGTTTATCACGCGCTGAGTGCGAACGGCGAGGTCATCGAATGGCCGCGTTTCTACGGCTGGTGATCACTTCACGTCGTTATAGACCGTCGCGCGCGACACGCCGAGATGCGTCGCGACGATCTCCATCGACTTGCGCACGTCGAGAAAACCGGCCTGCCTGAGTTCCTGCATCAGCGTGCGGCGCTGCTCCGTTTTGAGCGCTTGCGGCGTGGTGGACAGCGAACTCGCAAACCGGTCGATGCGCTCGCGAATCGCATCCGCGCTGGCCGGATCGATCGATTCGCGCACGGGTTCGTCTGAGGTCGCGCAGAAGTCGTCCAGCATATTGCGCATGCCGCGAAACAGACTCAGATCGACATTCATGCACAGCGCCGCGATATACCGCCCCGACGAATCCTTGATCCCGACCGACGTGCTTTTCATGCAGCGCCCATCCGCCAGCCGGTTCAGGTAATTGCCGATCACCTGCGGATACGCCTCGTCTTCGATACGCGCGAGACCGAGTTCCGTCGCAGGTTCCCCCGTCGCGCGGCCCGACAGGTTGTTGTGAATGGCGAGGATCGCGTGCTCGGGATCGCGCAAGTCGTGCACCACGACTTCGCAGAACGGCGCGAAGGTCTGCCCGAGACCATCGGCCAATTGCTTGATCTGCTCGACGATGGATTCCTGCTCGCGTTCCAATGCGGTTTTCTTCATTCTGGACAATTCGTCTGGATTTGTCCGTAGTGTACAAGGCTATCCGCCTCGGTATTGCGCATCGATACTTTGGAACGGCGGGCGCGCATCGGATTGCTTCACCTCACGCGTCTCCGGCTTGTGCGCATGCGTGGCGCGCGCCGCGCGATGCTTCACATGCGCCGGACCGTAACACTGCGCATAAGCAGAACCGGACAGCGCCCACGCTGTCACGCAAACAGCCAACAGTTTCGTCTTCACGATCGACTCCATCACGAGCAAGTGCGCTCGCGCATGGCAAGTGCATGGCCTGTGCCAATCGTGAAGTGTGTGTGGCTAAGCGGTTGAATTCAAAGCGCAATCTGCGCTTGAACCGAAAGCGGCATGATGCGGACTGACGTCTGCGCGCCAACCATCGCCCCGCTGCTGTCGGCGCTTATCCGACAGCTTTGGGCAGCGTGCCCGGCCGGATAAACGGACCCATATGCGCGGCGTAATCCGGCTTGCCAAGCGCGACACCGTAATGGCGAAGAATGGCGTAACCCGTGGTGATATGAAAATAGAACTGCGGCAAAACCCAGTCGCGCGCATACGTTTCACCGGTCAGATCGAACACGACGCCATTGGGAAGATCGAGCGCGAGCGGCTTATCTGCGGCATGATCGAGCGCGTCGCCCTCAAGCTCGGACAGCCACGCGATAGTCTGCGCGATGCACGCCTTCGCCTCATCGAACGTACCGAGTTGCTGATTCGACTTCACGCCCTCGCCGCGCACCGCGAGCGCCGCGTCCGGCACCGGCATACCGCGCAGGCGATAAATCGGCTCCAGCGCCTGAAAGCACGCGAAACGCACTTGCGCATTCAGCGGGAACATATCCGGGGCGAGACGCAGGGACATGAGCGCGTCGGCATGCTTGTCGTCCGCAGCGGCTTTGTCGAGCCATGCCGAAAAGCTGCCGAGCATCTGCACGAAAGTGGGGACGAGAAGTTGAGTCAATTGCACGGCAGGCTCCCTTCGTTGATATGCTGCGATCTTAACGCCGATTGGTTTCCTCAATTGGTTTCCTCGATAGACAAATTGAGGATCGGCCATTTTACTTCGGTATCCAAATTAATTTTATATCGATAAAAGAAAATAAGAAAAGATCACTTCACGCAAAAATTATCGCTTGATAAAGTAGCTTGATAACGGCCCGCTTTGTGTTCTATTGAAGCGGCAAGACAACCTCTTTACGGTTCCAGCGTCGATGACCACACTCACTGCAACACGCTTGCTGACCGCTTCTCTTCTTGCAGCTCTTAGCGTGTCCGCGCACGCCGCCACTAAAACGCTGGTGTTCTGCTCCGAAGGCAGTCCCGCCGGTTTCGACTCCGCGCAATACACCACCAGCACCGACTTCGATGCAGGCGCGCACGCCGTGTATGACACGCTCGTGGAATTCAAACGCGGCACGCTCGACCTCACGCCGGGCCTTGCCGAAAAGTGGGACGAGTCGCCGGATGCGAAGACTTTCACTTTCCATCTGCGGCATGGCGTGAAATTCCAGCAAACCGCGTATTTCAAGCCCACGCGCGACTTCAACGCAGACGATGTGGTCTTCACCTTCAAACGCATGATCGATCCGAACGAGCCGTTTCAGAAGGCGCATCCGGTGAGTTTTCCGTATCTGACCGATCTGGGCTACGACAAGAATATCGCCTCGATCGACAAGCTCGATGACTACACCGTTCGCTTTACGCTGAAGACGCCGGACGTCGTGTTCGTACGCAATATCGCCATGGAATTCGCCTCGATCGTCTCCGCGGAATATGCGGCGCAACTGCTCAAGGAAGGCAAGCCGGAAGACTTCAATCAGAAGCCGGTCGGCACGGGTGCATTCGTGTTCCGCGACTACCAGAAAGACGCCACCATTCGTTTCGATGCGAACCCCACGTACTGGAATCGCAAGGACGTGCATATCGACAAGCTGGTGTTTTCGATCACGCCCGATGCCGCCGTGCGCGAGCAAAAGCTCGAGAGCGGCGAATGTCAGGTGACGTCGTTTGCGCGTCCGGCGGCATCGGCGAAGAAGAATCCTAAGCTCACCGTATTGTCGGGCGTCGGCTTCAACGTGGCGTACGTGGGCTACAACACCACGCACAAGCCGCTCGACAATGTGCTGGTGCGCCGCGCGTTGGATATGGCCATCGACAAACAAGCGATCATCAAGTCGGTGTATGAAGGTGCGGCGACCGTTGCAAGCAATCCGATGCCGCCATCGCAATGGTCGTATAACAAGGCGTTGAAAGACGCGCCGCATGATCCGGCCAAAGCGCGCGAACTACTCAAACAAGCGGGCTTTCCGAACGGCTTCACCATCACGCTATGGGCCATGCCGGTGCAGCGCGGCTATAACCCGAACGCGCGTTTGATGGCGCAGCTCATTCAAGCAGACTGGGCGAAGATCGGCGTAAAGGCGAATATCGTCAGTTACGAATGGGCGGAGTACAACAAGCGCGCCAAGACCAACGGCGAGCACGACGCCATTCTTTACGGCTGGCTAGGCGATAACGGCGATCCCGACAACTGGCTCGGCACCACGCTCGGTTGCGACGCCGTGCACGGCAGCAATATGGCGAAGTGGTGCAACAAGCAATTCGACGATCTGCTCGCCAAGGCGCGGCTCGTGACGGATCAGAATGCACGCACCAAACTCTACGAAGAAGCACAGGTCGTATTCAAGGATCAGGTGCCTTATACGCCGCTTGCGCATGCCAACGCGTTTCAGCCTATTTCCAGGCGTGTTCACGGCTATCTGATCAGTCCGTTGGGCGGGCATCGCTTCGACGGAATCACGCTGGATTAACGCGTGAATCAGGGATAAAGCGTCGTTTCACGCGCGGCGAATTCCAGTATGCTGAGGCTTCAACACAGGAGCCGCCGCGCGTCATGAATTTGTCCTTCGAAGTTCTTCAGGCACTCGATGCGATCGATCGCACCGGCACCTTCGCAAGCGCCGCCGAAGCGCTGCACAAAGTACCTTCATCGCTGTCTTATCTCGTGCAGAAACTGGAGATGGATCTCGGCGTCAAGCTGTTCGATCGAACCGGGCGGCGCGCAACACTCACGCAAGCGGGACGTGTGGTTGTCGAAGATGGCAGACGTCTCTTGCAAGCCGCCGCCGATCTCGAATGCAAGGCGAAACGCGTGCAGCATGGCTGGGAAAAAGAACTGCATATCGCTATCGACGAGATCATTCCGTTCGGCATGATGTGGCCGCATGTGAAGGCGTTTTATGCGTTGCGGCTGGACACGCATCTTTCACTGTCGAAGGAAGTGCTTGGCGGTTCATGGGATGCGTTGCTGACGCGCCGCGCGGATCTGATCGTCGGTGCGGCGGGCGACCCGCCTGCCATTCCCGATCTCGTTGCCAGGCCAATCGGTGCGCTGCGGCATGTGTTCGTGGTCGCGCCCGATCATCCGCTGGCGCGCGAGTCCGGACCGCTTACGCTCGATCAGGTCGCGCGTCATCGCGCCGTCGCTATCGGCGATACTTCGCGCAAGCTCGCGCCCCGCACCATCGCGCTGGCTGACGATCAGGAAGTGCTCACCGTGCCCACGCTCGAAGCCAAACTCGCCGCGCAACTACGGGGCATCGCGGCGGGCACCATTCCCGAATGTCTCGCGGCGGAGCATCTGGCAAGCGGCGCGCTGGTGCAGAAGGAAGTCGCCGGTATGCGCGACGTCACGCACTTCTTTCTCGCGTGGCGCAATGAAAACGTGGGCCGCGCGCTGTCATGGTGGGTCGAACAACTCGACTGGCCTAATCTGATCGATGATGCCTGTCGTCAGCATACCGAAATGAATAATTAATCACACGCGGCGGGTTCCTCTTCCGCGCTGCGCGACAGAAGCGTCTGTGCCGCGCGATAGTCGCTCCAGTCGCGTCCTTCGTGGATGGACTCGCAGACCGTCGAGAGCACGCTGACTGCATCGGCATATCTGCCTTGTCGATGCCACGAACGCGCGAGACTGGTGGCCGCGCGCAATTGCAACGAGCGGCAACCCTGTTTCGATGCGATATCCAACGCCATAGCGAAACATGCCTGCGCCTCGTCTGCTTGCGTGTCCGATAGCAACTCACCGCGTATGCGCACAAGCTCACTTTCGAACCATCGATCACCGGTCGCCGCGCATCGATCGAGTGCGCGTTCTGCTTCGGCCAGCGCATCGTCACGCCGGCCCGCGCGCCCAAGCGAGCACGCATAGCGCGCGACGAGCATCGCGCGGGGCGCTTCGAAGCCGAGCGATTCGAGATCGTTCAGCGCCGCGCGATACGCGTGCAAACGTTCGGTATCCGTATCATCGAATGAATGCAGATATTCGCTGAAGGCACGTGCGCAGGCTTGCGCGACATTCAGGCCCGCACGCGCGGCGACATCTGCGAGTGCATTGATAGCGCGCGCGGCTCGATCGACGGATGCGGACAACAAAGCCAGCGGCACCCAGGCTTCGATCAGCACATACACGTCACGATAGCCTGCTGCCGTTCGATCGCTTCCGCTGCGCACGCTTCGGCCAGCGCCAGCCCTCGCTCGCGTTCACCTTGCAGCCATAACACGCGCGCCAGCGTCGCACCGCCGACCACGCGCTGATCGATCGAACGTCCCAGCGGCAAACGCTGCCGCATGCCGCGCGCGTGCGGCATAAAGCGTTCGAGCGATCCACGCGCCTTATCCTGCTCACCCGCATACGTCCACGCAATGCCCGTTATTCGATGCCCGAGCAACACGTCCGTCGCGTCTTCATCGCTATTTTCGGGAGCGAGCGCAGCAAAGCGCCGCGCGAACGACAATGCGCTCTTCACTTCGCCCGCACTCTGACACGCGTTCCACATACCCCACAAGGCTCGCGCTTCGAACGAACGGTCGCCAATAGCAATCGCCGATGCAAGCACCGCAGACCACAACGCACGCGTTTCCTTGTCCGGCCCATGCACATAAACGAGCGATGCCGCCAGCGCCGCCTGCACGCGCATCCGCACCTGCTCATTGCGTCCATCCGAACGAGCGAGCCAGCGGCGCGCGCACATGCAGCACTCATCGACCAGGGACAACTCGAACAACAGCGTGAGAAATTTCACCGCCAGCATTTCGCCGATACGCACATCGCCATTCGATGAAAGCGTCCACACGAACGCCGCGCGCACATCATCGAGCACATCGCGGCGATCACGTTGCCACGATGCTTCGGAAGGACGCGCGTCGTCATCGACGAAATCGAGCAGGCTGGCAAAATAACGCGCATGCGCGAGCGTGATCGTGCGGCGCTCGCCGTTGTCATCGAGCTTTTGCAGCGCATAGGCACGCGTGGTTTCGAGCAGCCGATAACTCGCCGCGCCGCTCGTCACCTGCGTCACCACGAGCGACTTCTCGACCAGTCCCGAAAGCGCGGCGATCACATCGAACTCGCGCAAACTGTTGTCCTGCACGATCGCAATCGCCGCTTCCATCGTGAAGCCATTGGCGAACACGCCGAGCCGCCGCAGCGTGGTGCGTTCGGCATCGTCGAGCAGAGCGTGACTCCAGTCGAGCGTTGCCTTGAGTGTTTGGTGACGCGGCAAAGCGGTGCGATTGCCACCAGTAAGCAGAGCGAAACGATCGTCGAGATGCGCAGCGAGCGTCTCGATGCCGAGCACCGCCGCACGCGCCGCGGCGAGTTCGATCGCAAGCGGAATGCCGTCAAGCCTGCGGCATACGGTGCCGGTCAGGTGCAGGCTTCTGTCTTCCGATGAGAACCGCGCGTCGAACGAGCGGGCGCGTGTGAGAAAGAGTTGCACAGCACTGCTGAGCAACACGGCTTCGTGCGCGACGCTTTCTTCGGGCACATCGAGCGATGCAACCCAGTACACGCGTTCGTTCATCACGCGCAGCGGTTCGCGGCTGGTCGCCAGCACGCGCATGTTGCCACTTGCGCTCGCGAGCGCTTCGGCCAGTTCGGCAGCGGGACCGATCACATGCTCGCAGTTGTCGAGCACCACGAGCATGCGACGCTCGCCCAATTCCCTCGCGATGCGCGCGGCCGTCAACGTGCCGGTCGATGGCCTTACGCCCAGCACGCTGGTCAGTGCAGCAAGCACGCTGGACGCATCGGCGGCGGATGCGAGCGGCACGAGATACACGCCATCGGGGAAATCAGGCAGCATCGCGCGCGCCGCTTCTACCGCCAGACGCGTCTTGCCGATACCGCCCGCGCCCACCAGCGTGACATGACGCGACAGCTCCAACGCCTGCGCGATATCGCCAATGGCCGACTCACGCCCGATCAGCGTCGAGCCATTGCACGGCAGGTTATGCACGATATCGCTCGAGGCTTGAGACGCGAGTGCGGGCTTAAGCGCGTCATGCGTGAACGTCTGCGCGCGCGCCAGCCGATAACCGCGCCCGGACACCGTCTGCACGAGACCGCGATTTTCGCCCAGCGCCTTGCGCAACGCAGACATATGCACTTGGAGATTATTTTCTTCGACGATCACGTCCGGCCAGACCAGACGCATCAACTCGTTCTTGGAGACGAGCGCGCCATCGGCTGCGGCGAGCACGGCGAGAATATCGAATGCACGGCTGCCCAGGCGAACGGTCTCGCCATCGAGCCAAACAGCTCGACAAGCAAGATCCACCTGTAACGGTCCAATGCGAATCATGGGGCGGCTCACTCAATGACGGGAAAGGTTCGAAAAGCCAACGGGACGCCGTGCGTCGAGCCGCCTGATGGCCTTCCCAAAGTCTAGAGCAACGGCCGCTTGCGATGCTTGGAAAAATGCGAACGGATTGTTCGATCCTTTCGATGCGTTCGATTTATTCGCTAAGAAATTCGGCTAAGCGTTTAGCAAGTCACGCCGTCTTCCTCAAGTTCGCTTTCATCGTCCATTTCTAGCAAGCCGCTAATGGCCGAGGCGAGAATCATCGCGCGCGCATTGCCGGGAAACTCACCGCGCGAACGCGGCTTGAATACGATATCGTTTCGGCCGATCGCCGCGCCCGTAATCGAGCAGCGTCCGATTACGCGCGCACGGCAGCGCGTCCACACCTGATCCACGTAACGGCAACGCGTGGCGTCTTGCCAGAGAATAGTGATGGTGCGCGCCGACAAACGTTCCAGTACTTCGATCTGCGCGTTGCTGAAGCCCGTCTGCGCTTCGCTGCCGCGTGGCGCGCGCTCCGTCGAACGCGGCGTGCGGCGCTCCCCGATTGCCCGATACGCCTCCGGACGCGTGCGCAACGCGCGAATGACGTGATCCCAGACCGCACCGGGCGTATTGCTTGTCGCGAGTTCGGCACACGCCAGGCGCGGTGCGCTATCACGCGGATATGTCAAACACAGGTCACTGCGCATCGTGCTTCTCCCGGTCATGGTCAAGCTCGCTTTTCACTGGATAGTCCATTTGAGAATGCCGAGCGGTTATAGCACGCGGCATGCCCGGCTTGACGTTGAACTCTTCCGGTCGTGTCCCGATAGCTTAGCGTTAGAAAAAATACCTGACTCGCTAAACATTCTTAAATATCCTTAAACAGAAATCGTCTGATGCTTTAGCGCGCTTTAGTCTTTTTAGTCTTTATTGAGGCTGAGATAAGCGTGAATCTGACTGACGACGGCCGCGCCATCGCCGACGGCAGACGCCACACGTTTAGCCGACTCCGAGCGCACATCGCCAATCGCAAAGAATCCGCGCACATTCGTTTCCAGCGCGAAACGCTCGCCGCGTTCATAGCCAGTTTTGACGAAGCCGCGATCGTCCAGCGCAACGTCTCCCGCGCCCAACCGATCGGTCTCCGGGTCTGCGCCGATAAATAAAAACAGATGCCGCGTCGCGATGGTTTCCTCTTCGCTTTCTTTAAGCACGGTTACTTGAGTCAAACCTACTGCGTCTCCATCGAGTGATGAGAGTACGCAACGCGTGCATAACGTCACGTTCGGCAAAGAGCCGATGCGTTCGATCAAATAGCGGGACATGCTCGCGCTCAGATCGTGTCCGCGAATCAACACGCGAATGCTTTTGGCGAAATTGGCGAGAAAGACGATGGCCTGTCCTGCCGAATTGCCGCCGCCAATCAACACGATGTCTTGCCCTTTCACTAATCGCGCTTCAATGGCCGATGCCCAGTAATACGTGCCGCGCCCTTCGAAACGCTCGAAGCCCGCCACATCCGGCCGGCGATACGATGCGCCACTTGCAGCCACCACCGTGCGCGCGCTGACGCGCTGGCCATCGGTCAGTGTCAGCGTGAAGATGTCGTTCGTACGCTCGACGCATTGAATCTTGCCGGGAATGGCAAGATGCGCGCCAAATTTCAAGGCTTGCTGGAACGCGCGTGCGGCAAGCGCCTGCCCGGAAATACCGGTTGGATATCCTAAATAATTTTCGATTCGCGCACTCGCGCCCGCCTGCCCACCCGGCGCGCGTTGATCGAATACCGCAACGGAAAGCCCTTCCGTCGCGGCATAAACCGATGCAGCAAGACCCGCAGGCCCCGCGCCGACGATCGCCACATCGTAGATATGCGATTCTTCGAATGCGGGCACGAGGCCCAGACACGACGCCAGTTGCGCTTCGTCCGGGGCACGCAACACGTAGCCGTTGGGACAGAACACGAGCGGGAAATCTTCGGGACCGGTGGTGATGCCTTCGAGCAGCGTCACGGCTTCGGAATCGCTGCGCGCATCGATCACGGTGGCGGGGTGCGCGTTGCGCCTCAGGAAGCATTGCAAACGGATAAGGTTCGAATCATCGCCATTGCCGACAATGATCGGTCCCAATCCTTGCTCGATAAGACCGAGCCTTCGCAGGATCAAGGCACGCATAATGTGCTCGCCGAGTTGCGCATCCGCGACGATCAACGCGCGCAATTTTTCCGGCTCGATCACAAGTGTTTCGATATCGGTTAAAGCAATGCCGAAGATCAACGCAGGTTTGCCGGAAAGCTGCGCCATCTCCGCCATGAAATGCCCATCGTCATGTTCGGTGATAAGCGTTGCGCCCCCGAAGCGATCGCGTGTTTCGATTCGTACGCGCCCACTCAGTAATACGAACAAACCCAAAGCGACCTTGCCGGTTTCGAAAATATAGTCGCCTTGTCTGAACGACATGGGCTGCGCGAATCGTCTGATGCTTTCTATCTCTGCATTCGACAAGCGCGGAAACATCTGGTGCTGCCGATACTCAAGCGATGAAAACGGCACTTCGAGTTCCGAAGGCGCAACGCCAGCGATAAACGGTGTAATCATGGCTTCGATAGTAGAGATCGCGTTACCAGCCGAATTTGAGTTCCGCGCCGACATAGTCGGCATTGCGCGCGCCCAGATCGCGCAGTGATGAACCCACTTGAAAATGCACCGCTTCGAGCGCCGCAACGAGATTTGCGTTGACGGTGTAGTCGGCGCGCACTTGCGTATAAAAGCCGGTCCATCGAGAACCGTGGCCTGCGGTTCCCGGCACTACGGCGGACCCTTGTCCATAGACCGCATCGGCCGTGGTTTCACGCCATTGCAGACCGACGCCCGCCAGCAAGGAAAGCTTGTTATTGGGCGTTAGCACCAGAGAAGGCTTGATATGCACCAAGTTCGTATAACCCGTATAACCCGCCAGCGAAAAGTAATAGCCGTTAGGGAATAAAGGATTGAAGGTGCCGAGCGTGCCATCGTTCGGATGCCGGTCACCCGACGCCGCATCGACCTGCAAGCCGATGCGCGGTGTCCAAGGCGCAGACGCGAACGTATAACCCGCCAGCGAGCCGATTGCCCACGCGCTGATCGTCTTGCTGCCAACGTGGCCCGACTGATACATTCCTTCGATATCCCAATCGATATGACTGACGTTGCCCGCATAACGTACGTCGAAGACATCGCGATGCTCGTCGCCGGTGGCATCGAGAAAACGGGCGTTTTTGCGGTTGTAACGCGAGAAATAGGCAGACAGATCGCCCGGCCCCACGTTCTGCCGCTCGGCACGAATGCCGCTGAATGTGAGGTCGCGATTGGAAACATCGTCGAAATCGGAATTGAATCGGTATTGCACCGGTTGCGTCGCATATGCAATCCAGCGCCACGGACCGATTTCATAATCGCCCCAGATCCCATCGAAAGCCTGACGCACGTTGGGTCCGTCGCGCACGGAAATAAAGCGCTGCAAGTCGAAGGCCATTTCCTGGCGGCCCACGCGAAACTTCACTATGCCGCCCGCTAAAGGATGCGTGAACGCCACAAAGGCCTGCCGCAGATCGAGCGGGTTCTTATCAACTGGCGTGACATTGTCCTTGCCGAACGGACGCGCGTCTTCCAGTTGCGTAAATACCTGAAAATAAGGCCCCAAATGCACATCGGCATGCACTTCGAGGCGTTGCAGAAAATAGGTGTCGTCGCGGCCCGAGCCTAAGCCGAACAAGGGCGCATCGTTCATTTCGAGCCGCTCGCGCAATACCATGCCAAGCGACACATACGTATCCGGCTGACCGAATAACGGAATGTATTTGAGCGAATCGAGTGGACGTTTTGGCACGCAAGGATTCGCGAGCACCGACCAGTCTTCCTGCCAGCGGTTGAACTTGATCACCGGCCGCGCGCAGTTCGTGGCGGGCGGCGCGACGCCCGGTGTCGTGCTTCCGTCTTTGCTGCTTAAGGCGGTATCGTCGGCGTAAGCGCGCATGGCCATCACGAGTCCGGCCATGAGCGCCACGCCCGCGTGCTTAGCGGCCATCGTGCACTTCAGCGATATAACCGCCGGGGAATTCGACGATCGCGGTCTTGCCCGTTGTTGTCGCATACGGCGGATACAGCACCTTTGCGCCTGCCGCCTGCGCGCGTTCGAGCGTCGCGGCGACATCCTGCACCGCATAGCCGGTGGTTTCGCGGCCGAAGGGGAATGGCAGCTTGCCATCAGTGACGAATACGAGCATGCCGCCGAAATTCGATTCGATCCGAATCACACGTATCGTTTCATTCGGACGACCAATTATTCCGGCATCGGCATGCGCTGTATCGGAGACGATCTTGCCGTGCGAAAAACGCAGCCAGCGCTTGACGAAATTATTGGCTTCGACACGCGACACATACACGCGATTGTCAGGCACGCTTTGAAGCGGCGCATAGTTCGGCGCTTTCGTATGCCAGTAAAGCTGCATCGTCAGGCCGCCGGGCCATTGAATGATCGCGTCCTTGCCAATGGGGTCATCGAATGGTTCGACGATCACGTCCGCACCCGCGGCGCGCGCGGCTTTGACGGCATCGTCGATATTGGTGACGAGATAGCCCGTGCGCTCGTTGCCGAAGGGATAGGGAACCGGCGTTTCGAAACCGAACACAGAGAGCATGCCAACGGGCGTCTGCACGTATTGCGATGCCGTCTTGCTCGGCGTGGGCGTCACCGTAAATACGGCCTTTTGCGAGGCCTTTCCGCCAAACGTTGCGACAAAGCTTTCGACAAAGCGATCCACATCCGCCGACGCTACATACACGTGCGTCGTGTCGTATTGGGGTCCTACGGATACATTGGCTTTGAGCGGCGCGGTAGAAATGCCTTCGTCGCGCGGTCCATCGGCCGAGGCTGTAAGCGGTGCAACGCTAAGAAAAGCCGCCGTAGCTAAAGCGGTAATACTTGCAAGCATATTCATGTTGTGACTCTTCGATATAAACGATCAGGAAACGAAGGTAAGCGCAAGCAAGAGCGCAATAGGCAAAGCAAGACCGATGAACGAAACATGCACGAACGCCAGCGCACCCAGAATTGCGCCAATGGCAAAGCTGCTCATGGCAACAAGCGTGGTGCGAAGACGCGCAAGCACTTGCGGCCCTTGCCCTTCCTGCGCACCGTGATGCGTCAACTCGACGATATCGAGCACCACCTGTGTGACGTTGCCCGTCATCACCGTATTCGGCAGGCCCGATGCACGCAGCACCTTTGCGCGCGCGTTCTGCACGCCCATCGCGGTGGCGCCGAGCACGCCGCTTAGCAGCACCATTGGCGCGGAGGCATCGACGATAGGACGCGCAAACCAGCAAGCGGCGAGAAACATCAGGAGCAGGAACGCTTGCCAGACATGCAGCGCATTGGCCGAGTCGGTTACGCCTCTTTTTTCAAGCACTTTCGTCAGCACACTCGCCGATGCAACGCCCACGATAAACGCGGGAAACGCCAGCAATTTCAGCAACACGCCCTGCCCCACGCCCGCGATCTCCGCGCCGATCAACACGAAATTGCCCGTCACATGTGCGGTGAACAAACCGAACAAGGCGACGAAGCCTAGCGTGTCGACATAACCGGCGACGAAGGCAAGAATGGCTTCTTCGTGCTTCTTCACGGCTTTTTCGGCGCAGCGGGTTGATCGACCACTTGCTCCTGCACAAAGAATTGCGCCTTTACTACGGGAATTGCATGCTCGCCTAGCACCATGCCAAGCAATCCCGCAAGCGCAATCAGCGGCGGCGCGGGCGATTGCACTTTCAACAGCCAATAAAGCAGCCCGACGCCAAAGCCCACGCCTAAAGAAATCACGTAACCCATGTCTTTACCCTTCCTTTAATTCGCCCATTCCGATCCCAACACCAGCCCGCAAAAGTTCAGGCGCTTGTAATTCGGGTCCGCGCGATCCAATACATCTGCATTCACGGTGCCGAATGTCGTATCGGGGCGTTCCAGCATGCCGCGCGCATACGCTTCGATGATCTTTTTCTTAAAGCCCTTTTCACGCGGATAAGCCGCCACGACTTCGTCGCGCTGAGTCTTTGTGAACGCATGAAAACGCGCGCCGCGCAAATCCATCTGCACGCCGGCGTGAATCAAGGCAACCAGCGGCGGCATATGTTCTGGAATGCCTGGCGTCGTATGCAAAGCAATTGCGGTCCATACCAGTTCGATATCGCGCGCATCGATCGCATGGCTTTGCAGAAATGCGCGCGCTTCGTTCGCGCCATCGACTTCGAAGCGTAAGGACGAACGTTGATACTTCGTTTTAAGGCCAGCGTTATGAAATAGCGCAGCAATCAGCAAGAGTTCGAGATCACATTTCAGACGCACCGCTTCGCCCAACAGCGCGGCGAACAAAAACGCTCTCAACGCGTGATGCAAGAGCAAATCCGATTGCGCGCCGCGCATAAGATGCGTCGCTTCTTGAGCCATTGCGCTGTCGGGTATCCGCACGCCCGCAATGCTTGTGCTCATGTTCACGTCCTCTCGCAGTCCAGTTGCCCGTGACGATGGACACGCGATGCCGTATCGCGTGGTCGATACCGTCAGAAGCAGCGTATCGATTTCGCCCTTTAATGGCCTTGGGCGAAGCTTAAAAAGTCTTAAAACGTGAGTTCGTGAAAGCGCCTTACGCCTTCTCGCAACCAGTCAAGAAAACTGTTTGAATCATTCGATCCATTCGACGGCGTGGCCAATAAGTTCTGATCGCTCGCGCGATGCTCCGACAGCAGCCGGCACATTTCCTTCATCACTTCGGGACGCTTGGCAAGCAAGGGCGTCAAAGCATCTTTATCCAGCCTATAAACGCTGGTTCGCGTGATGGCTTTGACGGTCACATTGCTTTGCACGCCCGCGAGAATGCCTGACTGTCCGACAGAATCGCCGGGCGCTAGGCGTCGCACTTCGATTTCGCCTGCATCTTTAGGCACGGTCACATTCGCCACGCCATGCGCAATGATGTAAAGCGCGCGCGATTCGACGCTGCTCGCGGCGTAAATGATCTCGCCAGGCTCATAGGTCTGATGCGCGAGCTGGCCCGTTAGCGCGGTTATATCCGCGTCGCTTAGCGTGCGAAATATCGCTACGCTTCGTAACAAGCGCTGCGCTTCATCGACTGATTGCGCGCCGATTTGCGGCACCGATAACGGCCTTAAGACCACGCCATGCGAATTCAAATGCCGATGCGCTAAGTCGAACAACGCATTACGCGCAGCAACTTTCTTATCAAGCGAACTCACATAGCAGACGATTTCATATTTGATCGAATCGTTCGTCGCACGCTTGACGCTGACCAGCGGCGCAGGCTGCACCAATACATCGATACAACTCACCGCCGCCTGATTCAAGGCATCGAGCACAATGGCCGGTCTGATCGAAGGCTCGACCGGCATCACCACGCTGATGCCGTGCGTATCCAACGGCTCGTTCGCATTGACGATATTCGTGCGCGCCGCCACGCTATTCGGAATGACGACGACATTTCCCTGCCCGTTCAGCAAACTCGTCGCCCGCCAGTTACTCTCGATCACCTTGCCTTCCACTTCGCCGATCGTGACCCAATCGCCAAGCCGAAACGGTTGCGTCGCATTGAGCACGATGCCGGAGAACACATCGTTGAGCGTGCTCTGGATCGCCAAACCGAGAACAATCGCAAGCGCGCCCGATGCCGTCAACAATCCGCGTACCGGCAATTCGAGCACGAGGGCAATCGCCGCCACCGCAGCGGCCAGATACACCAGCGCGCCTAAAACATCCTGAAATAAGCGCTCTTTGTGCCACGCCTCTGGCAACACGATGCGGTCGAGCATGATCGTCACGAGTCGCGCGCCTTGCAGCCACCAGACCAATTCCAGCACTTGCGCCAGCAAATGCCGCAATGGTTCGGCAAGCCGAGGCGCAGCCCGCAACGGATTCATGCCGAATGCAAACAGCACATACGTGGACAGCGCGAACATCAGCGCACGAAAAGCCAGGCGCGTCTGTTCGCTCTTGCGATTCATTAAACGCCACGCAAGAAAATCCACTAAAAGAATGCCGATACCAAGCAGCACGCCATCGGTGAGAGTTGGCATCGCGCGAGGCTCAGAACGCGAAGCAACTACAGCCGAGCGCGCCCCAAAAGCCATTGGCATCGCTCACAGGAACGTTCTTGCGCCACGCCAGAGCATGCGCGTGTTGATGCACGCCGCAAAGGTTCACGCAGCCATCCGCGCACGCCACAGCAGCCGGTTTATAGCGGCTATAGCCACCGAATTCCGCCACCGGCGACCACGACGGACTCACCGGCAAATCGGGCGGCCCGAGTGCTTTGAATTCCTCGTCCGCATAAACGATCTTGCCGCCCACCACCGTCATCACGGAGTCGAGAAACTTGATGCGCGCCTCGTCGATCGTGAAATAGTCTTCCGACAGCACGGCAAAATCCGCGAACTGTCCCGGCACCAACGCGCCCTTGCGATCGTCTTCGTTCGAGAACCACGCGCTGCCAACCGTATAGCGCCGCAGCGCTTCCATTCGGTCCAGCCGATCCGCTTCGTCATACATAGCCGTTCCGCCCACGGTCTTGCCCGAAACCATCCAGTAGAGCGAAACAAATGGATTGAAGCTCGCCACACGCGTGGCGTCCGTGCCTGCGCCCACGGGCAATCCCGCATCGAGCATATGGCGCATGGGCGGCGTGCGCTTCACCGCATCTTCGCCATAACGATGAATGAAATATTCGCCCTGATACGCCATGCGATGCTGAATTGCAATGCCGCCGCCCAGTGCGTGCACACGTTCGATATTCTTCTGCGTGATGGTCTCGCAGTGATCGAAGAACCAGCGTAAGCCATCGAACGGAATCTCTGCATTCACGCGCTCGAAGACATTCAGAAAGCGCTCGATCGACTCGTTATACGTCGCATGCAAACGGAACGGCCAGCGATTAGCCGCGAGCAATCTGACGACCGCTTCGAGTTCGTTTTCAAGCGTGTCGGGCAAGTCGGGGCGCGGCTCGAGAAAGTCTTCGAAGTCGGCTGCGGAGAACACCAGCATTTCACCTGCGCCGTTCACGCGCAGGAAATCATCGCCTTCGCCGGGCTTTGTCAGCTTGATCCACTTGGCAAAGTCGTCGAGTTCTTTCTTGGCGTTTTGCGTGAACAGGTTATACGCGATGCGCACCGTCAATTCATTATTCTTAGCCATATCCATGATGACCGCGTAGTCATCGGGATAAGACTGATAGCCGCCGCCTGCATCGATCGCACTCGTCACGCCCAAGCGATTCAATTCGCGCATGAAATGGCGCGTGGAATTGCGCTGCTCATCCGGCGCGAGCTTAGGGCCTTTAGCAAGCGTCGCATAGAGCAAACCCGCATTGGGCCGCGCGATCAACATGCCGGTCGGATTGCCGCGCTTGTCACGTTGAATTTCTCCACCGGGCGGATTAGGCGTGTCCTTGGTATAACCGACTGCGCGCAATGCGGCTGCATTCAACAAGGCGCTGTCGTAAAGATGCAGGACGAACACCGGAGTGTCCGGTGCAATCGCATTGATTTCTTCGAGCGTGGGCCCACGCCGCTCCGCAAACTGAAATTCATTCCAGCCGCCGACTACGCGTACCCATTGCGGCGCGGGCGTGCGCGCCACTTGTTTTCTTAGCATGTCGAGCGCATCGGACAACGAAGGAACGCCGTCCCAGCGCAACTCCATGTTGAAATTCAAACCGCCACGAATAATGTGCAAATGGGAGTCGTTGAGACCGGGAATGACCGTGCGTCCCTTCAGATCGATCAATTGCGTGGCGCTGTTTGCGTGACGCATCACAGTTTCGCGGCTGCCCGCAGCAAGCATGCATCCATTCGATACGGCGATGGAATCGGCAAAGGAACGCTTGTCGTCCTGCAAGGCAATCTTGCCATTGAAGTACACGGCATCGGCCGGCTTGAGATCG